>JBJOJL010000037.1:0-19403 GCA_046046615.1 Pseudomonadota bacterium
GGGCCGGGGTCGGATCCAGTGATCCTGTCCTCGATGACGCCGTCGCGGACGCGGACGGCCCCGCGCGAGTCGAGTCCCGAGGCGGGATCGACGATCCGCGCGTTCACGATGGCCAGGGGACGGTGCGCGCCGGCGGTCACAGCTGGAACCTCTCGAGCCATTTCTCCTGGACCGGTGCGGTGTAGGCGGCCAGCTGCTCCAGCAGCCGGGCCGGGTCGTCACCGAAGATCAGCATGTCCCGGTGCGCCTCGCGCAGGAAGCCCTCGCCCACGGCGTGATCGAGGAAGGCGCGGAGGGGGTCGTAATAGCCGTCAACGTTCAGGAAGGCCGCCGGCTTGGCGTGGATGGCCAGCTGGCCCCAGGTCCAGATCTCGAAGACCTCCTCCAGGGTGCCGGCGCCGCCGGGCAGGGCGATGAAGGCGTCGGACAGCTCAGCCATGCGCGCCTTGCGCTGGTGCATGGTCTCGACGATCTCCAGCCGGGTCAGGCCCTCGTGCTCCAGCTCCTTGCGGGCGAGGGTCCTGGGCAGGACGCCGAAGACCTCGCCGCCCGCCGCCAGGGCGCCGTCCGCGGCCGCGCCCATCAGGCCCGCCTTGGAGCCGCCATAGACCATGGCCAGACCCGCCTCGGCGAGGATGCGCCCGGTCCGCGCCGCCGCCTCGGCGTACACGGGCCGGAAGCCGGGGCTGGAGCCGCAGAAGACGCAGATCGCCTGCATCAGGCGTTGTCCAGCCGGGCGGCCAGGGCCGCCAGGACGGCCATGCGGGCGGCGACCCCCATCTCCACCTGGTCCTGGATCAGCGAGATGGTCAGGTCGTCGGCGACGTCGGAGTCGATCTCCACCCCCCGGTTCATGGGGCCGGGATGCATGACCTTCACGTGGTCGGCGGCGGCGCCCAGTTTCTCGCGGTCCAGGCCCCAGAAGCGGAAGTACTCGCGCGGGGAAGGGGCGAAGGCGCCGTCCATCCGCTCCAGCTGGAGCCGCAGCATCATCACGACATCGCAGCCGGCAATGCCCTGGCGCAGGTCATTGAAGACCTGGACGCCCCAGCGATCGGCCTGGGCGGGGATCAGGGTGGGCGGGCCCACCAGCCGCACCTCGGCGCCCATCATCTGCAACAGGCCGACATTCGAGCGCGCCACCCGGGAGTGCAGGATGTCGCCGCAGATCGCCACCCGCAGGCCGGCGATCCGGCCGAAGGCGCGGCGCATGGACAGGGCGTCCAGCAGGGCCTGTGTCGGGTGCTCGTGCTGTCCGTCGCCGGCGTTGATGACCGAGCAGGACACCTTCTGCGCCAGCAGGGAGGCCGCTCCCGACGCCGCATGCCGCACCACCAGGATATCCGGCCGCATGGCGTTCAGCGTCACCGCCGTGTCGATCAGGGTCTCGCCCTTGGCGATCGAGGACGAGCGGGGGCTCATGTTGATGGTGTCGGCTCCCAGCCGCTTGGCGGCCAGTTCGAAGGAGCTCTGGGTGCGGGTGGAGTTCTCGAAGAACAGGTTGATGAGGGTCCGGCCCTTGAGCAGGTCGAGGGTCTTCGCCGCTTGGCGGTTCAGGTCGACGAATCCTTCCGCGAGGTCGAGCAGGCCCGCGACGGTGACCGGGTTCAGGTCCAGGACGGAAAGGAAATGCCGGCGGGGAAAGGGAAAGGTCCTGCCCAGGACCTCGTTCAGACCGTGTTCGGCGCCGCTCATCAAAGCGCCGTCTTAGGGGGCTTTCCCGCGCAAGCCAAGGAAAAGGCTCAGGCGCGGTCCAGGGCCCGCAGCCGGTCCAGCGCCGCATCCAGGATCCAGGCCGCCGCCGCGCGGTCGACCACTTCAGCCCGTTTGCCCCGCGAGAGGTCCGCCTCGCCGATCAGGGTGCGCTCCACGGCGGCCGTGGACAGCCGCTCGTCCTGGAAGGTGACGACCAGTTCCGGGCGCAGGCGCAGGAGGTTCCGGCCCAGCGCCCGGCAGGACTGGCACCGGGGGCCCTCGGTCCCATCCATGTTGAGCGGCAGGCCGATCACGAGTGTCCCAGACCCTCGCTCGTCCATCAGGCGGAAGAGGGCGGCTGCGTCGTCAGTGAACTTGCTCTTGCGGATCACGGAGTGGGGTGTCGCCACCGTCCAGGCGGCGTCGCAGAAGGCCACCCCGAGGGTCTTTTCCCCAGCGTCCACCCCCGTGAGGGCGCCGCGCCGGGGCAGGGCCTGGGGCAGGTCGTCAAGGTCGATGACGGGCATGGGTTTCCTTACGCCGGGGCGCCCGCCACGCCAAGTCGTGGTGCAGGGACCCGGCGTCGTCCGGCGCCGGTCACCGATCCTTCACCACTGCGAATAACCTTCCCGAAAGGAAGGCTGGGCAGTCTGGCGGCGTGACCCTCCAGGCCAAAAATCTTTCTGGCGTCCCCGTGCTTTCGCTGTCCCGGATCCCCTCGCGCGGCGGGGCGTCCGACCTTGTCGGCGCGGCTCTCGAGGCGGGCGCCCGCTGGGTGGCCCTCCCTGCCGACGGACTGCCGGAGGGGTTTCTTGACCTTTCGACCGGGGTGGCCGGCGAGATCGCCCAGAAATGCGTCAACTACGGCGTTGGCCTGGCCGTGTTGGGCGACCTCTCCGCCGCCGCCGGGCGTTCCGCTCCCCTCCGCGACTGGATGCGCGAAAGCAACCGGGGCCGCCATGTCTGGTTCGTGGCGGACGAGGCCGAACTGGCGTTTCGGTTGGCCTCGAAGGGGGAAGTCTAATGCGCCGGATCCTGGCCGCCGCCGTCCTCTGCGCCGCCATCACGGGCCTCGCCGCTCCGGCGCGCGCGGACCTTTCCCGCATGATCGCGGAAAGCCCGGACAGCTTCGCCAGGAAGACGGACATTGCGGTCGGGGAGCTGTTCGACCTCAGGCTCAAGGTCGGGGTCTTCCCGGGTCTCTGCACCTACACCCTGAAGGTCGCAGCGCCACAAGGTTCAGGATTTGCCGACCGGGCGTTCCAGGTCGAGGTCGTCGACGATACCCACTACCGGTACAAGCTGCCGAACGGATGGGGCGGATACTACGAGATGCCGGGCTTTGACCCTGTCGTCTACGGCGTGCCGTTGATGGCTCCCGGGCGTTTCGAGATCCAGGCCTCCAGCGCTGACCCCTCTTGCCGCGTCAAGGCCCCGCCGCTGTCGATCAATGTCAGGCCCGACTACACCCCGATGGCGATCTCGATCTACGGACGGCCGGGAAAGTCCCTGGTGCGACGCCTGGACGGCGCCTGGGCGATCGCCCCCGGAGAGAAGTTCCTCTGGATTTCAAAGCGAGCGGCCGCGGACCTTCGGCTGATGGCGGACAGCTACATCCCCGACGCCTGGTCCCAGATCTTTCCTGCCGCCTTCGCCAACGCCTGGTCGGGAGCGGGTGTGAAGCTCAATGAGGTCCGGGAGCGCGAATGGGTCTCCGACAATGAGCCGCCCCTCTCCGACGCCGGCGAGAGCGATGATGAGCGCCTGCTGGTCCTGGCCCTGGGCCGCGAGGCGGCCTGGGTGGAGGAAGACGTCAAGGCGGGTCGGCTCGTAAAGGTGGTGGAGTTCAGTCCCGAGGTCATGATCCAGCCTCTTCGCGAGGGCGCCCGCCAGGTTGCAGAGGCCGAGAAGGCCCAGGCCGAAAAAGCGGCGGTGAACCGCAGCCGGCTGGGTGATCCCGCGACCATCGTGGGCCTGCGGATTGGCCCGCCTCCTGGAAGGGCTCGTCCGGAAACCCCGGCGACGAAAACCGAGAGGTAGGAATGAGCGCCGGATCTCCCGTGTCGAGACTGCGATGCGCCGGCATGGCGGCCCTGGCCGTCGCCATCGCAGCCCTTGCCTCCGCCTCCGGATCCCAGGCCGCCGAGACCGGCCGGGTTTGCGCCCTGCGGTCTGCAGATCCGCTCCAGGGGGAGTTGCTCTCGGTCTATCGGAGCGGTCCGGATTTCTCCGCCTTTGCGGGTCTGCCGGCGGGCAAGGGGTTCGACGAGGTCTTTGACAGCGCGGACCTGCTCTTCGCCGCCATCCAGAAGGGACGCTGCCAGGCCGTGGTCACTGACGGCGCGACTGCGGCCGTCCTCTCGAGCGCCCTCGCCCGCGACGGCCTTGTCCATGAGGCCTATGAACTCCAGGGGCGGGACAACCTGATCGAGACGCTGTGGAAGCAGAAAGGGTTCTCGTCCCGCGCCGGGTTCGAGTTTGCACGGAGCGTAAGGCCCGTCCTGGGTCCAGACGAGGTCCGGTATCTTGACCGGTACGGGGTGCGCGAGCCTGCAGCGTTCAACGCCGCCATGTCCCGCATGAAGGCCTCCGGATACTCGACCGGGAACACCACCAGCGCCCTTCTGGCCTTCCTTGATGACGAGAAGATCGGCGCAGCCTCCGGCAAGTCCGCCGTGGCCGTCCAGCAGGCGCGGGCCGAACGCGCCCGGGCCGAGGCCGCCGCCGCCCGGCGCGCCGAACTGGCCGAGTTTCCGTATGTGGCCTTCATCAGCTGCGGCATGAATGGCGGCCACATCGCCACACCCGCCTGCTTCGGGGATACCGATCTGGAGGTGCGGAACGGTTCCGCATACGGCCTCTACAGAATCTATTCCCTTGACCAGGCGGGGGTGGAGACCAACCGGGGGCTCATGATCAAGCTCAGGCGAAGCTTTTCCATCCGGGCCCAGAACTCCGACGACACGCTGGTGCTGGGGGTCGAGGTCCAGGACGCAGCGACGCGGCAGGTGCTGTTCCAGCAGCAGGCCGGACAGTTCCGGACTATCCGGGTGGCGCGCTAGCGGCGCCTGTCCCTGGGTCTAGCCAGCCCGGTTGGAGAGCAGTTTCACGAAGTCGTCGAACTCGATCATCCAGCCATTGCGCTGGAGGGACTCCACGCGGAAGGGCCGGGGCGGCAGTTCGTCCCAGGCCATGCAGCCCGGATACCGCTGGTGGCCGATGGTCGCGGGTATGCCGTCGACATTGTAGAAGAGGGCGGAGTCCTCGGTGAGACCCCAGGCGTCCAGGTCGATCATGTCGTTTCTCCTGGGGGCAGGATAACAGGGTTCGGGGGATTTGAAGCCGCCGGGTTCGCCCGTCTGAGGTCGGGCGAGGGCGTCGGCGCACTTGATTTCCTCTCCGGAATCCGGCGCCTGAGGCCATGGACTCGCAGGGCGGATCGTCAGTCGTCGTTGTCGGGGCGGGAGTGTTCGGCCTGACCACGGCCGTGCGGCTGGCCGAGGCGGGGCTGAGGGTGCGGGTCATCGCCAGCGTCACGTCCGGCTCGACCGCCTCCGGAGTGGCGGCGGGAATGCTGGCGCCGGCCTTCGAGACGGCCCTGGACCCTCCGGGCGACGACAGCCTGGCGCTGATGCTGGCGGGGCGCGACCATTGGCCGGCCCTTGCGACCCGGCTGGGGCTGGCGCTGGACAGGTCCGGCGCGGTGGCGACCGGCCCGGACGGCTGGATGGCCAAGCTCGAGACGCGGCTTTCATCCGCCGGCCTTCGTCCCCGATGGGTTGCGCGCCCGGACCTGGAAGCCTGGGCGCCGGGGGTGAACCCCACCTTCAGCCGCGGGCTCCTAAGCCAGGAAGACTGGAGGATCGAGCCTCGCGCCGCCATTGCGGCCCTGGCGTCGCGCCTTAAGGTCCTTGGAGGGCGGATCGAGAGGGGCGTCCTGTCGCCGGACGCGGCCCGGGCGCTCTCAGAGCCCCTGGTCCTTGCGACGGGAATGGACCGAAGTCTCGTGCGCCTGGCCCCGGAGCTGGCCTGCCTCAGGCCGATCAAGGGCCAGATCCTGCACAGAGGCGACATGCCGGGGCCGACGGGCGTGATCCGTTCGGAGGGCGTCTATGCGCTCTCCTCCGGCCGCGACCTGCTGGCCGGGGCGACCATGGAGGATGGGCGCGAAGACCTGGCGGCGGACCGCAGCGCCCAGGCGGGCCTCAGGTCTGCAATCCGGCGGCTCTTTCCGGACCTGCCGGCGAGCGGGTGGAGGACGCGGGTCGGGGTCCGGTCGGCAAGCCCCGACGGCCTGCCCCTTGCGGGGAGGAGCGCGCGGTCGGGTGTGTTCCTGGCGGTGGGCGCGCGCCGCAATGGCTGGCTCCTTGCGCCCCTCGTGGCGGAGATTGTCACTGCAGCGGTGACCGGGGAGGATGGCGGCCCCTGGGGCCGGCGACTCGATCCCTCGCGGTTTGTCCCGGGGGCGGGGGAGGTTCAGCCATGAGTGGTTTCGAGTTCACCGAGGCCCAGTTGGAGCTTCAAGCGGGCGTGCGCCGGCTCTGCGCCGGCTTTGACGCCGACTACTGGCGCCAGGTGGACGAGACCGGAGCGTTTCCCGAGGCCTTCGTGGAGGCCATGTGCGCCGGAGGGTGGCTGGGGGCGGCCATGCCCGCGGAACTCGGCGGCGCCGGGCTCGGACTGACCGAGGCGGCCCTGATCATGCAGGCGGTGGCGGAGTCCGGGGCGGGATTCTCCGGCGCGAGTGCGGTCCACCTGAACATCTTCGGGCCCATGCCCATCGTGAAGTTTGGCGCCGAGGCCCAGAAGGCCCGCGCCATCCCCCGCCTGATCGACGGCCGGGACAGGATGTGTTTCGCCGTGACCGAGCCGGACTCCGGCCTGGATACGGCCAGCCTCACCACGCGGGCCGAGCGCCGCGGAAGCGGCTGGGTGATTAATGGCCGCAAGGTCTGGACCACCATGGCCCAGCGGGCGAACAAGATCCTGATCATCGCCCGGACCACCCCCCGGGAAGCGGTGAAGCGGCCGACCGAGGGCTTGAGCCTCTTCTACACCGACTTCGACCGAAGCCGGATCACTGCGACGGTGATCCCCAAGATGGGCCGGAGGGCGATCGAGTCGAACAGCGTCTTCATCGACAACCTCGAGGTCCCCGCAGAGGACCTGGTCGGTGAGGAGGGGAAGGGCTTCGCCTATCTCCTCTCGGGCCTGAACCCCGAGCGCGTGCTGATCGGGGCGGAGGCGGTGGGGCTGGGCCGGGCGGCGCTGAAGCGCGCGTCTGACTACGCCCGCGAGCGGCGGGTCTTCGGGCGCCCCATCGGTCAGAACCAGGGGATCGCCCATCCCCTGGCGCGGGCCTGGATGGACCTCGAGGCCGCCAGCCTCATGGCCTTCCGCGCGGCTGCGCTCTTTGATGCGGGCAAGCCCTGCGGGGCGGAGGCGAACGCCGCCAAGTACCTGGGCGGGGAGGCGGGTTTCGCCGCCTGCGAGGCCGCGGTGCTGACACATGGCGGGATGGGATATGCCCGGGAGTATCACGTGGAGCGCTATTTCCGGGAGGCGATGATCGCCCGGATCGCCCCCGTCAGCCGCGAGATGATCTGCAACTACATCGCCGAACAGGTTCTGGACCTGCCGAAGAGCTACTGATATTCATAGATTGTTAAGGACGGTGAACGGACAGGGTTAATCCACCGTTTACCATACCGGGGCATGTTCCGGGCATGACGATCAGTGGAATCAGGTCCGCGGTCCAGACCATCATCCAGCGCGCTGGCGCTGCGACGGGTGTCGACGCCGGCTACCTGATGAAAACCGCCCAGAGGGAGAGCAGCTTCAATCCTGCCGCCCGGGCTGCCACTTCCTCCGCCGCCGGTCTCTTCCAGTTTACGGAGCAGACCTGGCTGGCCACCCTGAAATCCCATGGCGAGCGCCACGGCTACGGCGCCTACGCCAGCCAGATCCGCCAGGACGGGGAGGGGCGCTATACCGTTGCCGGCGGAGCGCGCCAGGCGGTCATGGACCTGCGCCTTGACCCGAATGCAGCGTCCGTCATGGCCGGGGAACTGACCTCGAAGAACGCCGCCTACCTGAAAGGGCGGATCGGGCGCGATCCCAATGCCGGTGAACTCTACGTCGCCCACTTCCTGGGGCCGGCCGGATCCGCCCGGCTCATCGAGGCGGTCGAGAGTCAGCCCATGGCCCCCGCCGCCGCCTATTTCCCGGACGCCGCCAAGGCCAATCCCACCATCTTCTACAAGGGCGGAAGGCCAGCGACGGTGAAGGAGGTCTATGCCGATCTCGTTCGGACCGGCGGCATCACCGTGATGCCGGTCCAGACCCAGCAGGCCGAGTACATCCAGTACGCCGACAGCCGCAAGGAAGACATCCGGCGCGAGCAGCAGGCCCTCATGGCGCTGATCCTGGGTGGCCGCGACGATCCGTCCGGGCTTGGGGGTGGCGGCGATTCCGGGCTGGGCGGTCGACTGGGCGGATCCCTGTTCTCGACCGAGATGCTGAGGATCCTGGCCAGCGCGTCCGCATATGCCGGAGGCGCCCAAGGCGGGCCGGAGTCCGAGACGCGATCCGGCTAGGCGGCGGAGCCGGAGGCGTAGAGGGCCTCGATCTCGTCCTCGGAGTAGCCCAGCTCGGACAGAACCGCCCGCGTATGCTCGCCCAGGGACGGAGGTGCGGGGCGGACCGGCTGGTCGGCGCCGGGGAAGCGCGCGGGCGCCGCAGGAGAGCGGAAGTGGCCGCCCTCGCCGTCCTCGACCTCCACCCATCCGCCGGCGGCCGCCACCTGAGGGTCCGCAACCACCTCGGCAGGGGTCTGCACGGGCGCCCAGACGAGGTCCTCGCCGTCGAGACGCGCCCGGACCTCATCGAAGGTGAAGGCGGCGAAGGCGGTTTCGAGTTCCTTGACCAGTTCGGCGCTGTGGATCCGCCTTGAACGACCATTGGCGAAGCGCTCGTCCTCGGCGAGGTCCGGGCGGCCGCAGGCCCGGGTCAGGGCCTTCCAGTCAGCCCCGCCGCCCCTGGGGTTGAGGACAAACCAGTGATCGTCCAAGCTCCGGTAGAAGTTGGCCAGGGGATCGAAGGGATCGGTCCGTGGCCGGTTCGACGCCAGTCGGCCGAAGGCGAGCTGGACGGCCATGTCAGATGAGACGGTGTAGACGCCTGTGGCGAGCAGGGAGGTCTGGACCAGCCGGCCAACGCCGGTCTGGCTGCGCTCGTAGAGGGCCGCCAGGATGGCCGAGACTGTGGCCATGGATGTCGTGTGGTCGCCGACGCCGGTGCGCAGGATGAAGGGGTCCGAGCCCTTGGGGGCGTGCATCCGGGCGACGCCTGACCGCGCCCAGAAGGCCGTGACGTCAAAGCCGGGGAGATGGGCGTCGGGCCCCTCGAGGCCGTAGCCGGTCACCATGGCGTAGACGAGGCGGGGATTGTCCTTCCTGAGGGTGGCTTCATCCAGGCCGGCCCGCTTCAGGGCCGCGGGGCGGACATTGGTGAGGAAGACATCCGCGGTGGCCGCCAGGCGGGCCAGGGCGTCGCGTCCACCGGGACGTGAAATGTCCAGGACGATGGCGCGCTTGCCCCGGTTATCGACCGCGAAGGTCGGGTTTCCGGCCACGGCGTTGCGCGTGTCGGCGAAAACATGACGCATCGGGTCGCCTTCCGGACGCTCCACCTTGATGACGTCTGCGCCCCAATCGCCCAGGATCCCAGCGGCTCCGGGCGCCGCGATGTAGGAGGCGAACTCCACGACTTTCAGACCCTTGAGCAGCATTTCCTCATCCTCCGGACGACCTATTTGCCTGCGTTTTCCCACGAATCGCGGGCCAGCTGGCGGTAAATTTTCGTTAAACCTGATGCGACATTAATAACGCCGCTGGAAGGTTTGGGCGCCCCGCCGAATGCGGGGCGTCGGAGTGTTTGTGGGAGGCGGTCATCCGCACCATTCTCAAGGGCGCCACGCCAGAAGAGCGTGCCAAGGCCGCCGAGCAGGTCTGCCTGACCATTGATCGCTCGCGCCTGACCGAAGAAGGCCGCAAGGCCGCCGAGGAGATCCTGCCGATCCTGGCTGAGGACGCCTGCGAGCTGGTGCGCCGGGCCCTGGCGGTGACCCTCAAGGCTTCCCCCGCGGTTCCCCGCCATATCGCGCTGAAACTGGCTCGCGACGTCGACAGCATTGCGCTTCCGATCCTCTCGGCCTCCCCGGCCTTCACTGAGGATGACCTGGCGGAGATCGTGCGGCTGGGAGGCCCGGCCAGGCAGGTGGTCATCGCCAAGCGACCGCATGTCCCCGCAGCGGTCTCGGAGTCGATTGTCGACCATGGCGTCCAAAGGGCGATCGAGGCCCTCTGCGCCAACGACAACGCCGAGATCCCCGAGCGTTGCCTGCAGCGGGTGGTCGAACGCTTCTCACGCTCCGAGTCGGTCCTCAGCGCGGTGGCCTATCGACGGACCCTGCCGATTGGGGTCACCGAGAAGCTGGTCAGGCTGGTCAGCGATGCGGTCCTGGACCACCTGGTCAGCCATCACGAGATACCGCCGGATATCGCCGTGGCCATCGCCCTGGGCGCCTACGAGAGGGCGACCATCGACCTTGTGGACCAGGCGGGCCTGACCGGTGATCCCGCAAGGTTTGTTTCGCATCTCAACAAGCACGATCGCCTGACGCCCTCCCTATTGCTGCGAGCTCTCGCCA
Source organism: Pseudomonadota bacterium (assembly GCA_046046615.1). Classification (GTDB taxonomy): domain Bacteria; phylum Pseudomonadota; class Alphaproteobacteria; order Caulobacterales; family Caulobacteraceae; genus Phenylobacterium. The sequence continues at coordinate 10,406 of JBJOJL010000037.1, forward strand.
ATGGCCACATGGCCTTCCTCGAGCACGGTCTTGCGGAGATGGCCCAGGTGCCGCATCGCCGGGCGCGGCTGATGATCCATGACGCAGGTCCGCTGGGACTGCGTGCGGTCTACGAGAAAGCCCAACTCCCCATGCGGCTTTACCCGGCCTTCCGGGCCGGTGTGGACGCCTGGCGCGCCCTCGAATCCGAGGGCGGCCCCCTGGACCGGGGGCGGCTCCAGACCCTGATGCTTGAGCGCTTCCTGAGCAGCGACGCCGTCGAGTTCAACGTGCTCCAGGAAGACCTTGTCTACCTGCTCGCCCGGCTGGACCAACGGCTCGGCCCGGACCCGTCGGAGATCGCGCGGTCAGCCTGAGCGCCGGGCGAGGCTTGCCAGCGGAAGGCAAGGCGTCCCATCATCGCCTCATGACCGAGATCGCCCCCGACAGCGCCATCAAGCCCGCCGCCACGATTCTCCTGCTCCGGGACGCCCCGGAGTTCGAGGTCCTGATGGTGAAGCGGCACCACCAGATCGACTTCGCCTCCGGCGCCCTGGTGTTCCCGGGCGGCAAGAGCCACGAGCGCGACCATTCGGAAGCCTGGTCCCATTTCGCCCTCGGCTTCAGCGAATTCGACGAGATCCAGCGCCCCCTTCGTATCGCCGCCATCCGGGAGGTTTTCGAAGAGGCCGGGATCCTCCTGGCCCGGACCCCTGACGGGGAGATGTTCCGCGGCGAGGCGGCCCCGATGGATATCCGCAAGGCGGTGGATGCGGGCGACCTGTCCTTTCTGGATGTGGTGCGGGATCTTGGCGTCCGGCTTGACCTGACCTCCCTGACGGTCTTCGCCCGGTGGATCACGCCGCCCCTGACCCCCAAGCGCTTCGACACCTGGTTCTACGCGGTCAGGGCGCCCGAGGATCAACTGGCCGCCTGCGACGGCCGGGAGACAGTGGATGCGGAGTGGATCGCGCCACGGGAGGTGCTGAACCTTGCGCAGAGCGGCGCCCGGAAGGTGATCTTCCCGACCCGGATGAACGTGCAGTTGCTGGCGGAGGCCTCGAGCGCCCAGGATTGCATCGCAAGGGCACAGGGTCGGACCCTGGTGACCGTGTTGCCGAGGATCGAGGACAGGGCGGGGGGCAAGGTCCTGACCCTGCCGCCGGATGCGGGCTACGGTGATGTCGCCGAACCCCTGGACCGGGTGATGTAGGTCGATCAGGTCTCGGGGTCGAACGCGGCGACCTTGGCCTCAAGCTCCATCACCAGGGCCCGGCCGACGGGGTTCTCGTCCGACTGGATCCCGTTGCGGGCGGCGGCCTTGATCGCCTCGACGTGAACGCTCACGAGGGGCAGGGGCGACAGCCGGCGCTTGTCGGGGGAGTCGATCAGCCGGCAGAGGGTCCCGGCGATCTGCGAGATGATGGGGTAGCCGTAGGTCGTGCCCAGGCCCTTGAGGTCATGGGCCCGGTGGTAGAGGGCCTCCATGCTCATGTCCGTGCGTCCCTCGGACTGGACAAGGGACATGGCGTTGTCGAGGCGTGTGATCTCGACCTTGAGCCATTCCCCGAAGTTCACCGACATGGCGGCGAGGGCCGCTTCTGCGCGGGCCACGGCGTCAGGGTCGATCCGGAGGCGCCTGTTGCTGGCGGACGACATTGGCGGTCCTGTTTCCGAAGGTGGCGAGACGGTCTTTCCTTAACAGGCTGCGGTTAACGACCGGTGCAGGGCGTCAAACAGAAAATTGTTCAGCCAGCACCCTCTCCTGGAGGCTGCGGCCGGCGTCGAAGAGCATGGTCATGGAAGCCTCGCGGTCTTCCGCGACATGGACCTCCACCACGTCGCGCACCTCGAAGTTGTCCGCCACCGCGCTGACCGGCCGTTTTTCAGGCTCGAGGACCTGAAAGCAGACCGTCGCCGCATGGGGAAGGAGCGCGCCCCGCCACCGGCGTGGGCGGAAAGCGCTGATCGGGGTAAGGGCGAGCACCCGCGCCTCCAGGGGGATGATCGGTCCGTGGGCCGAGAGGTTGTAGGCGGTGGAGCCGGCGGGGGTCGCCACAAGGGCGCCGTCGCACGACAGTTCGGCCAGTCGCTCCGTGCCGTCGATCAGGATCCGGAGCTTCGCCGTCTGCCGGGTCTGGCGGAGGAGGGACACCTCATTGAAGGCCCGGGCGGAGAAACGCCGGCCCGTGGCGTCGACAGCGGTCATGACGAGGGGATGGATCTCGGCATGCTCGGCGGCGGCGATCCTGGCGGGAAGGTCGTCTTCCTCAAAGTCATTCATCAGGAACCCGACGGATCCCCGGTTCATGCCGTAAATCGGAACCCGTCGGGCGACGGGCAGGTGCAGGACCTCCAGCATGAATCCATCGCCGCCCAGCGCCACGATGACATCCGCCGTCTCTAGCGGCGCAGCGCCATATCGCGCCTCGAGCCGACGGCGGGCGTCCTCGGCTTCCGAGCGGTCGCTGCTGAGGAAGGCCATCCTGAGGGGAGGCGACGAAGACTGCGAGGCCACGTCCGGTCCTTCAGATTTCCGCGATCGCCCTGCGGAATGCGGAGGTCGCGGAGCTGGGATTGACCTTTCCGAATGCGACCATGGCGCGACGGTCGCCATCGGCTCCTCCGCCCGGGAGGCCATGGTTCAGGGTGCGCACCTGGGTGAGGAGACTTGGGAAAACCGTCCTGTCCACCCCCACAGCCGCGCAGGCCAGGGCCAGCAGTTCAGGCCTGTCGCTGTCCAGGGCCTTTCGGATGTCGCGCGCCTCAAACCGACCCAGGGTGGCCATGCCGGCGATGAAGAGAGACAGACGGCGATCCTTCAACGCCTTCACAAGGAAGCCGGGCCTCAACTGGCCCGACATGTCGAGCTTGGTGACGAGTTGCCGGTCACTGCGTTCCTCGTCGGTCTCGGTCGGGGTCATGGTCTGGAGACGGGCCCCTTGCGTCTTGCCAGACTTTGCTTCTGTGACAGACAGCGTAAGGGCGCGGTCAAGCGCCCGGGTATCGAGCTCGAACCTGGAGGCCAGGGACTTCCGCAGGGTTTCGCCCACCCAGGCGTAGAGGTACCCGGCGAGTTCATCGTTCAGCCCCGGATGCTGGGTGAGGGGCGAATGCAGGGCCGCGATTTCCTCCGCCTTGTGGACCAGGTCGAAGAGGTGGTCCTGGGAAACCCGTGCAGTCTCGTTCTCGACGAGGGCGGTCATGACTTCAGGCTTCGCCGCCTTGATGATCGCGTCGACGACCTTGGGGCCGATCTCCGGGCGGCGCGCCACCTCGACCTGGTGCTCCAGGGTCGCTTCCACCAGGATCCGGATGAGGTCCGGGTCCTTCAGGATCGGGCTTCGGGCGATGATCGGACGGGCGATCTCGATATCGTCGAAGGACAGGATGTTGATGAGGGCCGACGGCGCCCAGTCTGCAGAAGCGATCTTCTCCGCCAGCCGAAGCCGGATGTCGAACTCGGCCTGGAAGACCAGGTCGAAGAAGACCTGGGAGAGCAGGGCCTGGACGCGTGCGGAGCGCAACTCCTCGGGGTTCCCGTCGCAGAGGTCCACCAGGCGAATGAGCAGCCGCTCGCGATCCGCGACTTCGCGGCTCTTGGCGAGGGACATGATCTCGTCCACCCTGTCGCTCAACAAGAACTCTCCGCAGGTGGCCTGTTTGACAGGGAACGCCGGCGTTGCGCCTGCAGTCCTCCGCCAGCGCGATAGCCGGTCGATAACCTATAGATCATGCCGAACGGAATGTTGAGGGATGTCATGTCGTCGACCTTCATCTTGAGTCTGGATCAGGGCACGACCTCCACGCGCGCCATCCTGTTTGACGCCTCCGGGGTCGAGGTCGCCAGCCTCTCCGAGCCCCTGCAGCAGCACTATCCCGCTGACGGACAGGTCGAGCATGACGCGTCGGAGATCTTCGCGGCTTCGGTGAAGGTGCTGAGGGGGGTGCTGGCGATGGCGGGGCGCACGGCCGCCGAGGTCGCCGCCCTGGGGGTCACCAACCAGCGGGAGACCATCGTGGTCTGGGACCGCCAGACCGGCGAGCCTGTCGGGCGCGCCCTGGTCTGGCAGGATCGCCGGACGGCGCCGGCCTGCGAGGCGCTGCGGGCGAGGGGCGTGGAGCCGCGCGTGACGGCGCTCACCGGCCTCCTCCTGGATCCCTATTTCTCCGGGTCCAAATTGGCCTGGATCCTCGACAGTCAACCCGGCCTCAGGGCGAGGGCGGAGGCGGGGGAACTCCTGGCCGGCACCATGGACTGCTGGGTGATCTGGAATCTGACGGGTGGCGCGGTCCACGCCACGGACGCCACCAACGCCTCCCGGACCCTCCTCTTCGACATCCACGCCCAGGACTGGTCGGACGAGTTGCTGGACCTGTTCCGGGTGCCGCGAGCCATCCTTCCCCGCGTGCTGGACTGCGCCGACGACTACGGGAGCACCCTTCCCGGGCTGCTGGGCGGCGCGGTCGCCATACGGGGGGTCGCCGGGGACCAGCAGGCGGCGCTGATGGGGCAGGGGTGCATCCGCCCGGGCGAGATGAAGGCGACCTACGGGACAGGGTGTTTCCTGCTGCTCAACACCGGTGAAACGGCTCCGCGCTCTTCCGCCCGTCTGCTGACGACGGTGGCGGCCCGCCTCGGCGGGAAGGCGACCTACGCCCTCGAGGGGTCGATCTTCATCGCCGGTGCGGCCCTGCAGTGGGTGAACGAGGGTCTGGGCGTTCCCGGGGGAGGGGCGGCGGTCGAGGCCCTGGCGCGCCAGGCCCGCCCTGATCATGGGGTCACCCTGGTGCCCGCCTTCACCGGGTTGGGGGCGCCTTGGTGGGACCCGGACGCCCGCGCCGGTCTTCTGGGCATGACCCGGGACACGGGTCTTCCCGAAATCGCCGACGCCGCCTTCGAGGCGTCGGCCTTCCAGACGCGCGACCTGATCGAGGCCATGCGACTAGACGCGCCCGCTGCCTTCGGACCCGCCGCGGAACTCCGGGTGGACGGCGGCATGTCGAGATCGGCCTGGTTCTGCCAGAAGCTCGCCGACCTGACCCGGACGCCGGTGGGCCGGGCCGCCTACGAGGAAACCACCGCCCTGGGCGCGGCCCTCTTCGCAGGCATCGGCTGCGGGCTGTTTGCGACCCCGGCCGACGCCGCCTCGGCCCGGCCGAAGACCACCCGGCTTTCACCCCAGGGCGCCCCGGAGGCGGCGGACCAGGCCTACGCCGCCTGGCTTCGCGCCGTGTCCCGGGTCAGGTCCGACGCCTAGGGGCGGTCCGCCGCCCTTGACCTTTGGCAGCGCCGGGGCGACCCTCCGGCCAGAAATCCTTTGAGGGAGGCCGCCATGGCTGATGGTTCGCTTGCGGGCATTGTTTCGCTGAAGGGCAAGGTGAGCGACGAGGAGTGGCAGGCCCGCGTCGATCTCGCGGCGCTCTATCGTCTCGCCGCCCTGCACGGGTGGGACGACATGATCTACACCCACATCTCGGCCCGTATCCCAGGGCCCGAGCATCATTTCCTGATCAACCCCTACGGCATGCTGTTCGACGAGATCACGGCCTCGTCCCTGGTGCGGATCGACGTGGATGGGAACATCCTCCAGGAGACGCCCTACTTCATCAATCCGGCGGGCTTCACCATCCACTCCGCGGTGCACATGAACCGCGAGGATGCGCATTTCGTCATGCACCTGCATTCGGACCAGGGCGCGGCTGTGTCCTCGCAGAAGGAGGGGCTCCTGCCCCTGTCCCAGCACTCGCTGATCTGCCTGCCGCACCTCGCCTACCATGACTATGAGGGCATCGCCCTCAACCTCGACGAGCGCGAGCGCCTGGTTGCGGACTTGGGCGACAAGAGCCTGATGCTGCTGCGTAATCATGGCACCCTGGCCCTGGGTGAGAGCGCGGCGGAGTGCTGGAACGGGATGTTCTTCCTCGAGCGCGCCTGCAAGCAGCAGGTCATGGCGCTCTCCTGTGGCCGCGAGAATGTACTGATTGCGCCTGAGGCGGCCCAGGAGGAGGTGCGCCGGCAGGTGGGGCGCGGCATCGGCGGCAAGCTGGGCTGGCCCGGCTGCCTCCGGAAACTTGACCGCGAGATGCCGGGCTACGACGCCTGACGTCTTCCCGCTGGCGGCTGGCCGCCAGCGGGGAATTTCCCTTGTGCGCCAAGGCCGCCCCGGGGGTGGACGCGGCGGACGCCGGGGCTTAGGAAGCGTGCTCCCTTGCCGTTCGGGAGCGGCAGGATTCGACGGGCCCCGGGAGTAGGTACGCACGTGCTGAGACGGCACTATTTCCTCGCTATCGCGGTGGGCGTGATCCTGCTGATGCTGGCGGTGGTCAGCTTCAAGCTCCTGTTCAATGGTCGGTCGGCTCAGGACGGTCCTCCGGCCGCCGCAGCCGCCGGAGGCGCGGGCAAGGCAGGGCCGGGCCGCGCGGGGAGGGGCGCTCCGCGGGGGGATGTGCCCCAGGTCGCCCTGGTCAGCCCGACGAACCGCACCTTCACCGAGCGCCTTGAACTTCTGGGCGTCGCCAAGGGGAGCCAGTCGGTGACCCTTTCCGCTGCGACGACCCAACTGGTCAGCCGGGTCTTCTTCACTCCCGGCCAGAAGGTCGCCAAGGGCCAGGTCCTTGTGGAGCTCAAGACCAACGAGCAGGACGCGGCCCTCGCCCAGGCCCGCGCTCGAGAGGTCCAGGCGCGCAGGGCATATGAGCGCTGGCGGACCCTGGGCCAGCAGGGCTACGCCTCCGTCGCAGCCGTCGACCAGTATGAGGCCGCCTGGAAGACCGCCGTCGCCGATGTTGGTGCGGCCGAGGCGCGACTGGGCGACCGCGTCATCCGGGCGCCCTTCGCGGGTGTGGTGGGCCTTTCGGACATCGCGCCAGGCGCAGTCATCAATCCCGGCGCGGCGATCGTGACCCTGGATGATCTTTCGGCCGTCCGCGTCGATTTCCAGATCCCTGACCGTTTCCTGGCCTCGGTCAAGGAAGGCCAGGCCCTGACGGCCAGGGTCGACGCCTGGCCGGACGCTGTCTTCAATGGCCGGATCATCCGCCTCGACACCCGCATCGATGAGCGTACCCGCGCCCTGACCGCCCGTTCGGAGTTCGCCAGCCCGGATGGCCGGCTCAAGCCTGGCATGATGCTGAGGGTCGGCGTCAGCCAGGGAACCCGCTCGGCGCTTGCGCTTCCGGAGTCTGCTGTCGCGGTCCAGGGAGAGGGGGCGTCCGTCTTCGTCGTCGTGGAAGACGCCGGCCGCATGACCGTCCAGCAGAAACCGGTGGTCGCCGGCCTGCGTCAGGATGGCTGGGTCGAGATCCTTCAGGGTGTCGCGGTCACGGAGCGTGTGGTCGCTGACGGTCTGAACCGCATCCAGTCGGGCCAGCCGGTGCGCGCCGCTGGTGCGCCCCCGTCTGTCGGCGGCAAGGGGGGAGGCGCCGCCCCGCCTAGGGCCGGATGACGCTCTCCGACCTCTCGGTCCGGCGCCCGATTTTTGCGGCGGTCGGAGCCATCCTGCTCTGCGTGATCGGGATCGCCAGCTACTTCACCCTCGCGGTTCGGGAACTGCCGAGCGTCGATCCCCCTGTGGTCAGCATTTCGACGACCTACCGCGGCGCCTCCGCCGAGGTGGTCGAGGAGCGGATCACCCAGGTCATCGAGCGGCAGGTTTCGGGGATACAGGGGATTGACCGGGTCAATTCCTCTTCCCGCGACGGCGGCAGCCGGATTTCCATTTCCTTTGATCTGGACCGGAACCTCGACGACGCGGCGAACGACGTCAGGGACGCCGTCAGCCGGGTGACGCCCCTGCTGCCGGACCAGGCTGATCCTCCGCAGATCGCCAAGGCGAACGCGGACGAGTCGCCGATCATGTTCATCAGCCTGACGTCCACGACGCTCAACAGGCTCCAACTGACCGACTACGCCAACCGGTACCTCATCGAGCGACTGTCCACCGTGCCGGGCGTGGCGCAGGTCGGAATCGGCGGCGCGCAGATCTACTCCATGCGGATCTGGCTGGATCCGATGGCCATGGCGGCCCGGGGCGTCACCGTCGATGATATCGAGGCGGCTCTCAGGGCGCAGAACCTCGAGCTGCCCGCCGGCGCCCTTGAGGCGCCGACGAAGGACTTCACCATCCGGGTGGCCCGGGGGTATTCGACACCCCAGGAGTTCGCCCAGCTTCCGGTTACGCCGTCCGCCGGCGTCAGGGCCTCGCCGCCTGCGACAGGCCAGCAGGGCGCACTTGGAACAACCGCGTCGGCGGCCGGGGCCGCCGTCTCCCCGGTTTCGGCCGCGGCCAGCGCCGCCAACCCCAACGCCTATGTGGTCCGTCTGGGCGACATCGCCCGCATCGAGGAAGGCCCCGACGAGCGCCGCAGGAGTTTCAGGTCGAACAACCAGGACCAGGTCGGCATCGCCATCACCCGGCAGTCCCAGGCCAATGACCTTGAAATCTCGGACGGGATCCGGGAGCAGGTGGCGGAGATCAATCGCAGCCTTCCTTCCGGGACCCGGATGGAGGTCGCCGTCGACTTCACCAGTTTCACCCGGCATGCGATCCAGGAAGTCTGGATCACCATGGGCATGGCGCTGGGGCTCGTGGCCCTCGTCAACCTTCTCTTCCTGGGCTCCTGGCGGGCCGCTGTGGTGCCGTCCGTCGTGGCGCCCATCTGTATCCTGGCGACCTTCATCGTGCTCGCCGCCCTGGGCTATTCGGTCAATATCCTGACCCTGCTGGCCCTGGTCCTCGCCATCGGCCTGGTGGTGGACGACGCCATCGTCGTCGTCGAAAACATCCAGCGGCGCGTCGATGAAGGCGAACCGCCCCTGGTGGCCGCCCAGAGGGGTGCGGCCCAGGTCTTCTTCGCGGTGGTCGCGACCACTGTGGTCCTGGTGGCGGTCTTCGCCCCGCTGATGTTCATGCCCGGGTTCACGGGCAGGCTCTTCGTGGAGCTGGCCGTCGCAATCGCGGCGGCCATGGTCTTCTCCTCCATCCTGGCCCTCAGCCTTTCGCCCATGCTCAGCTCC
>JBJOJL010000038.1:0-19309 GCA_046046615.1 Pseudomonadota bacterium
AGAGGAATCCCAAGATCGTCTATGGCCGCATGACCGGCTGGGGCCAGACCGGGCCCTACGCCAACGCCGCCGGCCACGACATGAACTACATCGCCATCACCGGCGCCCTGCACGCCATCGGGACCGAGGACAAGCCGATCCCGCCGCTGAACCTGGTGGGCGATTTCGGGGGCGGCGCCCTCTATCTGGCCTTCGGCATCCTGGCGGGCGTGATCAAGGCCCGCGAGACCGGGGAGGGTCAGGTGATCGACTGCGCCATGAGCGACGGCGCGGCCTCGCTGATGGCCATGTTCTATGGCTTCAAGGCCTCGGGCGCCTGGACCGAAAGCCGCCGTTCGAACCTGCTCGATGGCGGGGCGCACTTCTACGACACCTACCAGTGCTCGGACGGCAAGTGGGTTTCGATCGGCTCCATCGAGCCTCAGTTCTACGCGCTTCTCCTTGAAAAGACGGGGATTTCGGACCCCGCCTTCAAGGCGCAGATGGACCGCGGCGCCTGGCCGGACCTGAAGGCCAAGCTGGCCGCCGTCATCGCGACCAAGACCCGGGACGAATGGTGCGCCCTGATGGAGGCGACGGACGTCTGCTTCGCCCCGATCCTGGACCTGGACGAGGCCCCGAAGCACGCCCACAACGTCGCGCGCCAGACCTTCGTCGAGGTCGCCGGGGTGACCCAGCCGGCGCCCGCGCCGCGCTTTTCCAAGACCCCCGGCGCCATCCAGGGGCCGCCGCCGGCCATCGGCGCCCATGACCATGAGGCGCTGAGGGACTGGGGCTTCTCCGAGGCCGACGTCGCGGCCCTGAAGGCGAACGGGGCGCTCAACGGCTAGCATGGGTGGCCTGGCCGGCGTTCTCTGGCGCAGCCTCGGGCGGCTCTGGGGCCGCGACATGATGCTGTTTGTCGGCGGCGTCTCGTTCTTCGTGATGCTGGCGACCTTTCCGGGCCTGATGCTGCTCGTCGGGCTGTACGGCCTGGTGCTCACGCCCGAGGCGGCGGCGGACCAGGCCGAGCGCCTGGCGGCCCTGATGCCGGGGAGCGCCCGCGACCTGATCGCCTCGGAACTGCGCCGGCTCGCCCATGCCCCGGCGGGCGCTGTCTCCGCCCAGAGCGGCCTGGCCCTGATGGTCGCCCTTTACGCCGCGCACCGGGGGTTCAAGGCCCTCATTGCAGGCCTGTCTTTCGTACACGACGAGGAAGCGCCGCACGGCCTCATTCGCTTCAACCTGCTCGCGCTGGGCCTGCTTGCGGCGGCCTTCCTGGCGCTCCCGGCGATTTCGGCGGCGTTCCTCGCCCTCCAGGTGGTCGCCGCAATGCTTGGCGTCAGCTTCCTTGGGGCAGGCGGCCAGTGGCTTTTCGCAGGCGGCGGGGTCGTCCTGGCCCTCACCCTGATCTACCGCTTCGCCATGTCCAGCCGGCCCGTCCAGTGGAGGGCGTCTCTCGCCGGCGCCATGTCGGCCGCCGCCCTGACCCTGGCGGCCAGCTGGGGCGCCGCTGTCTATGTCACCGCCAGCAAGGGCCTGGGGGCGGCCTACGGCTCGGTCACGGCCGTGGTCATCCTGCTGATATGGCTGTCCTGGTCGGTCCAGGCGATCTTCTTCGGCGGGGCGCTGGCCACCGAAATGGAGCGCTATCTCGAGGACAAGCCCGCCCCGGGGTAAGGCCGCCGGACCCGGAAGACCAGCGGTCCTTCCGCCGCGGGACCTTCCAGGAGCTCAAGCCCGGCCTCCCGGATGAAGTGGGGCACGTCGATCCGGGCCATGGGGTCGTCCGCGAGCAAACGCACGACACCCCCGTTCGCCGACTCCAGGGCCCGCCTCAGGCGCAGGGTGGGAACCGGGCAGTGATGCCCTCGGGCGTCAACGACGATGTCGCCGGGATCGCCGGTCACGGACGGGGTGAGAGGATATCGCCCAGCCTGTCCGGCGCGCCGGCGATTCGTTCCAGCCGCGGATAGCGGAGCCCGCCCGACCAGGGCACCGACACGGTCCGGAAGCGGTCGCCGGAGCGGACCAGCAGATCGACCTTGCCTGTTGTCTTGGCCTCGGCCACGGCGGTCTTCAGGAGATCCGCCGACCAGGCCCTGCCATTGACCGCCATCACCCGCTGTCCCGTGGCCAGCCCGACCCGGAAGGCCGGGCCGTCCCACATCACACTGGTGAGGTCGCCATCGCGGTTGAGCACCACCCCAAGGGAGTAGGTCAGGTCGGTAATCTTCCGGTCGGCCTCGTTCGCGACGAAGAAGGGGCTCGGGGTCTCGGTGTAGACGAGCCTCCAGCCGCCGCGCTCCAGGCCCTCCAGCGGCGGCCGGACCGCGACATCGTCCACGCGGGCCCGAAAGAACCCGGCCCAGTCCATGGGCAGCAGGGTGTTGAGGGTCGCGACCACGTCGTCGAACCGATAGGTCAGGACTCCCCAGTCCCCGTCGTTCACGCCGAAGAAGGCGCGGGCGAAGTCGTCCAGCGAGGTCTTGCCGCCGCTCTTCTCACGCAGGAGGGTGTCCACCTCCAGCCAGATCAGCTGGCCTTCGGAATAATAGTCCTCGCTGCGCTGCCAGCTTACCCAGGGCAGGGGCCGACGCTGGGCGATGATCGGGTCGAGGGTGGTGTCGGCCAGGGGACGCCAGGTCCGTCCGATCCGGTTCTGGTAGGTCGCCGCCGTCATGGCCAGGGCGTCCAGGGCGTCCTGCCGGCTTACCAGTCCGGAACGCGCCGCCAGAACATTGCCCCAGTACTGGGTCTGGCCCTCATAGACCCACAGGAGACTATCGCGCATCGGCGTGTTGAAGGTCGGGGTCCAGAGCTCGGCGGGGCGCCGGTACTTGCCGTTCCAGGAGTGGGTGTACTCATGGGGCAGGAGATCCCGCTCCGGGGCCGACTTCTCCCAACCCGTAAAGTAGGACGGGGAAACCGCATTCTCGCTCGAGCGATGGTGCTCCAGGCCGATCCCGCCCATTTCGTCGGTGAGGGCCAGGAGGAAGTCGTACCGGTCAAAGTGCCGCGCGCCGTAGAGCCGGTCCGCCTGGACGACCAGGTTGCGGTGCGCCTGGAGCTGCTCGGGGGTCATCTCCAGGCTGGCGGCTTCATCCGCGACCATGTTGAGGAAGACCGGGGAACGGCCGCCCGGGTCCAGGTCCACGCGCTTGAACCAGCGGCCGGCGAACATGGGCGAGTCCACCAGGGTCTCGAAGCTGACCGGCCGGAAGGTGACCACCCCGTCCCGTGTGGAGGCCGCATCCAGGGCGACGCCGTAGCCCCAACCCTCGGGCAGGCGGATGCTGGCCTCGATCGGAATGCGCCGGGTGAACCAGCCGGCGGGGTAGAGGGCCATGCTGTTCCACTGCACGTTCATCATGGCCGGGGTCATGACCATCCGGCCCTGTCCCGGGGTGTTGGCCGAGACGAATTGGAACTCCAGCTCCAGAGACCGGGCGCCCGCAGGCGGATCGACATGGAAGGCCGAGATCTCCACCGGGTCCCGGCGCCAGGGGATTTTCTTTCCGTTCGCCGTGATGACGAGGCCGGTAAGGTGCTCCACCTGGGCCGCAGGCTGGTGCTTGCCCGGCAGCCAGCGGGGATAGAGCAGGGTGACCGGGCCGGGCCCGGCCAGGGGAATGCTCTGCCGCACCCGGAAGATCCGGCGCTCCAGGTCCGTAGCGTCCACCTGCAGCTTCAGCGTGCCAGGATAGGCGACGTCCCGGGGGGCGACGACCGGCGGGGGCAGGGGCTCGGGCTGGGGCAACGAGCGCTGGCCGGGCTCCGCCGCGGCCCCGCCCCCAAGGCAGGTCAGGACAAGGGCGGCCGCCAGGCCGGGCGCGCGACGGAGCATTGGGCTCAGCCTGCGTCTGCGAGCTTCAGCGTATCCCTCAGCTCGCGCTTCAGGAACTTGCCGCTGGCGTTGCGGGGCAGGGGCTCCTTCTGGATCCAGATGTACCTGGGAACCTTGTGCTTGGCCGCGATGGAGGCGCAGTGCTCGCGAAGCTCATCCGGAGTCGCCGAATGGCCGGGCCGCAGGACGATGGCCACGCCGACCTCCTCGCCCAGGCGCTCGTCCGGCACGCCGAAGACCGAGCACTCGGCCACGGCCGGGTGCCGGTAGAGGTTGGCCTCCACCTCGGCGCAGTAGATGTTCTCGCCGCCGCGCAGGACCATGTCCTTCTTCCGGTCGACGATGTAGATGAAGCCATCCTCGTCCATCCGGGCGATGTCGCCGGTGTGCAGCCAGCCATCCGTGATGGTCTCGGCGGTGGCTTCAGGCCGGTTGATATAGCCCTTGATCACAGGCGAACCGCGCACCCACAGCTCGCCAACCTGGCCGAGCGGGACCGTGTTGCCATCGTCATCCACGCAGCGCGCCTCAAAGGCCGGCATGGCCGGGCCGGCGCTGTCCGGACGGTCGACGAAGAAGTCGGCGGCAATGGCCGTGATGATGCCGCAGGTCTCGGTCATGCCGTAGCCGGTGTTCGGCCGGGCGGTCTTCACCTGGGAGTCGATCTTGTGGACCAGGTCCGGCGGCACCTGGGCGCCGCCGCCGCCGAGGCTCAGAAGGCTGGACGTGTCGCGCGTGGCGAAGTCCGGGTGGGTGATGACCTCCCGGGCCATGGTCGGTACGCCGCTCATGGAGGTGACCTTCTCGGCCTCGATGATCCGCAGGGCCTCGCCAGCGTCCCATTTGTACATCAGCACCATCGTCCCGCCGGCGGCCGTGGTGGCGTAGGCGCCGCAGTTGTTGGCCGTGACGTGGAAGAGGGGGGTGGTGAGGAGGGCGACGGGAACCGGGACCGGCGCGTTCGGGTCCGGCGCCACGCCCGTGGCCCGCTGGGTCGCCAGGGCCTGGGCCTGGCCGGAGAACATCATGTTGAAGAGGTTCGCCACGCAGCCGCGATGGGTCAGCTGGGCGCCCTTCGGGAAGCCCGTCGTGCCCGAGGTGTAGAAGATGCAGGCGTCGTCATCCGGATCGATCTCGGCGTCGGGCATCGCCCCGCCCGTGGCGATGACGTCGGACCAGGGGACATACCCATCCGTCGCCGGGGCGCGGACGGCGACCAGGGTGACGCCCTTGACCATCTCGGGCCTCTCGGCGATGCGCGCCATGCGCTCGGGGTCAACAAAGGCGACCTTGGGCTGGGCGTCCTGGAAGCCGTAGGACATTTCCTCGGCCGTCCACCAGGCGTTCATGCCGACGACGGTGACGCCGACGGACACGCAGGCCCAGTAGATCAGCATCCATTCAGGGAAGTTGCGCATGGAGATCGCGACGCGGTCGCCCCGCTTCACGCCGCGCGCGAGGAGCCAGTTGGCGACGCTCGCCACAAGGCGATGGGCCTCGGCGTAGGTGATGCGCTCGTCCTCGTAGACGATGTAGGTCCGATCCGCGAAGGCGGCCGTGGAGAGCCAGACCGCGCGCACGTTCGGCGGCGCGTTCTTGTAGACCTTCATGGGGGCGCCGCGGACCTCCTGGACCACCAGCTCGAAGGGCGCGCCCGGCGCGGTGAGCTCGTCCCAGGCCTTCTTCAGTTCGGAATAATGCACTCGTCTCTCCTCCCAGAGGGCGCGGCGCGATCGCGGCCTTCGTCCCGTCACAAACCCATATGGCGCCCCGTTCGCGAAAAGGAAACCGCCCGTCCGGCGCTGGGCCTCACTCGCCCGCCAGCCGCGACGCCAGGTGCCGGTGAAAACGCCAAAGAGGACGCTCAAGCGGGCTGAGAGGGCCCGGCGCGTAGCGTCCCGAGGCGACTCCCGCCTGCACGCCCTGGCACATGGGAATATCCTCTTCATGCACCGCCAGGACCGCCATGCGCATCTGTTCGGCGAAACCCGGCAGGGCCGCGAGTTCTGGTCCCGCCAGGAGATGAATCCTGAGCCTGAAGCTTTGGGGCTGCAGGGCCTCAAGCTGGTACCAGACGGCGGTCGGTTGCGGGTCCTCGGACACGTAGAGAAGCCCCACGGGAAACACGCCGGCCACGAGGAAGCCGTTTCCCGTGGGATCGGCAGGAGGGTTCTCAAGCAGGGTGAAGGCGTCCGACCCGTCGCCCTCGAAGGTCCCGAGACCGGGATGGCTGACCTGCAGCGTTCCAGAGTGGGCCCCGATGTGGTGATAGGACTCCAGGAAGTTCTCGACCATCACCTTCCAGTTCCAGGGCGAGTCGAGCTCGATCTGGTCGACTGTCACCAGGCGGTCGAGCCCAAGGGGCGCAAGGCGCTCGGCAAGGGGCTGGAGCGCCGGGGCGAGGGGCGGGGCGGCGCCGTCGATATTGACGAAGACAAAGCCGCCCCAGGTCTCGGCGCGGAACTCCGGCAGACTGTGGCTCGCGGGATCAAAGACCTCGGAGCCCTTCATCCCGGGGGCCGACAGGAGGCGACCATCCAGACCGTAGCGCCAGAGATGGTAGGGACAGGTCAGGGCCTGGACCCGCCCGCACCCTGAAGCCACGGGCAGGCCCCGGTGCCTGCAGACAGAGGACAGGACCCTCACCGCCCCGTCTGCGCCGCGAAGGGCGATGACCGGCTCACCGGCCGCGTCGGCGCAGGCATAGTCCCCGCTCGACTTGAGGGCGTCGAGACGCGCCACAGGAAGCCATCCGGCATGGAGAACCCGCCTGCGCTCCGCTTCGAGGATATCCGGATCCCGGTAGGCGACGCCCGGGAGCCCCCGGGCACGGGCGGGGTCGTCAGGGACGTCGGCGTAGGCCAGTCGGACGGCTTCAAGGTTCATGTCGCCACGCCCTCCACCCGGAGCCGCAGGGCGCGGCCGGGCCTGCCCCCCGTGGGACCCTCCTGGCTCCAGGTCGCCTGACCGTTGACCCAGACCCCCAGTACGCCGCGGCTGCGGGTCCGGGGCGCGGCGAACCCGGCTTCGTCCCGGATGGTCTGGGGGTCGAAGAGGCAAAGGTCGGCGAAGGCGCCCTCGGCCAGCACCCCGCGGTCACGAAGACCGAACCGGGCGGCAGTGAGGCCCGTCATCTTGTGAACGGCGGTCTCGAGGCTGAAGAGGCCCTCGTCGCGAGCGTACCGGCCGAGCACCCTGGGAAAGGTCCCCCAGGCGCGCGGATGGGGGTGGGCCTCCATCACGATCCCGTCCGAGCCGATCATGGTGGCGGGATAGGCGAGGATGCGGCGGACGTCCTCCTCATCCATGTCGAAGTAGACGGCCCCGCCGGGAACAAGCCGTTCGGCCGCCTCCAGGGCGGAGCATCCCCAGTCGGCGGCGATCTCCGCCAACTCCCGGCCGGCGCATTCCGGATGAGGCCGGGAAGCGGTGATCACCACCCGCGCCGTCGCCGCCGCCCGCGCCGGTACGAGGAAGGTGGAGGCCGCCGTGTAGGGATAAGCGTCCAGTCCCACCTCCTGGCGCTCCGCCGCGCGGGCGATCAGAGCAAGGGTCTCATGGGAGCGCCCATGGTTGTTCCGGCCGGCGCACTTGTGATGGGAGACGATGACCGGGGTCCCGGCCTCCCGGCCGATGCGGAAGGTCTCCACCAGGCTCTCGGCGACCCCGTCGCGCTCGTCCCGCATGTGGGTGACGTAGGGCGCGCCATGGCGGGCGGCCACCCGCGCCAGGGCGATCACCTCCTCGGTGGGGGCCGACTGGGCGGGGGGGTAGTAGAGCCCTGTCGACAGGCCCGCCGCCCCTTCGGAGAGGGCCTGGTCCAGGAGGGCGCACATCGCCTCGATCTCTGCGCTCGTCGCGGGGCGGTCGAAATCCTCCATGACGGCGTGCCGCAGGGTGGTGTGTCCCACAAGGCAGATCGAGTTCACGGCCCCAGGCGCGGCGTCGAGGGCCTGCAGGTAGTCGATGAAGCGCGGGAAGAGGTGCTTTCCGTTCCCCGTAAAGGCGCCCAGCGGGGCGGGAGGCCGGTTCCGCTCCCCCGGGCACGGCGCCAGGCTGAACCCACAGTTCCCATTCACCGTGGTCGTCACGCCCTGGCTGACCTTGGCCTCCAGGTCGGGCTCCAGCAGGAGGGGCAGGTCGTCGTGTGCATGGGAGTCTATGAACCCCGGCGCAAGAACAGCGCCGGTCGCGTCAATCTCCGCCCGGGCGCGGGCGCCGGACAGGCCCCCCAGGGCCGCAATCCGGTCGCCTTCGACCGCCAGGTCCGCGAAGCGTGACGGCCCCCCAGAGCCATCGATGATCCTGGCGTTCCGGAAGAGGATGTCGAAATCAGGCATGGGGGGACCCTCCTTGGAGGATAGGGCGGGGCCGCCGGCGGGGTGTCAAGGTGAGCGCCGCGGCTTGGCGCGCGCGCTCCGGGCCGTTAAGGGGCGGGCAGGAGGACGCCCATGACCGACACAGATCGCAAGGACGCCAGCGCCGCCACCCGCGCCGCCCTGGAGGCCGCCAGGGCCAGCCTTCCGCCGGACGACGGCGAGGACTTCCGGCTGGCGGACCGGGGCTTCATCGCCACCATCCCGGACGCCGACATTCCGGGCGCCTGGAGCCTCAAGCCCTACGCCTTCCTCCAGGGCGAGCCCGCGCCGACCGTTCACCCGGCCCTCTGGCGACAGGCCCAGCTGAACTCGCGCCATGGGCTCTACGAGGTGACGCCCGGCGTCTACCAGGTGCGCGGGTTCGACATCTCCACCGTCACCTTCATCGAGGGCGAGCGGGGCTACATCGTCATCGACCCCCTGACCTCGGCCGCCCCGGCCCGGACCGCCCTGGAGCTGATGCGCGCCCACAAGGGCGACCGGCCGGTCACGGCGGTGATCTACACCCACAGCCACGTCGACCATTACGGCGGCATCCTTGGGGTCGCCACGCCGGAGGAGATCGCCGCCGGCCTGCCGATCATCGCGCCGGAAGGGTTCCTGAAGGAGGCCGTCAGCGAGAACGTCCTGGCTGGCAACGCCATGAGCCGGCGCGCCACCTACATGTACGGCGCCCTCCTGCCCAAGGATCCCCGCGGCCACGTGGACTCCGGCCTGGGCAAGGGCGTGTCCGGCGGAAAGGTGGCCCTGGTCCCGCCCACGGTCTCCATCACCCGCACGGGCGAACGCCTGGTCGTGGACGGAGTGGAGATCGTCTTCCAGGTCACGCCCGACGCCGAGGCGCCGGCCGAGATGAACTTCTTCTTCCCGAAGTTCCGCGCCCTCTGCATGGCCGAGAACTGCACCTGTCACCTGCACAACATCTACACCCCGAGGGGCGCGCAGGTGAGGGATTCCAAGTCCTGGAGCCGCTACATCGACGAGGCGCGGGACCTGTTCGGCGCCGACTCCGACGTCATGTTCGCCAGCCATCACTGGCCGCGCTGGGGCGGGCCGCAGATCGACGTCTTCCTGCGCAAGCAGCGCGACCTCTACAAGTTCATCCACGACCAGACCCTGCGCCTGGCTAACCATGGCCTGAACGCGCCGGAGATCGCCGAGGTCCTGCGGCTGCCCCCGACCCTGGCGTCGGAGTGGTACACCCGCGGCTTCTACGGAACGGTCAGCCACAACGCCAAGGCGGTCTACCAGCGCTATCTGGGCTGGTTCGACGGCAACCCCGCCAACCTCAATCCCCATCCGCCGGTCGAGGCGGGGCGCCGGTATGTCCAGGCCATGGGCGGGGCGGGGGCGGTACTGGCCGAGGCCCGCCGGGCGCAGGCGGAGGGCGACTATCGCTGGGCGGCCCAGGTGCTGAACCACCTGGTGTTCGCCGATCCCGCCAATGCCGAGGCCCGCAACCTCCAGGCCGACCTCCTGGAGCAGATGGGCTATCAGTCTGAGTCCGGGCCCTGGCGCGACTTCTACCTGACCGGCGCCCAGGAGCTCAGGACCCCGATACCGGCTTCCGAAACGCCCCGGCAGGCGGCGGGCGGCCAGCTTCGCAACCTGCCGGCCGAGAGCCTGCTCGACAGCCTCTCGGTCCGCCTGAACGGCGAGGCGGCCGGGGAGATGGAGCTGGACCTGACCCTCGTCTTCCCGGACGGGGAGGGCGCCTTCACCCTCAGGGTGGAGAACGCCGTCCTGCATCACCGGGAGGGGGAGGGGGCGCCGGCCGTCCGCCTGACGCGCGACCAGCTGATTGACCTCGTCATGGGCGCCGCGGACCTCAAGGACGTCGCGGCGGGCCAACCGGGTGAGGCGGCCCTGGGCCGGCTGCTCTCGGTGCTGGACCGGTTCGACCTCTGGTTCGGGATAGTCACCCCCTGAGGGTTCAGATCCGGCGCTCGCGCCCCTCCCACCAGGGCTCGCGCAGCTTGCGCTTGAAGATCTTGCCGGAGTCCTCGCGGGGCAGGGCGGGGCTGAACTGCACCTCGCGGGGGACCTTGAATCCCGCCAACTGGCTGCGGATCCAGATCTTGACCTCCTGGGCGGCGATGTCCTGGCCGTCCTGCGGCTGGACCACCGCGCAGAGGGCCTCGCCGTATTCATCGTCGGGGATTCCAAAGACGGCGCAGTCGGCCACCCCGGGCATCTTCAGCAGGACCGCCTCGATCTCCGCGGGGTAGATGTTCACGCCCCCGCTGATCACCATGTCCGAACTGCGGTCGCACAGGTGCAGGAAGCCGTCGGCGTCGAAATAGCCGATGTCCCCCGGCGAGATCAGGCCGAACTTCTCGGCCCGCCGGCGCTTGGCCTCGTCGCCATGGTAGGTGAAATCCACCGAGCCCAGGTTGCGGCCCAGCACCTCGCCGGGCACGCCCACGGGGCAGTCATTGCCCTCCGCGTCAACCACCCGGACCACCGTGTTGGGCATGGGCTTGCCCACCGTCCCCGGATGGGCCAGCCACTCCTCCGAGGTGCAGAAGGTGACGTTCCCCATCTCGGTCGAGCCGTAGTACTCGTTGATGACCGGCCCCCACCACGCGATCATCTCGCGCTTCACCGGCGGGGAGACGGGCGCTGCGGCGTGGGCCACGAAGCGCAGGGACGACAGGTCGTAGCGGTCCCGCACGGCCTGCGGCAGCTTCACCAGCCGGTTGAACATGATGGGCGCCATGTTCAGGTGGGTGATCCGCTTTTCGTGGATCAGGGCGAGCAGGGCCTCGGGGTCGAACCTGGGCATGACGGCGACATTGGCGCCGATGTTCACCGAGACGTTCGAGTGGGCGTTGGGGGCGGAGTGGTAGATCGGGCCCACCACGGCCGTGACGATCTCGTCCGGCCGGTCCATCCAGTCGGCGTAGCCGTACGAGCGCAACAGCATGGCCATGGAGGCCTGGGCCTGTTCCTCGCTCGCCACGCCGCGCTTGACCCCCTTGGGCCGGCCGGTCGTGCCTGAGGTGTAGATGATGACGCTGGGCGCCCGGCGGGCCTCTCCGGACCAGGGCGCAAAGCCCTCGAGCCAGGATCCCCATTCGATATCCCCCGGCGCGACCTCACAGTCCCCCGGCGCAAGCCCGTAGGCGCCCGCGATCTCCGGCGGCGTGCGGATGCCGATGACCTGCACACCCTCCGGGACCGCCGTGCGGAGTCTGGTCAGCAGGTCGGCATGGATCACCAGGACCCGGGCCCCGCAGTCCTTAAGGACATAGTCCGCCTCATCCAGGGTGCAGTGCCAGTTCACCGCGACCGGGAAGGCCCCCAGTATGCCCGCCGCCTGGCCGACCTCGAAGAAGGCGAACTCGTTCCTCAGGCAGAAGGCGACGGCGTCGCCCTCCCGCACCCCCAGGCTCTCCAGCCCGGCGGCGGCCCTCAAGGCGCGCGTCCGGATGTCTTCCGCCGTCGTCTCGCGATCACCGCACCACAGCCTGCCCATGGCGGTCTCCTCCCGTTTCCCAGGATGCAATCACGACAGGGGCGGGGTGAACAGCCTTCGAATTCAACCGCCATCAGCGAAGCCTGGCCCCGAGGTGGACGCCGTCTCCCCAGGCGTGCGAGGTTCGCAGGCGAGCCCGCATGTCGCGGGGAGAAGGATTGCAGCCATGACTCAACGCATCACGTCACCCTTCGGGACCTTCTCCACGGCCCGGGAGGTCGTGTCCGGCCAGGACCTGTCCGGGCGGACGGTCCTCATCACCGGGGCTGCGACGTGCATTGGCGTCGAGACGGCGCGGGCCCTGGCCGAGGCGGGCGCCGATGTCGTGATCGCCGCTCGCAAGCCGGAGCTGGCGGCGCAGGCGGTGGAGGACATCAACCGGACGGCGACCGGCTCCGGCGCGCGGTTCGAAATGCTGGACCTGTCCCGCCTGGACTCGGTGAGGGAACTGGCGGTCCGGTGGGGGGACCGCCCCCTGCATATCCTCATCAACAACGCCGGTGTCATGGCATGTCCCCTAGACCGCACGGCCGACGGCCTGGAGATGCAGGTCGGGACCAACCACTTCGGCCACTTCCTATTGGGCGTCCTGCTGGCGCCTGCCCTCGAGAGGGGCGCCCAGGCGCGCGGCGAGGCCTCCCGACTGGTCAGCCTGTCCTCGATCGGTCACCGCCGCTCGGACATCGTCTGGGACGACATCCATTACCTCACCCGTCCCTACGACAAGTGGGGAAGCTACGGCCAGGCCAAGACCGCCAACAGCCTCTTCGCCGTCGGCTTCAACCGCCGGTTCGCCGATCGCGGGATCAACGCCAATGCCGTAATGCCGGGCGGGATCATGACCCCGCTCCAGCGGCACATGGCCCGGGAGGAGATGGTCGCCATGGGATGGATCGATCCCGAGACCGGCGCTGTTCGGGAGGGGTTCAAGACTCCCGAACAGGGCGCCTCGACCAGCGTCTGGGCGGCGGTCGGGCCGGAGCTGGAGGGGATTGGCGGCCTCTACCTGGAGAACTGCGCCGAGGCTGCGCCCTGGACCGCGGAGGCCCCCATGGCGGGGGTCATGCCCTACGCTCTGGATCCTGAGAGCGCCGAAAGGCTCTGGGGGGTCTCCTTGGAGACGACCGGCGCAGGGGCGCGAACTTGACATTGATGCAGGCAATCGAGCGGATGAAAACAATCGATTTGCCCGATAGGTCCCGACTGCCTAGGTATGTTGGACGATGCCCCGGTTCCCCCGCGGCGAGAGGTAAAGGGAAGCGACATGTCCTCTTCTGAAGGCCAGTGCCCGTTCGGCCATGGCGGCCGCACCACGATGAAGGTTCAAGGCAATGCGGATTGGTGGCCCAACCGGCTGAACCTGAAGATCCTCAGCCAGCATTCGGCGAAGGTCGACCCGATGGGGGCGGACTTCAACTACGCCGAGGCGTTCAAGAAGCTCGACCTGGCGGCGGTGAAGAAGGACCTGACCGCCCTGATGACCGATTCCAAGGACTGGTGGCCGGCGGATTGGGGTCACTACGGTCCCCTGTTTGTCCGGATGACCTGGCACAGCGCCGGCACCTACCGGATCTCCGACGGCCGCGGCGGCGGCGGCACGGGCAACCAGCGCTTCGCCCCCATCAACTCCTGGCCGGACAACGGCAACCTCGACAAGGCCCGGCGCCTGCTGTGGCCGATCAAGAAGAAGTACGGCAACAGCCTGTCCTGGGCCGACCTGATGATCCTGGCCGGCAACGTCGCCATGGAGTCCATGGGCTTCAAGACCTTCGGCTTCGCTGGCGGACGGGCCGACATCTGGGAGCCCGAAGAGGACATCAACTGGGGTCCCGAAGCCGAGTGGCTCGGCGACAACCGCTATTCGGGCGACCGTGAACTGGCCAATCCCCTCGGGGCGGTCCAGATGGGCCTGATCTACGTCAACCCCCAGGGGCCGAACGGCAATCCCGATCCCGTCGCCTCCGGCCGTGACGTGCGCGAGACCTTCGCCCGCATGGCCATGAACGACGAGGAAACCGTCGCCCTGGTGGCCGGCGGCCACACCTTCGGAAAGGCTCACGGCAACGGTCCGGAAAGCCATGTCGGCCCCGAGCCCGAAGGCGCCCCCATGGAGGCCGCCGGTCTCGGCTGGCTCAGCACCCACGGCTCCGGCAAGGGCGTGGATACGATCACCAGCGGCATCGAAGGCGCCTGGAAGCCCAACCCCACCACCTGGGACAACGGCTACTTCGACATGCTGTTCGGCTATGAGTGGGAGCTGGTGAAGAGCCCCGCCGGCGCGCATCAGTGGCGGGCCAAGGACGTGCGCCCCGAGCACATGATCCCCGACGCCCACGACCCGTCGGTGAAGCACGCCCCGATGATGACGACCGCCGACCTCTCCCTGCGGTTCGATCCCATCTACGAGCCGATCTCCCGCCGGTTCCACAAGGACCCGCAGGCCTTCGCCGACGCCTTCGCCCGCGCCTGGTTCAAGCTGACCCACCGCGACATGGGGCCCCGCGCCCGGTACCTCGGCCCCGAGGTCCCCGCCGAGGAACTGATCTGGCAGGATCCCGTTCCGGCCGTCGACCATCCCCTGGTGGATGCGGCGGACGTTGCGGCCCTGAAGGCCAAGGTCCTGGCCTCCGGCCTGTCCGTGTCCGAGCTGGTCAGCACGGCCTGGGCCTCGGCCTCCACCTTCCGGGGGTCCGACAAGCGCGGCGGCGCCAACGGCGCCCGCATCCGCCTCGCGCCGCAGAAGGACTGGGAGGTCAACCAGCCCGCCCAGCTCGCCCGGGTCCTCTCGACCCTGGAAGGCGTGCGGGACAGCTTCAACGCCGCCCAGACCGGCGGCAAGAAGATCTCCCTGGCCGACCTGATCGTCCTGGCCGGCGGCGCAGCCGTCGAGGCGGCCGCCAAGGCGGCGGGCCAGTCGGTGACCGTGCCCTTCACGCCGGGCCGCACCGACGCCACCGCCGAGCAGACCGATGCGCACTCCTTCGCCGTGCTCGAGCCCCGGGCCGACGGCTTCCGCAACTACCGCGGGGCCGGCGTCACCGGTGCGGGCGAGGAGCTGCTGGTCGATCGCGCCCAGCTCCTGACCCTGACTGCTCCGGAAATGACGGTGCTGGTCGGCGGCCTGCGCGTCCTGGGCGCCAACCATGGCGGCGGCGCCCACGGCGTCTTCACGGACCGCGTCGGCGTCCTCTCCAACGACTTCTTCCTGAAGGTGCTGGACATGGACGTGGCCTGGACTCCGGCCGGCGATGACCTCTTCGAGGGTCGCGACCGGGCCACGGGCAAGGTGGTGCGCACCGCCACCCGCGCCGACCTGGTCTTCGCCTCCAACTCCGAGCTGCGCGCCCTGGCCGAGGTCTACGCCCAGGACGACGCCGCCGGGAAGTTCACGGCCGACTTCGTGAAGGCCTGGACCAAGGTGATGGAACTGGACCGGTTCGACCTGGCCTGATCCTGCTGCAGACCTGATGAGGGACGGCCCCGGAGGCGAAAGCTTCCGGGGCCGTCTTCCTTTTTGGGGGATGTCACCCGGGGTAAGGGAGGGACAAGATCTCCGACGGATCGGCCGCCCAGATCCGATCAGGCGGGGGTTGCGACGACATCCGCCCACGGCCCGGTGATGGCGAAGGTCCGGCCAGGCGAATAGGCGTTCACGAAGAGGAAGCGGCCATCCGGCGAGAAGCAGACCCCGGCCAGCTCCGTGCGCATCCTCAGGCGCGCCAGGGCGTAGACCCGGCCGTCGGGGGTCACGCCCCTCAGGTGATTGATGCGCGAGCCGGTGCGATCCTCGCAGACCACAAGATGACCGGAGGGCGCGACCGTGAGGTTGTCGCCATAGTCCATGACCCGCGGGTCCTGGGACTCCAGGAAGAGCTGCAGCTGGTCCGCCGCGCCGCCAATCCCTGGGACCAGGCGGAAGATCTGGCCCAGCCTCCGAGCTCCGCCGTTAGTGGCTGTGAAGAACACCTCGCAGCCGCCGCCGGGCGTCGGCGAGAGGTGGATGCCCTCTCCACGGGCGAACAGCACCGCCCCGGCGGCGTGTCCACGCTGGCGAAGGTCGTCGTCCGGGCTCTCCACGCTGTCGAGGTCGATCCAGCGCACGGCCTGTGACGCCCCGGTCGCCAGGTCGACCTGGCGCCAGTTCCGGCTGTCGGCGGGGCCGACCCGGTCTGCAAACGCAAGGGCCTGGAGGCGCCCGCCCTCCGCCAGCCGGCCCGGCGATCGGGGCAGGAAGCGGTAAAGAAGGCCGTCGTCCCGGTCCTCCGTCAGGTAGACGGCGCCGGTGGTCGGATCGACCGCGGCGGCCTCGTGCCGGAAACGCCCCATGGCGGTCAGGGGAACAGGCGTGACGGGCCCGTCCGCCGCAGCCGGGACCTCGAAGATCCAGCCATGGCTGGATCCTGTCTTCGGCGCCCCGACAAGGGTCTCCTCGCAGGTCAGCCAGCTGCCCCAGGGCGTTGCACCCCCGGCGCAGTTCAGGACGGTTCCCGCCAGGGTCAGGACCTGCCGCTCGCGCCGGCCTGAGGCCGGATCGACGATGAGGGTCGTGACCCCGCCGGGCAGGACCCGGCCCTGGGGATCGCGATCGAAGACGGGCAGGGCGCTCAGCCTCGCCTCAAGATCCGGCCGGCCGCCGGCGGGGCCCAGCTTATGCTTTCCCACGTCAAGCTCGTGGTTGCGCGTCAGGGCGAGACAACCATCCGGCAGGGCAAGGCACCCCATCCCGTCAAAGTTGTCCGGCGTCACGAAACCGTCGTCCATGACCTCTCCGGCGCGGGAGATGACCTGGTAGGAAAACCCCTCGGGAAGATCGAGAACCCCGGCGGGATCAGGCCTCAGGGCGCCGTAGCCCCGGACCTCATCCAGGATATCCCCGCCCTCGGCGGCCAGGGCGGCGCGGGCGCCGAGGCCGGAGAAGGCGATGGCGGCGGCGGACACGAGAAGCCCGCGACGGCTGGAAAGGGCGGATCCGGAGGGAGAAGTGGCGGTCATGACAGGCCCTTGCCAAGGATTCAGGACAACTTCATGACAGATGGGGTGTGGCCCGCCAGGGGGCCAGCGGGAGGGCCCATGCGAATCCGGATTCAGCGCGGACCCTCGTCCGACAGCCTGGAGGCCCACCCGGGCATGGGCGTGGCGGTCCGCTTCTCAACCCCGCACAAGGGCCCGGTCCCGCACGACGCTGTCCACCTCTTTGTCGAGCGCGCCTTTGGCCTGCAGCGCGGCTTCTGGGGCCTGGTCGCAGAGGGTCTCTCGCCCGATGACATCCAGGCCCTCGCCACGACCGGCGGTCACGCCAGCGCCGCCCGAGCCGGAACGCCCGATCCCGGCATTGTCCAGCTTCTCCAGGCGGAGCGTCTGGTCGAGATCTTCGAGGCGGACCTCTGGGGCGGCGGGCAGGGGGACGAAGCCGACCTCATCTCCCTCGCCGGGACCGCCTGCGCCCAATCCCACGTCCCCCCGCCGCCGGTCCCCGAAGGCGCCGTCGCCCAGGTCCGCGCCGACCTCGCCGCCTTCGCCCGGACCTGGACGGCCCTGCCGCGGGGCGGGGAGGTGGAGCTGGAGTGGATGGTGTAAGAAGGTTCAGGTCAGCCGGTAGCCGATTGCAGGCTCGTTGCGGATCAGAACAGGGCGTCCGGGATCCGCCTCCAGCTTCTGCCTGAGGCTCCGGACAACGACCCTCAGATACTCGATGTCCTCACGGTGGGCCCGCCCCCAAACCCGTTCGAGGATGACGGCATGGGTGACGATCCGCCCCCCCGCCTCCATGAGGGTCCTGAGGACGGCGAATTCCTTCGGCGTCAGCGCCACCCGGCGGCCCGACTGCTCGAGCCAGTGTTCCGTGGTGTGCAGGAGAAGGTCCCCATGCCGGATCCGTCCGTCGAGACCGGCGGCCGCTCCGGACTGCCGAAGGGCAGAGCGCAGCCGGGCCCGAAGTTCATCCCCGTCAAAGGGCTTGGTGATGAAGTCCGCAGCGCCAAGGTCAAGGGCCACGACTTTCTCGGCGACCGCGCCCCTCGCAGAAACGACCAGTATGGGCGCAGGCGACCCCGCCCGCAGGATGGGGATGAGTTCCAGTCCATCCCGGTCCGGGAGGGTGAGGTCAAGGATGACGGCGTCGACAAGCTCCCTTCCGACGTGTGCGAGGGCTTCGGCCGCGCTGGCCGCCTGCAGGACCTCGTGGCCATCCCGGCGAAGGACCACCTCGAGGAGCCTGAGGATCGCAGGCTCGTCATCGACGCAGAGGATACGGCTCATCGGGAAGACTCCGGGGCGACGGGCAGTCGGAGCCGGAAGCTGGCGCCTCCGCTGACGCTGTCGCCGACTTCAACCTCCACGCCCATCACGTCGGCAAAGCCCTTCACGATCGCCAGCCCGAGTCCAGTCGTGGATGTGTCCGTCTCGGCCTCGATATGGACGAAGGGCTCGAAGATCCGTCCGCGATCCTTGGGACTGACGCCCGGTCCGTCATCATCGACCGAAAGCATGATCCCGCCGTCCCCCCGCCAGGCTGAGATGCACACAGAGCTCCGGGCATGCCTGAGAGCATTCCTGAGCAGGTTGCCAAGGATGTGATGAAGAAGGATGGGGTCGGATTGGATGAAGGGCAGATCCGCCGGAATCCGCCGATCCATGGCGATCCCTTCGTGGGTCGGCAGGTCCGAGAGGGCGTAGTCGACCACATCCACGACATCCAGGCTGTCGAGGGACGGCCGGATACCGCCCGCCTCAATGCGCGCAAGGCCGAGCAGGTCGTCCATGGTCCTGTCCAGTCGACGCGCCAGGTCCAGCGCCTCCCCGGCCAGGGGCGTCTCCTGACTGAGGACCTCAAGGTGCCCGATGACCACGGTCAGGGGGGTCCGGAAGTCGTGGGCCAGGGACGCCAGGAGGGATCGGCTGAGCTGCTCCGCCTGATCGAGCAGTTCGCGCCTCTGACGCTCCGCCTCCAGTTCGGACCGGTCGAGAAGGCCCCCGAATGTCTCGCAGAGCCGCGCAAGATGTTCGATCTGGCCCGGCTTCACGTCTTCGCCGTCCGGCATCAGGTCCACGGCCACAAGCCGCGAACTGGGACGACCCCGGGGCGCCGTGGGAAAGAAGGTCCAGTCGGACGTTGGCAGCACCTGGGTGCCCGGGCCGGTCGGGGCGCCGTTCTGGAAGCACCAGGCCGCAGCGGACTGGTCCGTTGGGGAGAAGGCTGGATCGCCCTCCAGGCTTTCGCCGCCCTCGATGAGACGCACCTGCCTCCCGTACGCGCCAAGCCGGCGGAGCCCCTCCGCGACCAGTTGATCACGCGGGGTCGCGGCGAGGCCCGCCGCGAAGGCTTCCGCCTCGCGGCTGGCGACTTCCCGGGCGAGAGCGGCGTCCTTTTGGCCCTTGAGCTGGGTCGCAAGTCGCCCCGTGACCAGAGCCACCGCCGTCAGGACGACGACCGAGACCAGGTTTTCCGGCGCATGGACCCGAAAGGTGTAGAGCGGCGGAAGCAGGAAGAAGTTGTAGGCGAGGGTCCCGCTGAGGGCGCTGAAGATGGCTGGGCCGGAGCCGCCCCTGACCGCAGAGATCAGGACGGGGACAAGATACAGAAGAGCGGCGGAGGCGAGGCCGATCAGGGGACGGCCAAGCGCCCCG
>JBJOJL010000039.1:0-19198 GCA_046046615.1 Pseudomonadota bacterium
CTGTAAACAGCCCGCGTTCGGCCGCGCCGAATCCTCAGGACAGGCCCCATGACCACACAGACCCTCGCCGCCGGCGTCCCGGCGGGCTTCTTCTCGGCATCCGTCGCGGACTCCGATCCCGCCCTTGGCGCGGTCATTTCGGGAGAGCTCCGCCGCCAGCAGGACCAGATCGAGCTCATCGCCTCCGAGAACATCGTCTCCCGGGCCGTGCTGGAGACGCAAGGGTCGGTCCTGACGAACAAGTACGCCGAGGGCTATCCGGGCAAGCGCTACTATGGCGGCTGCGAGGTGGTGGACGAGGCCGAGGTCCTGGCCATCGAGCGGGCCAAGGCCCTCTTCGGGTGCGACTACGCCAACGTCCAGCCCCACTCGGGCAGCCAGGCCAACCAGGCGGTCTTCATGGCCACCCTGACGCCGGGCGACACCTTCATGGGAATGGACCTGGCTGCGGGGGGGCATCTGACCCACGGCAAGAGCGTAAACCAGTCGGGCAAGTGGTTCCGGCCGGTGTCCTATGCCGTCCGCTCGCAGGACCACCTGATCGACTATGACCAGGCCGCCGAGCTGGCCCTGGCCGAAAAGCCGAAGGTGATCATCGCCGGCGGCTCGGCCTATTCCCGGCACATCGACTTCGCCCGCTTCCGCCAGATCGCCGACTCCGTCGGGGCGATCCTGATGGCGGACATCGCCCACTACGCCGGCCTTGTAGCGGGCGGGGTCTATCCCAATCCCTTCCCGCACGCCCACATCGTGACCACCACGACCCACAAGACCCTGCGTGGTCCGCGCGGCGGCCTGATCCTGACCAATGACAAGAAGCTGGCCAAGAAGCTGGACTCCGCCGTTTTCCCGGGGCTCCAGGGCGGCCCCCTGATGCACGTGATCGCGGCCAAGGCCGTGGCCTTCGGCGAGGCCCTGCGGCCCGAGTTCAAGGCCTATGCCCGCCAGGTGATCGACAACGCCCGGGCCCTGGCCGACAGCCTTCAGCAGGCCGGCTTCCGGATCGTCTCGAACGGTACGGACAGCCACCTCATGCTGGTGGACCTGACGCCCAAGGGCGTCAGCGGCGCAGACGCCGAGGTCGCCCTGGAGCGCGCCGGCATCACGACCAACAAGAATGGCATTCCCTTTGATCCGCTTCCGCCGGTCCAGACCTCGGGCATCCGGGTCGGCACCCCGGCCGGGACGACGCGCGGCTTCGGCGAGGCCGAGTTCCGGCAGGTCGGCCGGTGGATCGGCGAGGTGCTGGACGGCGTGGCCGCCGGCGGGGACAACTCGGCCGTAGAGGCCCGGGTCCGGGGCGAGGTCCTGGCCCTGACGAAACGCTTTCCCATCTACGGCTGAGCCCTCTAATAGGGGTAGGCCCGGCCGGGAGGGGCCAGATCATGCGTTGCCCGTTCTGCGGACACCCCGAGAGCCAGGTGAAGGACAGCCGCCCGTCGGATGACGGGGCGGCCATCCGGCGTCGCCGCTCGTGCCCGGAATGCGGCGGGCGCTTCACGACCTTCGAGCGCGTCCAGCTGCGCGAGATCACCATCCTCAAGCGTTCGGGAAGGCGCACGCCCTTCGACCGGGACAAGTTGGCGCGCTCCATCGCCATCGCCACGCGCAAGCGCCCGATCGAGCCCGAACGGATCGAGCGCATGATCTCGCAGATCGTCCGGCAGCTGGAGAGCCTGGGCGAGACCGAGCTGCCGTCCTCCGTGGTCGGCGAGATGGTCATGAAGCAGCTCAAGGCCCTCGATGATGTGGCCTATGTCCGCTACGCGTCGGTCTATCGCGACTTCCGGGAGGCGGCCGAGTTCGCGACCTTCCTGGGACGCGAGGGCCTGAGCGAGAACGGCGAGGATGACCGCTAGCCGGATCACCCTGAAGCTCGCGACGAGCCTGGATGGACGGATCGCCACGGCCTCCGGCGAGAGTCGCTGGATCACCGGCGAGGCGGCCCGCGCCGAGGTGCATCGGCTGAGGGCCGGTCACCAGGCCGTGCTCGTGGGCATCGAGACCGCGCTTGCGGATGATCCGGAGCTCACGGTCCGGCTCCCCGGCTATTCCGGACCTCAGCCGACCCGCGTGGTCCTTGACACCCGCCAGAGGCTTAAGCCGGACTCGCGCCTCGCCCGCACCGCGCGTGAGACTCCCACCTTCATCGTCTCGACCGGGCCCGCAGACCCCACCCTGTCCCGCCTGGGCGTCAGGATTCTCTCCCCTGGGCCAGCGAATGCCCGGCCCTCGCCAGCGGGCGTCATCGCCGCCCTGCGCGCCGAGGGGCTGGAGCGGATCCTCATCGAGGGCGGGGGTCAGGTGGCGGCGTCCTTCCTGTTCGCGGGCCTCGTGGACCGCCTGGTCTGGTTCCGGGCGCCCATGATCCTGGGCGCCCAGGGTCGACCGGCCGTGGGCGATCTGCCAATGGAGGCCCTGTCGGAAGCGCCCCGCTTCCGCCGGACCTCGGTCGCCGAGTTCGGCCCTGATCTTTGCGAGACCTACGAGAGGACCTGATGTTCACCGGGATCGTCACTGACATCGGCATCGTGCGCGCGGTTCGAGAAACGGACCGGGATCGCCGCTTCGTGGTCGCCACCGCCTACGACCTGTCCACCGTCGATATCGGCGCCTCCATCAGCCACTCGGGCTGCTGTCTCACCGTGGTCGAGAAGGGCCCGGACTGGTTTGCTGTGGAGGTGTCGGGGGAGACCCTGGCCCTGACGCACCTCGGGGACTGGGGCGTTGGACGGCGGATCAACCTCGAGCGGGCCGCAAAGGTGGGCGACGAACTGGGCGGGCACATCGTTTCCGGCCATGTGGACGGGATCGGGGAGGTGCTCTCCGTGACCCCGGAAGGGGGCTCGCGCCGGGTCCGCTTCCGCGCCCCGCGCCCCCTGCACAGGTTCATCGCGCCCAAGGGCTCCATCACCGTCGATGGCGTCTCCCTGACGGTCAACGAGGTCGAGGACGACGTGTTCGGGGTGAACCTGATCCCCCACACCTGGGAGGTCACCACCCTGGGCGACCTCGCTCCCGGGACCCGGGTCAACCTCGAGATCGACATGCTGGCCCGCTATCTCGCCCGCTGGCGGGAAACGGCCTAAGCTGACACCTGCAAGGAACCCAGAATGATCCAGGAAAAGCTGCGCCTCCTCATCGTCGAGGCCCGATTCTACGATGACCTCGCCGACGAGCTGCTGAAGGGCGCCTCGGACGTCCTTTCCGCCCACGGCGCGGAGTTCGACGTGGTGAGCGTGCCGGGCGCCCTGGAAATTCCTGGCGCCATTGCGATGGCCCACGAGGCGCGGCACTCCCCCGCCGGCGTGAGCTATGACGGCTATGTCGCCCTGGGCACGGTCATCCGGGGCGAGACCTACCATTTCGAGATCGTGTCGAACGAGAGCGCCCGGGGCCTGATGGACCTGACGGTCCGGGACCAGGTCTGCCTGGGCAATGGAATCCTCACCGTCGAGGATGAGGAGCAGGCCTGGGCGCGCGCCCGGGTGAACGAGGGCGACAAGGGCGGCGGTGCGGCCCGGGCGGCCCTGGACATGATCGGCCTGCGACGGCGGTTCCTGGGCCAGGAACGGTAATGTCGGTTTCCCACCAGGCCCGTTCCGTCGCCCGGCTGGCCGCCGTCCAGGCCCTCTACCAGATGGAGGTTTCCGGCGCGGGGGTCGAGGCCGTCGTGCGCGAGTTCTCGGACCATCGCTTTGACCGCGCCCTGGGCGGCGAGGAGGGGGAGGGGACTCCCCTGGCCGCTGCGGACGAGGCCTTTTTCGGCGACCTTGTCCGGGGCGTGGTTGAACACCAGCGCGGAATTGACCCGGCCATCGCCCGCCGCCTCGCGCAGGGCTGGCGCCTGGACCGGCTCGACGCCACGGTCCGGGCCATCCTGAGGGCGGGCGCCTTTGAACTCGCCCATCGGCCGGATGTTCCGGTGGAGGTTGTCATCAACGAGTATGTCGACCTCGCCCGGTCCTTCTTCGAGGGCCCTGAACCGGGCTTCGTCAACGCGGCCCTTGATGGAATGGCCCGGGATGTCCGGCCCTAAGTCCGGTGAGGGACCGGACGAGTTCGGCCAGATCGCCGAGTTCTTCCGTCCGCTGACCCGGGGGGAGCCGGGCGCCTTCGACCTTCTGGACGACGCCGCCGTGCTTCCCGACGCAGGCGGGGCCCAGGTGGTGGTGACGCAGGACGCCCTGGTCGAAGGCGTCCACTTTCCGTCCAGCGAGGCGCCGGAAGATATCGCCGCCCGGTTCCTTAGGGTGAACCTCTCGGACCTGGCGGCCAAGGGCGCAGAGCCCTTCGCCTGGCTCCAGACCCTGGCCTGGGGGCCCGGCTGGGACCTCGCCCGGAGGCGGGACTTCGCCCGGGGGCTCGCCCGGGAGGCGGAAGCCTTCGGCCTGGTCCTCCTGGGGGGCGACACCGTCTCCACTCCGGGGCCCTTCATGGTCTCGGGAACCTTCTTCGGCAGGTGCCCGGCGGGCGGCATGATTCCCCGCTCGGGCGCGGAGCCGGGCGACCTCCTGATGGTGTCGGGGCCGATCGGCGACGGGCTCCTGGGCCTGCAGGCTGTGACGGGCGTCGTCCCGGATGCGGCCGGAAGGCTGGCCCGGAAATTCCGGCGCCCGGAGCCCCGGCTCGACCTCCGCGCGACCCTGCGTCGCTGCGCGTCCGCCGCTGCTGACATTTCCGACGGCCTGATCGCCGACGCCGGGCACCTGGCCCGCGCCTCGCGCTGCGCCGTGACGCTGGACCTGGAGCGCCTGCCCCTGTCCCCGGAGGCCCAGGATTGGCTGGGCCGGCAGGCCTCGCCCGAGGCCGCCCTCCTCGCCCTCGCCTCGGGTGGCGACGACTACGAAGTGGTCCTGGCCGCCCGGCCCGGTCACAGGGGAGAGCTGGAGAGGGCGGGCTGCACGGTTGTCGGCGGCTTTCATGCCGGCGTGTCGGAGGTCCGCCACCGGGGCCTGAGCGTGGACCCCGGGCCCGGGGGCTGGCGCCATGCGTAGGTCCCTCCCAACTTCAGGGTGCGCTGCCGCGCCCGCTTCCCGGAGGTCTTCAATGTGGCGCATCCTGTTGCCGGCGCTCGCCTGCCTCCTGGTCCTCTCACCCCCTGCAGCCTTCGCCGCCGGGGAAAAGAAGAAGGAGGGCGGTGCGACCAGCGAGGCGGACCTGCGGATCGACCTGTCCGGGATCGGGCTTCCGATTATGAAGGACGGCAGGGTCGTGAACTTCGTCTTCATCCGGGCCCGCATCCAGCTGAACCCCGGCCTGACCAAGGCGGACATCGACGCCCGGGAGCCCTTCATCCGCGAGGGGCTGGTCCGGTCCGCCTACCGGACCCCGCTGAACTCGGGTGCGGAGTACATGGCCGTCGATCCCAAGAAGTTCGAGGCCGCCCTGATGCGGGAGGCCAAGGCCGCGTTGGGCGCGAACAAGGTCAAGTCCGTGGAGTTGAGGGACCAGAAGGCGCAGAAGCGGATCTATGTGCCTCCGACCCAGGGCGGGACCCGGCGGGACCCCATTCAACCCTGAGGCCAGCCGCACCGGGGAAAAACCGCTGCCTTTCGGTCGGTCCTGGCCGGGTTTTCGAACAATCATTGCATGCGGGGCCGAGGTTTGGCAGTTTCGCCCGTCTTTCGGCGGGCGCAGACTCGGTCGCGCCGTCGGTTCGGAAAAACTCGGGGGACCAGCGTCGGGGGTGTGATCCTTTTCACTCCCGTCGGTCTCCGCACAGTCTTTGAAGGGGCGCTTCGACTATGAGCTACATCATGCTGGCGATCTTGGCCGGCTTCCTCGCGGTGCTTTACGGCGCCGTCCAGACGGCCTCGCTCATGCGGGCTTCTGCCGGTAACGAGCGGATGCAGGAGATCGCCGCGGCGATCCAGGAAGGCGCTCAGGCCTACCTCAACCGTCAATACACGGCGATCGGCATCGTCGGCGCCGTGATCTTCGTGGCGCTCTTCCCCCTGCTGGGCGGCCTCGCCGCCTTTGGCTTCCTGATCGGCGCCGTCCTGTCGGGCGTGGCCGGCTTCGTGGGCATGCTGATCTCGGTCCGCGCCAACGTCCGGACCGCCCAGGCGGCGTCCCAGGGCCTGGCCCAGGGCCTGTCCATGGCCTTCCGGTCCGGCGCCATCACCGGCATGCTGGTGGCGGGCTTCGCCCTGCTGGGCGTCGCGGGCTACTTCCACATCCTGACCGGCGTCATGGGCCTGGCCCACAATGACCGCCATGTCATCGACGCCCTGGTCGCCCTGGGCTTCGGCGCCTCGCTGATCTCCATCTTCGCCCGTCTGGGCGGCGGCATCTTCACCAAGGGCGCCGACGTCGGCGGCGACATGGTGGGCAAGGTCGAAGCCGGCATCCCCGAGGATGACCCGCGCAACGCCGCCACCATCGCCGACAACGTGGGCGACAATGTCGGCGACTGCGCCGGCATGGCCGCCGACCTGTTCGAGACCTACGCCGTGACCACGGTCGCGACCATGGTCCTGGCCGCCATCTTCTTCGGCGCCGGCGCGATGAAACTGATGCTGCTGCCGCTGGTCATCTGCGCGGTCTGCATCGTGACCTCGATCCTCGGCACCTTCGCGGTTCGCCTGGGCCGGTCTCAGAACATCATGGGCGCCCTCTACCAGGGCCTCATCGTCACCGGCATCCTGTCCATCGGCGCCATCTGGTGGGCGGTGCACGCCCTGGTTCCGGTCGCCGTGACCACCAACAGCGGCCTGACCATCGACGCCCAGTCCCTGTTCCTCTGCGGCCTGGTCGGCCTGGCCGTCACGGCCCTGATCGTGGTGATCACCGAGTACTACACCGGCACGGGCTTCCGTCCGGTGAAGTCGGTGGCCAAGGCCTCTGTCTCCGGTCACGGCACCAACGTGATCCAGGGCCTGGCCATGAGCCTTGAGGCGACCGCCGCTCCGGCCATCGTCATCATCGCCGGCATCATGATCACCTACGGCCTGGCCGGCCTCTACGGCATCGCCATCGCCACCACGGCCATGCTGTCGCTGGCGGGCTTCATCGTCGCCCTCGACGCCTTCGGCCCGGTCACGGACAACGCCGGCGGCATCGCGGAAATGGCGGGCCTGCCCCCGGAAGTCCGCGTCACCACCGACGCCCTGGACGCCGTGGGCAACACCACCAAGGCCGTCACCAAGGGCTACGCCATCGGTTCGGCCGGCCTGGGCGCCCTGGTGCTCTTCGCCGCCTACACCGAGGACCTGAAGTACTTCTCGGCCGAAGCCAAGCCGGGCTCCTTCTTCGAGGGCCTGGGCACGGTCGCCTTCGACCTGTCGAACCCCTACGTGGTGGTCGGCCTGCTGTTCGGCGGCCTGCTGCCCTTCCTGTTCGGCGGCCTGTCGATGACGGCCGTGGGCCGGGCGGCCGAGTCGGTGGTGGAGGAAGTCCGCCGCCAGTTCCGCGAGAACCCCGGCATCATGACCGGCGAGGTCAAGCCGGAGTACGGCCGGGCGGTCAGCATCCTGACCAACGCCGCCATCCGCGAGATGATCGTGCCGTCCCTGCTGCCCGTCGTCTCGCCCGTTGTCCTGTTCTTCGTCATCACCGCCGTGGCGGGCAAGGCCAATGGCTTCGCCTCGCTGGGCGCCATGCTGATGGGCGTGATCGTGACCGGCCTCTTCGTGGCCATCTCGATGACCTCGGGCGGCGGCGCCTGGGATAACGCCAAGAAGCTGATCGAAGAGGGCCACTACGGCGGCAAGGGCTCCGAGGCTCACAAGGCCGCGGTGACCGGCGACACCGTCGGCGACCCCTACAAGGACACGTCGGGTCCCGCCGTGAACCCGATGATCAAGATCACCAACATCGTCGCCCTGCTGCTGCTGGCCATCCTGCACGCCGCGGGCTGAGGCCCGGTCCGGCGGGCCTCCGGGTCCGCTGGCCGACCTTCCCAGATGAGGACGCCCCGGGAGAGATCCCGGGGCGTTCTTTGTTTGGCGAAGGGCGTTCGCTGGAGCGGGGCGGAGCCGCCCGGCCGGGGCCTAGCGCCGGTCGCCCGGACGCGAGCCCGGGACGCCTTCTTCCTCGCGGGGCAGGAGGCCTCCGGCGCCAATCGAGCCGATCAGCTGCTCGATGACGGTCAGCTCCCGACCCCGGGTCGGGGTCTCACGGCCGTTGAAGGCGATGACCTTGCCGTCCGCCAGGGTGAGGTTGTCGACCGTCTTCACCGTCTCGGTTTCCTTGTCGAAGGTGATCACGGTGACATCGCGGCGGGTCACGACCGGGCGCATGAAGGCCACGGTCTCCTTGGTCTGGTTCATGTAGATCCAGACATTGGGATCGAAGGCCGAGATGGAAGACGGCGAGCCCAGGCGCCCGCGCACGGTCGCCTTGCTGTCTTCGCCCGGCTTCACGTCGCGGGGATTGGATTCGATGGCCTGGAAGCCGGAATAGGACGCGATGGGCGCGCAGGCCCCGGACAGGGCGGTCCCGGCGAGGACGGCGGCGAAGACGGCGCGTTTCAGCATCACAGTTCCGTTTCCTGGCTCCGGGCTTTGACCTAACGCTCGCCGCCCCTTACTGCAATGCCGGCGTTAGCCGCCGCTCGCGGCGAAATCGAGGCCGAGATGCGACTCTTCAGGAAGCAGCGACCCGCGACGGAGGCCGGAAAGCGCCTCTACGCCGCCTGCGTGGCCCAGGCGCGCCAGCCCAGGCTGTATCTCGACCTTGCAACCCCGGACACGGTCGAGGGGCGGTTCGAGCTCTACAGCCTGCATGTCATCCTGGTCCTCGACCGGCTGGTCCGCCAGGGCGATGAGGCCGCCGAGGTCTCGCAGGGCCTCTTCGACGCCTACATCCGGTCGCTGGACGACGCCCTTCGGGAAATGGGCGTCGGGGACCTCTCGGTCGGCAAGAAGATGCGCCGGATCGGCGAAGCCCTCTATGGCCGCCTGAGGAACTATGAGGCGGCCTTCATGGGGGAGGAGGGGGCGGACCCCCTGCCGGCCATCCTTGAGCGCACCGTGTACCAGGGGGTCGCCAATCCGCCCGTGGAAGCCATGGCGGCCTATGTCCTGTCGCAGAGGTCGCACCTTGCATCCCTGCCTCTTCGGGGCCTGCTGGACGGCGCCCTGGAATGGGCTGCGGCATGAGCGGCGAAGGCGTCGTCCGGCTCGGGGACCTGGCCGCAGGTCCGGTGCGGCGCAGGTGGGCTCCGGAGGAAGTCGCCCGCAAGGCCATGGCCGCCCGGCTGGGCTTGAAGGCGCTGCCGGAGCTTGAGGCGGAACTGGAGGTGCGGCCGTGGATGGACGGATGCGAGGTGACCGGACGCTTCCGGGCCCGCGTCATCCAGGTCTGCGGCGTGACCCTGGAGGCCTTCGACCAGGCGGAGGAGGGCGAGATCGCCGTCCGGCTGGTCCCGGAAGGGAGCCCGCACCTGCCGGTGGAGCCCGCCGCCGGGGAGGTCGAGATCTCCCTGGAGTCTCCGGATCCCCCGGAGGTGCTCGCAGGCGACGGGGTCGACCTTTACGCCCTGGTGGAGGAGCACCTGGCCCTGGAGATCGATCCGTTTCCCCGCCGGCCCGATGCGGTCTTCAACTGGACGCCGGAGGACAGGGAGGACTCGCCCTTCGCCGCGCTGCGGGCGCTCAAGACGCCGAAAGCATGAACCGGTCCCTCGGCTCGGTTTGCATGGCCCCCTTCGGGCTGTATCTTCGGCCCTCGGGCAGGTGAGGGCAGGCTGAGTCTTTTGTCAGGAAACAGTGTCATTTCGATCGACGCCATGGGCGGCGATCACGGGGTTTCCGCCACCGTGCCCGGGCTGGTCCTGGCCCTGAAGCACCTCCCGGGAGAGGTGCGTTTCCTCCTGCATGGGGATGAGGCGCAGATCGGCCCGGAACTGGCCCGGAACGCCGAGCTGGCCCGCCGCAGCGAGGTCCGGCATACGGACAAGGTCATCTCTTCGGACGAGAAGCCCGCCAATGCCGTGCGCCGGGGGAAGGGCGCCTCGATGTGGAACGCCGTGGAGGCGGTCAAGTCCGGGGAAGCCGCGGCCGCCGTCTCCAGTGGCAGCACGGGCAGCCTGATGGCCATTTCCCGGCTGATCCTGCGGATGAGCGTGCCCATGGACCGGCCGCCCCTGGTGGTGCCCTGGCCGGGCCTGAAGGGCGTGACGACCTTCCTGGACGCCGGCGCCAACATCGAATGCGACGCAGAGCGGCTTGTCGAGTTCGCGATCCTTGGAGAGGCCTATCACCGGGTCGCCTACGGCGTGGCTCGGCCCCGGGTCGGCCTGCTGAACGTGGGGTCCGAGGACATGAAGGGCCATGAGGCCGTGCAGCAGGCCCACGCCATCCTGCGCAGCGGGCGGCTGGATCTCGACTATCACGGGTTTGTCGAGGGCGACGACCTGTCGGCCAACCTGGTCGATGTCGTCGCCACGGACGGCTTTACCGGTAACGTGGCCCTCAAGACCGGCGAGGGCTCGGCCCGCTACATCACCGAGGAGCTTCGCGCGGCCCTGACCTCCAGCCTGCCGGCCAAGATCGGCGCCCTGCTGGCGCGGCCAGCCCTGCGGCGCTTCAAGGCCCGGATCACGCCGACGCCCGCCGCGCCCCTGCTGGGCCTGGGCGGACTTGTGGTGAAGTGCCATGGCGGCGCGGACGCCAAGGACTTCGGACGCTCGGTGGGCCTCGCCGCGGAACTGGCGGCAAGCGACCTCATGAGCCAGATCGAACGGAACATGTCGCGCCTCGGCGCCGCGCCGGAAGGAGACCCCGCGTGATCCGGAGCGTGGTGACGGGTGTCGGCGGCTACCTTCCTGAAGAGGTGCTGACCAACGCGGACCTCGCCAGGTTCGTGGACACCTCGGACGAGTGGATCCAGGAGCGGACCGGCATCCGCCAGCGCCACAGGGCGGCGCCGGACCAGGCGGTGTCGGACCTCGCCGTCGAGGCCGCGCGGAAGGCCCTGGAGGCGGCGGGACGGACGCCGGCGGACGTGGACCTGATCATTATCGCCACGACGACTCCCGACCTGACCTTCCCGGCCGTGGCGACCATCGTCCAGCGCAAGCTGGGCGCGCCCGTCGGCATCGCCTTCGACGTTCAGGCCGTCTGCTCGGGCTTTGTCTTCGCCCTGTCGACCGCCGACGGCTTCATGGCCCGGGGGCGCTCGAAGTGCGCCCTTGTGATCGGCGCCGAGACCATGACACGGCTGATGGACTGGAGCGACCGGGGCACCTGCGTCCTGTTCGGCGACGGCGCCGGCGCCGTGGTCCTGGAGCCCGGTGAGGGCAGGGGTGACGCCAGCGACCGGGGCCTCCTGGGATTCGCCCTGAGGGCGGACGGGACCAAGCAGGACCTGCTCTATGTGGATGGCGGGGTCTCGACGAATGGCCAGATCGGCCACCTGCGCATGCAGGGCAACCAGGTCTTCAAGCACGCGGTCATCAACATCTCTGAGGCCGTGACCGCTGCGGCCCGGGACGCCGGAGTCGAGATCGCCGACGTCGACTGGTTCATCCCGCACCAGGCCAACCAGCGCATCCTCAACGGGGTGGCCAGCCGCCTGGGCCTGGACGAGGCCAAGGTGATCTCGACGGTCGCCGAACACGCCAACACCTCTGCGGCCTCCATCCCGCTGGCCCTGGCGCAGGGGATCGCCGACGGCCGGATCCGGCCGGGAGACCTCCTCCTCATGGAGGCCATGGGCGGCGGCCTGACCTGGGGCGCCTGCACCCTCCGGCTCTGAGCCGCCTCCTGCGTCGTTAACATCGGGCTTGATGGGCCTGACTTGAAAGGCTTATCTGGCGGCAGACCGGCCTTTGGCCGGTGTGGCGACTCACCCCCTCGCAGGAACCCAGGCCATGAACGGCTCCACAGTCACCCGGGCGGACCTCGCCGAGGCGGTCCACGAGGAGGTCGGCCTGACCCGCCAGGACTGCGCCGAACTGGTCGAGCGCACCCTGGAACTGACCGCCCAGGCCCTTGAGCGCGGCGAGCAGGTGAAGCTTTCGGGCTTCGGCGTCTTCCAGGTCCGCGCCAAGCGCGCCCGAATGGGCCGCAATCCCAAGACAGGCGAGCCCGCGGCCATTGAGCCCCGGCGGGTGATCGGATTCCGCGCCAGCCAGGTGATGAAGGCGCGGATCGACCGCGCCCTCTCGAAGTAGGCCGTGGCCAAGGGCCCTGACGCCTTCCGGACGATCTCCGAGGCCGCCGACGAGGTGGGCGTGGCGCCGCATGTCCTGAGGTTCTGGGAGACCCGGTTCTCCATCATCCGTCCCATGAAGCGCGCCGGCGGGCGCAGGTTCTATCGCCCCCAGGATGTCGCACTCCTGAAATCCCTCAGGGTGCTTCTCCACGACCGGGGGATGTCGATCCGCGGGGTCCAGCAGCTCGCCCGGGCGGAAGGGGTGAAGGCCCTTGTCGGGCTGGCGGAGTCCGCCTTCGCCCCGGAGGGCGTCCCGGCCGAGGTC
The DNA here is from genome assembly GCA_046046615.1 of Pseudomonadota bacterium. GTDB lineage: Bacteria > Pseudomonadota > Alphaproteobacteria > Caulobacterales > Caulobacteraceae > Phenylobacterium. The sequence continues at coordinate 12,428 of JBJOJL010000039.1, forward strand.
GACCAGGTCGCAGCTTCGGAAACGGCCCGGACCCAGGGCCCGGCCCCCGCGCAGCTTGCCGTCTCGGCGTTGCAGGGACCAGATGAGGAAGGCCTGCGCCGCCTGGCGGCGGCCCGGGACGACCTGGTCGACGTGAAGCGCCGGCTCGACGCCCTGCTGTCGTCCTGACGTCGAAAAGGCTTGCCCGATGGGCGCAAGCCGCTAGAAGGACCGCTCGCCGATGTCGGAGCGTAGCGCAGCCTGGTAGCGCACTTGACTGGGGGTCAAGGGGTCGTGGGTTCGAATCCCGCCGCTCCGACCATCGGCCTAGCGGCCCCTGTTCATCCAGGTCATCAGGGGCAGGATCGGCAGCCCCCAGCCCAAACCCGCCACGGCAAAGAAGACAAGCTTGATCCGCATGTCGTCGGGAAGGCGATCGGCGATGGCGGTCGCCGCCCAGATATAGGCGGCGAGGAAGACCAGGATCGCCACCGAGCCGATGAAGCTGCGAAGTGTAGGCTGCATGCGCGGCCTATAGCCTGCAGCGGCGTCTGCGTCATCGAAAGATGGACGAACGGCGTCGCCGGGGCTAGCAGGGCGCCATGAACGCCGCGACTCCTCCCGATCGTTCCCGTCCCGTCGCCATCTGGCTTTTCTGCGTGGCCGCCCTGGTGCTCGCCATGGTCGTTGTCGGCGGCGCGACCCGACTGACCGGCTCAGGCCTGTCGATCACGGAGTGGCGTCCCGTCACCGGCGCGCTTCCGCCCCTGAGCGAGGCCCACTGGGCCCAGGAGTTCCAGAAGTACCGGGAGATCCCGCAGTACCAGCAGGTCAACCGCGGGATGTCCCTGGAGGCGTTCAAGTTCATCTACTGGTGGGAGTGGGGCCATCGGTTCCTGGGGCGGCTCGTCGGCCTGGTCTTCGCCGTCCCCTTTGCGGTCTTCCTCCTGCGCCGCCAGATTCCCAGGCGCCTCATCGGGCGCTGCTGGGCCCTCTTCGCCCTCGGCGGCCTCCAGGGCGCGATCGGCTGGTGGATGGTGGCCAGCGGTCTCAGTGAGCGGGTGTCCGTGGCGCCGGAGCGCCTCATGACCCACCTGGGCATGGCCTTCTTCCTGCTGGCGGCCCTTCTCTGGACAGGGCTGGAGGCATGGAACGGTCCGCCGCGCCGGGCGGCGCGAGGCGCCTGGCCCCGTTACGCCCTGGTCCTGGCCGTCCTGGTCTATTTCCAGATCCTGCTCGGCGCCCTGGTGGCGGGGAACGACGCGGGCTACGTCCTGACCGATTGGCCGCTGATGGGTGGACGCTGGTTCCCCGAAGACTATGCCGGACCCGGGATCTGGGCGACCCTGGCCCACTCGATACCGGCGGTCCAGTTCAACCACCGGATCGGCGCCTACGTGCTCTGCGCCTGTGCGGTCATGCTGGTCGTCGCCTGCATCCGTTCAATCGACGCGCCGGTCGGCGTGCGCAGGGTGGGACTGGCCCTGGGACTGGCGATTTTCGGCCAGGCTGGCCTTGGGATCTGGACCCTGCTCTCCGCCACGCCGCTATCGCTGGGGCTGGCGCACCAGGCGGCGGCGGCCGGCGTCCTGGGCCTCGCCACGTCGTTCCTGTGGACAGCGCGCCGAGCTTGATTGGGTATCATATTACCCGAAGTTTTTTCTTTCGTGTTTTCCGTGGGTTAGGGGAAATCCGCCCGGGATGAGTTGACAGGCGAGGGGGCCGCGTCGTATCCGCGCGCCTCACCCCGGGCCCCGGCCCGAGCGCAACCAATGGACCCGTTCCCATGCTGAAGACGACGGCTTCGCTGAAGCCCGCCGACGTCGAGAAGAAGTGGATCGTGATCGATGCCGAGAACGCCGTTGTCGGCCGCCTCGCATCCTTCATCGCCAATCGTCTCCGCGGCAAGCACCGCCCCGACTACACGCCGCACGTCGATTGCGGCGACTTCGTCGTCGTGATCAACGCCGACAAGGTGAAGCTGACGGGGCGCAAGCTCCAGCAGAAGACCTATTACTGGCACACCGGCCATCCGGGCGGGATCAAGGAGCGCACCGCGGACAAGATCCTCGGCGGCCGCTTCCCCGAGCGCGTCCTCGAAAAGGCCGTGGAGCGCATGCTGCCCAAGGAAAGCCCGCTGGCCCGCAAGCAGATGACGCACCTGCGCATCTACGCCGGTGCGGAACATCCCCACGCCGCCCAGAACCCGGAGACCGTGGTCTTCGGCGACATGAACGCCAAGAACGTGCGGACCCAGTAAGCCGATGACCGACGCTCCCGCTCCCACGGGCTTCGACGCCCTGCAAAGCCTCTCCACCCAGGCCGCCCCCCAGGCGGTCGTCCATGAGCGCAAGCTTGACGCCCAGGGCCGCGCCTACGCGACCGGCAAGCGCAAGAACGCCGTGGCCCGCGTCTGGATCAAGCCCGGCAAGGGCCAGATCACCATCAACGGCCGCGACCAGGAGGTCTACTTCGCCCGCCCGGTCCTGCGCATGATGATCGCCCAGCCGCTGGAGGTCTCCAACCGCTCCGGCCAGTTCGACGTGGTCGTCTCCGTCGCCGGGTCGGGCCTCTCCGGCCAGGCTGGCGCGATCCGCCACGGCATCTCCAAGGCCCTGACCTATTTCGAGCCGGAGCTGCGTTCGGTGCTCAAGCCGCACGGCTTCCTGACCCGCGACAGCCGCGTGGTCGAGCGCAAGAAGTACGGCAAGGCCAAGGCCCGCCGCAGCTTCCAGTTCTCGAAGCGCTAAGGCCTTCGCGCCCACATGGGCGAGGCTTCGAGGGGCCGTCCGGAAGGGCGGCCCCTTTGCTTTTCGGGACACCCACGCCACTTCATCTCAGGGATGGAGCCCCGGCCATGATCAAGACGGAACGCCTGGTCCTGCGATTGCCGCAACTGTCGGACCTTGAGGACATCCACGCCATCTTCTCCGATGGCGACGCGCTGACCTACTGGTCCTCAGGACCTCATGCATCCCTCGAAGCCACCCGGGCCTGGCTCCAGCCGCTGCTGGACGACCCTGCATCGGCGAAGTTCGACTTCTTCATCGAGATGGACGGCAGGATCGTCGGCAAGATGGGGTGCTGGCGCCCGCCCGAGGTCGGCTTCATCCTGAACCGGAACGCCTGGGGCCAGGGGATCGCCCGCGAGGCGCTGCAGGGACTGATCGGCTTCATGCGCGGGCAGGGGGTTTGCGACCATCTGTGGGCGGACGTCGATCCGCGGAATGTCCGCTCGAGGCGGCTGCTCGAGGCCTCTGGGTTCCGGTTTGTAAGGTCGGAGCGAAACACCATCGAGACACACATCGGGTGGTGTGACAGCGACTATTTCCAGCTCGACCTGACCTGACGCCCCAACTCCCGGCGCTGAGGGCGTCCTCTCCTGTGGCGTTCCGCCCGGGAATGGCGTAGCGCGTCTTTTCTCCCTTTCCCGTGTGCGGTCCCCTGGGTGACGGCTCCCGGTCCTGGGGTTCCTGTCCGGGGTTTGAGCACGATGGTCCCTACAGTCTTCATCGACGGCGAAGCCGGAACGACCGGCCTGCAGATCCGCGAGCGGCTGGAGCGCCGCACCGACCTTTCCCTGCTGTCCATTGATCCGGCGCGGCGGAAGGACCCGGAGGCGCGGCGAGAGTTGCTGAACGCCGCCGACCTGGTGGTGCTGTGCCTGCCGGACGACGCCTCCCGGGAAGCCGTGTCCATGATCGCCTCGGACAGGGTGAAGGTGATCGACGCCTCGACGGCCTTCCGCACCGCGCCGGGCTGGACATACGGCTTCGCCGAGATGTCGCCCGACCAAAGGGCGGCGATCCGCGGCTCTCTTCGGGTGAGCAACCCCGGCTGCTATCCAACTGGTTTCATCGGGCTGGTCCGCCCTCTGGTGCGCGCCGGACTCTTGCCGTCGGGCTTCCCGCTCACGGTCAACGCCATCTCCGGCTATTCCGGCGGCGGCAAGGGACTGATCGCCGAGTTCGAGGCCGCCGCGCCTGAGGGCACTTCCGACGCCTTCCGCAGCTATGGCCTGTCGTTGGCCCACAAGCACCTGCCCGAAATGCAGATCCATGGAGGCCTGGACCACGCGCCGGTCTTCGCCCCGTCCGTGGGCCGGTTCGCCCAGGGCATGCTGGTGGAGGTTCCGCTGGCGCTGCACGCCCTGCCGGGCCGGCCGGCGCCCGAGGCCCTGCGCCAGGCCCTTGAGGACGCCTATGCCGGCGAGCGCTTTGTCCAGGTGGCCAGCGCGGAGGCCTGCGCCGGGCTCCAGAAGAGCCGGGCCGGCGCCGCGGGCTATGTCCAGGACCTTGACCCGGAGTCGGTCAACGGGACCAATCTCCTGAAGCTGTTCGTCTTCGGCTCGCCGGACGGCGCCCAGGCGCGCCTGGTGGCGATCCTGGACAATCTGGGCAAGGGCGCCTCGGGGGCCTGCGTCCAGAACCTGAACCTCATGCTGGGGCTGGACGACGATGCCGGGCTTTGAGCGGACCGCAAGCCGCAGGGCGCTCCTGCTTGGCGCGGGTGCGACCCTGGGGGCCAGCCTTGTGGTCTCCTGCGCCCGTGCGGCGACGGATCCTTATGCCGGATCGCCCTTTCGCAAGGTCTCCGAGGCGGAGTGGCGAAAGCGCCTGCCGCCCAGGGCCTTCGCCATCCTCCGCCGTGAGGACACCGAGCCGCCCGGCTCAAGCCCCCTGTTGAACGAGAAGCGGACCGGGACCTACCATTGTCTCGGGTGCGACCTGCCGCTCTTCCGCTCGGCCTGGAAATACGACAGCGGCACGGGCTGGCCGAGCTTCCACACGGCCATTCCGGGCGCGCTGGGCTTCAAGACCGACTGGCTCATCGGGGTTCCGCGGACGGAGTATCACTGCGCCCGCTGCCTCGGCCATCATGGGCACCGGTTCGACGACGGCCCGCGACCGACGGGCCTGCGTTATTGCAGCAACGGCTTCGCCCTGAGGTTCCAGCCCGCATGAGGCGACTGGTCCTTCTCTTCGCCGTCCTCCTCATGGCCGGGTGCGCGGCGCCCAGGGCCGAGCTGGACGCCGACAGGATGGGCCGCCTGTTCGTGGACGCCGTCCAGCGCGGGGACTGGCCCGCCATCGACAAGGGGATCGCCCCTTCGCTGATGGCCTCGCCGGACCATGCCGAACGCATCGAGGCGGTCCGGAAGGCCTTTCCCGCAGATCCGCCCTGGTCGATCCGGCTTCTGGCCTCCCGGCAGGTGACGCCGAAGGAGGACGGGGGGCAAGAGCGCGCCGAGCTCCAGTACCTCTACCAGTTCGCCGAACGCAGGGCCGTCATCGACCTGACCGTCGTTCCCGTCGGATGGCGCAAGGTCGTCCCGGCCACGGCACGGACGCCGCGCCGGGAGTCCGCCCTCCTGGAGGAAAAGCCCGAGCCGCCGGCAGCCGGATCGCCAGGCTACGAGGTCGTCCGGGTCTACCAGGCCCTGGCCATGTCCTACACGGAGGTCACCCGGGAGGATGAAGCCGCCCAGGCCTTCTGGGCGCCGGGCCGCACGCCGGGGCAGTGGCTCTTCCTCGGGCTCTCGCTGGCGACCCTGGGCTTCATGCTCTGGACGGCCGTCCGGGTGCTCCGCGCGCCGGGCCTGGAGGCCCGGATCTTCTGGGCGCTTCTCTGCCTCGTGGGCGCGGGCACCGCCTGGATGGACTGGACCTCTGGCATCGCCGGCTTCCTGCCCACGAGCCTGCGGCTGATGGGCTTCGGACTGGAGAAGGGGCCGTCGCCGCTGGCGCCCTGGATGGTCAGCCTGACCCTTCCCGTCGGCGCCCTGCTGGCCAGCCTGAGGCTGGCCCTCCTTCGCCTCAGGACTTCACCTTGACGTAGCTGCCGGGGGCGTCCTCGAGGGGGGGCAGGGGACCGGCCGAGGGATCCCGGGCGGGAACCTGCGGGCCGGACCGCGCCCTCAGCCATTCGGCCCAGTGCGGCCACCAGGACCCCGGCGTCACCACAGCGTCCGCCTGCCAGGCCTCCAGGGTCTCGGGCAGGGCCGGGTTGGTCCAGTGCTGGTACTTCTTCGCCACCGGGGCGTTGATGACGCCGGCGATGTGTCCCGACCCGGCGAGGGTGAAGGTGGTCGGCCCGCCGAAAAGCCGGGCGCCCTTGTAGACCGAGCGGGCGGGGGCGATGTGGTCCTCCTTGGAGGACTGGACGTAGATGGGGGTCTTCACCTGGCCCAGGTCCAGCTTCACCCCATCCAGCTCCAGCTCTCCCCGCGCCAGGGCGTTGTCGCCGTAGAAGCGGCGCAGGTAGTAGAGGTGGAGGGTCCTGGGCATGCGGGTCTGGTCGGAATTCCAGAACAGCAGGTCGAAGGGCTTGGGCTCCTTGCCCAGGAGGTAGTTGCTGACGAAGAAGGACCAGATCAGGTCGTTCGAGCGCAGCATGTTGAAGGTGTCGGCCATGGTCTGGCCCGCCAGGACCCCGCCGCCGCTCTCCATCTGCTTCTCGAGGTCGGACAGCCATTCCTCGCTGGTGAAGAGCAGAAGGTCGCCGGCCTCGGAGAAGTCCTGCTGGGCGGCGAAGAAGGTGGCCGAGGCGATGCGGGGGTCGCCCTTGGCCGCCATGTGGGCGAGGGTGGCGGACAACAGGGTGCCGCCGATGCAGTAGCCGACCGTGTTCACCCGGTCGACGCCCGCCTGCTTCATGGCCGCCGCCGTGCCCTCGTAGATGCCGAGGCGCATGTAGTCCTCGAAGGTCTTGTCGGCGAGGCGACCGTCCGGGTTGACCCAGGAGGCGACGAAGACGGTGAAGCCCTGGCCGGTCAGCCAGCGGATCATCGAG
>JBJOJL010000040.1:0-18084 GCA_046046615.1 Pseudomonadota bacterium
TGTCGACCTGGCCGTCGAGCAGGGCGGGAATGTCGAGGGCGCCCGCGCCGGCGAGACCGTCGAGACGGCCAACGGCGTGAAGATCCTTGGTATCCCGAACATGCCGGGCCGGGTCGCGGCGGACGCCTCGGCCCTGTTCGCCCGCAACCTCCTGGCCTTCTCGGGCCTGCTCCTCGACAAGGAAGGAGCCCTGGCTCCCGATCGCGAGGACGAGATTCTCAAGGCCGCCCTGGTCGTCAGCGGCGGAAAGATCGTGCACCCGGCCCTCGCCGGATCCTGACGGAGGCGCCCATGGACGTCGATCCCACAGTCTTCCGGCTGGCCATCTTCGTCCTGGCCATCTTCGTCGGCTACTACGTGGTCTGGAGCGTCACGCCGGCCCTCCACACGCCGCTGATGGCGGTGACCAACGCCGTGTCCTCGGTGATCATCGTCGGCGCCCTTCTGGCGGCGGCGGCCCAGGCCGCGCCCGGCGCCGGCGCCGGTGCGGTCATGATCTCCAAGGGGGCCGGCGCCCTGGCGGCAGCCCTTGCGGCGGTCAACATCTTCGGGGGCTTCCTGGTCACCCAGCGGATGCTGGCCATGTACAAGAAAAAGGACCCGGCCAAGAAGGACGCCTCGAAGTGAGCGCCAACCTCGCCGCCATCCTCTATCTCGCCTCGGGCGTCCTGTTCATCCTGGCCCTGCGCGGCCTCTCCAGCCCGGTGACCAGCCAGGCGGGCAACCGCAACGGCATGATTGGCATGGCGCTGGCGGTGGGCGTGACCCTCGTCACCCTGTTCAGCCAGGGCAAGCTCGATGGCCTGACGGTGGGCCTGATCCTGGCCGGCGTCGGGGTCGGCGGCGTCATCGGCGCCGTGATCGCCCGTCGTGTCGCCATGACCTCCATGCCCCAGCTGGTGGCCGCCTTCCACAGCCTGGTCGGCCTGGCCGCCTGCCTCGTGGCGGTGGCCGCCATCTACACGCCCGGCGCCTACGGCATCGGTGCGCCGGGGGCCATCCACGGCGCGTCTCTGGTCGAACTTTCCCTGGGCCTGGCGATCGGCGCCGTCACTTTCACCGGCTCGGTCATCGCCTTCGCCAAGCTGAACGGCAACATGTCTGGCGCGCCGATCCTCCTGCCGGCGCGGCATGCCCTGAACATCCTGATCGGCCTGGCCCTCATCGCCCTGATCGGCGTGCTGGTGGTCAGCGGCGGCTCGGCCCTCTGGGCCTTCTGGGCCATCTTCGCCCTGGCCCTCATCCTGGGGATCACCCTGATCATCCCCATCGGCGGCGCGGACATGCCCGTCGTGGTGTCCATGCTGAACAGCTATTCCGGCTGGGCGGCGGCGGCCCTGGGCTTCACCCTCGAGAACGTCACCCTGATCATCACGGGCGCCCTGGTGGGCTCGTCCGGAGCGATCCTGTCCTACATCATGTGCAAGGCGATGAACCGCAGCTTCGTCTCGGTCATCCTGGGCGGCTTTGGCGCCGACGACGGCGCGGCGGCGGCCGGCGGCCGGGTGGAGACCCGCCCGGTCAAGCAGGGCTCGGCGGACGACGCGGCCTTCATCATGAAGAACGCCTCCAAGGTGATCATCGTCCCCGGCTACGGCATGGCCGTCAGCCAGGCCCAGCACGCCCTGCGCGAGATGGCCGACAAGCTGAAGGAGGAAGGCGTCGACGTGAAGTACGCCATCCACCCCGTCGCCGGTCGTATGCCAGGTCACATGAACGTCCTGCTCGCCGAGGCCAACGTGCCCTACGACGAGGTCTTTGAGCTCGAGGACATCAACGCCGAGTTCCCCACCGCCGACGTGGCTTTCGTCATCGGCGCCAACGACGTCACCAATCCGGCCGCAAAGACCGATCCCTCCAGCGCCATCTACGGCATGCCCATCCTGGATGTGGAGAAGGCCCGGACCGTGCTTTTCGTGAAGCGCGGCATGAGCTCGGGTTACGCCGGCGTGGAGAACGAGCTCTTCTTCCGCGACAACACCATGATGCTGTTCGGCGACGCCAAGAAGATGGTCGAGGGTATCCTCAAGTCCCTCTGAGGCGGTGCGCGTTCGCCCGTCTTGTCGCCTTCGGCCTTCAGGTCCATGCTGCCCCCCATAACCAGGGAGGCAAGCCATGCGCAGTTTGATCAGCGGGCTTTTGCTCGCGTCGGTTGTCCTGATTTCAGCGTGCTCCGGGCCGAAGGCGCCCGAGACTCCGGCGGCGCCCGCCGCCTTTTCCATACCCCTCGAGATGAACACCAACGGGGTGCTGGAGCCCCGCTCGGCGCGGATCACCCTGGGCAAGGGCGCCCAGGCCTATTCCGCGGACCTCGCCATGACCCCCAGCTGGTGGGTGGCCTCGGACGGGTTCAAGATCGTCTGGTTCTCGGGCATGAGCCAGACCAAGCGCTATTTCCAGTTCAGCGGCGAGACCCCCGGGGAAGCGGCGCGGCCCAAGCTGCTCAAGGCCCCGGAAGAGGCCGTCCGGGAGGTCCGGGTGTCCTTCGACGGCGGCCCGCCGGTCGCCGTGCGACCGGAGGCCACGCGCGCGGTCTTCAAGCCGCCGGCGGGGGCGAAGGCCGTCACCTCCGTGGAGATCGCCTTCGGACCCGCCGAGGCTCCGGTCCTCTACGCCTGGAAGCCGCCGTCACCATGACTCGGGCGGGCCAGTCTTGACCGCGCAGGCCCCGACCGCTCCCCCACGGGGGGAATGGATCGATATCGGCGGCAGGCGGTTGCGCATCGTCCGGGAAGGTCCCTGGGAGGCCGGCTCCGGGCCGGGGCCCCTTGTGGTGATGGAGTGCGGGGCCTTCGGCTGCGCCGCAGACTGGCATGAGGTCCAGGCGGCGCTGGCTGCCCTGGGGGTTCGCAGTCTCGCCTACGACCGGGCGGGCCTGGGCCTGTCGGACCCCGGGCCTGACCCCCGGGACGGACGGGCGATCGCCGATGATCTTGAGGTTTTGCTCGGCCGGCTCGGGGACCCCTCGCGCCTGGTCCTGGCCGGGCATTCCATGGCCGGGCTCTTCCTCCGCATCCTTGCGCCCCGGGTGAGGGACAGGCTGGACGGACTGGTGCTCGTGGACGCCGTCACCCCTGAGGCGGTCGACCATCCCGCCGCCGCGAGGATGATCGGCGGCTTCCGCAGCGCCATGTTCCTGCTCGACAGGGTCGCAGGCCTTGGCGTCATGCGGCCCTGGGCCCTGGTCGCGGGCGACAGGATCGGTCTGCCGCCGGCGATCTCACGGGAGAAGCGACGGATCTACGCCTCCGCGACCCACGCCCGGGCCTCGGCGCGCGAGGTGCAGCAGTGGCTCCGGACGGCGGAGCAGGGACGCAGGGAGGGGCCCTTCGATCCTGACCTGCCCGTCGCCGTGGTGACGGCTGGCGCCGTGCCCCTGCCCCCCGATCTCCGGCGACTCCAGGACGCTCCGGCTGAGGCTTCCCGCGCGGGACACAAGGACCGGGTCGAGGGCGCCGGGCATGCCGACCTCCTGGGTCCCCGGCATGCGGGGCGGATTGTCCGGGGCCTCCAGCACGTCCTCGCCGTCAGTCGCTGAGGCCGGCCTCCAGGGCGATTTCCCCGCAGGCCGCCGCCAGCCGCCCCCGGGCCAGGGCGCGCAGGCGGACGCCGGATTCCTCCCCGGAGGCCAGGCGGGATCCCGCCTCCGAAGTCACGACCGGGAGGGCGCCCCGGAAGGCGGGCGGAACCTGCGCCAGTCCGGTGCCGGCCCGGGCGGACAGCCCATTCATCCTGCCGGCGAGGCGCGTCACCACCACGGGCCAGAGCGCCTCGACCTCGAAGCGGCCATCGAAGACGCCCGTCTCGCCGGCGCCGAGGATGAGGTCCGGCGCCCCTGAACGCGTCATCTCCCCTGCGGTCCGGCCCCAGAGGATGTCGTGGTCTTCGGCCAGGACCTGCGCCCCCGCCAGGCTGGCCCGGACCCCGTCCTGGCCGATGAGGCGCCGGCGAAGGGTCTCGAGGCTTGCCGTCCTGGGCGGGCGGGTCCCACCCCCGGCGGCGAGGCAGGCCGCGCCCAGCACTCGCCGTGCGGCCTCGGGGCCGGCTTCCCGGAAGGTCTGGCGGTCGAGGGCGAGTCCAAAGGGCGTCTCGCGGACCCGGGCCGACAGGGCTGCGGTTCCGGAGTCCCCGGGCGCGACGGCGGGGTCCTCCTCCCTTGACCCCTGGAGGCGGGCGTGACGGGCGCGGCTGCGGGCGAAGCGTGGGTCATCATTGGCCGGGTCGTCGATCCAGGCCTCCCCCATGTCCTTCAGCCACAGCCGGATCTCTCCGCGACCGACGCCCAGCATCGGCCGGTGCAGGAAGACGCCCCGGCCCTCGGGCCAGGCCGGCGAAGGGCTCCATTCCCGGGGCGACGGCGTCGTGCTTCCCTCCGCCCGCATCCGGGCCGCCTCGGCGATGTCGTCGGCGGTATGGCCCATCAGCACGACCCGCGCGCCGCCTGAGCGGGCGGCGTCGGCGAGGAGGGCGTGACGCGCCCGCCTAGCGGCGGCGGGAAGCCCGTTCGCCGGATAGGGGCCCCGCCAGGCCAGGGCCCGGAAGCCGGCCCCCAGCCTCTCGGCTGTCGCGGCGCAGGCGGCGGTCCATTCGGCGGACCGGGACTGGAGCCCGTGGTCGACGTTGAGGACGAGAAGGGGCCGGCCATGTCGCCGGGCCCAGCGGGCGGCGATCAGGGCCAGGGCCAGGGAATCCCCCCCGCCGGACAGGGCGACGGCGAGGGGCGCGCCTGGACCGGCGTCGAGGCGGGCGTCCAGCCTTCGCTCGACCCTCTCGACGACGCTGGGGTTCAGGTCCCGCACTGGGACTGGGCGGCGACCACGGCGGCGCGCTTGCGCGTGCCTTCGGGCGCGGCTGGATACCGGGTCGCAAGCTCACCGAGGGCCTGGCAGGATTCCGTGGTCTTGCCGATCCGTCCCAGGGCCCGGGCCAGCTCCACCACGGCGTCGGGCGCCCACCAGGTCGCAGGCCATCCCTTCAGGGCGGTGATGTAGTCGCTGGCGGCGTCCGCCCATGCGGACTGTTGCCCCCGGGCCCGGCCCCGGAGATAGGCGCCTTCGCCCGCCTTCGGATCCTGCGGCGAGGCCGCAAGCCAGGCGGTGAGCGTGGCCTCCGCGCCTGCGGCGTCCCCGGACTGGAGCTGCTTGCGGCCACGGGTGAGACCATCCTCTGCAGGGGCGGGGGGCGTCGCCGGGACAGGCGCGGGACCTGCCTCGGCCTGGGGCTTTGCGGCGGCCGGCGCCGGGCTTCGCCCCGCCTCCAGGCTGGTGACCCGGTCCTGCAGGCCCTTCAGGTCGCCTCGGGCCAGGTCGGCGGCGCGGGTCGCCGCCTCAAGCTGGGCGTTGACGCCCTGCAGCGCCTTCTCGAGGTCGGTCACCCGCTCGGAGAGCTCCTTCAGGCGGACATCCCGCGGGTCCTCTGCGGGCGGCGCTGCGAGCAGGGGGGAAGCCCCCCCCAGGGCGAGGGCCAGGGCGAGGGCCGCCGGCGCCGCAAGTCTCCGGGCGGGCATGGGACTAGCGCGCGCCCGAGACGATGGCGGTCCGCGCATTACGGTTGCGGCGGAAGGCCTCGTCGTCCGCGCCCGGGTCGATGGGCCGCTCCTTGCCGAAGGAGACGGTCGAGATCCGCGAGGGCGAAACCCCCAGGCCGACCAGGTAGTCGCGCACCGCCGTGGCCCGGCGAGAGCCGAGGGCCAGGTTGTACTCCCGGGTGCCCCGCTCGTCCGCATTGCCCTCGATCCGGACCTGGACGGAGGGGTAGCGATTCAGCCAGGCGGCCTGGCGCTCCAGGATGGCGGCGGCCTCGTCGCGCACCTCGTACTGGTCGACGTCGAAGAAGACCCGGTCGGTGACATTGATCACGAAGTCCTGGGTCGAGCCCGGCAGGGCCCTGCCGGTGACGGCCGCCGGCGGCGCCACGGGCTGGACATTCCCGGACCCGGCGCCGGGGGCGCTGACGTCGGGGCCTGCGGCGGCCTCGGGCGTCGTCTTTGTTTCGGGCCCGGCCTTCGGGGTGGACTGGCAGCCCGCAAGGATCGCGGCGGCGGCCAGGAGCGGGGTCCATCGCAGGACGGCGTTGCGGTTCATTCGGGTATCCTCTCGAGGGAAATGGGAGGGGTCAGTTGATGAGGGGCGACCAGGCCGGGTCCGAGGCTCCCCCGGAATAGGGGGCCGGGTTCAGGATGCGGCCAGTGACGTCCACGGTCCAGAGGCGGGGTTCGCCTCCGGCCGCCTGCCGGCTGAACAGGATGACGCGCCCGTTCGGCGCCCAGGTCGGCCCCTCGTCCATGTAGCTGGAGGTCAGGGTGCGCTCATCCGACCCGTCAGGGCGCATGACGCCGATGTGGAACTGGCCGCCGCCCTGCCGGGTGAAGGCGATCAGGTCGCCCTTCGGGCTCCAGACCGGCGAGGTGTAACGCCCCTCGCCGAAGGAGATCCGCCGGGCCCCCCCGCCATTGGCGTCCATCACGTAAAGCTGGGGCGAGCCCCCGCGGTCAGAGTTGAAGATGATCTGCCGGCCATCCGGCGAGAAGGCCGGAGAGGTGTCGATGGCCGGGTCGGAGGTCAGGCGACGGCTCTGCCGGTTGACCAGGTTCATGACCCAGATGTCGGAATTGCCGTTCCGCTCCACCGCGAAGGCGACCTGGGACCCGTCTGGCGAGAAGCGCGGCGCGAAGACCATGCCGGGGAACTGGCCCAGGCTCTCCCGACGACCCGTCTCGAGGTTGAGAAGGTAGACCGACGAACCCTCCGGTCGCAGGGCCATGTAGGTGATTTCCTGGCTGGAGGCCGAGAAGCGGGGCGACAGGACGATCTCCGACCCGTCAGTGAGGTAGCTGGGGTTGGCGCCGTCCTGGTCCATGACCGCCAGCCTCAGCTTGCGGTCGAGGCGACCGCCGGTCTCCGACACGAAGACCACCCGGGTGTCGAAATAGCCCTTCTCCCCGGTCAGCCGCTCGTAGACGGCGTCGGAGATCTTGTGCGCCACCCGGCGCCAGTTCTCGGGCGTGGAGGTGAACTGCAGGCCCAGCAGCTGCTGGCCGGCGGGAATGTCCCAGAGGCGGAAGTCCACCTGCAGCCGGCCGTCCACCAGGCTGGCCTGGCCGTTGACCAGGGCCTGTGCGCCGAGGGTCTTCCAGGCGGCGAAGTCGGGCTCGGTGGCGACCTCGGCCTGCCGGCCCGCCGGATCGATGGGGGCGAAGAGGCCCGAGCGGCCGAGGTTTTCGCTGATCACCCGGGCGATGTCAGCGCCGCGGTCACCGCCGAAGGCGGGGACGGAGAGGGGCAGGGGGCGGATGTCGCCGCGGTTGACGTCCACCTCGATCTCGGCCCGCGCGGGCGCCGGGGCTGCGGCGAGGCCGCCCAGGGCGAGTCCGGAGATGAGCAGGGCGAGGGCGGTCTTTCTCATGAACAGGCCTCCCGGGCGTTGAAGTTGACGGCGATCCTCTGGCCGGTCGGGCTGGCGAGGTCAGGAAAGGGCGCGGCCTGGTGGACCGCGCGGATGGCGCGCTCCGCCGCCGCGCGCACGACGGGATTGTCCGACCGCTCCAGGCCGCCGGCCTCCACCGGGCCGGAGAGGTCGCCGGCGGGGGCGAGGGTGAAGCTGACCCGCACGCGGACGTCCCGGCCGCCCTCGACCCCGCAGTTGGGGTTCCAGAGCTTCTGCAGCTGGTCCTGCATCCCCGCCAGGGCCGCGGCGCTGGGGCCTGAGCGGGCCCCGCCGGCAGCTGCAGGCGGGCCGGGTCGGTTTCCGCCCAGCCGCGAGACCTGGCCGGCGAGGGCGTCGAGATCCAGCCCGCCGGCCGGCCGCCGCGGCGCCGCGGTCGTGGCGGCGGCGGGCTTGCCGGGCGTGGCCGCGGTCTTCGGGAGGGGCTGGGGCCGCGCGGCGGGAGCCGGTTTCGGGACGGGCGCCGGCGTCTCTGAGGCGCGTCGCGTCGGGGTCGGCGTCGGCGCCGGTGAGGGCGCAGGGGCGGGCGTCGGTGTGGGCGGGGGCGGAACGGCTTCGGCCGGCGCGGCCTCGGCGGGCGCAGCCTCGGCGGGGGCCGGCGTCTCAGGCGGTCCCGCCGCAGCGGCCTGGGCGGCGGACAGGTCCCCGGAGGTCGCAAGGCGCACGGTGACGGGCGGGCCCTCGCCCGCCGGGTCCCCTGCGGGGGGGCGGACGAGGATCAGGGCCGCCAGCACGCCAAGGTGCAGGAGCCCCGAGGCCAGGATGGCCGGACTGGGGCGGAGGGCGGGACTCACGGCGGCGGCGGCTCAGCCGGGACCGGACCTGCGGGAGGACCGCCGGTGTCGGTGATCAGGCTGACGCTCTTGAAGCCGCGCACCGAAAGGGCCGCCATCACCCGCGCGACGTCGGCATAGGCGGCGCGCCCGTCCGCCCGGACAAAGACCTGGCGATCGGAGTCGCCGCCGGCCGCCTCGCCCAGGGCCGGGCCGAGGGCCTCGAAGGCGACCCGCCGGTCCTGGACAAAGACCGATCCATCGGCCCGGACGGAGACCGCGAGGGGGGCGTCCGTCTCGCGGATCGCTCCGGCCTCGGTGCGGGGGAGCTCGAGGGGCACGCCGGCGGTCAGCAGGGGGGCCGAGATCATGAAGACGATCAGCAGGACCAGCATGACGTCCACCAGGGGCGTGACGTTGATCTCCGACAGGGCCGAGCGCCGGCTGCGGCCATAGCGCCGCCGCCGGCCGCCGCCGGCCCCGGAAAAGGCGTCATGGGTGGACAGGGCCATGGCTCAGACCTTCGAGGCCAGTCGCCGCTGGACGGCGGTGGACAGGTCGTCGGCGAACCCCTCCAGCCGGGCGGCGTAGCGGCTGACCGCCGTGGAGAAGTGGTTGAAGGCGATGTAGGCCGGGATGGCGGCGATCAGGCCCAGGGCGGTGGCGAAGAGGGCTTCGGCGATGCTGGGGGCCACCACGGCCAGGTTGGTGTTCTTCTGGACGGCGATGGCCTGGAAGCTGTGCATGATGCCCCAGACGGTCCCGAACAGGCCGACGAAGGGCGAGGCGGTGGCCACGATGGCCAGGGCCGACAGGCCGGTCTCCACCCTGAGGGCCTCGCGGGCGATGGCGGCGTCCAGGACCCGGTCGATCCGCTGCACGAGGAAGGCCGCCTGGCCTTCGGACACGGGCCCCTTGGCGCGGACCTCCCGCCATTCGAACAGCGCCGCCTGGAGCATGCGGTGCAGGGCGTGCGGCGGATTGTCCCCCGCCTCCAGGGCGATGTCCTCCAGGCTGCGGCCGGACGCGGCCTCCGCCTCGAAGGCGTCCGCCGCCCGGTTCAGCCCCCGCAGGCGCACAGCCTTGTCGAGGATCACCGCCCAGGAGGCCAGGGAGGCGAGGCCCAGGAAGATCATCACCGACTTCACCACCCAGTCCGCCCGGGCGAACAGGGCGACGAAGGAGAAGGTCTCCGGCGTGATGGCGGCGGGCTCCATGTTTGCTCCCGGTTGCGTCGTGTCAGGCCCAATGCGCGTGTCGTCGCCATCTGCTCGCGCAGGAGCATGGCGAAGTTGGGGCCAGACCTAACCGAAGAGGGGCGCCAGTTTGGTTAACAGAAGCTTGGACGGCCGGGCGGGACGCCCGGAAAGGTCTATGCAGGCCGCCTCGACGACAGCCTCGCAAAGCACATCGTCGCCACGCATCAGGCGCTGGCGGAAGAACAGGCGGGGCCCGCGGATCCGGTCATAGAGGGTGCGGACCTGCAGGGCGTCGTCGATCCGCGCCGGGCGACGGAAGTCGATCTCCATCCGAACCACGGTGAAGGCCGTCGGGCGATCCCCGTCGAGGAGGTCGGTGTGGGAGACCCCGGCCGCCCGCAGGGCGTCGCTGCGGCCCCGCTCGAAATAGCGCAGGTAGTTGGCGTGGTAGACCACGCCGGTGAAGTCGGTGTCCTCGTAATAGACGCGCACCGGCAGGATGTGCTCGCGGCCCTCGTAGCGGCCGCAGGTCGGGGCGTCCGTCTCGTCAGCCGGCATCGCCGTCTCCCTCGAACAGGCCCGCCTGTCCGGCGCCGGGCGGCGAGGGCGGCGGGGTCAGGCCCAGGTGCTCATAGGCCCGGGCGCAGGCGACCCGTCCCCGGGGCGTGCGCTGGATGAAGCCCTGCTGGAGCAGGTAGGGCTCGATGACGTCCTCCACGGCGTCGCGGGCCTCGGCGATGGCGTAGGCCAGGGTCTCCAGGCCTGCAGGACCGCCGGCGTAGTTGGAAATCAGGGCGTTCAGGTAGCGGCGGTCCAGGCTGTCCAGTCCCGCCGGGTCCACCTCAAGCCGGGCGAGGGCCCGGGCGGCGGCGGGCCGGTCGATGGCGGCGGCGCCCTCGGCCTCGGCGAAGTCGCGGACCCGTCGCAGAAGGCGTCCCGCAACACGAGGAGTGCCCCGGGCCCGGGCGGCGATCTCGCCAGCGCCGTCTTCGGTCAGGTTGAGCCCCAGCCGCCCCGCCGCGTGGGCCAGCACCTTCACCAGCTCGTCGGCGGAGTAGAACTCCAGCCGGATCGGGATGCCGAACCGGTCCCGCAGGGGGGTGGCCAGCATGCCGGCCCGGGTGGTGGCCGCCACCAGGGTGAAGGGGGCCAGGTCGATGCGGATCGACCGGGCGGCGGGACCCTCGCCAATCATCAGGTCGAGGACGTGGTCCTCCATGGCCGGGTAGAGGATCTCCTCCACTGGCGCCGCCAGGCGGTGGATCTCGTCGATGAAGAGGACGTCCCGCGGCTCCAGGTTGGTCAGGATGGCCGCCAGGTCGCCGGCCTTGGCCAGCACCGGCCCGGAGGTGGCGCGGAAGTTCACCCCCAGCTCCCGGGCGATGATCTGGGCCAGGGTGGTCTTGCCCAGGCCTGGCGGGCCGAAGAGCAGGACATGGTCCATGGCCTCGCCGCGCCCCCGGGCGGCGTCGATGAAGATGGAAAGGTTCGACTTGGCCGCCGCCTGCCCGACGAATTCCGAAAGGGTCTGGGGGCGAAGGGCCCGGTCGCCCGGCTCGGGCGGGCCCGCCTCTGCGGAAACCAGGCGCGTCACCGGCCCATCTCCTTGAGCCCGGCCCGGACAAGGTCGGAGACGGGGGCGTCTGGCCCAAGGGCGGCGGCGGCCTGCTCCACGAAGCGGCGGGCCTGCATCTCGGCCACGCCGAGGCCCATGAGGGCGGCGACGGCCTCGCCGGCGGCCGAGACGGGGGCGGGGCCTGCGGCTGGCGCTGCGGCGACTCCGGCGGCGCTGAAGCTCGCCGCGCCGATGGGCTTGCCCTTCAACTCCACAAGGATGCGCTGGGCCAGCTTGGGCCCGACGCCGCTGGCGCGCCCCACCTGGGCCTTGTCCTCCCGGGCCACGGCCTCGGCCAGGGCGGCGGGGGGCAGGACGTCCAGCACGGCCAGGGCCGCCTTGGGCCCTACTCCCTGGACGGACTGCAGCAGGACGAAGGCGGCGCGCTCGTCGGCGTCGAGGAAGCCATAGAGCCGGGGCCCGGCGCTTTCCGACCACTGGGTCTCGACCCTCAGGGCGACGGCCTCGCCGGCGGCGGGCAGGCGCGACAGGGTCCGGGCGCCGCAGCGCACGACCCAGCCCACGCCGCCCACGTCGATCAGGGCCTCCTCCTCGGTGGTCTCAAGGACCCTGCCCGCCAGCCGCCCGATCATGCCGCCAGCCGTCCCCGGGTTCGGGCGTGGGCGTGGGCCACGGCCACCGCCAGGGCGTCGGCCGCGTCGGCCGCGGCCCCCCCGGATCCGGGCAGGATGCGGGCGATCATGAAGGCCACCTGGTCCTTGTCGGCCGCGCCGGTCCCGACCACCGACTTCTTGACCAGCCGCGCGGCGTACTCGGCCACCGGCAGGCCCGCCTTCGCCGGCGCCAGCAGGGCCGCCGCCCGGGCGTGGCCCAGCTTGAGCGCAGAGGCCGCATTATTGTTCATGAAGGTCTCCTCGATGGCCGCCTCATCCGGCGACCAGTCGGCCACCACGGCGCTGATTCCCTCGAAGAGGGCCAGCAGGCGCTCGGAGAACGGGGCCTTCTCGTCCGGCGCGATGACGCCGTGGCCCAGGTGGGACAGCCGGTTGCCCTCGACCCGGATCACGCCCCAGCCCGTCTTTCGCAGGCCAGGGTCAAGGCCGAGGATTCGGAGGGGGGCGGGGCTCATGCGATTCCACCGGCGACTGTTCGTGATGTGTTCCTAGTCTGGTTCGCAGGCGGCGGGAAGGGGGCCGGAGTCTGCGGCTCACTCGGGCTGTCTGCCCGATTGATGGGCGGAATCGCGTTCGAAGCGCGGCGGAAATGTGACAGGTGCAACAAAACTAGACGACAGCGCGTCGCTTCTCTAAGGACCGGCCGCAGGAGTTTGTTTAGTCAAACTACGGACCGGGTGCGCTATTTCGCGCGCCTGCGCGCAATCCTTTGAGGGAGTCTTTCGGGACATGGCTTTCAGGCACGCACTTTTGAGGACGACCGTCATCTCCGGTCTCGCCGCCCTGGCTTTCGCGCCGGCGGCGTTCGCACAGGAAGCGACCGACGTTGACGAACTGGTCGTCACCGGCTCTCGCATCAAGTCCAGCGCGTACACCTCCACCTCGCCGATCCAGGTGATCACCGGCGAGACCCAGACCCTCCAGGGCCTGGTCGACACCGCCGAGGTGCTGCAGCGCTCCTCGCTGGCTTCGGGTTCGTTCCAGGTGAACAACCAGCTGACCGGCTTCGTCACGACGGGTGGTCCTGGCGTCAACACGATCAACCTGCGCGGCCTGGGCTCCAACCGGAACCTCGTCCTGCTCAACGGCCGCCGCGTCGGCCCCGCCGGCACCCGCGGCACGGTCGGCCCGGTCGACCTGAACGTCATCCCGCAGTCGGTGGTGAACCGGATCGAGATCCTGAAGGACGGCGCCTCGTCGATCTATGGCTCCGACGCCATCGCCGGCGTGACCAACATCATCACCAACGATCGCATCGACGGCGGCCAGGTCGAGGCCTACGCCAACATGGGTGAGCAGCGCGGTGGGGAAACCTTCCGCATCAACGGCACCTGGGGCAAGACCTTCGACCGGGGCTACCTGAACATCTCGGCCGACTATTACGAGCAGAAGGTCCTGCGTCGCGAGGACCGCGACGACACCGCCTGCGCCGCCGACTACCTGGTCGATCCGGCCACCGGCCAGCGGGTCGACTACAAGAACACCGAGGGCGGCACCAAGTGCTACAACCTGTTCGCAAACACCCTGCGGACCGGTTTGTTCGGCGATCTCGTCTACACCCTTCCGGGCCAGACCTACCCGACCGCCGCCCAGGGCAACTCGGGCTCCAACGCCACCATCGCCGTGCCCGCGGGCTTCGCCCGGGTCGGACGCGCCGGCTTCCCGCTCACCTACCCCTACGCCGACCAGGAGGATCCGCTGTACGGGCGCTCCTCTATCCTGAGCCCGGTCAAGCGCTACACGATCTACGCCACTGCGGGGATTGACCTGACCCCGAACATCGAGGGCTACACCGAAGTCCTGCTGAACCGGCGCGAGTCGGCTCAGTATGGCGTGCGCCAGTTCTTCCCGAGCATGGCCACGGCCTGGGTCCTCGGCAACCCGAACAACCCCTACGGCGCC
This sequence comes from Pseudomonadota bacterium, assembly GCA_046046615.1. Classification (GTDB taxonomy): domain Bacteria; phylum Pseudomonadota; class Alphaproteobacteria; order Caulobacterales; family Caulobacteraceae; genus Phenylobacterium. The sequence continues at coordinate 13,568 of JBJOJL010000040.1, forward strand.
AGCCTCGGGTCGCAGCTGCCGATCATCCCGATGAAGTCCGACCGGGCCCAGACCGTCGACTACGCCCGGGTCCTGTTCGGCCTGAAGGGCGACATCTCCGGTCTCGGCTTCCTGGATGGCTGGTCGTGGGACGCCTTTGTCCAGCACTCGCGGTCTGACGCCGACTATGGCGTGGACGTGATCTACAACGACCGCGTCCTGGCCGTGACCACCTCGGCCCTGGCCTGCGACCAGTCGCGGATCACGATTTCCGGCGGCCTCTGCTCGTCCATTCCGGGCGGCATTCCGCTGACCTCGCAGCGCGTCCTGGCCGGCAACTTCAACGCCGCGGAAAGCGCCTTCCTCTTCGGCTACGAGGTCGGGAACACGGTCTACGAGCAGACCCAGTTCGAAGCCTCGATGACCGGCGACCTGTTCCAGCTGCCCGCCGGCGGCGTGGGCACCGCCATCGGCGTCAGCTACCGCAAGGACCGGATCGACGACCAGCCGGGCATCAATGAGCGCTCCGGCAACTTCTGGGGCTCCAGCTCGGCCGGCCGCACCCGCGGCGGCGACACGGTGAGCGAGGTCTTCGCCGAGTTCAACGTGCCCGTCATCAACGGCGTCCGCTTCATCGAGTCGCTCGACCTGACGCTCTCCGGCCGGTACACCGACTATCAGAGCTATGGCTCGAACGAGACCTACAAGGTCGGCCTGAACTGGGCCATCGCCCCCTGGCTGAAGATCCGGGCCTCTGACGGCACCTCCTTCCGGGCGCCGGCCCTTTATGAGCTTTACCTGGCCAACCAGACCAGCTTCCTCGGCCAGACCTCGGTGGATCCCTGCATCCGCTATGAGGAGAGCTCGAACGAGTTCATCCGCACCAACTGCGCGGCGGCGGGCGTGCCCCAGGGCTACACCGCGGCCGGCACCTCCAGCGCCACCATCGTTACGGGCGGCGGCGCGGGCGTCCTGGAAGCGGAAACCTCCAAGGCCCGCACCTTCGGCATCGTGTTCACGCCCAAGCAGTTCGACCTGTCTGTGGCCGTGGACTACTTCGAGATCGAGGTGAACGACGAGGTCCGTCAGTTCGGCGCCGCCAATATCACCTCGCAGTGCTACTCGCGTCAGGATTACCCGGACAACCCCTACTGCAGCCTGATCACCCGGGCGACCGGCGCCACGCCGCAGATCCTGACGATCAACAACAGCTACGTGAACGTCGCCAGCCAGAAGAACCGCGGCATCGACCTCAACGTCCGCTACGTGAACGAGTTTGATTTCGGCCGCCTGCAGGTCGAAGGCGAGTTCACCTGGCAGCTGGAGGACAAGACCCAGCTGCTCGGCTCCTCCACCGTCGAGGACTACAACGGCACGACCTATGGCTATGACGGCCCGGACTTCACCGGCAACGTCAATGTCCGGTTCACCAAGAACGACTGGACGGCCTTCTGGGGCATGAACATCGTCGGCAAGGGGTCGGACACCGGCTACCTCGGCCGGGACGAGTTCCTGAGCACCCGGTACTCGACGACCTGCCGCAACTCGGCCGGAACGGTGGCGCCCTGCACCACCCTGCTGGCGTCCGCGGCTACCGCCGGCGGCCTGACCGTCATCGGCACGCCGATCTACTACAAGCAGTACACCGAGTTCTACATGACCCACGACCTGTCCCTCCGGAAGCGGATGGACAAGTGGACCCTGCAGGGCGGTGTGCAGAACGTGTTCGACGAGCGTCCGCCCGCGGGTTCCGCCGGCCAGTTCCGGATCGGCACCGCGGCCATCAACGGCTATGACATGGTGGGCCGCAGCGTCTTCCTGCGCGCCGGCTACAAGTGGTGATTGCGGCCGGGGCCTGATCCCCGGCTATCGTAGGACTTTCGGGGCGGCGGACTTCGGTCCGCCGCCCTTTTTCTTTGCCCGGGACAAGAGCCTAGGGCCGCCCGATCCCCACGATCTGGTGATCCGTCCCCTTCCTTACCACCAGGTCCGCCACCGGCCGGGCGCGGACGATGTGTTGGCGCAGGTTGGGCAGGTTGACCCCTTCCCAGACCCGGCGCGCCAGGTCGGCGACAGCGTCGCGGTCCATGCCCCGGAAGCGGGCGTAGAAGGAGGCCGGGTCGTGCTCGGCGTCCTCCCAGAAGCCCAGGAACCGGGCGACGTACCAGGCCTCCAGATTGGCCTCCTCGGCGTCGAGGTAAAGCAGGAGGTCGATGGGGTCGGCGGGCGCCGGGGTCTCGGCGCGGAAGTGCAGGTTCAGGCCCTCGGCGATCAGGATGTCCGGCCGGTCGATGCGCCGGGCCAGGGCCGGGTCGATGTTGTAGGTGATGTGGCTGTGGACCGGGACCTGGACAGGGCCTGAGGGGACAGCCGCCAGGGTCGAGAGCATGCCCGGCGTGTCGAAGGTGTGCGGCCAGCCCTTGAGGTCCAGGGCGCCCTCGGCCTGCAGCACCGCATTGGGCTTGAGGAAGCCGTCGGTGGAGATGACCTCTACCGAGAGCCCCCGGCTGGCCAGGCGACCGGCCAGTTGCGCCGCCAGGGTGCTCTTGCCGGCGGAGACGGCGCCGGTCAGGCCGGTCACCAGGGTCCTGTCCGACGGGCGGGACTCGACCAGCCGCTCGGCCAGGGCGTCGATTCCGGGATCCGGGCTCATGCGCCCAGCCGGGTCCAGAAGCGGAAGTCGGAAAGGCCCTGGAAGGCCAGGTCAATGGGCAGGCCCACCGCCTGGGCCAGGCTGACCGCCAGGCCGAACAGGACGGTCGAGGCGCCAGGCACGAGCAGGAGGAGGGCCAGGACGATCAACGGAGCGACGGGCTCGATCTTTGCTGCGGCGATCCGCACCCGGACCGGAAGGAAGGGGCGCAGGACGCCGAACCCGTCGAAGCCCGGCACCGGCAGCAGGTTCAGCACCACGGCCGTGGCCTGCAGGAAGGCCAGGAAGGCCACCGCCGCAGCCAGGGTCTGGGACTCCCCGTCCGCCGGCCAGAGGGCGAGGGGCAGGGTCAGCCCCAGCAGGACCAGGAAGGAGCCCGCCGGTCCGGCCAGGGAGGCCGCCGAGCGCCAGGCCGGCCCGCGCATCAGGTCCTCCCGCAGCCAGACGGCGCCGCCAGGAAAGCCGATCCCGCCCAGGGCCAGGGCGATCAGGGGCCAGATCAGGGTGGTCTGCAGGTCGGCGTACTTGCGCGGGTCCAGGGTCAGGTAACCCTTTTCGCGGACCGTGTGGTCCCCGCCCAGCCAGGCGACCCAGGCGTGGCCGAACTCGTGGACGCCCACGGCCAGGATCCAGCCCAGCATGACGAAGATGAAGGTCAGGGGCGGAAAGTCGCTGACCGTCATCAGGAAGGCGGCGACCAGGCAGGCCAGGAGGATCAGGCCGACGGGGTTCCCGGAAGCGGTCTGCTGGGCTCTGGCCATGATGTCCCCTCCTGCGGGGTCAGCCTCCGAAGGCCTCGAGATCGGCGTCGGAGATGTCGTAGTTGCCCCAGACGGTCTGGACGTCGTCGTCGTCCTCAAGGGCGTCGATGAGTTTCAGGAGCGTGCCGACGGCGTCGCCCTCCACCGGGGTCAGGCTCTTGGGCCGCCAGGCCAGCCCCGTGGACTTGGCGGCGCCCAGGGAGGCTTCCAGCGCCGAGGCCACCTCGTTCAGGGCCTCGAACGCGGCGAAGACCACGTGCTCCTCCTCGTCGGACTCCACGTCGTCGGCGCCCGCCTCGATGGCGGCCTCCATCATGGCTTCCTCCCCGCCGGCCGAGGCCGGATAGACGATGCGGCCCACCCGGTCGAACATGAAGGAGACCGAGCCGGTCTCACCCAGGTTGCCGCCGTGCTTGGAGAACAGCGAGCGGACATTGGCCGCCGCCCGGTTGCGGTTGTCGGTCAGGACCTCGACGATGACGCCCACGCCGCCGGGACCGAAGCCCTCGTAGCGGATTTCCTCGTAGGAGGCGGCGTCGGCGCCCGAGGCCTTCTTGATGGCCCGCTCGATATTGTCCTTGGGCATGGACTCGGCGCGGGCGTTCGCCACCGCCAGGCGCAGGCGCGGGTTCATGGCCGGGTCGGGCATGCCCGACTTGGCGGCGACGGTGATCTCGCGCGAGAGTTTGGAGAACAGCTTGGACCGCTGGGCGTCGGCGCGCCCCTTGCGGTGCATGATGTTCTTGAATTTCGAATGTCCGGCCATGAATCCCTGCGCACGAAAGGCGATGCGAGCCGGTTTCTAGCCGCCCGCGCGCCGCCTGACCAGACGGGGCCCGGCGTCGAAGTCCTGAACCCAGCAGCCGCCTCCCCAATTCTTCCCCCCAGGGTGAGGTGGCGAGCGCAGCGGGTCGGAGGGGGTCAATGGCGGGTCAGCTGACCCCCTCACCCGCCTCCGGCGGGAGCTCCCCCTTGGGGGAGCAATGACTCTTTAGTTCCTCCCCCCAGGGGGAGGTGGCGCGCGCAAGCGCGTCGGAGGGGGTCAGCTGAGAGGCCGTTGACCCCCTCAGCCGGCTTCGCCGGCAGCTCCCCCGTGGGGGAGCACTTGGTGCGAGTTGATCGCC
>JBJOJL010000041.1:0-17865 GCA_046046615.1 Pseudomonadota bacterium
AGGACCAGGTCGGCATCATCACGGGCCTGGCCTACACTGACTTCGGCGGCGACATCCTGACCATCGAGGCCGTGCGCATGCCCGGCAAGGGCCGGATGCAGGTGACCGGCAACCTCAAGGACGTGATGAAGGAGTCGGTCCAGGCGGCCCACGCTTATGTGCGCAGCCGGGCGACCCACTTCGGGATCGAGCCGCCCCTGTTCGAGCGGACCGACGTGGCCATCCACGTCCCCGAGGGGGCGACCCCCAAGGACGGTCCCTCGGCCGGCGTCGCCATGGCGACGGCGATCGTGTCCGTCCTGACCGGGGTTCCGATCCGCAGGGACATCGCCATGACCGGCGAGGTCACCCTGCGCGGCCGGGTCCTGCCGATCGGCGGGCTCAAGGAAAAGCTCCTTGCGGCCCTCAGGTCGGGCGTGAAGACGGTCCTGATCCCTCAGGAAAACGTCAAGGATCTCCAGGACATCCCCGATAATGTGAAGGCGGGCCTGGAAATCATCCCGGTCAGTTCGGTTGACGAGGTCCTGGGCCACGCCCTGGTCAGTCCCCTGACGCCCATCGAGTGGACCGAGCCGGCTGCGCCGGTTCGCGCTGCCGATGACGCCGGCGACGATCACGTCCTGACCCACTAGGGCCTCGTCTCCCGGCGCCCATCCCCACTGGACTCCGCCCCGGCTGCGTTGACACGCACCCGGGGCGGAGCATGATGGCGCCCCAGTGGCTTCGCCCGGGCGTAGCGTTGTTTGAGGCGAGGCTTGAAACAACGCCCGGGGGGCAACGCCATGAACAAGGCCGAGCTGGTTGCAGCGGTCTCTGAGGCCTCAGGTCTCTCCACTAGCCAGGTGCGGGTCGCCCTGGACTCCATCCTCGACACCGTCACCGCGGCCCTGGTCCGGGACCAGGAGGTGCGGCTGGTCGGTTTCGGCAGCTTCACCGCGGCCTTCCGTCCCGCCGGGCCGGCCCGCAATCCGCGAACCGGGGAATCCGTCCGGCGGCCCGCCTCACGGGTCGTGAGGTTCAGGGCCGGGGAGGGGCTCAGGCGCGCCCTCAACTGAACCGGTCGCGTCCCGTTCCGAAGGGCCGCATTCCCCACCGCCGGGAAGCGCGCTAAACAGGCGCTGGCCTTCAGGGCCGCACGGGCGGCTAGCTCAGCTGGTCAGAGCACCTGGTTTACACCCAGGGGGTCGGGGGTTCGAACCCCTCGCCGCCCACCAATCTCCGGAGTGATGCATGCTGTCCCGCCCGCTTGGCCGCACGGGACTGAAGGTTTCGGAAATCGGCTTCGGGGCGGCGTCCTTCTGGGGCCATCCGGCCTTTTCCGAGGCTGAGGCCCTGCGCCTGGTCCACCGGGCCCTCGATCTCGGCGTCACCCTTTTCGACACCGGACCCGCCTATTCCCGGGGCCAGGCGGAGGGCCGCCTCGGACGGGCGCTTGCGGGACGGGACTTCTCGGGCCTGGTGGTCGCCACCAAGGCGGGCACCCGCTTCGAAGCCGGGCGGGTCCGACGCGACATGTCCCTCGCCGCCATCGGGGCCAGCCTGGAACGCAGCCGCCGTCGCCTCGGGCTCGAGACCGTGCCGCTCGTTCACCTGCATGGCCCCTCCGTCCAGGAGCTGACCCCGGATTTCCTCGGCGGCCTGGAGCGACTCCGCGGGCAGGGGCTCTTCCTGCGGCTGGGCGTGAACAGTTTTGATCCCGCCGTCATCGAGGCCGCCCTGGCCCTGCCGGAGATCGATACGGTGATGGCCGACATCAATGTCCTCAGGCCCGAACGCGTCGCCCTGGCGGCGCGCGCGGCGGCGGCGGGCAAGGGCGTCCTGGCGGGCATGCCCCTCGCCATGGGCCACACTGCGCCGAAGTCCTGGCGCAACCTGCGCCTCCGGGACGCCTGGTACCTGGCCCGGGCCCTCAAGAACCACCGCGCGGACATGGCTGCGGGGCGCAGGTTCCGATTCCTCCATGGCCGGAGCGACCTCACCGGCGCCCAGGCTGCCCTGGCCTGGGTCCTGGGGATTGAAGAGGTCTCCTCTGCTGTGGTCGGCACGACCCGCGTGTCGCACCTGGAGGAGGCGGTCTCGGCATCCGGCCTCGCCCTGCCGCCGGATCTGGCCGAAGCCATCGCCCTGGCTCAGGGCCCTGCCTGAAGCTCGCCCTTGTCGGGCAGGGCGGATTGGGTTTTCCTGTCCCTTTCAGGGGGCGATCCAGGATCCCCGAACGCGGAGGAACCCTCATGGCCGATGGTGCGATCAGTCTGGATGAGGCGCGGGCTCGCGCCTACGCCCTCAACCTCGAGGACCTGAACCCCGGGGATCCGGAACTCTTCAAGTCCAACGCCTTCTGGCCGGTCTTCGAGCGCCTCCGGAACGAGGATCCAGTCCACTGGTGCAAGGAGTCCGAGTTCGGGCCCTACTGGTCGGTCACCCGCTACAACGACATCATGGCGGTGGACACCAACCACGGGGTCTTCTCCTCCGAGGCGGCCCTGGGCGGGATCACGATCCGCGACGCCCGTCCGGACCTGCGCCGGCCCAGCTTCATCGCCATGGACCCGCCCCGGCACGACCAGCAGCGCAAGGCCGTCAGCCCCATCGTCTCGCCGGGCAACCTCAAGACCATGGAGCCCATCATCCGCGAGCGGGCCTGTCGGATCCTCGACACCCTGCCGGTGGGCGAGGCCTTCAACTGGGTGGACCGGGTCTCGATCGAGCTGACCACCCAGATGCTGGCGACCCTGTTCGACTTCCCCTTCGAGGAGCGCCGCCGCCTGACCCGCTGGTCGGACGTGGCCACCACCATCCCCTATCCGGGCGGACTGGTGGAGACCGAGGAGGACCGCCAGGCCGAGCTGATGGAATGCCTGGAGGTCTTCACCGGCCTCTGGAACGAGAGGATCAACAAGCCGCCGGCCGGCGACCTCGTCTCGATGATGGCCCACAGCGACGCCACGAAGAACATGACCCCCGAGGAGTATCTCGGGAACATCATCCTGCTGATCGTCGGCGGCAACGACACCACGCGGAACTCCCTGTCCGGCGGCGTGCTGGCGCTGAACCAGAACCCGGCGGAATACGCCAAGCTGCGCGCCAATCCGGCCCTGGTGGAGTCCATGGTGCCTGAGATCATCCGCTGGCAGACGCCCCTGGCCCACATGCGCCGCACGGCGCTGCAGGACATCGAGCTGGGCGGCAAGACCATCCGCAAGGGCGACAAGGTCGTCATGTGGTACGTCTCGGGCAACCGCGACGAGCGGGCGATCGAGAATCCCGACGCCTTCATCATCGACCGCGAGCGTCCGCGCCAGCACCTGTCCTTCGGCTTCGGCATCCACCGTTGCGTCGGCAACCGCCTGGCGGAGCTCCAGTTGAAGATCGTCTGGGAAGAGATCCTCAAGCGCTTCAGCTTCGTCGAGGTGCTCGAGGAGCCGCTGCGGGTGCGCTCCAGCTTCGTGAAGGGCTACGAGACCCTGATGGTGAAGCTGCACCCCGCCGGCTGACGTCGGGGCGCCCTTCCTTTCCGGGCCGGCCTGCGGTTTCATGCCGCAAACAGGATTGCGATCCCGGGGGAAACAACGTGTCCGACATCGACCTGACCCAGCTCGACAGGGCGCTCGCCGCCGCTCACCAGCCCGCCCTGCAGGCGGCGCTGGTGCACCTGACCGGCCAGGATCACTGGCTCCGGCCTGAGTGGACCCCCGCCTATGTGCCCCTGTCCCGGGGCGACACCGGCGTGCCCGAGGCCGAGCAGCAGAAGTTCCTGGCCGAGGCCAAGGCCGCCCTGACCGAATGGTTCGCCAACGGGCGGGGCCGGACCCACTCGCCCTCCGCCGCCACCCTTCGCCGGATGATGAGCTTTGTCGCCGGGGCCGAGATCCCCGACGGCTACGCCGACTTCCTGGTCGATGAACTGACCCTGGGCGAGACCAACACCAAGACGCCGGTCTGGGACTCCCCGCGCCTGAAGGAGGGCGCGGCGAAGATGCACGTCCTGGTGATCGGGGCGGGCATGTCAGGCCTCCTGACGGGCATCCGCCTCAGCCAGGCCGGGGTCAGCTACGAGATCGTCGACAAGAACGCCGACGTGGGCGGGACCTGGTTCGAGAACACCTATCCCGGCTGCAGGGTGGACTCCTCCAACCACATCTATTCCTACAGCTTCGAACCCAACCACCACTGGCCCCAGCACTTCTCCACCCAGCCGGTCCTGCTGGACTATTTCCGGGGCGTCGCCGACCGCTACGACCTTCGGGGCAAGATCGCCTTCGAGACCGAGGTCGAGACTCTGGACTGGGACGAGCCCCGGGCCCTCTGGAAGGTCACGGTCAGGGACAAGACCGGCGCGCGCCGGGTCATCGAGGCCAACGCCGTCGTCACCGCCGTGGGCCAGCTCAACCGGCCCCGCATGCCCGACATCAAGGGCCGCGACCGCTTCGCCGGGCCGGCCTTCCATTCGGCCCGCTGGCGCCATGACGTGGACCTCACCGGCAAGCGGGTGGCGGTGATCGGCACCGGCGCCAGCGCCTACCAGTTCGTGCCCGAGATCGCGGGCAAGGTGGGCAGCCTCACCATCTTCCAGCGGACCCCGCCCTGGGGCTTCCCCGTGCCGCACTATCATGAGGACGTGCCGGACGGCATGAACTGGCTGCTGGAGCACGTGCCCTACTACGACAAGTGGTACCGGTTCTGGATGTTCTGGATGGTCACCGACGGGCTCCTGCCCATGGTCGAGGCCGATCCGGGCTGGAACGGCCCGCAGACCGCCGTCTCCGCCGCCAACCTCGAATTCCGCGAGATGATCGCGGCGGCCATCGCCGCCCAGGCGCCGAGCCGCCCGGACCTGGTCGAGAAGGTGGTGCCGACCTACCCGGTGGGCGGCAAGCGCTCGCTCCTCGACAACGGCGTCTGGATGGCGGCCCTGCAGCGCGACAACGTCTCGCTGGTCACCGATCCCATCACAGAGATCACCGAGGCCGGTATCGTCACCGCGGATGGAACCGCCCGCGACTTCGACGTCATCATCTACGGCACCGGCTTCCACGCCTCGAAGTTCCTAGAGCCCATGAAGATCCGCGGTCGGGGCGGCGCCGACCTGCATGCGACCTGGGACGGCGACCCGCGCGCCTACCTGGGCATGACCACGCCCGGCTTCCCCAACCTGTTCATGATCTACGGGCCGAACACCAACATCGTGGTCAACGGCTCCATCATCTTCTTCTCCGAGTGCAGCGTCCGCTACATCGTCGGCTGCCTGAAGCTCCTGGCGGAGACCGGGGCCCGGGCCATGGAGCCCAGGCGCGAGGTGCACGACGCCTTCAACGCCAGGGTCGACGCCGCCAACGCTCTGATGGCCTGGGGCGCGCCTCAGGTCTCCAGCTGGTACAAGAACGAGAAGGGCAGGGTGACCCAGAACTGGCCCTTCGCCCTGGTCGACTACTGGCGGGCGACCCTCGCCCCCGACCCGGGTGACTTCCAGATCGAGAAGGCGGCCGAACCGGTCGCCTGAGTCCGTCCCCGTCCTCCAGGAGAGTTTGCGTGAAGCTTCAGACGATCATCTGCTCGACCCGCCCCAATCGGGTCGGGCCCCACATCGCGCGCTGGTTCCAGGGGTTGGCCGAGGCCCACGGCGACTTCGAGGCGTCTCTGGTCGACCTGGCGGACTTCAACCTGCCGATCTTCAACGAGCCCTGGCACCCGCGCCTGCGCAACTACCAGTTCGACTACACCAAGGCCTGGGCGGCCAGCGTCGAGTCGGCCGACGCCTATGTCTTCGTCATGCCCGAGTACAACTTCATGCCGCCGCCGGCCTTCGTGAACGCCGTGGACTACCTGTACTTCGAGTGGAACGGGAAACCCGCCGCCTTCGTCAGCTACGGCGGCCAGTCGGGGGGCGTGCGCGCCGTGCAGGTGGCCAAGCAGATGCTGACCACGGTCAAGATCATGCCCCTGGTGGAGGGCGTCGCCATCCCCATGGTGGGCGAGCACCTGGATGCGGAGAAGGGCTTTGTCCCGAACGACGGGCACAGCCTGGCCGCCAAGGTCACCCTAGATGAACTGTCGCGCTGGACCAAGGCCCTGAAAGGCATGCGCGAGGGCTGAGGCTGGCGCCGCCCGCGTTCCTGGATGGGGGAGGGGAGTGGCGCGAATGACGGGGCTCGAACCCGCGACCTCCGGCGTGACAGGCCGGCGCTCTAACCAACTGAGCTACATCCGCACTCGATCGCGCATCAGCGCGAGGCGCGTCTGATATGTCCGGGCCGGAATCGTGTCAACCGTCCATGAGGGCGTTAGCGCAACGGTAGGGACTCTGGGGTCTCCTGCGGGCCGCCCGGCTTTCCGGCCGGACCACGTTCCGGGGCAAACCGAGGTTTGAACCCGGCGCAAGGCTGGTCTAGAAGGGCGCGCGACTCCGGCGAGGAATCCATGGACGCCTTTCTTCTCGAGTACCTGCCGATCGTGATCTTCCTGGGAATTTCCTCGGCGATCGGGATCGTTTTCATCCTGGCCTCGGCCGTCCTGGCGCCCAAGGCGCCGGACCCGGAAAAGCTCTCGACCTACGAGTGCGGCTTCAACGCCTTCGATGACGCCCGCATGAAGTTCGACGTCCGGTTCTACCTGGTCTCGATCCTCTTCATCATCTTCGACCTGGAAGTGGCCTTCCTCTTCCCCTGGGCGGTGTCGCTCATGAAGCTGCCGCATGATCAGGCGGTCTTCGCCTTCTGGTCGATGATGTCCTTCCTCGGGGTCCTGACCGTCGGCTTCATCTACGAATGGAAGAAGGGAGCCCTGGAATGGGACTGATCGTTCCGGCCGGATCCGGCGCCCGGTCCTCCGTCGAGGGCTATGACCCCAAGGTCCACGACCCCTATTTCGACGGCGTCTCCCAGCAGCTGGCCGACAAGGGCTTTGTCACGGCCGCCGCCGATGACCTGATCACCTGGGCCCGGACGGGCTCTCTGATGTGGATGACCTTCGGCCTGGCCTGTTGCGCCGTGGAGATGATGCACGCCTCCATGCCGCGCTACGACCTGGAGCGTTACGGCTTCGCCCCCCGGGCCAGCCCGCGCCAGTCCGACGTGATGATCGTCGCCGGCACCCTGTGCAACAAGATGGCCCCGGCCCTGCGCAAGGTCTACGACCAGATGCCCGAGCCGCGCTACGTCATCTCCATGGGGTCCTGCGCCAACGGCGGCGGCTACTACTACTTCAGCTATTCCGTGGTGCGGGGCTGCGACCGGATCGTCCCGGTGGACATCTACGTCCCGGGCTGCCCGCCCACCGCCGAGGCCCTCGTCTACGGGGTCCTGCAGCTGCAGAAGAAGATCCGCCGCACGGGGACGATCGAAAGATGAGCTGGCCCGTCGCCGAAGACGCCCTCCAGGCCCTGGGCGCCGAGATCACCGCCGCAGCGGGCGCAGGCGCCGCCGCTTCCACGGCCTATGGCGAGCTGACCCTGGATGTCCCGGCCGGCCGCATCGTGGAGGTCCTGACCCTCCTGCGCGACCGCTTCGGCTTCCAGCAGCTGACCGAACTGACCGGCGTCGATCATCCCGACCGGGCGCTTCGCTTCGACGTGGTCTACCAGCTCCTGTCCTTCACCCGGAACGTCCGGATGCGGGTCCGGATCCAGACCGACGAGGACACCGCCGTGGCCTCCGTCACCGGCGTCTATCCCTGCGCCAACTGGTTCGAGCGCGAGTGCTTCGACATGTACGGCGTCTTCTTCTCCGGGCATCCGGACCTGCGCCGCATCCTCACCGACTACGGCTTTCACGGGCATCCGCTGCGCAAGGACTTCCCGATGAGCGGCTATGTCGAGCTGCGCTACGACGATGAGCTGAAGCGGGTGGTCTACGAGCCCGTGAAGTCGGTCGAGTTCCGCAATTGGGACTTCCTGTCGCCCTGGGAAGGGGCCCAGTACGTCCTGCCGGGCGACGAGAAGGGGGAGGCGCGCTGATGGCCGACGATCTCGCCGCGGGTTCGGTCCTGCCGGAAACCCCTGTCCGCAAGTTCAACATCAACTTCGGCCCCCAGCACCCGGCGGCCCACGGCGTGCTGCGCCTGGTCCTGGAGCTGGACGGCGAGGTGGTCGAGCGCGTCGATCCGCACATCGGCCTGCTGCATCGCGGCACCGAGAAGCTGATGGAGGCGCGGAGCTACCTCCAGAACGTGCCCTATTTCGACCGGCTCGATTACGTCGCGCCGATGAACCAGGAGCATGCCTTCTGCCTCGCGATCGAGCGCCTGGCGGGCATCGAGGTCCCGGTGCGCGGCCAGCTTATCCGGGTGCTCTTCTGCGAGATCGGCCGCATCCTCAACCACCTGCTGAACGTGACGACCCAGGCCATGGATGTCGGCGCCCTGACGCCGCCGCTCTGGGGCTTCGAGGAACGCGAAAAGCTGATGGTGTTCTACGAGCGCGCCTCGGGTGCGCGCCTTCACGCCAACTTCTTCCGGCCCGGCGGCGTCCACCAGGACCTGCCCGACGCCCTGGTCGATGACATCGAGGCCTGGGCCAAGGCCTTCCACAAGCCGCTGAACGACATCGACAAGCTGATCACGGGCAACCGGATCTTCAAGCAGCGCAATGTCGACATCGGCGTGGTGAGCCGCGAGGAGGCCATGGCCTGGGGCTTTTCGGGCGTCATGGTCCGGGGTTCCGGCATCGCCTGGGACCTGCGTCGCAGCCAGCCCTACGAGTGCTACAGCGAGCTCGACTTTGACATACCGCTGGGCGTCAACGGCGACTGCTACGACCGCTATCTCTGCCGCATGCAGGAGATGCGCGAGAGCGTGAAGATCATGCTCCAGTGCGTGGAGCGCCTGCGCAAGACGCCTGGCCCGGTCCTGACCGAGGACAACAAGTACGCCCCGCCGCGCCGCGGCGACATGAAGCGCTCGATGGAAGCCCTGATCCATCACTTCAAGCTCTACACCGAGGGCCTCCACACCCCGGCCGGCGAGGTCTACGCCGCCGTCGAGGCGCCCAAGGGCGAATTCGGGGTCTTCCTGGTCAGCGACGGCGGCAACAAGCCCTATCGCTGCAAGATCCGCGCGCCGGGCTTCGCCCACCTGTCCGCCATGGACTGGCTGTGCCAGGGCCACATGCTGGCCGACGTCTCGGCCATCCTGGGCTCTCTCGACATCGTGTTTGGTGAGGTGGACCGGTGAGCGCGCCCGTCTGCATCACGCCCTTCGATGTCGTCGAGGCCCAGTTCACGGCCTACAACGCCCAGGACCTCGACGCCCACTGCGCGGCCTTCGCCGATGACGTGGTGGTCGCCGACTTCAACGGCGCTGTCACGATCTTGGGCATCGAGGCCTATCGCGAGAAGTACCGCCAGGTCTTCGCGGACTTCCCGCAGAACCGGGCCGAGCTGCTCAACCGCATGGTGGTGGGCCATCATGTGATCGACCACGAGCGGGTCTTCCGCGCGCCTGGGGCCGATCCCTTCGAGGTGGCCGCCATCTACACCGTTTCGGACGCGCGGATCGTGCGCGTCGACTTCATCAAGTGAGGCCGGTCACGTGAGCGTCCGCAGGCTAGCCGCCAACCAGCCCGACAGCTTCGCCTTCAGCGCCGAGAGCCTGAAGCAGGTGAAGTGGTGGATCGCCAAGTTCCCGGAAGGGCGCCAGCAGTCCGCCGTCATTCCGCTCCTCTGGCTGGTCCAGAAGCAGCAGGGCTGGGTCTCCGAGCCCTCCATCCGGGTGGTGGCCGAGACCCTCGGCATGCCGGTGATCCGCGTCTACGAGATCGCCACCTTCTACACCATGTTCATGCTGGAGCCCGTGGGCTCCCACGCCCTGGTCCAGGTCTGCGGCACCACCCCCTGCATGCTGCGGGGCGCCAATGACCTGAAGGCCGTCTGCCAGCGCCGGTTCGGCGACCGCGATCACCTCTCCGCCGACGGCAAGGTGACCTGGCAGGAGGTGGAATGCCTCGGGGCGTGCTCGAACGCGCCCATGGCCGCCATCAACGACTATTACTACGAGGACCTTACGCCCGAGACCTTCGAGCAGATCCTCGACGAGTTCATCGCCGGCAAGCCGCGGGCGCCGGGCTCGGCCATCGGCCGCCAGGGTTCGGCCCCGGAGGGCGGGGCCCAGGTCCTGTCCGATCCGTCCCTCTACGACGGCTCGGCGGCCAAGGCGCTGAAATCCATCCCCAACGCCGAGCCGAAGAAGCGCGGCAAGGCGAAGGAGGCGGCGCAGTGATCGGGCGGAGTTCGACGGCCGGCTCTGGCCGGATCGGTCTGGAGGCTTAGGGGCGCATCGTGGTCGGCATTCTCGAAGACAAGGACCGGATCTTCACCAACCTCTACGGCCTCCATGACTGGGGCCTCGAGGGGGCGAAGCGGCGCGGCGCCTGGAACGGCACCCGGCTCATCCTGGAGCAGAGCCCCGAGTGGATCTGCGACCAGGTCAAGGCTTCGGGCCTGCGCGGCCGGGGCGGGGCGGGCTTCTCCACGGGCCTGAAGTGGACCTTCATGCCCAAGGCCGAGGGCGAGCGCCCGCATTACCTGGTCATCAACGCCGACGAGTCCGAGCCGGGCACCTGCAAGGACCGCGAGATCCTGCGCAACGATCCGCACCTGCTGATCGAGGGCGCCCTGATCGCCAGCTACGCCATCCGCGCCCACACCTGCTACATCTACATCCGCGGCGAGTACGTGCACGAGCGCGAGCGCCTGGAGGCGGCGATCAAGCAGGCCTACGAGGCCAAGCTGATCGGCAAGGGCAATGTCCACGGCTGGGACTTCGACCTGTTCGTCACCCATGGCGGCGGCGCCTACATCTGCGGCGACGAGACGGCCCTCATGGAGAGCCTTGAGGGCAAGAAGGGCCAGCCGCGCCTGAAGCCGCCCTTCCCGGCGGGGGCCGGGATCTACGGGTGCCCGACCACGATCAACAACGTCGAGTCGATCTCGGTGGTGGGAACCATCCTGCGCCGGGGCGCATCCTGGTTCGCGGGCTTCGGCCGGCCGAACAACACGGGCACCAAGCTCATGGCCATCTCGGGCCACGTGAACCGCCCCTGCGTGGTCGAGGAGACCATGTCCATCCCCCTCAAGCAGCTGCTCGAGGATCACTGCGGCGGCGTCCGCGGGGGCTGGGGCAACCTCAAGGCCGTGATCCCCGGCGGCTCGTCCGTCCGGATGATCCCCGCGCACGAGGCCGAGACGGCCCTGATGGACTTCGACTCCCTGTCGGCCCTGAAGTCGGGCCTGGGCACGGCGGCGGTCATCGTCATGGACCAGTCCACCGACATCGTCCGCGCCATCGCCCGCCTGTCCTACTTCTACAAGCACGAGAGCTGCGGCCAGTGCACGCCCTGCCGCGAAGGCACGGGCTGGATGTGGCGGGTCATGGAGCGCATGGCCACCGGCGAGGCGGACATGAAGGAGATCGACATGCTCCTCGACGTCGCCAGCCAGATCGAGGGCCACACCATCTGCGGCCTCGGCGACGCCGCCGCCTGGCCGATCCAGGGCCTCTTCCGCCACTTCCGCCACGAGGTGGAGGAGCGGATCACCAACTACCGTGCGGGCCGCCCGCACGTGCAGGGCGCGTCCCTGCAGGCTGCGGAGTGAGCTGAGCCATGCCGAAAGCCAAGGTCAACGGCGTCGAGGTCGAGTTCGAGCCCGGCATGACGGTCCTGCAGGTGGCGGAGCTGGCCGGGGAGGAGATCCCCAGGTTCTGCTACCACGAGCGCCTGTCCATCGCCGGCAACTGCCGGATGTGCCTGGTCGAGGTGAAGCCCGGGCCGCCCAAGCCCCAAGCCTCCTGCGCCCTGCCGGCCGCCGACAACCAGGAGATCTTCACCAACACGCCGATGGTGAAGAAGGCCCGCGAGGGGGTGATGGAGTTCCTCCTCATCAACCACCCCCTGGACTGCCCGATCTGCGACCAGGGCGGGGAGTGCGATCTCCAGGACCAGGCCATGGGCTATGGCCGCGACGACAGCCGCTTTGCGCTGAACAAGCGGGCCGTCGAGGAAAAGGCCATGGGGCCCCTCATCAACACGGTCATGACCCGGTGCATCCAGTGCACCCGCTGCGTGCGCTTCATCACCGAAGTCGCCGGCGTGCCCGAGATCGGCCTGATCTCGCGCGGCGAAGACGTTGAAATCACGACCTATCTGGGCAGCGCCGTCACCTCCGAGCTGTCGGGCAATGTCATCGACCTCTGCCCGGTCGGCGCCCTGACCTCCAAGCCCTACGCCTTCAACGCCCGGCCCTGGGAGCTGAAGAAAACCGAGACCGTCGACGTCATGGACGCCATGGGCGCGGCCATCCGCGTCGACAGCCGCGGCCCGGCGGTCCTGCGGGTGCTTCCGCGCATCAACGAGGACGTCAACGAGGAGTGGATCTCCGACAAGACCCGCTTCGCCGTCGACGGCCTGTCCCGCCAGCGCCTCGACACCCCCTACATCCGCGAGAACGGCCGCCTGCGCCCTGCGACCTGGGCCGAGGCCCTGTCCCTGGCGGCTGAGCGCCTGTCCGAGGCCAAGCCGGAGCGGATCGGCGCCATCGCCGGCGACCTGCAGGACGCCGAGTCCCTGAAGGCGACCCTCGACCTGTTCCGCGCCCTTGGCTCGGCCAATACCGACTGCCGCCAGGACGGCATGGCCCTGGGCGCCGGTCCCCGGGAGTCCTGGCTGTTCAACGCCGGCATCACCGGCCTCGACGAGGTCGACGCGGTGCTCCTGGTCGGGACGAACCCGCGCTTCGAGGCCCCGGTGCTGAACGCCCGCCTGCGCCGCCGCTGGCTCGCCGGCGACCTGGCCGTCGGCCTGGTGGGCGAGGCCGCGGACCTGACCTACGACTATGATCACCTCGGCGACACGGCGGCGGCCCTGGCCGCCCTGGCCAAGGCCCGCTCGGGCTTCGCCAAGGTGCTGAAGGGCGCCAAGTCACCGGCCCTCGTCATTGGCGCCGGCGCCCTGTCGGGGCCGAACGGCGCCGCCGTGGCGCACGCCGCCGCTCAGGTGGCCAAGGCCTTCGGCATGAGCTGGAACGTCCTGCACACCGCGGCCTCGCGGGTCGGCGGTCTGGACATGGGCTTCGTGCCGGGGGAGGGCGGTCTCGACGCCCGGGCCATGACGGCCAAGGGCGCGCTCGACGTGCTCTTCCTGCTGGGCGCGGACGAGATCGACCTGTCGGCCTCCGACGCCTTCCGGATCTATCTCGGTTCGCACGGCGACGCCGGCGCCCATGCGGCGGACCTGATCCTGCCGGGCGCGGCCTACACCGAGAAAGACGGGCTGTACGTGAACCTCGAGGGCCGGGTGCAGATGGGCCAGCGGGCCGTCTTCCCCAAGGGCGAGGCCCGCGAGGACTGGACCATCCTGCGCGCCCTGTCCGAGCGCCTGGGCAAGACCCTGCCTTACGACAGCCTCGACCAGCTGCGGGCCAGGCTTTTCGCCGACCATCCCACCTTCGGCCAGATCGACTGGGCGCCCCGCGGCCAGGCCGACCTGTCGGCCATCGGCGCGGCGGGCGACCTTGGCGAGGCGCCGCTGTCCAGCGCGGTGAAGGCCTTCCATCTCACCAACCCGGTCGCGCGCGCCAGCGTGACCATGGCCGAGTGCGCCGCCCTGGCGGCCGGCCCGGCGAAACTGGCGGCGGAGTAGGGCATGGACGCGGCGCAATCCTTCTGGGCCACGCCGGGCGGCTGGACCCTGATCACCGTCCTTCAGATCCTGGCCGTGCTCGGCTGGCTGCTGATGTCGCTGGCCTTCTTCATGTACGGCGACCGCAAGATCTGGGCGGGCGTCCAGATGCGGAAGGGCCCCAACGTGGTCGGCCCCTTCGGCCTGCTCCAGTCCTTCGCCGACCTGATCAAGTTCATCCTGAAGGAAATCGTCATCCCCGACGGGGCGGACAAGTTCGTCTTCCTTCTGGCGCCGGTCCTGACCTTCGCCCTGGCCCTGGTGGGCTGGGCGGTCATCCCCCTGGCCCCCGGCTGGGTGGTGTCCGACATCAATGTCGGCGTCCTCTACCTCTTCGCCATCTCCTCCCTGGGCGTCTACGGGATCATCATGGGCGGCTGGGCGTCGAACTCGAAGTATCCCTTCCTGGGCAGCCTGCGGTCTGCGGCGCAGATGGTCTCCTACGAGGTCTCCATCGGCTTCGTGATCATCACGGTGATCCTGCTGGCCGGCACGATGAACCTGAACCAGATCGTCGAGAAGCAGGCGGGCGGCTTCTGGAACTGGAACGTCTTCGGCGGCGGCCTCCAGAACCTGCCCATCGCCGTCATCATGATCCCCATGTCGGTGATCTTCTTCATCTCGGCCCTGGCCGAGACCAACCGGCCGCCCTTCGACCTGCCGGAAGCGGAATCCGAGCTCGTGGCCGGCTACCAGGTCGAGTACTCCTCCTCGCCCTTCCTGCTCTTCATGATCGGCGAACTGGCCAACATCGTCCTGATGTGCGCCATGATCTCCATCCTGTTCTTCGGCGGATGGCAGGCCCCGGTGGACCTGGCCTTCGTCCGCGAATGGTCGCCGACCGCCCAGAGTTTCTACGGCTTCATGTGGCTGTTCCTGAAGATCATTTTCTTCTTCTTCCTGTTCGCCATGGTGAAGGCCATCGTGCCCCGCTACCGCTATGACCAGCTGATGCGGCTGGGCTGGAAGGTCTTCCTGCCCATCTCCCTGGTCGCCGTGGTGCTGGTCGCCGGCTGGCGCGTCCTGGGACATCCTGGCGCATGAAACCCTTCCGGCCTTCCTTCCTGGCTCTGGCGGCTGCGCTGGTCCTGGCGGGCTGCGCAACGCCGGGCGCCGCGCCCGACGGGGACGTGGCGAACTATGACTCCCTTCGCCAACTGCGCGAGCGGTGCACGGCCGAGGGCAAGGAGCTGGCCCTGAAGCCGGGCGGGAACGACCGGCGTCTGTCGGGCTACGAGTGCAGGGGAAAGTAGGACGTCATGCTGAATCGCATTTCCCAGGCCATCCGGGGCGCGGCCCTCTCGGACTTCATCGGCGCCTTCGGCATGGCCATGGTCTACATGGTCCGGCCCAAGGCCACCGTCATCTATCCCTACGAGCGCGGCCCGCAGTCGCCGCGCTTCCGGGGCGAGCACGCCCTTCGTCGCTATCCCAGCGGCGAGGAACGGTGCATCGCCTGCAAGCTCTGCGAGGCCATCTGCCCGGCCCAGGCCATCACCATCGAGGCCGAACCGCGCGAGGACGGCAGCCGCCGGACGACCCGCTACGACATCGACATGGTCAAGTGCATCTACTGCGGCCTGTGCCAGGAGGCCTGCCCGGTGGACGCCATCGTCGAGGGTCCGAACATCGAATTCGCGGTCGAGACCCGCGAGGAGCTCTACTACGACAAGGAACGCCTGCTCGATAACGGGGACCGTTGGGAGCGGGAGATCGCCAAGAATCTGGAACTGGACGCGCCCTACCGGTAGACCCGGGCGGCGATTCCGAACGCACTGAAACCCCGCCGCCTCCTTCGGGAGTCCGACGGTTCAAGAAGAGGGGCTGAACCCGGTGGCCTTGCAGGCAATCGCATTCTATCTGCTGGCGGCGGTGACGATCGCGGCGGGGTTCGGCGTGGTCTCGGCCCGCAACCCCGTGCATTCCGTCCTCTTCCTCATCCTCGCCTTCTTCTCGGCGGCGGGCCTCTTCGTCCTCATGGGGGCGGAGTTCCTGGCCATGCTGCTGGTGGTCGTCTACGTCGGCGCGGTCGCCGTCCTCTTCCTCTTCGTCGTCATGATGCTGGACGTGGACTTCGCCGCCCTTCGCCAGGGCTTCGCCCGGTCCATGCCCCTCGGGGCGGCCGTGGCCGGCATACTGGCCTTCGAGATGGTGGCGGTCTCGGCCGTGGTCGCCAACCGCGGCGCCGCCGGAGCCTCCCAGGGGCCGCTGGCGGCGACGCCTGACGCCCCGAACGCCGAGGCGATCGGCCGGGTGCTCTACACAGACTACGTCTATTTCTTCCAGGCGGCGGGCCTGGTCCTGCTGGTGGCCATGATCGGCGCCATCGTCCTGACCCTGCGCCACAAGCCGGGGGTCAAGCGCCAGGTCATCGCCGACCAGGTGGCCCGCACGCCGGCCACCGGCATGCGCGTCGTCTCGGTCAAGCCGGGGGAAGGGGTCCAGGAATGATCATCGGTCTGTCCCACTACCTGGCGGTCGCCGCCATCCTGTTCACCATCGGGGTCTTCGGGATCTTCGTGAACCGGAAGAACATCATCGTCATCCTGATGTCGATCGAGCTGATCCTGCTGGCGGTGAACATCAACTTCGTCGCCTTCTCCGCCTTCCTGCACAACGCGGTCGGCCAGATCTACGCCATGTTCATCCTGACCGTGGCCGCGGCCGAGGCCGCCGTGGGCCTGGCCATTCTGGTGACCTTCTTCCGAAACCGCGGGGACATCGCCGTGGACGACGCCTCCGTGATGAAGGGCTGATTTCCAGAGATGACCGCGCAAGCCCTTCTTCCCCTGATTGTCTTCGGCCCCCTGGTCGGAGCCCTCATCGCCGGCCTGTTCGGTTCCCGCCTCGGGGCCCTGGCCTCGCAGGCGGTGACCACCGGCCTCCTGGTCCTGTCCGCCGTCCTCTCCTGGGTGGTCTTCGCCCAGTGGACCTGGGGCGGGCTCCAGCCCTTCACCCTGACCCTCGCCCCCTTCATCCACGTGGGCGAGTTCATCTCCAACTGGTCCATCCGCCTCGACGGCCTGTCCGCCGTCATGCTGGTGGTGGTGACCAGCGTCTCGGCCCTCGTGCACATCTACAGCTGGGGCTACATGGCCGAGGATCCGTCCCGGCCGCGCTTCTTCGCCTACCTGTCCCTGTTCACCTTCGCCATGCTGGCCCTGGTGACGGCCGCCGACTTCATGCAGCTCTTCTTCGGCTGGGAAGGCGTGGGCCTGGCCTCCTACCTGCTGATCGGCTTCTGGCACCACAAGGACACCGCCAACGCGGCGGCCATCAAGGCCTTCGTGGTCAACCGGGTCGGCGACTTCGGCTTCGCCCTCGGCATCATGACCGTCTTCTGGATGTTCGGTTCCATCCAGTTCGCCGAGGTCTTCTCGCACATTGACGAGATCGCCGGCTCCAAGTGGCGCTTCATCGGCTACGACTGGTCGGCGGTGGACCTCGCCGCGGGCCTTCTCTTCATCGGGGCCATGGGCAAGTCAGCGCAGTTCTTCCTGCACACCTGGCTGCCCGACGCCATGGAGGGCCCGACCCCCGTCTCGGCCCTGATCCACGCCGCCACCATGGTGACGGCCGGGGTCTACATGGTCTGCCTGCTGTCGCCGATGTTCGAGGTCGCCCCTGTGGCCCGGGACATCGTCACCCTGATCGGCGCGGTCACGGCCCTGTTCGCCGCCACGGTGGGACTCGCCCAGAACGACATCAAGCGGGTCATCGCGTATTCGACCTGCTCCCAGCTCGGCTACATGTTCTTCGCCGCCGGCGTAGGCGCCTACCAGGCGGCCATGTTCCACCTCTTCACCCACGCCTTCTTCAAGGCCCTGCTGTTCCTGGGCGCCGGCTCTGTGATCCACGGCATGCACCACGAGCAGGACATGCGGCGCATGGGCGGCCTTTGGCGCTACCTGCCGGTGACCTATGCGGTCATGACCATCGGCACCCTGGCCATTACCGGCTTCGGCATTCCCAGCCTGCACCTGGGCCTCGCCGGCTTCTACTCGAAGGACACCATCATCGAGTCGGCCTGGGCGGCGGCGACCTCGCACGGTGGCGTGGCGGCCTTCGCCTTCATGGTCAGCCTGATCGCCGCCGGCCTGACGGCCTTCTACTCCTGGCGCCTGGCCTTCATGACCTTCCACGGGACTCCGAAGTGGGCCGGGGAGGGGGTGCATGGCCACGACGATCATGCCCACGAC
>JBJOJL010000042.1:0-17688 GCA_046046615.1 Pseudomonadota bacterium
GCCCTGGTGGGCCTTGGTCGTGGACTTGATGTGCCAGGTGATCAGTTCGGCGTCGAGGGCCTTGGCGACCTCGTAGGCCAGCACGGTCTTGCCGGTGCCCGGCTCGCCCTTGATCAGGAGGGGACGCTCAAGGGCGATGGCGGCGTTGACGGCCACCTTGAGATCATCGGTGGCGACGTAATTGTCGGTGCCTTCGAAACGCTGGCTCATCTGGGCTCCCCGGGGACGCCGCCCTGGGGGGCGCCCGAACAAATGTTTCAATCCTTCCGGCACACTAAAGACTGGCCGGAGACATTCAAGCCGCTTCGTCCCGGCCTGGGGGCGGCGCTCGAAAGCGCCCCGGGGCTTCAGGCGGGCGGGAAGGCGCCGCCAAGGTCGCTGGCGACCTTCCCCAGGACCGGTCCCCACTCGCCGAAAGCCTCGGGCCTGTAGAGCCGGACCTGCGGATACCAGGGGTATCGGTCGCTCCCGAGGGCGGTCCAGGCGCCGCTGGCGGAAATGAGCCAGGCGGGAACCCCCGCCCCCGCCGCTAGGTTGAAGGTGGCGTTCGAGAATCCGATCACCAGGTCCAGCGCGCTCGCGAGGGCGGTCACGTCGTCCAGGTCCTGCTTGAGGTCGATCCCGGGCGGATTCCAGATCTCGACGCCGAACCTGTCCTGCGCCAGCCGGATCTCCGCCTCGCAGTCTCCGTACTGCAGGTTCACGAAGGTCACGCCCGGCGTCCGCAGGACCGGTTCCCAGGCGTCGAAGGGAGAGAAGAACCGCTGGCGACCGCCCGCCAGCACCGCGCTCTTCCAAAGCAGCCCCACCTTGGGGCCCGGGGGGGCGGCCGAGAGCAACCGGCGCCAGTGCTCGACACGCTCGGGCGCGGGCTTGAGGAAGCCGCCGGCGCGGGGAAAGGAGTCCAGGGTCGGCCGGAGGTCCTGCACCAGCGAACCGATCGGGACCCAGAGCTCTATCCCGAAGCCTCCTCCCTCGAGCCCAGGGATAAGGCGAATGGTCCGGCCGCCCGTCTCGACCGTCTTGTGGGGCTCGACCCTGGCGCCGGGAAAGCTCCGGGCGAACAGCGAGACCAGGCGAGGCTCGACCGCGAGGGTGAGGGCGCCCTCGGGGCCCAGGCGTTCAATGACGTCGGGGAGAAGGCTCCCGTACAGGACCTCGTCGCCCAATCCCTGTTCGCCGATGACCAGAAGGGACTTGCCGGCGATTTCATCTCCTGAAGCCCATCTCGGGCCGGATACCGCGAAGACGGTGCCGTTCGGGAAGTTGATGTCATGGCGGGCTTCATAATTGACCCAACCCTCAGGGCTGCGCCCGAGCATCAACTGGGCGAGGCCCAGGGTCATGGTCATCATGGCCTTCTCGTCTGCGGCCATGGGGCTTCGTCTGGCGGCCTCAACCTCCTCGATCGCCTGTTCGGCGTCGCCGACGGTCAGCCAGAGGTTTCCGAGGTTGTAGCGCGCCCTCGCGATCCCGGGATCCAGCCGCAGGGCCTCCCGGTAGAAGATCGCGGCGTTCTCGATATCGCCTCTCTCGCCAACCATGCTGCCGAGGCTGTTCCAGATGTTTGCATGGGTCGGGCGCCTCGAAAGGAACTGCTGGAGCAGCTCGATCGCCTCGTCGAGACGTTCCTGCGCCCGGATTGAAAGGGCGAGGTTGTTGACCCCTTCGGTATGGTCCGGCGAGCGCACCAGGAAGAGCCGCAGCAGCTTCTCCGACGTTTCGAACATGTTCATCCGAAACGCGAGGCGCCCGAGATTGATCAGGATTTCGGGTTCGTCGGGCAGCAGGGCGAGCGCGGCCTCGTAGCATTGGAGCGAGCTGACGAAGTCTCCCCGGCCCTCCTGGGCGATCGCCAGGATGTGCCAGCCAATGCCGCTGCGTTCATCTATCTGGAGGGCCTCGAGGGCCAGCTCGGAAGCCTTCTCGGGGCGGTGCGCCTTGATGGCCTCAACCGCTTTCTGGAGCAGCGGGGTGGTGCGGGCGGCCTTCTGCTGGGCCAGATCCTTGCGAAGCAGCTGCAGGGCTGTCGCCGAGGAGCTTGAGCCCATGAGGCCGGCGAGGGGTGCGCCAGGCCCGCCAGCCGGCAGGTTTTGGGGGAGGTCAGGCATGATGCACCGCGGCGGCTATGACACTTCCCGCGAAATTGGGGCTCCCAGGTTAGCGCCACGTTAACCATGTCGGGAAATCGTGTAAGGATATCGTTAATCAGTGTCGCCTAGCGTCACGTTCGCCCCGTTTCTCGCCTGCCTTGCGAGACATTCCAGGAGACGTCTCCTTGCCTCTTAAGCTCTCGCTCAAGCCTGGAGAGAGATTTGTCCTGAACGGGGCCGTGGTGCAGAATGGCGATCGGAGGGGGGTGCTTATTCTGCAGAATAAGGCCTCAGTGCTTCGCGAGAAGGACATCCTGCAACCAGAAGATGCAAATACGCCCGCCAGGCGCATCTACCTGCCTGTCATGATGATGTATCTCGATCCGAACGATGCGTCGAAATACTATGACGAGTTCGTCCAGAGGTTGAGCGACTTCATGGGGGCTATTCGAAATCCGCAGGTTCTTGCGGAATGCGTGACGATTTCGCGTTGCTGTATGCAGCGTGACTATTACAAGGCTCTCCTGGGGTGCCGGAAGCTTATCGAGTATGAGGACGTGAGGCTGGGGAATGTCCCTTCAGGCGTATCAGCAGGCCGCGGCGAGGGTTGAGACGCCCCGCGAGACCGAGTACCGCCTGTTCGCCCAGGTCACGCTCGCCCTCGTGGACGCCTCAAAACTCGATCCCAAGGATTTCGCCGGTCGGATCGGCGCGCTCGACTGGAACCGCCGCATGTGGACCGTGCTTGCGGCGGACTGCGGGGCCGAAGGCAACCAGCTTCCGGCCGAGCTTCGCGCCGGGATCATTTCCCTCTCGATCTGGGTGAACAAGTACACCAGCGAGGTGATCCGGGGCGAAGAGGACATCCAGGATCTGATCGACGTCAACCGGATGATCATGCAGGGTCTCAGCGGTCGGGCCGAAGCGGCGGCCTGATTCCCGACCTTCAGCGCGGAGCCTTCGGTCCCCATTATGAAACGCATCCTGGTCACCGGCGGCGCGGGATTCATCGGTTCGCACCTCTGCGAGCGCCTCCTTGAGGCGGGCCACGAGGTCCTCTGCGTCGACAACTTCTACACGGGGTCGCGGCGGAACGTCGCCCATCTGCTCGGCAATCCCGACTTCGAGCTGATGCGCCATGACGTGACCTTTCCGCTCTTTGCGGAGATCGACGAGGTCTACAACCTCGCCTGTCCGGCCTCTCCGGTGCACTACCAGTTCGACCCGGTCCAGACGACCAAGACGTCGGTCCATGGGGCGATCAACATGCTGGGCCTCGCCAAGCGCCGGCGCGCCAAGATCTTCCAGGCCTCCACGAGCGAGGTTTACGGGGATCCCGCCGTGCACCCCCAGACCGAGGATTACTGGGGCAACGTCAACCCGATCGGCATCCGCTCCTGTTACGACGAGGGCAAGCGGTGCGCCGAGACCCTCTTCTTCGACTATCACCGCCAGCATGGCCTGCGGATCAAGGTCGCCCGCATCTTCAACACCTACGGCCCCCGCATGCATCCCAACGACGGGCGGGTGGTGTCGAACTTCATCGTCCAGGCCCTCCGGGGGCAGGACATCACCCTCTATGGCGAAGGACTCCAGACCCGATCCTTCTGCTTCGTAGATGACCTGGTGGAAGGTATTCTTCGCCTGATGGGCACGTCGGACGAGGTCACCGGCCCGGTGAACCTGGGCAATCCGGGAGAGTTCACCATCCGCGCCCTCGCCGAGCGGGTGATCGCCCTGACGGGATCGTCCTCGCGCCTGGTCCACATGCCCCTGCCGTCTGACGACCCGCGCCAGAGGCGGCCCGACATCAGCCTCGCCGGCCAGCTTCTCGACTGGAAGCCGACCATCGAGCTGGACGAGGGCCTGTCCCGGACCATCGCCTACTTCGACAACCTTCTCGCCTCCGAAACCGCCTAGCGAACGCTGTCCCTCCGGGACCGCCGGCCCCGGGGATCGGAGGGGGAGGTCCGGACAACCTTCGGCGCCTGCCAAAGGCCCTGTTTCCAGGGCGGCAGGATTGGCCCGGCGGATGCTGCCGGGCAGGCGGAACTTGCGCCGGGTTCCAGAGGGGCGGGTCCTCCTGGAGAGGCCAAAACCCTAACGAAATCAATGTGTCTCTGATCTCCTGGCGCCGGCCAGGACTGGCCCGTCGCTTGCGTGGAGCCAGACGCGAAGAATCGCGCGTCCGCAAAACGCCGGACGAAAATCCCCGACCAGAATGGAAGGTACGACAATGGGTGTTCAATCCATCAACACGAACGTGAGCGCCATGCTGGCGCTCCAGAACCTGAATGCGTCACAAGCGGAACTGAGGAGCGCTGAACAGCGGATTTCTACCGGCCTCAAGGTGGCCACCGCCAAGGACAATGGCGCGATCTTCGCCATTGCGACGAACCAGAGAGGCACCTCCCGCGCACTCGACGCCGTGAGGGAGTCTCTCCAGCGCAGTCAATCCGTGGTGGATGTGTCGGCTTCAGCCGGTGAAATCGTCTCCGACCTTCTGCTCCAGATGAAGGAGAAGGCACTCGCGTCGGCGGACGCGCAACTGAATGCAAGTTCCCGTGCGGCGATGAACTCAGACTTCATCGCCCTGAGGGATCAGATCACCAAGGCCGTCAACAACGCCGGGTTCAACGGCGGCAACCTGATCAAGGCAGGGGCCGCGGACGTGGCTGCGCTGGCGGATGAGACGGGCACGAGCCTTCTGACCGTCCAGGCCCAGGTCCTGGCCCTGGGCGGACCCAATGTGAAGGTGGCGGCGACCACTGCGGTCAACACGATCACGCTGGCCGCAGCCGCGCTCTCCCTGGTGAACGAGTCGCTGGAAAACGTCTCCCTCGCCCTGGCCAAGCTGGGAACGGGGGCCAGGGCCCTGTCGACCCATCTGACCTTCATCAACAAGCTTCAGGACGCCGTCGACGCCGGAATCGGCAATATCGTGGACGCGGACCTCGCGAAGGAAAGCGCCCGGATCCAGGCCCTGCAGACAAAGCAGCAGCTCGGATTCCAGGCCCTGTCGATCGCCAACCAGGGGCCCGCGCAGCTGATGAGTCTGTTCCGCTAGGACGCAGGGCCAGGCGGGCCGTCATGGGTCCGCCTGGTCCCCCCTTTTGATGCACGCTGGGCCAAAAGTGCCTGGCGGGCCCGGCAAGACTTGCCCGGTTCCCCGGAACTATCTGCCCAGTCGCACATGGATAACGAGACATTAATTCAATAAAAACAATACTTTGAAATTCCCTGACTGATGGCCTGAGCAGGCCCGATCCTTGCAGGGTTCCGATCGGAGCAAAACGCTCCCCGCCATCAAAACGATGGCCGGAAACCTCAGAAGAAGGGTTGGCCGATGTCTGCCAGCATCAACACCAATGTCGCGGCCATGCTCGCGATCCAGAACCTGAGCCGGACCCAGTCCGATCTCACCGTCACCCAAAACCGCATCTCCACCGGCCAGAAGGTCGCGACGGCCAAGGACAATGGCGCCATCTTCGCCATCGCCCAGAACCAGCGCGGCTCCTCCCAGGCCCTGAACGCCGTCCGGGAATCGCTCCAGCGCTCCCAGTCAACGATCGACGTGTCGGCCGCGGCGGGGGAGACCATCTCCGACCTCCTCACCCAGATGAAGGAAAAGGCCCTGGCGGCCGCGGACTCCCAGCTGAACGCGTCCTCGCGTGCGGCGATGAACGCGGACTTCACGTCTCTTCGTGACCAGATCACCAAGGCCGTGAACAACGCGAGCTTCAACGGCGGCAACCTGATCAAGTCCGGCGCCACCGCGATCCAAGCCCTGGCCGACGAGACCGGTACGAGCAAGATCACCGTGGCCGCTCAGGACCTGTCCCTTGGGGCGGCGAACGTGACGGTCGCTTCGACCACCGCCATCGACACCGCCACCAAGGCGGCGTCGGCGCTGGCGCTCGTCAATGCGTCGATCCAAAACGTCTCCCTGGCCCTCGCCAAGCTCGGCACGGGTTCCAAGGCGCTGGCGACCCACCTGAGCTTCGTCAACAAGCTCCAGGACGCCATCGACGCCGGTGTCGGCAACATCGTGGACGCTGACCTGGCGAAGGAAAGCGCCAAGATCCAGGCCCTGCAGACCAAGCAGCAGCTTGGCTTCCAGGCGCTCTCGATCGCCAACCAGGGGCCGTCCTCGCTGCTCAGCCTCTTCCGCTAGGTTGACGGGTCGCGCGGGGCTTAGGCGCCGCGCGACGCTCCCGGGGCGGCGCTGGTCGCCGTCCCGGGCGCCGTCTCCCTCCCGACGTCCACAGACCGTCGGAGACAGGAGCCATGGAAAACAAGATCAACGCCGTCCCGGTCCCGCCCGAGCTCAATACGAGCCAGCAGCAGGCCCAGCCCGCCGCCAAGACGGAGCGCGCCGAGACGTCCGCACCCAAGTTCACGCCGCATCCCGCCGCGGATCTCCGCCTGGTCATCGAACCCAGGGGCAGTTCCTACGTTTACAAGACGATCGACCGCCGCACTGGCGAGGTTGTCTCCCAGTATCCGATGGAAGAGATCGTCAAGATGCTGTCTGAACAGAGATATTCGGCCGGAGTCATCATCCGCGCCTCCGCCTGACAGGTCCTCCGAAGGCCTCAGGATGTTCCTTGACCGCCCCGGCCCGCCGGAGGCGGCGCTCTGGTTTGCGGCGTTAACCATTTGCAAACCATGATTCAGCGACAAAGGTGCGTCTAGAAAGGCTCAAGCGGTCCGAGTCGCGCCCCAGCGATCGGTCCGCAGCATCGCCAAGGAGGGCGGAATGTCGCTGACCATCAACACCAACAAGTCGGCCATGGCCGCCTTGCAGAACCTGAACGCGACAACCGAGAACCTTGCCGGAGTCCAGAACAAGATCAGCACCGGGCTGCGGATCTCCACCTCCAAGGACAATTCGGCGATCTGGGCCATCGCCCAGAACCAGCGCGCCGACATGGGCGGCCTCGCCTCGGTGAAGATGGGGCTCGACCGGGCCCAGTCGATCGGCGACATCGCCCTCACCGCCGGCCAGACCGTTTCCGAACTCCTGGTCCAGATGAAGGAAAAGGTGGTCGCGGCCCAGGACGCCTCGCTGACGGCGGTGTCCCGCAACGCCCTCGACGCTGATTTCAAGGCCCTTCTCTCGCAGATCAGCCAGGTCATCCGGAACGCCTCCTTCGATGGCGCCGACCTGCTGGACGATTCGCTTCCCGGCGGTCTGCAGTTCCTGGCTGACGCCAACGCCTCCACCACCGTGACCCTGTCGAACCAGGATCTCAGGCCGGGGCAGGGGATCATCACCCTGCCGACCACCTCCTCGATTTCGACCGTGACGCTTGCGGCCGGGGCCCTGAGCCTGCTTCAGGCCTCGATTGGCAATGTCAGCCTCGCCCTTGCCGACATGGGCGCGCAGCTCAAGCAGATCGAGAACCACAACACCTTCGTGGGCAAGCTTACCGACGCGGTCGAGGCGGGCATTGGAAATCTCGTCGACGCCGACCTGGCGAAGGAAAGCGCGCGCCTGCAGGCCCTCCAGGTCCAGCAGCAGCTCGGCGCCCAGGCCCTGTCCATCGCCAACCAGTCCCCGAACATCATTCTGTCCCTTTTCCGGGGTAGCTAAGGGGTCAGGAGTCCTTAAGGCTTGGGCTCTAGGCTGATACTGGCGGGCCAGCCCCGCGAGCCCGAAGGGCCAAGGTCTTGACCTCGATCCGCAACCTCTCCGCCGCCTTTGTTCCGTCCCTCTTTCAGTCGGGACTGAGCAGCGGCGCGTCCTTCGCCGCCACCGGCGTCTCTGCGGATCTCCTGAGCGGATTTTACGCCGGCAAGTCGCCCGCTGCGGGATCGACGGTGACCGGCCGTCTCTACGCGCCGACGGCGCCCTGGTCCCTGACCGCCCAGCCCAACCCGGCCAATTCGCCTGAGCTTCTGGGCAAGGCTGCGCGGGAGGTCATGTCGGGGGCGAGCCTGGTCAACGAGGACTCAGCCCAGCTGGACCTTCCCAACGCCAGCGGCGACTACAAGAAGCTCTTCGCCCTCTACAATGGCCTCAACACCCTGTCCCAGCTGGCCGAGAATGCGCGCGCCAAGGGCGTCACCGCCTCCGAGACCGCCCAATTGCAGAAGGTCTTCCAGCGCGGCGTCCAGGAGGTGCTGGGCTATGTCGAGACCTCGCGTTTCGATCGTCTCCGCCTGGTCCAGGGAGAGGTGAACGCCTCCACCCGCGCCGCGGCCGCGGGTCGCATCGCCGCGACCAGCTACCAGACCCCGCCCCTGGTGGCGTCCAACCTCACTTCCGCCAGCGAGGCCCTCAAGGGGGACGTCCGGTTCACCCTGTCCATCACCCGGATCGGCCAGACCCGGGATATCGACATCGACCTGTCGTCGATCCCGGAGTCTGAACGCAGCCTTCCCCGGTTCGTGAGCTTCGTGAACGCCCAGCTCGAGGCGGAAGGCCTGGCGACCCGGTTCGAGACCCAGCGCATCCCGGGGCAGGAGAGGACGACCACCGTCGGCGGGCGGACGGTGTCCCTCGGCAAGACGCCGGACTCCTGGGCCCTCAACCTCAAGATGGACACGGCCGAGGCGGTCACCCTCACCCCGGCCGCCACGGTCCCGGCCATCTACATCGCCCAGAAGGCCGGGAACCCGGATCCGGACGGCAAGCCCTCGACCCAGGACGCTGTGCTCGCGAACCAGTTGCTGAAGTTCCAGACCGGTGCGGAATCCCTGGCCCCGCCCGACCCACCGAATGCGCCGACGCCCCTGGTCGGCGGACAGATCTGGTCAAAGGGCCTCGACTCCTCCCTGACCTCGGTCCGATCGATGCAGACCCTCGCCGATGGCTCGGTCCTGGTGTTGTCGGATGTGACGGGCGAACTGGGCGGGCAAAAGATCCGCGGCGACCGGGACGTGGTTCTGCAGAAATTCGACTCCGCCGGGAAGCTTCTCTTCTCCCGCGACCTGGGCGCCTCGGACGAGGCGTCCGGCCTGTCCATGGCCGTCGCCGACGACGGTCGCATCGCCATCGCCGGAAGGATCAAGGGCAAGCTCGAGGGCGCGACCGGTGGTTCCGTGACCGAGCTGAAGGGCGAGGTCTCGGACAGCTTCGTCACGGTCTACAACGCTTCAGGCGAGGAAGTCTGGACCCAGCGAAGGGGCTCCGTCGGCGACGACGAGGCGACCCATCTGGCCTGGGACTCGGCCGGCAAGCTCTATGTGGCCGGCGACTCGAGCTCGGGCCGCGCCGGGCTGTCCGGCCTGGGCCAGTCCGACGTCTTCCTCGAGACCTATGAGACGGGCGCGGACAACGCTGTCACCTATTCGGCGGCGACCCTCGCAGGCGGAACCGGCAAGGACCTCGCCCGGGGGCTCCTGATCGATGGGAACAACCTGTACCTGGCGTCCAACGAGTCGGGCTCCGGGGTTGTGCGGCGGTTCGACCTGTCCAGCGGCGCGCCGGAACTCGCCGCCACGCGGTCCCTTGGCAACCTGGGCGGCGGGGACCTGGTGGGCCTCGGCATGGCGGGGGGGCGGCTCGTCGTCGCCGGCAACACCTGGTCCGGCGACCTGGACGCTGGAAACGTCGTCCGGGATTACTCCGGCGGAAAGGACGGCTTTGTCGCCCGGCTCTCGGCCTCGCTCAATCCGTCCGGCCAGGATCGCCTGACCTATTTCGGCGGCGCTGGAGAGGACACGGTCACGGGCGTTGCGATCAAGGCTGACCGCGTCTTCCTGACGGGGACGAGCAAGGCCGACCTGCCTTCCCTCGCCAAGATCGGGACCGTCGACGGCTTCGTGGCGGAGATCGACCCGACCAATGGCGACATCGGGTGGTCCCGTCGTTTCAGCGGCAAGGACGGCTTCGTCGCCCCCTCGGCCATCGCCGTCGACACGGGCGGCGCGAGCGTCCTGGATCGCCTGGGCCTGCCCACCGGGGCGGTGAACGTGGCGGACTCCATCCGCCTCGACGCCGTGAGCTCCGTGCGCGTGGGCGACCAACTCCAGGTCCGGGGCCGGCTCAACGGCCAGAAGACCACCATCACGGTCCTTGAGGGCGACACCCTCACCACCCTTGCGGAGCGCATGGGGCGGGCCTTGGCGGGGCAGGCCGATGTCAGGGTCATGACCGTGGACGGCGGCAAGCGCCTGCAGGTCCGCCCCCTTACGGCCCGGAACGTCGTCGAGCTGATCGCAGGGCCTGAGGGCAAGGACGCCTTGAAGGGTCTGGGCCTGCCTGAAGGCGTGCTCCGCAATACGACGGTGGCCAAGGGCGGCAAGCTTGCCCCGGCGGATGGCGGCTACCCGATCTACGGCCTGAAGCTCAACGGCAAGATCAACCTCGAGAACTCCGCCGAGATCGGCCACGCCGCGGCCGAACTCGCCGCCGCCATCACCGTCATCCGCTCGGCCTACCGCGACCTGAAGGACGCCGCCACGCCGGCCTCGGTCAAGGCGGCCCAGGCCGCGCCGACGGCGGCGGTTCCGGCCTACATGCAGAAGCAGATCGCCAACTATCAGGAAGCCCTCGCCAAGCTGACGGGATCCGGCTGACGGCGCGGACCGACAGGCCGCTTGCATCGCGCCGGGCCGGGCACTAGCGAGACAGTATGGAACCGAGCCCCGCACCCAGGTTCAAGCGACCGGTCCTTATCGGCGCCGCCCTCGCCCTCGCGGCGGGCCTGGGTAGCGCCCTGTTGCTCCTGGTTCTCGGGCGCCCCGGAAGCGGTCCGCCCCCCGCCCTCGAGGGCGGGCTGGTGGTTGAGTCCGGGCCGAGGGTGGAAACGCGCCTGGCCGCCGGGACACCCCTGCGCTGCTACGTGAACGGGCAGTTCGTCGGCGACCTCCCGCTGGAAGAGTGCGCGCGGCGCAACGGAGTGGCCTCGGGCGCGCTGGACGTCGGGATCGATGCGTCGGGCGCCCTTGGCGCCGGCGGCGCCGGGGCGGCCCTGACGCCCCTGCCGCCCGCCGAGGCCCCCCAGCCAGTGGAGGTCCTGCGCCCCGCCGCGCCGCCGCCGCCCGCCGCCGCCCCGGCCGCCGCCGCGCCCGTCGCGGCCTGCTGGCGGCACAGCGGAGGCGCCTGGAGCCGCCTTCCCGGCGAGATGACACAGTCCGCCTGTGTCCAGACCCTCTTCGCGGGTCGGTGCGAGCGGCCGGGAGAGGCCGCCTACGGACGGTGGGGCGGGCAAACCCTTCGCCTGGTGCCCGGCAAGGTCGAGGTCTCCAGCGACAACCGAAGCTTCCGCCTGCTCCTGGAACAGGGTCCCAACTGCAGCTTTCCCGGGGCGGGCTGAGGACGGGGCGGGGGCTCGCATCCCGCGGCGCCAGGATGTAGGCTCGCGCCATGCGCGCATCCCTGCCCCTGATCGCCCTGGCCGCCCTGGCCGCCCTCACGGCCTGCTCGAAGCGGATCGAGCCGCCGGGCACGCCTGGGACCTGCTATCACGTCCAGCCCACCAAGGACGGCCTGAGGTACAACCCCCTGCCGTCGGACCAGCCGGACCTTGAGCACTGCGCCGCCGCCCTTGAGGCCATGCGGATCCGGTTCCTCAACATGGGCGGTAACCAGACCGACATCGCCGGCGCCTACCAGGGCAACTTTCTCTTCCTGGTTCCGGCGGGCATCTACACTTCGACCTCCTGGGAGGGGAATCGCTTCCTGGCCCTGGTCCGGTCCGGCGACGGCCGCCTGGTCCTGCCGGGAGCCATGCCGATGTCGCCCGAGGGCTGAATTCCCCTGTGGATGACCCCGCCTCAGGCGGAACATAGGCGGAACATTTGCATTGCCCCGGGGGCGGCCCTCGGCTAGCCTGACCCGAGGGTCAAGGCCCGCATCTACGGAAGCTGATGGAGAGTCGCATGGCGGGCAGCGTCAACAAGGTCATCCTGGTGGGCAATCTCGGGGCCGATCCCGAGATCCGCAGCCTCAACTCCGGCGACCGGGTCGCCAATCTCCGCGTCGCCACCTCCGAGACCTGGCGCGACCGCGGCACCGGCGAGCGCAAGGAAAAGACCGAGTGGCACCGGGTGGTCATCTTCAACGACAACCTCGTCAAGGTCGCCGAGAACTACCTGCGCAAGGGCTCCAAGGTCTACATCGAGGGTTCGCTCCAGACCCGCAAGTGGACGGACCAGTCCGGCCAGGAGAAGTTCTCCACCGAGGTCGTCCTCCAGAAGTTCCGGGGTGAACTGACCATGCTCGATGGCCGGGGCGACGACGCCGGCGGCCGGGACGGCGGCGGCGACTATGGCGGCGGCTTCCAGTCCGGCGCCCGCGCCCAGCCCTCCGGCCCGCGCGAGGATTTCTCGGCCGACCTGGACGACGAAATCCCCTTCTAGGCCAAAGGCTTCACCCCGACGCTCCCGCCCTCGGCGGGGGCGCTGGGAGTCGCCGCTTCGGTTGGCCCGCCTGCCTTAAAATGGTAAAGAAATTCAGGCCATTTCCCGCCTGATTCTAAGGGCCAGTCCCCCCGTTGAGCAGCACCGGTTCCCCCCCGTCCGAAGACGGACGCGCGCCCGGCGTGGCGCCGATCACCATCGAGGACGAGCTTCGGCGCTCCTACCTCGATTACGCCATGAGCGTGATCGTCAGCCGCGCCCTTCCGGACGTCCGTGACGGCCTGAAGCCGGTCCATCGGCGGATCCTGTTCTCCATGAACGACCTGGGCATGAGCCCGGATCGGCCCTATTCCAAGTCGGCCCGGGTGGTTGGCGACGTCCTCGCCCGCCTGCACCCGCACGGGGACCAGTCGGTCTATGACGCCCTGGTGCGCATGGCCCAGCCCTTCTCCATGGGTCTCCTCCTGGTGGATGGCCAGGGCAATTTCGGCTCGGTGGACGGCGATCCCCCGGCGCAGATGCGCTACACCGAGTGCCGCATGACCAAGGCGGCCACGGCCCTCCTGGCCGACCTCGACCTCGACACGGTCGACTTCAAGGACAACTACGACGGCAAGGAAAAGGAACCCGTCGTCCTGCCGTCCCGGATCCCGAACCTCCTGGTCAACGGGGCCGGCGGCATCGCCGTCGGCATGGCCACCAACATCCCGCCGCACAACCTGGGCGAGATCGTCGACGCGGCCCTGGCCCTGATCGAGCGCCCGGACATCCCCCTGGACGAACTCCTGGACATCGTTCCCGGCCCCGACTTCCCCACGGGCGGCGAGATCATGGGCCGTTCGGCCTCCCGGACTGCGCTGATGACCGGCCGGGGTTCGGTGGTCATGCGCGGCACGGCCGCCATCGAGCAGGTCCGCAAGGAACGGGAAGCCATCGTCATCACCGCCATTCCCTACCAGGTGAACAAGGCGGTCCTGGTCGAGCGCATCGCGGAGCTCGTGCGCGACAAGCGCATCGAGGGGGTCGCCGACCTCCGCGATGAATCCGACCGCCAGGGCATGCGCGTCGTGGTCGAGCTCAAGCGCGACGCCTCGGCCGACGTGGTCCTCAACCAGCTGTACCGGTTCACGCCCCTGCAGACCTCCTTCGGGGTCAACATGCTGGCCCTGAACCGCGGCCGTCCCGAGCTGATGGGCCTGCGCGAGATGCTGCAGGCCTTCGTCGATTTCCGCGAGGAAGTGGTCCTGCGCCGGACCCGGCACGAGCTGTCGCGCTCGCGGGACCGGGGCCACGTCCTGGTCGGCCTGGCCATCGCCGTGGCCAATATCGACGAGTTCATCCAGATCATCCGCTCCTCGAAGGACCCTTCCGAGGCGCGCGAGCGCCTGGTGGCGCGCGACTGGCCGGCCGGCGACATGCTGCCCCTGGTCGAGCTGATCGCCGACCCCCGCTCCCTCGTGGTCGGCGGCGACAAGATCCGGCTGACCGACGACCAGGCCCGGGCCATCCTGGCCCTCACGCTCTCCCGTCTCACCGGCCTGGGCCGCGACGAGATCTTCGAGGAGGCGGGTGAGCTGACCGGCGGCATCTCCAGCCTGCTGGCCATACTGGAATCCCGCGAGCTCCTGATGAGCATCGTCCGGGACGAGCTCGTGCAGGTGAAGGCCGACTTCGCCATCCCCCGCCGGACCCAGATCGTCGACGGCGGCGGCGACCTCGAGGACGAGGACCTCATCGCCCGCGAGGAGATGGTGATCACCGTCACCCACGGCGGCTACGTCAAGCGCACGCCCCTGGTGACCTACCGCACCCAGCACCGGGGCGGTCGCGGCCGTTCCGGCATGGCGACCAAGGACGAGGACGCCGTCACCCGCGTCATCTCGGCCTCGACGCATACGCCCATGCTGTTCTTCTCCTCGGGGGGCAAGGTCTATCGCCTCAAGGTCTGGAGGCTGCCCGTCGGGGCGCCGACCTCCCGCGGCAAGGCCTTCGTGAACCTCTTCCCGATCGAGCCGGGCGAGACCATGACCTCCATCGTCGCCCTACCCGAGGACGAGACGGAATGGGGCGGATTCGACGTCATGTTCGCCACCCGGTCGGGCCATGTCCGCCGGAACCGGCTGAGCGACTTCGCCCAGATCAACCGTAACGGCAAGATCGCCATGAAGCTCGACGAGGGGGACTCCATCGTTGGCGTCGCCCTGTGCCGGGCCGAGGAGAACGATATCCTCCTGACCACGGCGCTGGGGCGTTGCATCCGTTTTGCGGTGGATGAGGTGCGGGTCTTCGCAGGCCGGGATTCCACCGGGGTCCGGGGTATCCGCCTCGCCGAGGGCGACGAGGTCATCTCCATGGCCATCCTGCGGACGGTCCAGGCCGCCGCCGAGGAGAGGGCGGCCTACATCCGCCACGCCAACGCCATGCGCCGCGCGGCGTCGGGCGAAGGCGGCGAGGTCGAGGACGCCGTCGTCGTCGAGGACGAAGGCGAGGACGAAGCCGTATCGGGCCTCGCGGCCCTCAGCCCCGAGCGCATCGCCGAACTGGGCGCCGCCGAGGAGCACATCCTGACCGTTTCCACCGAAGGATTCGGCAAGCGCTCGTCCGCCTACGAGTTCCGCCGCACCGGACGGGGCGGGCAGGGACTCCTGGCCCAGGACCTGTCCCGTCGCGGCGGACGCCTGGCTGCTTCCTTCCCGGTGGAGGAGCACGACGAGATCCTGCTGGTGACCGACCAGGGCCAGTTGATCCGCACTCCGGTCGCCCAGATCCGGGTCGTCGGACGCAACAGCCAGGGCGTCATCATCTTCCGGACCACCGAGGAAGAGCATGTGGTCTCGGTCGAGCGCCTGGCCGACCCCGGAGGCGCCGAGGACGAGGCGCCGGAGCCCGAAGCCGAGGCCTGACCGCGCCCGGCGGCGTGAGCGCCGGAAATTTGTTCTTGCCAGACCCCGTCAACCCGGCGAAAGGCGAAGACGGGTTCAAGTTGGGGAAACCTCGATGGCGAAGCGTGTGGGCCTCTATCCGGGCACGTTCGATCCGATCCACAACGGCCACACGGACATCATTGGTCGTGCGGTGAAGCTGGTGGATCGCCTCGTCCTCGGGGTGGCCATCAACACCGGCAAGGGACCGATGTTCACCCTCGAGGAGCGCGTGGCCATCGTCGAGGCGGAGGCCGCCGCCCTGAAGGGCGCCGCCGAGATCGTGGTGCAGCCCTTCGAGGGCCTGACCATGCACTTCGCCCGGGAGGTCGGCGCCGGTGTCATCGTGCGCGGCCTGCGCGCCGTCGCCGACTTCGAGTTCGAGTTCCAGATGACAGCCATGAACCAGCAGCTCGACCGCGAGATCGAGACCGTTTTCCTGATGGCCGACCCCCGCCACCAGGCCGTCGCCTCCAAGCTCGTCAAGGAAATCGCGACCCTGGGCGGCGACGTCACCAAGTTCGTCAGCCCCCGCGTGAAGGAGGCCCTGCTGGCCAAGGTGGGGCGTTGACCCGCCTCGCCTGGCGCGGCGTCGCGACGGCCGCCATCCTCCTCGTCCTGGCCCCCGCCGCCCAGGCGGCCCAGAAGCCCGCCCCGGCGCCGACTGGCGCGCCTGCGGCGCCCTCCGCTTCGGACTACCGGACCCCGGATCCCCAGGACGTCCTGGTCATCGACACCAACAAGGGCCGCATCCTGCTGGAGCTGGTCCCGCTCGCCGCGCCGGCCCATGTGGCCCGCGTGCGGGAACTGGCGCGGCAGGGGCTCTACAACGGTCGAAGCTTCTTCCGGGTCATCGACCAGTTCATGGCCCAGACAGGCGATCCCAAGGACAACGGCACGGGCGGCAGCGATCTCCCGGACCTGACCGCCGAGTTCACCTTCCGCCGGGGCGCGGACACGCCCTTCGTCCAGGTCGCCGACCAGGCCGTGGCGGAGATCGGGTTCATTGGCCCCCTGCCGGTCATGACCCAGAGCTCCCAGCTCATGCCCATGACCGCCGACGGCAGGATTTCGGGATGGGCCCTCTATTGCCCCGGCGTGGCCGGCATGGCGCGGGGCGAGTCCCCGGACAGCGCCAACAGCCAGTTCTTCCTTATGCGCCAGGCCTATCCCTCGCTCGAGAAGCGCTACACCGCCTTTGGCCGGGTGATCGCCGGCCAGGACGTGGTGCGCGCCATCAAGACGGGCGAGCCGGTGGATCCGCCCCAGGACGTCATGACCCGGGTCCAGGTGCTGGCCGACATGCCCGCCGCCTCTCGCCCGAAGGTCAAGGTCATCGATCCCCGCAGTCCCTGGTTCGCCGCCGAGGTGGCCCGGGTCCGCGCCAGCCGCGGAGCCGACTTCACGGCCTGCGCCATCAGCATTCCCTCGGAGGTGAAGTAATGGATCCCGAAAACACCCTTCTGCTCGAGACCGAGACCGGCCGGGTCACCATCAACCTCCGTCCGGACCTCGCGCCCCAGCATGTGGCCCGGATCAAGGAACTGGCGCGCGAAGGCTTTTACGACGGCATCCTCTTCCATCGGGTGATCCCCGGCTTCATGGCCCAGGGCGGCTGCCCGAACGGATCGGGCACCGGGGGCTCGTCCAAGCCCAACCTGCCGGCCGAATTCTCCCGCGAGCCGCACGTCCGCGGCGTCTGCTCCATGGCGCGGACCAACAATCCGAACTCGGCCAACAGCCAGTTCTTCATCTGCTTCGACGACGCCACCTTCCTGGATGGCCAGTACACGGTCTGGGGCGTGGTGACCGAGGGCATGGAGCACATCGACGCCCTGCCCAAGGGCGAGCCGCCGCGGGCGCCGGGCAAGATCGTCTCCATGAAGGTGGCCGCCGACGCCTGAGCGGCTTGACGTGCGGGGACAGGCGCAGGCATCTGCCCCGCCCATGCAGCTCTCGGACTTCGACTTTGAGCTCCCCGACGACCGCATCGCCCTGCGGCCGGCGGAGCCGCGCGACTCCGCGCGCCTGCTGGAGGTGCGGCCAGGAGGCGGTCTCCTGGACCACCAGGTCCGGGACCTGCCCTCCCTCCTGCGCCCAGGCGACGTCCTGGTGATCAACGAAACCCGGGTCATCCCGGCGCGCCTCAAGGGCCGCCGGCTCCGCGCCGGCTCAGACATCGCCGTCGAGGCCACCCTGCACCAGCGGGTGGACCCCGGCGCCTGGCGCGCCTTCATGCGGCCCGGAAAGAAGATCGCCGCCGGCGACACGCTCAGGTTCGGGGACCTTTCCGCCCGGGTCGCCGGGAAGGGCGAGGCGGGTGAATTCACCCTCGAATTCGCCGTCTCCGGTCCTGAGCTGGA
>JBJOJL010000043.1:0-17368 GCA_046046615.1 Pseudomonadota bacterium
GGGCTTCAGGATGCAGACCCTGACACGCTGCGCCGCGTCCTGTCCAATGCAGGCGGACGCCAGCCGCTCGGCGAAGGTCTCGACGAGGTCAATATGGCCTGACGCGATGATTTCGAGCGCGGCGGCGACCACGGTCTCATAGTTGAAGGTGCCCTCGAGCCCCTCGACGCGGTGGGGCGCCAGGTCGATCTCCACGTCGATGACCAGGGGTTGAGCGCAGCTTTTCTCGTGGTCGTGAACCCCGATGAAGGCGTCCACCTTGAGCCCCCGGACAAGCACCTTCTGGCTGCGGATCAGGCGGTCCAAGGATCAGTCCAGGTGCTGACCGCCGTCGACGGCGATCATCTGGCCGGTCACGCTGGCCGCCCCGATCAGGTAGGTCAGCGCCCGGCCGATGTCGGCGGGATCGACGGCGCGGCCGAGGGGCGTGGAGGCCGCCTCGGCCTCGAAGTCCGCCGGCGACTGGTCGGGGTTGGCCAGGACGGGTCCCGGGCCGATGGCGTTCACCCGGATCCGGGGGGCCAGCTCGATCGCCATCATGCGGGTGGCGGACCAGAGGGCGGCCTTCGAGAGCGTATAGGCGAAATAGTCGGGTCCGGGCGCCAGCACCCTCTGGTCCAGGATATGGACGATCTGGCCCGGAAGCCCCTGGGCGGCCACATCCCGGGACAGCACCAGGGGCGCGCGCAGGTTGATATCGAGATGGGCGTCCCAGGACTCCCGTTCCAGCTGGTGGAAGGCGTCGTTCCGGAAAAGGGAAGCGCTGTTCACCAGAAGGGTCACCGGGCCGAGCGTGGCGACGACCCCGGCGATCAGCCCCGAGACGGCGGCCTCGTCAGCCAGGTCGCAGGGGAAGACGCCCGCCTCCCGGCCCATCGCCCGCACCTCCGCCGCCGCCGCCCGGGCGTCATCATCCTCGCGGCGGCAGTGGACCGCCACGTCGTAGCCCGCCGCGGCGCAGGCGCGGACGAGTTCCCTGCCGATCCGGCGGGGTCCGCCAGTGACCAGGGCCGCTCCGCGCTCGGATCGGGGCATCGGCCTAGTCGAGCCGGCCCATGTCGATGATGTTCATCACGGCGAAGACGAGGAAGAACGGGATCACGATGAAGAGGGGGCTCATGGGGCTCTCCTTGCAGCAGGACGGGCTTTAGCGGGGGTCGCCGGACTTGTCGAGGCGGCCCGCCCGGGCGCACAGTGCGGGGGCCCCTCAGGAGGACGCCATGACGCTTGCGCCGATAGACACCGCTTCATTCCGGAAGATCGCCGAAGGCATCGACCGCCCAGAGGACGTGGTGGTCAGCGCCGGTGGCCGGGTCTTCGCCTCGGACCACCAGTGCGCCGTGGCCGAGATCCTGCCGGACGGGAGCTTTGTCCGCATGGGCCCGAAGGGCGGGGCGCCAAACGGGATCAACATGGACCGTCAGGGCCGGATCCTGATCGCCAACTTCGGCATCTACGACCGGGAGGAGGGGCCCCTCCAGCGCTTCGACCCGGCGACGGGCGTCCACGAGACCCTGGTCGCGGAGGTCGGCGGACGGCGGCTGACCAGCGCCAACTATCCGGTCATGGACCGGGACGGGAACATCTGGTGCGCCAACTCCACCCATGCCGACACCTGGCCCCAGGCGCTGGATGGGCGGGCGGACGGGTTCCTGTTCGTCCTGCGACCCGACGGGGGCTGCGAGGTCGTCGCCGAGGGCCTGAAGTTCCCGAACGGCCTGGCCCTGTCGGCGGACCACCGCCGGCTCTTCTGC
Organism: Pseudomonadota bacterium; assembly: GCA_046046615.1. Taxonomy (GTDB): domain Bacteria; phylum Pseudomonadota; class Alphaproteobacteria; order Caulobacterales; family Caulobacteraceae; genus Phenylobacterium. Next base: position 1,755 of record JBJOJL010000043.1, read on the forward strand.
GCCCAGACCTCGGCGGCGGACGTCCTCGTGTTCGACATCCTGCCCGGCGCCAGGCTGGGCCCGGGGGTCCGCTACGGTCCTGTCCTTGGGCAGCTGGCGGGGCCCGGCCTGCCGCCCGCCCGGGAAGAGGACCTGGGCTATACCGACGGGGTCGGCATGGACGCCGAGGGGAACCTCTGGGTCTGCCTGCCGGCCGCGAACAAGGTGGTGGCCATCACCCCCGCGGGGGCAAAGGTGACGGTGATCCACGATCCCTCCGGCGACGTCGTCAACCACCCTACGAACGTGACCTGGGGTGGGCCGGATCTCCGGGATCTCTACATCGGCTCGATCCGCGCAAACTATGTCCTGAAGGCGCGAAGCCCCGTTCCCGGACTGGCCCTGGTTCATCAGGCCTAAGTCTGCGGTTCCGGAGTCTGAATCCCCCTTCCACGCGGGCGCCCGATCACTATTGTAAGGCCCGAAGGCGCTGCGGGACCCCCGGGCGCCGGCAAGAACCACATCCCGGAGGACGCCATGCGCGAGTACGTGAAATTCTACATCGACGGCCAGTGGGTCGATCCGGTCGAGCTGAAGACCCTCGACGTCATCAATCCCGCCACCGAGGGCGTCTGCGGCAAGATCGCCCTGGGCTCCACCGCGGACGTCGACAAGGCCGTCGCGGCCGCCAAGAAGGCCTTCAAGACCTGGTCCCAGACCACCCGTGAAGAGCGCCTCGACGTCCTCAACCGCATCCTGGCCGAGTACCAGAAGCGCTTCGGGGACCTCGCCGTCGCCGTGACCGAGGAAATGGGCGCTCCGGCCTCCCTGGCCCAGCGCGCCCAGGTGCCGATCGGCATGGGCCACCTGTCCACCGCGATCAACGTGCTCAAGGACTTCAAGTTCGAGGAGCAGCGCGGCCCGACACTCCTGGTCAAGGAGCCCATCGGCGTCTGCGGCTTCATCACCCCCTGGAACTGGCCGCTGAACCAGATCGTCTGCAAGGTCGCGCCGGCCATCGCCACGGGCTGCACCATGGTGCTCAAGCCTTCCGAAGTGGCGCCCTTCTCCGGGCACATCTTCGCCGAGATCATGCATGCGGCGGGCGTGCCGGCCGGCGTGTTCAACCTGGTCCACGGCGACGGCCCGACCGTCGGCGCGGCCCTGTCCAGCCATCCCGACATCGACATGGTGTCCTTCACCGGCTCCACCCGGGCGGGCATCGAGGTGGCGCGCAACGCCGCCCCGACTGTGAAGCGCGTGGCCCAGGAACTGGGCGGCAAGAGCCCCAACATCGTCCTGGACGACGACGCCTTCGCCAAGGGCGTGGCCCGCGGCGTCGCGACCATGATGACCAATTCCGGCCAGTCCTGTAACGCTCCGACCCGCATGCTGGTGCCGAAGACCCGCATGGACGAGGCCATCGCCGTCGCCCGCGAGGCCGCCTCGCAGGTCACCGTTGGCGATCCCAACGGCAACTCGCAGCTCGGCCCGGTGGTTTCCGAGGTCCAGTTCAACAAGATCCAGAAGCTGATCCAGGCCGGGATCGACGAGGGCGCTACCCTGGTCATCGGCGGCACGGGCCGGCCCGAGGGCCTGGACAAGGGCTACTATGTGAAGCCGACGGTCTTCGCCAATGTCACCAATGACATGACCGTCGCCAAGGAAGAGATCTTCGGGCCCGTCCTGTCGATCCTCGGCTATGACTCCGTCGACCAGGCGATCGATATCGGCAACGACACCGAGTACGGCCTGGCCGCCTACGTGCAGTCCGGCGACCTCGACAAGGCCCGCAAGATCGCTTCCAAGCTGCGGGCGGGCCAGGTGTCCATCAACGGCGCCGGCGGAGACATGATGGCGCCCTTCGGCGGCTACAAGATGAGCGGCAACGGGCGCGAGTGGGGCGACTACGGTTTCCACGAGTTCCTCGAGACCAAGGCCGTCCTGGGCTACGCCCCCCAGGCCGCCGAGTAAGACCCGCGCCGCCCCGGGCCCCGCGGCCCGGGGCGGTCGCTTTTCTTCCGACGACAACACGCACCGATCCCGACGGACCCTGTCCCCATGACCGACGTGCCCATGATCGTCCTCCCGGACCTCTCCTGCGCCGCGGATGTGGTGCGCCACCACGCCCGCGTCCGCCCGGAGGCCGTCGCCCTGGTCTTCCAGGACGAGTCGATCACCTACGCCGAGCTGGACGCCCTGTCGTCGAGGTGCGCCAACGCCCTGATGGCCGCCGGCGTCCAGCCGGGTGACCGGGTCGGGACCCTCGCCCGGGGCAATGCCGACTTCTTCGTGCTCTGGTTCGGCTGCCTGAAGGCGGGCGCCTGCCTGAACCCCGTCAACTGGCGCCTGGCGCCGCCCGAGGTCGCCTTCATCTTGAAGGATGCAGGCTGCCGGCTGGCGGTGATCGGGGCGGACTATTCAGGGATGATCGAGTCCCTCGCGGGAGACCTGCCAGATCTTTCCACGCGCATCCAGTTCGAGCCCGGGCACGCCGCCTGGCCGGGGTTCCGCGACTGGATCGGCGCCTATTCCGACGCAGATCCGCGGCGAGTGGCGAAGCCGGACGACGACGTCATCCAGCTTTACACGTCGGGCACCACCGGCCTGCCGAAGGGCGTCCAGCTGACCGAGGCCAACTATGCGGCCTGTTTCCAGAGCGCCAGCACCGCCTGGGCGCTGATCGAGCCGGGGGATTCCGTCCTCGTCTGCATGCCCTTGTTCCATGTGGCCGGGGCCAACCTCGGCATGCTTGGCCTGCTGATGGGCGGACGCTGCATCATCATGCGCGAGGTCGATATCGGCCTGATGCTGCGCCTCTTCGGCGAGCACGGCGTGCGCCACGCCTTCCTGGCTCCGGCCATCATCAACATGGTCCTGCAGCATCCTGACCAGGCCCAGGCGGACCTCAGCCGCCTCGACTATGTCTACTACGGCGCCTCGCCGATCTCGGAGGAGGTGCTGACCCGGGCCCAGGCCCGCTTCGGCTCGCGCTTCATGCAACTCTACGGCCTGACCGAGACCATCGGCGGCGGATGCTACCTCCCGCCCGAGGCGCACGATCCCGCCCTGGGCAAGCTGCGCTCGTGCGGGCGGCCCTCGCCGGGGTACGAGATCCGGGTCCGCGTCGACGGCCGTGACGCGGAGGTGGGCGAGGTCGGAGAGATCGAGATCCGGTCCCGGGGGATCATGAAGGGCTACTGGAACCGGCCGGACGCCACCGCCCAGTCCATCGACGCCGAGGGCTGGTTCCGGTCGGGCGACGCCGGCTTCTTCGACGCCGACGGCTATCTCTTCATCCATGACCGGGTGAAGGACATGATCGTTTCCGGGGGAGAGAACGTCTATCCCGCCGAGGTCGAGAACGCGCTGATGTCGCATCCCGCCGTAGCCGACGCGGCCGTCATCGGCGTGCCGGACGACCGCTGGGGCGAGGCGGTGAAGGCCATTGTCGTGCTGAAGCCCGGCGTCGCCGCCGACCCCGAGGCCATCATCGCCCACTGCCGGACCCTGATCGCCGGCTACAAGGCGCCCAAGACCATCGATTTCATTGACGTCCTGCCGCGCAATCCTTCTGGCAAGGTCCTGCGGCGGGAGCTTCGCGAGCCCTACTGGCGGGGTCGCGAGCGCCGGGTCGGCTGACCCTTCACCGCCAGCAGGAGGCCGAACCATGGATCCGCATTTCAAGGCCATGCTGGAGGCGGAAGCCGCCGCCGCCGCAGGCCAGCAGGCTCCGCCTCTCGACAGCCTGCCGCCGGACATGGTCCGGGCCGGCTACGTCATGCAACGCACCAGCCAGAACACCGGCGCCCCCAAGGATGTTGCGACCCGGGACCTCCAGGTCGATGGCGGAGCGGGCCCTGTCGGCGCGCGTCTCTACACCCCCGCCGGGGCTCCGGCGACAACGCCCGGCCTTGTCTATTTCCACGGCGGCGGCTTCGCCATCGGCAACCTGGAGACCCACGACGGGCACTGCCGTCGCCTGGCCGCCTATTCCGGTTGCCGGGTCCTGGCGATCGACTACCGCCTGGCCCCGGAGAACCCCTTCCCCGCGAGCCATGACGACTGCCTGGCGGCGACGAAGTGGGCCTTCGACCATGCGGCGGACATTGGTTTTGATCCCGCCCGCATCGGGGTGGGCGGCTGCTCGGCGGGCGGCAACCTCGCCGCCTCGATCGCCATTGACCTGAAGGCGGATCCTTCGCGCCGCCTTGTCTTCCAGATGCTGCTCTACCCCTACATCTGCCCCGAGACCGAAACCGAGAGCCGGAAGCGGATGGATGGCCCTCTCCTGACCAAGGCCGCCATCGACTGGTTCGTGAAGTGCCTGGCCGCTGACGGGCATCCGCAGATCGACCGGGTGATCCTCGGGTCGAAGGTCGACGTCTCCGCGACGCCCGCCGCCTATGTGGTGACCGCCGGCTACGACCCCCTGCAGGATGAAGGCCGGGATTACGCGAGGCGCCTTGAGGCCGCGGGAGTTCCCGTGAGGCACGTCCACTACCCGGACATGCTGCACGACTTCTACATCATGGGGGATGTCTCCCCAGCCGTGGAGGTCGCCGCCCGTGAGGCGGCCGAGGCCATGAAGGCGGCCCTGGGCGCCTGATGCTGGCGGGGCCCGCCCCCGGGGGCGGGCCTAGCCGTGCCCGGATGTCGCCGCCGGCTCCGCGGAGGTTCCGAGCCTGTCGCGGATCTTCTGGCTCCAGGCCAGAACCGCCATGCCCAGGGCGGCCGAGAGGACGGATCCTCCGATCACGCCAAGCCGGACGGCGCTCTGAGCCGTCGGGTCCTCTCCGTCAAAGGCCAGGGCGCCGATGAAAAGGCTCATGGTGAAGCCCACGCCGCAGAGCAGGGCGCAGCCGTAGAGTTCCATCCAGGAGGAGTCGGTCGGACGCCGGGCCAGTCCCAGGCGGATGGCCAGGGCCGAGGCGCCGAAGACCCCGATCTGCTTGCCGGCGAAAAGTCCCGCTGCGATGCCCAGGGCCACCGGGCTGAGGAGATTGTCTGCGGAGAGGTCGCTGAACGAGAAGCCGGCCGCTGCGAAGGCGAAGACCGGCATGATCCCGTAAGCCACATAGGGATGCAGGGCGTGCATCATCTGGTTCAGCATCCCAGGCTCGCCCGGACGGCGCGGCTCAAGCGGGATGGTCATGGCCGCGGCCACACCGGCAATGGACGGATTCACCCCGCTTTCCAGGGTGAAGGCCCAGACCAGGAAGGTCAGGACGGCGAAGAGCCCGTAGGGCGCGCCCCGCCAGCGGCCAGCGAGGACCATCACCGCCAGGACGGCGGCGGCGCCGCCCAGGGCCATGAGGTCGATGTGTTCGGTGAAGAGCGCTGCGATCAGGATCACCGCGCCCAGGTCGTCCGCAATCGCCAGGGTGAGGAGAAACGTCCTGAGGGCGGGGGGCAGGCGGGGCCCAGCGATGGCCAGGGCGGCCAGGGCGAAGGCGATGTCCGTGGCCACAGGCGCCGGCCAGCCCTCGACGGCGCCGCCGGGACCCATGTTGAACGCCAGGTAGACGAGGGCCGGCGCGATCATGCCGCCAAGGGCGCCCAGGACCGGAAGGGCGAGCTTCCTCGGGTTGGACAACTCGCCCCGCAGGATCTCGTATTTGATCTCCAGTCCAACGACGAAGAAGAAGACCGTCATCAGGCCGTCCTTGATCCACTTCAGGACGGTCTTGGTGATCTCGATGTCACCCGCCTGGAAGGTCAGCGGATGCTTGATCAGGCCGAAATAGGTGGATGCCCAGGGCGAGTTCGCGAGGACGATGGCGACAGCCGCTGCAAGGGCGAGGATGATGCCCGAGGCGGCTTCGGTCTTGAGGAATTCAAGGGTGATCTTGCGGCTCATGGTCTCCGGTTAGCACGCGGTGGGCGATTGGCAAGGATGAGGGCTTGCGAGCCATGCAAGTCGCCGCCATGTCGGACCGATGGCCTTCTCTCCGGACTACGCGCCCGATCCCCGCCTCCACCAGCTTGGAGCCGATTTCGCAGACCCGGTCCGTGCGGCCGAATTCCCCAGGTTGACCCTGCGCTGGCGGAATGACCGGGCGGCGGCGAGCGTTGGGCTGGGTCACCTGACGACGGAGGAATGGGCCGATCACTTCGGTCGGTTCCAGCCCCTCCCTGGCAACCTGCCGGAGCCCCTGGCCCAGCGGTATCACGGTCACCAGTTCCGGGTTTACAACCCCGATCTCGGGGACGGGCGGGGCTTTACCTTCGCCCAGCTGCGGGAGGCGGGTTCGGGTCGTCTCCTGGACCTGGCGACCAAGGGGTCCGGCGTTACGCCCTGGTCGCGGAGCGGGGACGGGCGGCTGACCCTGAAGGGCGGCGTCCGCGAGGTGCTGGCGGCGGGCCTTCTCGAGGCCCTCGGGGTTCCAACCTCCCGCGCCTTTTCCCTGTTCGAGACCGGTGAGGCGCTGGAGAGGCAGGACGAGCCCAGTCCAACCCGCTCGGCGGTCCTCGTAAGGCTCAGCCACAGCCACATCCGCTTCGGCACCTTCCAGAGACCGGCGGCCCTGGAGCGTCCGGACCTGGTCCGCAGGTTGGTGGACTACACCCTGGGTCTGTACTTCCCCCAACGCGCGGGCGAGGCGGACCCGGGCGCCGCCCTGCTGGATGAGGCCTGCCGGCGCGCCGCCACCCTGACCGCCGCCTGGATGGCGGCGGGTTTCGTGCACGGGGTCCTCAATACCGACAACATGAACATCACCGGGGAGAGCTTCGACTACGGGCCCTACCGGTTCCTGCCCCAGAGCGATCCCAACTTCGTCGCCGCCTATTTCGACCATGCCGGCCTCTACAGCTTTGGCCGCCAGCCTGAGGCGGTCTTCTGGAACCTGCGCCAGCTGGCCGGATGCCTGCTGGCGGCCGGCTCGCCGGAAGATGCGCTGGTGGAGGTCCTGAACAGCTTCGGGGATCTCTACCGGGAGGCGCTGGCCCGGGCGGTGGTGCGACGTCTGGGCCTGTCCTTCCGGGGGGATGGGTCGGACGTCCGGCTGGTCAGCGCCGCCTTCGGCGCCCTTGCGGCGGGCGGAGCGGATATTCGCTGGGAGCCCTTCTTCTTCGACTGGTTCTGCGGGAATGAGGCCCGGGCCCTGGCGGGACCCCGGGGGAAGGTCTACCTGGGGTCAGGGTTCGACGATTTCCGCCGGGAGGTGGCCGCGGCGGAGCCGGAACGCCCCGAACGGCTGGACCAGGCCTACTTCCGCCGCGAGACGCCGTCCGAACTCCTGATCGACCGAATCGAGGCGATCTGGGCGCCCATTGCAGGGTCCGACGACTGGTCCCTCTTCGACTCCGCGATGGCGGAGATCGAGGAAGCCCGCACGGCCTGGGGGCTTCAGCCGGGCTGAGCGGCCGGACGCGCGGCCCGCTGGGCCAGGATGACTCCCGTCAGGGCGATGGCGCCGCCCAGCATCTGGCCAGGTCCAAAGACCTCTCCGAAGAGGAGCCAGCCGAGGATCGCGGCCACGACCGGCTGGACCAGCACGACGACCGACGTGACCGAGGCGGGCAACCGGCCCAGCGCCCAGGCGATGGCGCCCTGTCCCGTCACGTGCATCACGCCAAGCCCCACGCAGGCGGCCCAGCCCCCTGGTGTCGCCGGCGTAAGCCGCTCGCCCAGCAGGCCCGACGCCGCCAGCAGCAGGGGTGCGGCCGTAAGGGTGGACCAGAACATGACCTGGGCGGCGCCGCGTGTCCGTCTCGCGTTCTGCACGGCCAGGAAATAAAGGGCGTACCAGACTGCGGTCATGGCCGAGAAGGCGTCGCCGAGGGCGGGGTTGACCCCCGGCAGGCCCGGGTCGCGCGCCAGGGTCATCAGGCAGGCGCCGCCCACGGCCAGGGCGACTGCGGCCAGGAAGAGGGGGCGGACCCGTTCGCGGAAGACCAGCCAGGCGACGCCGGTCACGATCACGGGCGTCAGGTTGGACAGGATGGTCGCCTTGGCCACGGAGGTCAGGGCGATGCCGTAGTGCCAGAAGGCCAGATCCAGGGCGAAGGCCGCCCCGGCGAGCCCGAGCACCCACCCCGCGGGACCGACGCCTCCGCTCTCCCTGCGTGCAATCAGGGCGAGGAGGGGCAGGGCGAAGAGCATCCGCCAGAACCCCACGGCGGCCGGCCCGGCGTCGGCCAGGCGCACGAGGATGGGGGCGAGCCCGATGATGCAGGCGCCGGAGACCAGCACGATCATGGCGGTGCGGCGCCCTGCGCCGCCGCTCTCAGCGATCTCCTTCAAGGTCTAGCTCCGCGATAAGCTGGTCCGGGCTGACGCCCTGTTCGCGAAGCGCCTGCAGGGTCTCCGCACGATCCCGCTTCGCGTAGCGCTTTCCATCGGGTCCGACCAGCAGCCGGTGGTGCCTATAGACCGGTTCAGGCAGGCCAAGGACAGCCTGGAGCAGGCGCTGCACCCCCGTGGCGGCGAAGAGGTCGCATCCGCGGACCACATGGGTCACCCCCTGGTGGGCGTCGTCGACCACGACCGCGAGGTGATAGGCGACCCCGATATCCTTGCGCGCCAGGACAATGTCCCCGGCCGACTCGGGGGTCACCTGGCGACGCCCGGCCTCGCCCTTCGGCCCGACACCGGTTTCCAGGAAGGTGAGGGGCCCCGCCATTTGCGACGCCTCCCGCACGTCGAGCCGCCAGGCAAAGGCCTCTCCGGCGTCCAGGCGGCGATGGACCTCTGCGTCGGGCAGGCGTTCGCCGAGGAACACGTCTTCGTCCCCGTGCGGCGCGCGGGTCATGGCCTCGGCCACCTCACGCCGCGTCCGGAAGCACCTGTAGGCGATGCCTGCCTCCTGGAGTTGGAGGAGGGCCGCCTGGTAGGCCTCGGACCGGTCGGACTGGCGAAGGACCTGGCCATCCCAGATCACGCCGAGCCAGGTCAGGTCCTCCAGTATGCCCGCCTCGAATTCCGGCCGGCAACGGGTGCGGTCGATGTCCTCGATGCGAAGGTGGAAGGAACCGCCCGCGGCGTCTGCGGCCCGCCGCGAGGTGAGGGCGGAAAAGGCGTGTCCACGGTGGAGGCGGCCCGTCGGGGAGGGGGCGAACCTGAAGACGGGGTTAGCCAACCGGGGTCTTCAGGCGGTCCGCGCCGCTGACCGGGGGCGGAAGATGTCCAGTTGGCCGAAGATGGCGCGAAGGAAGGCGTCCTCGCCGCCGAGATGGGTCTTGAGCGGGGCGAACTCCTTGAAGCCGCCCATCTCGGCCACCCCGTGGGCGGCGCACCAGACCGCAATCGAGGCGAGTTCCAGGGCCATTTCGTCACGGGGGTCGACACCGGACTCGACAAGCGTGTCGCAGACCAGGCGGAAGGCGCCATCGTCGCGCAGCTTCTCCGGCATGGTCTCGCGGTTTAGGCTGCAGGCGAACATGACCCGGTAGATGGCCGGGTTCTGCCGGGCGAATTTCACGTAGGCCACGCCCAGGGTCACGAGGCGGTTCTGGTCCGGGCCCGCCTCGGCCAGCGCCGCGCGCATCTGTTCGCCCAGCTGGTCCCATCCCTCGATCGCCAGGGCGTCGAGGAGTTCGCTCTTGTCGCGGAAGTGATGGTAGGGGGCTGCGGGGCTGACCCCAGCTTCCCGGGCCACCGCCCTCAGCGAGAGGTCGGCTCCGCCCTCGGCCTCGAGAAGCCGACGGCCTGCCCCGACCAGGGCGCGACGGAGGTCGCCATGGTGGTAGGGGCGGGTCTCTGCGGCGGGCGCTTGTTCCATGAAATCTTAGTAATGGGGATCAAAAACCGGGGCAAGGCAATCTTGACAACGATCAGATACTTCTTATCTCGCACCTGCAGCAAAAAACAGCCCCGCTCCCCCGGGGCTCCAACTTCAAGGTGTGTGTCATGTCTCTCGTCTATGTTGAACGTCTCATCGACCGTCTGACCCCGGCCTATTTCCTGGTCCTGGGGCTCACCGTCGCTGGAGCCGTGGTCGCTTCCCTCCTGGGCTGAGGCCTCGCAAGGACGTTTCAAGGGCCCCTTCGGGGGCCCTTTTTTGTTTGTCCCCAGGCTGTCTCGGTCGCCTGGGGTGCTGCGGTGCAAAAAAGTTTCGATTTTATCTTTACACCGCTCAGATACGTGCTATCTAAGCATTGTTCAAATCGTTCACCGGCGCCGCCAGGCGCCTCCAACTGAAGGTGTGTTTGTCATGACCCCGTCCTCCTGCCCCACCAGCGCCATCGAAGCCCTCATTGATCGCGCCACCCCGATCTTCCTCCTGTCCCTCAGCCTGGTCGCAGCTGTCGGCAGCCTGCTCATCACGGCGGCCTGACAGTCGCCACCCGCGCCTCGACTTCCTCCGACTGGGGCCCCTTGCGGGCCCCTTTTTTTGTCGTGCGACTGTCACTGGCCCAGACGCCGGGAATCGCCACCTAATCCTCTCCAGATTCCGGCGAAGGAGAGGCGACTTCCGGACCTCGACGCAACGAGTTGAGACCTTTGGCAAGGCGGGGAGGTCCGGCCATGCAGGTGCTTGATCGCGCACCTTCAGGGTGGCCGGCCCTGGTCCTCAACGCCGACTTCCGTCCGTTGAGCTATTACCCCCTTTCGGTCTGGCCCTGGCAGGACGTGGTCAAGGCTGTCTTCCTGGACCGGGTCGAGGTGATCTCGACCTACGAACAGGAGGTGCGCTCGCCGTCATTCTCCATGCGGCTGCCCTCCGTGGTCTGCCTCAAGGAATATGTCGCCCAGGACCGGCCGCCGGCCTTCACGCGCTTTAACGTCTTCCTGAGAGACGGCTTCGCCTGCGCCTACTGCCGGCGCGGAGAGGACCTGACCTTCGATCATGTGATCCCCCGGTCCCGGGGAGGCCGGACCAGCTGGGGCAACATCGTCACCGCCTGCTCGCGCTGCAACCTGGCCAAGGGCGGGCGCACGCCCGACGAAGCGCGGATGTCCCTGCTGAGGCGCCCCGCCCGCCCGACAGCCTGGGAACTCCAGGAACAGGGCCGGCGTTTCCCGCCCAACCACCTTCACCAGTCCTGGATGGACTATCTCTACTGGGACGTGGAACTGGACCCCTGACGCGCGCCCGGGGGCCGAAGGGGCGTCAGATCTTCTCGCTGATCCGGATGGCTGTTCGGCACCCGAGGCGGATCACAGCCGCCAGGAGGGGATAGGCCGGCGCCTCACGGGCCCCCTCTCCGACGGCGATGTCCAGGTGGGCCAGTTCCTCGTCCCGGAACTCCGAGAGTTCCTCGGCGAGGGCGGGCTCACGTTCGGCCAGTTCGGCCACCTGCCCGGCGTAATGCTCACCGATCACGGTCTCCACCGCCTCGGTGCAAGCGTGGGCCGCCTTCTCCCCCAGAAGGGCTGTTCCTGCGCCCAGGGCGAAACCGGCGACCCTCCACAGGGGGGTCATCAGGGTGGGGCGCACGCCGCGCTCCGCCAGCAGGGCCTCGAAACGGGCGAGATGCCGGGCCTCGTGCGCCTCCATCTCCTCCAGCTGGCCCGCGATCCTTTCCTTTCCGGGGGCAGACCCCAGGACGGCGCGTTGCCCGCGGTAGATGTGCACGGCGCCCAGCTCCCCGGCATGGTCGACCCTCAGGATCTCCGCCAGACGGGCTGCGCCGGCTCCGGCGCCCGGACGCAGGGGCGGACGGCTCATGAGGCCCTCCTGTCCAGTCGCCAGGCGAGAAGGCCTGCGAAGGTCAGCCCCAGGGACACCAGGACATTCCATCCCGCCATGGACAGGCCGAGAAGCCGCCACGCCGCCTCGTCACAGGCTGGCGGCTTCACCTTGAGGGAGCCGTCCAGCAGGCCGGACATGTCGAGGCTGGAAACCGTGCTCCCTGCGCCGGCGCAGGCTCCGGGGCCTGGCCACCATTTCCATTCCGCCCCGGCGTGATAGGCGGCGAGCCCTGCGCCGAAGAGGAAGACAATCGCCAGCCCGAGCGACATCCAGGGACGGAGGTTTGCCCCAAGTGGGGCCCGCGCGAGGGCGAGGCTCGCAAGGGCCAGGGTCCCGGCGACCCAGTAGACCTCGCGCTGCTTCAGGCAGAGCAGGCAGGGGGCGTAGCCGCCGAAGCGCTCAAAGGCGTGGGCGGTCGCGAGCATGGCCGCGCTGGCCGCCAGTGCGAGGGCTGGCCAGCTCGCCGGAAGGCGGTCGGTCAGCGCCTGCACCACACCTTGGGGGAATGTCGCCATGTCCGGCTTATCCCCCGAAATCCGTGCAGGTCCAAGGGGGGCTCACGACAGGATCTTCCAGGCGATCACCGCCGCCGCCAGAAGGCCGCCGCCCGCCAGCACGTACAGGGTCATGCGGCGTTCGAACTCCGCAAGCAGGGCCGGTCCGTAGAATTTCAGGATGGCGGCGGTGAGGAAGAAACGGGCGCCCCGGGTCACCACGGAGGCCCAGATGAAGGTGAAGAAGGAGAAATGGGCCAGGCCGGAGGCGATGGTGACCAGCTTGTAGGGCACGGGTGTCAGGCCCTTGATCAGGATCACCGCCAGGCCCCACTGGCTGAACCAGGCCTGGAAGGCGTCGCGGCCCTCGGCGTGGCCCATCAGCTTCAGCAGGGCCAGGCCCAGGGGCTCCAGGAAATAGCCGATGGCGTAACCCAAAATTCCCCCGGCCACCGACGCGGCCGTGCAGATGCCGGCGTAGACAAAGGCCTTCTCGCGTCGGGCCAGCACCATGGGCGCCAGCATCACATCCGGGGGGATCGGAAAGAAGGAGCTCTCGGCGAAGGACACGGCGGCCAGGGCCCAGGGGGCCCTCCGGGAGCCGGCGAGGGCGAGGACCTTCTGGTAGAGGCGGCGAAACATGCCCGTCCTCCTCAGCCGAGGCCGAGGGCGCTGGCGCCATGGAAGACGAGGAAGGCGGCTGCATAGGCGAGGGCCAGCATGTAGCCGAACATGACCGACGGCCAGAGCCACCCGCCGGTCTCGCGCTTGACCACGGCCAGGGTCGCCACGCATTGGGGCGCGAAGACGTACCAGGCCAGAAAGGCGAGGCCGGAGGCCAGGGACCATTGCCGGGCGAGAATGCCGGCGAGGGCGCCCTCTTCCCCGCCGACGGCGTAGATGGCGCCCAGCGCGGCGACGGCGACTTCCCGGGCCGCCATCCCCGGGATCAGGGCCACGACCATCTCCCAGCTGAAACCGATCGGCGCGAACAGCGGCTCCAGCCAGTGACCCAGCCGTCCGGCGGCGCTGTAGGCGATCGCCGGGCCCGAGGCGTCAGGTGGGGGCGCAGGCCAGCTCGACAGGGCCCAGACCAGGACCATCAGCGGCAGGATGATGCGTCCCGCCCGGCTGATGAAGGCCCCCGCCTTTTGGCCCAGGTTGCGCAGGACGTTGCCCGGCTCCGGCCGCTTGTAGTCCGGCAGCTGCATCATGAAGGGCTCGGCGCCGCCCCTCCAGAACACCTTTCGGACCAGGAAGGCGACGACGAGCGCCGAGAGGATGCCGGCGGCGTAGAGGGCGAACATCACCAGGCCCTGCAGGCTCAGGAAGCCCCCCACCTTGCGGTCGGGGATCAGGGCGCTGATGATCAGGGTGTAGACGGGAATCCGCGCCGAGCAGGTCATGAGGGGCGCGGTCAGGATGGTCGTCAGCCGGTCCCGCCAGCTGTCGATGACGCGGGTCGACATCACGCCCGGCACGGCGCAGGCGAAGCTGGACAGGAGGGGGATGAAGGCCCGCCCGTGCAGGCCGGCGCCGCCCATGATCCGATCCATGAGGAAGGCTGCGCGGGCCATGTATCCGGTGTCCTCAAGCAGCAGGATGAAGAGGAACAGAAGGACGATCTGGGGCAGGAAGACGAGGACGGATCCAACCCCGGCGATCAGGCCGTCCACGACCAGTCCCTGGATCCAGCCTGCGGGCAGGACGGCCGTCGCCAACCCGCCCAGGGCCGAGAAGCCGGCCTCGATCATGTCCTGGGCCGGTGCGGCCCAGGTAAAGACACCCTGGAACATCAGGAACAGCAGCCCGAGCAGCACGGCCACCCCGGCCACCGGATGCAGCAGCCAGGCGTCCAGGCGGCCGGTCAGGGTGTCAGGTCGGCTCGGCGGCTTGACCGCGCTTCGCATGAGGTCGCGGGCGCGCCGGTGGGCCTCGCGCACCTCCGAGGCGCTTGGCTCCCGCCACCGCGCGTCGGTCGGAGCCGGCGGGGCGTCCGCCTGGGCTGCGGCCAGCGCCAGGAGGGCGTCCAGCCCCCGCTTGCGCGTCGCCACGGTGGCGGTGACGGGAACGCCGAGCCCGCTCGAAAGGGCCTCGAAGTCGATGGCGACGCCCTGACGCTCGGCGATGTCGATCATGTTGAGCACGAAGACCAGGGGGCGACCCGTCGACTTCAGCTCCAGGGCGAGACGGAGCACCAATGCGAGGTTGGTGGCGTCCGCCACGCACAGGATCACGTCCGGGGCGGGCTCATCCTTCAGGCGCCCCAGCACGGCATCCCGCGTCACCGCCTCGTCAGGGGAGCGCGCCCTCAGGGAATAGGTGCCGGGCAGGTCGACCAGCCGGACACGGCGGCCGTCGGGCAGGTCGGCCAGGCCCTCCTTCCGCTCGACCGTCACGCCGGCGTAGTTGGCCACCTTCTGGCGGCCGCCGGTCAGGGCGTTGAACAGGGCGGTCTTGCCGCAGTTCGGATTGCCGACGAGGGCGAAGGTGGCGAACGGGGGGGCGCTCACGCGGCCTCCTGCACCAGGATGACATTCATCGCCTCGCTGCGACGAAGGGCGACCCGCATGTCATCCACCTTCACGGCGATGGGATCGCCGCCCAACAGGCCTTCATGGAGGACCTGGACCCGGGCGCCTTCTACGAAGCCGAATTCCAGGAGCCGCAGCTCAAGTTCCTCTGGATCCAGGGCGTCCTCGCCCCGGGTCTGCACGGCCTGGACCTCGACGATCACGCCCGTATCCCCGGGGTGGGCTTCGCCCAGGCGGAAGGTCGGGCGGTCGGCCGCCTTCCGGGGGTCGTGGGGCATGGGCGATCTCCCGCGCGGGGCGCATGTTGCGAACGGTTTTCATCTGAACTTGCTTGCAGCAAGACGCAAGCCCGTCAGAAAACGGATGCAGGGCGCCGGGGCAGCGGCTATCACCAGAGCCGACGCGCGGGCGTGGCGGAATTGGCAGACGCGCCGGACTCAAAATCCGGTTCCGCAAGGAGTGTCGGTTCGACCCCGACCGCCCGCACCAGTCGTCCCCGGGCCGGCGCCGCCGCCCCGCTTGAGGAAAGGCGAGGCCGGAAATGAAGGTGCTCAGCAGCCTGCGCCTGCTCTACGTCCAGGTCCTGGTGGCCATCGTCCTGGGCATCCTGGTCGGATTCCTCTGGCCGGAGTTCGGGGTGGCGCTGAAGCCCCTCGGCGACGCCTTCGTGCGCTTGATCAAGATGGTCATCGCGCCGGTGATCTTCTGCACCGTCGCGGCGGGCATCGCCCGCATGAGCGACATGAAGGCCTTTGGCCGCCTGGGCCTCCGGACCCTGATCTATTTCGAGGTGGTCTCCACCCTGGCGCTCGTGATCGGACTGGTCGTGGGCCGGGTCGTCCAGCCCGGCGCGGGTTTCAATGTCGATCCCGCCTCCCTCGACCCTTCCATCGCCGCCGGCTACGTCGAGAAGGCTGCTCACGGGGCCACCCTCTCCGAAACCCTCCTGGCCGTCATACCTGAGGCAT
>JBJOJL010000044.1:0-17199 GCA_046046615.1 Pseudomonadota bacterium
CTTTCGCACGACATGCTTGCGCCTGGTCGCCAGCTCGACCCGGCTGAGGTCACCCGCCCGGGTGTCCAGGACCCAAAGGTTGCCCTTGCCGTCCAGGTTGACCGCAGCGGGCACCTGGAACTCACTGTTGATGATCGTGATCGCGCCATTGGCGGGATCCATCCGGGCGACGGCGCCCTTGAACCACAGGGGCCCGTAGATCATCCCGTCCGGCCCGACCTCGAATCCATTGAAGCCGCCAAGGTCCTTCGCGATCAGCCGGGGCGCCTTGGCGCCGGCGACGTCGATCTCCCACATGGCGTCGCCGAGGAAGACCTGGCTCGCATAGAGCTGGCCGGTGTTCATGTCGAAGGCCAGGGAATTGATGCCGGTGAGGTCCTTCGCCAGGATCCGGATGGGAGCGCCTTCCTTCTCCCGGAAGCGGACAATCCCCTGGAGGTAGGACGTCCAGGCCAGCTCTCCCTTCGGCCCGACGGCAATGTCGTCGGCCTGCCCCTCCGGCCCCGGGATATGGACCTTGGCCGCGCCGCTCGCCCTGTCGATCTCCCAGGTGGCGTTGCCCACCACCGTCCCCGCGAGGACCCTGCGGTCATCCAGGACCGCAAGGCCGTGGACCCCCTTCAGGGCTGAAGCCGGGACGACCGCTTCAGGGGCGGACCATCCGCCCGCAAGGACCGGGCCAGCGCCGCCGAACGTGAAGAGAAGGGCGACCTGCAGGCCGCGAAGAATATTCCGAAAACGCAAGATCCTACCCCCCGAAGCCCCGGTTTCGCCCGGACTGATGGCAGCATCCAATGACGAATGGGTTTCGTCCACACCCGTTGCAGGAAACCCACCTGAAGCGGGCGAGCGCCGGCTCCGATTTCAGTCCGGCTTCACCGCGCCGCAGTCCGCCGAGAGCCAGCGCCCCCGGGTCTTCACCTTCACCGGTCCGGCCCCCTCAACGCTTGAGCGATCTCGTCAGGGCAGAGACATCCTTATCGAGCAGCATGCGCCTGCGGGCTTCCTCGCCGGTCTTTGCATAGGCGTCGTTGTCGACCGTCGCGAATGTGTCCGGAGGAAGGTAGAGTTTGCCGTCACAGAAGTAGAAGTGCTCGGTGATGCTCCTGGCCGTCCCGTTCGGCCCCGCATCATCAATGAAGGCATGGCGGAGGTAATCGACCCGGGTGCGGGCGATGCCATAGGCGCCGCCGTCGACGATCGAGAGACGCATCTGGTCCATGCCCGACTCGCCGCCATCGATCCTGACCAAGGTATCGAGGGCGCCATCCAGCCGCCGGTAGATCCGCCACACCCCGCCCTCGGTCGACTGGACATCGGTGACGGGCGTCTCGGTCTCTTCAAGCCCGTTGAGCGGAGCCTCGAGCGCCGCCTCGATCTTGTCCACAGGGCACTCCGCCAGGGCGTCGGTGCAGGTTCCGAACAACAAGGCGGCGATCAGCAGCCTCATGCGGGCGTCTCCTTTACGATGAGGCATACGAAGCAAACCTCCCCCGGCGATTGACAGCCCCTCACCATGCGCCAGCCGACACGCCGATGCCAGCACCCCGTCGTCGAGGCCTAATCCCGCATCTAATCCCGCCCTTTCGCCTCCGGCGATGCGCTCACGCCGCGGGTCATGCGAACCGGTCGTCAATCCAGGTCCGGCTTCACCCCGCCGCAGTCGCCTGAGAGCCAGCGCCCGCGGACCTTCACCCGCATGTCCCCGCCCTCCCCGGCGTCCCGTGAGACCGAGGTGTAGTCTGCGGCGTAGCCGGTCGCGCCCTGGAAGGTGATCACGCCCCGGGTTTCAGTGGCCGGGCGGCCGTACGCGGCGGGACACCGGGAGACCACGTTCCAGCCACCGCCATTGGGCGTGACGGTCTGGCGGCAGCCCTCGATCTCGCCAGGAATCCGGGGGCGGGCCGCCTGCGCCGGGGTCACGCAGATCTTCTGGGTGACGGAACCCCCCTGCCCGCCGGAGCCCATGCGGATACCTTGCTCGGCCCACATCCGCTCAACCATCCGCCGCTGTTCGGGGGGCAGCCGGGCGATCTCCGCCTGGGCCCGCCTCATGTTGGCGTCCCCCGAGGAAGCGGCGTCGGCCGGACGCTCGACCGATTGCTCCCAGAGGCCCGGCTTGAGGCTGGGAAGGGATTGGGCGACGACGGCCTGGCCCGGGAGCGCGAGGCCTGCGAAGACAGCGAGGACGGAGACAACAGCCGGTCGGATCATCGGTAAGGTCCGGTCAAGAGCCAGTTTGCAGCACAGTCTAGCCACAGGAGGCGACGGACGTCACCCTTCGCGAGGTGCGAACCGGTCGAGGAACCTGAAGAGCGCGGCCTGGAGCTGGGCGGCGGCGGGAGACTCCAGCGGCAGGTGCGACCCGGTGTCCAGGGCCACAAACGCCGTCTCGCCCTCGATCCGGGCAAGGACGTCGAGGCTCCACGCGGTTGGGGTCCAGGCATCCGCGCCCGGGTGGATCAGGATCAACGGACACCGAAGGCAAATGCGGCCAACCTTCACCGCATGGAGGGTCCGGAAGAACCGCGCCGGTATCCGGGCGGCTCCAATCAGGGCATCCGTATCGAAGTAGTGCTGAAGTTCAGCATCTGAGCTCATCCGACGGAGCGGCGCGGTCCACCGAAGCGGAAGCGCGATCCGGTCCGCCAGCCAGGGAACAACGGAAAATCCCGCGAGCGCCAGCGCCCCCAGCCAGGGCCACCGCGCGGCGCGGACGAAGGTCCCCGGATCACCCATATCGACGAGGGTGGTCGCCGCCACGGCGCGGACCTTTTCAGACAGACGGGCGGCATGGACAGCGGTCAACCCGCCGACCGAAGCGCCCAGGAGCACCACCGGAGACGCCTGCTCGTCCGCTAGGTCGGCGACCACACGCGGCCATTCGGCGTAATCCCAGTTGAAACCGGCGGCAGGCCGCGTGAGGCCATAGCCCGGAAGATCCGGAGCCAGCACCCTCCAGCCTTCCCGCGCCGCCTGGACCGCCAGCGGCGCCAGGATGCGGCCATTCCCCCCGGCCCCATGGACGAGGATGAGGACGCCCCGCTCATTGCCTTCGGGACGCCATTCATCCAGGTGGATTTCGTGGCCCCGGAGGCAAACGAAGGACTCTTCCGGCTCCAGCTCCACCCGGATCCCGAACCGGGCGTCGAGCCGTTCCCTGTAACGGGTCCAGCTGGGCGAGCCCCGATTTGCGGACATTTCCGTCGCGGCGCGCACCATGATCGCCGGGCGCGCCTAGCTGGAGACCTTCAGGGCGATCACGCCAAGGATGATCAGCGAGACGCCCAGGATGCGCATCAAGGAAAGCGCATCACCAAAGAACATGACGCCCAGGAGAAAGGTTCCGGCGCCGCCGATGCCGGTCCAGACCGCGTAGGCGGTCCCGATGGGCAGGGACCGCTGGGCGAGCCAAAGGAGAAACCCGCTCATCGCCATGAATCCCACGGCGATCGCGAGGCCCAGCCAGCGCGTCTGAGGGGCCTGGGAGATCTTCATTCCAACGGGCTAGCCCATCTCGAAGAGACCGGCCAGCAGCAGGTAGACCCAGCTCATCTCAGGTCTCCCGGCCTGGCGGGCGGGACTACTCCCACTCGATTATTTCTGGATGCCCTAAGCGGCTGATTTCGCGAAGCATTCCAGCTCACGTGGATTTGAATACCGCCTGTGATACCGTCAGAATCGTTGCCTGGCGGATTGATGATGCGAAGTCACATCACCAACCGGCGACGGCAGGGAAGGCTCCAGAAGTGGCAGAATAGCAGAGTCCCCTCCCCGCAACACGCCCTGGTCAAACCCTGACCGGTCAGCCGTGTTTTAGACGTACGCCGGGGCCGCCGACGGAGCCTTCAGGCGCAATGAAGCAAACGCCGGCGTCCTCAAGGGCCCGCTGCACCGCCTCGACGTTGGCGGCTGCGCTGCGGCCTGGACCTTGTTGGCCTTCCATCCTTACGATGGTCGGCAACGATAGCTTCGCCGCAGCGGCCAAGGCCGGCTGACTCCAGCCAAGTAGCGCGCGGGCCGCACGGATCTGGGCCGCCGTCAGCATCGCGTGATAACTTTATGATCGCAGAAGATCATTTTCTGTTTGACACCCCAACGCCCGCTGCGTGATTATAATCTGATCATAGGTGATTAGTAGGCATCGGTCATGGCCTCACGTCGACAGACGGAGGGCGAAGGCGTGCGTCTGCCTGAGCTCTCTCGCCGAGCGGTGCTTGGTGGAACGTCGGCCTCGGTGCTCGCCCTACCCGCGGCCTCAGCCGGGCCCACACCCGTTCCGCCCAGCCTCGCGGACAGCAACGCCGCCGCCCCCTTCAAGCGCTGGCTGTACCTCAACGCCAAGATCGAGCGGCTTCAGACGCGATGGGCGCAGCTGGAAAGCTGGCTAGCTCGGGAGCATTCCTGGTTCCAGCTGAGCCCGGCAGAACAGCAGGCCCTGCCATGGGCCCAGGAACTGCGCGACATTGATGGCTGCCTGGACCTCCTGTTCGAAAAGCGAGACGAGGTGTTGGAGGCGCTGCCGACTCACGGCTCCGCCGCCCTGGAAGTGATTGCAGCCAAGCTCGAAGTCGCAGAGCGCCTGATCTGGGCTGCCGACCATCCTGAAGCGCACGCCCTGATCAGCGGATCTCGACAGGACATTCTCACGCTGATCGAGGCGGTTTGAACCTCACCACTGATGCGCGGACGGCCACATTGGCCGCCGCGACGGAGCGCCACTTGGAGGACGCCCTCGCCTATTTCCTCGAACTCCGCCTGCGCTGTCGCGGCAACCCCGAAGCCATGGCGTTGGTGGACCGCTGCCTCGCGCTCGTGGCGCGGGCGCAGACCGCAGATCAGCGGGAGCTGCAGCAGCTGGAGGCGGAGATTGACGCCCTGCGCGCTGAGCTCGTTCAAAGGCTTGGCCCGCCGCCTAACTCCGTTCTGCACTGATGCGCCCCGTTCGCCCTGCACGGGCCACGGAGCCCCGCGCACGTTGCTGCTCACCGGAACTTTACGAACTTAACGGAATTGACGAGGCTAACGCGGAAGCCCAGATTGTTGGGGAAAGGACCACCCCATGGCAGAGAAGGCATCGTCAGCCGGCCGCAGCACCGGCCGCTATGTGACCAAAGCCGACGTTGCGCGCCAGCCGCGCACGACGGTGCGCGACAGCAAGAATGGCGAATTCACCGTCGCCCTGCCCTCCAAATCCGTCCAGGCCCTCAATCCACGGAAGTCGGGCGTCCGCGCCGTCATGGAAGTGCTGAGTGAGCGCATAACGGAGAGCCGCGAGAGCGGTCGGCGCACCGGCTTCTGGGTCGAAGTCGACCCCAAAGGCCAGCCGCGGGTGCACGCCAAGGCGACGATCGCGGATGACGCCAGGCAAGCCGGGAACGACCGCGCCGATGACGCTGATGATCTGGATGCAGCCCTGGCTGCGGCCCGCGAGCGCGGCCGGCTACGGGTGGCGGAGATCCTGGCCGGCGACGAGATGCTGAGCGCGGACGCCTTCGCGGAGCTGCTCGGCGTCAGCCGCGTGACCGTGAATGCGAAGCGGCAGAGGCATGAGGTGCTGGCGGTGGACGGCGCGCGCCGCGGGTTCCGCTTCCCAGCGTGGCAGGTTGACGAGAACGGCAAGCCCTTTGCCGCTATCCCACAGCTTTTCGAAAAGCTCGGCGACAGCCCGTGGGCCGTCTACCGTTTTCTCGTTCAGCGCCATCCGGAGCTGGAAGGTGCGACCGGAGTCGACGCGTTGCGCCAGGGCCGGACAGACGAGGTGCTCGAAGCGGCCGAGAGCCTTGCCGCTGGAGCGCTTGGCTAGGTGTCGTCCCGCGAGCCGACTGCCGCATTCGCGACGGCTGCGCTCGACCTGGTCCGGATCCCGGCCGGTCGCACGTTCGGCCGCATCTACCACCAGCGCTTCCCGGACCCGCTCGGTTTCGGGAAGAGCCGCAGCCGGTTCAGCGACCCGCGTCGCCGCATGGAGGCGAACCGCTTCGGAGTACTCTACCTCGGGTCGTCACTGAAGGTCTGCTTCCTCGAGGCGGTACTCCGCGACGATCGGGACGGCGTCGTGGGCGACTTCCCGATGGACGAGGCCGAGCTCGACTCGCGGCAGTATGCGCAGGTGGCGACCAGCACCGAACTAGCCTTGCTCGACTTGAGCGGCGACGGGCCTGTCCGGATGGGCGTGCCCAGCGACGTCCTGCGATCCTCGCGCCAAGCGCTCGCGCGCCGCTGGTCCATCGCCTTCCATGACCACCCGGCTCAGGTGGACGGGATCTACTATCCGTCCCGCCTGAACGGCGAAGTGAACCTCGCGATCTATGGCCGAGCCGTGCCCAAGCTCACGGTCGCCACATCCGGATCTCTTCGCATGGCGCCAGGGCTGGCTCGGGTTCTCAACGACCTCGAAGTGGCGCTGGTATGATTGGTGAGAATGTCTCGCTAGAGGTCAGAAACTGCACGTGCGTTTCCGATCGTGCTGAGGTTCAGTGACTGCGTCGCCGTCACCTCGCTCTCGTGGTCCTCTCAGCGGCTCGTGCTGTCGCCCGAGCGCTTCGAGCGCGTGAAGGCGCGATCGGTGTTCATGAACCTGGAGAGCATCGGCACGATCAGCTTGGCGGGTTCGAGCGCTCGACCGCCTTGGGCTGCCAGCGCCTCGCCGTAGGCGACGAGGTCGCGGTGCACGGCTCCAGGCAGTTCAACCGTGAGCTTCACAGGCGTGTCGTCCTGCAGCTCGGCGAGTTTCAGCTTGGTCATTTGCACACCTCTCAGCCTCTGTAGGGTTCAAGAATGAGATCGCGGGTGACCATCACCCGCACCGGGGCGCCCGGTCGGATCGTCAGCGTCGGCGGAATGTTGAGGCTGCGCCCGACCGCCTGCTGTCCAACCTGGTTGAAGGAGCCAGCCGCCCCGTGGCGGAGCGCGCGAAGGATGTCGTTCTCGTCGTCGCCCTCCCCGAGCTCCGCGCCTATGCCGAGGATCGTCGAAAGTGCGGCGGCGCCGAACAGCGCGCCCCAGTGGCGGTCAACGCGATCCTGCAGGCCTGCGTAGCCTTGGGCGTCACCGGCCGGCAGCTTCTCCAACACGAGCGAGCGTCCGTTTGGAAGGATCAGTCGGGTCCAGGCCAGCAGCACGCGGCTCTGCCCGAAGGCGACCTGGGTGTCATAGGCGCCGATCAGCTTCGATCCCTGCGGAATCAAGAGGAAGCGGCCCCTTACGCTGTCGTAGACGTTCTCCGTCACCTGGCCGACGATCTGCCCTGGCAGGTCCGATCGCACGCCCGTGAGAAGCGCCGCCGGTATCATCGCGCCGGCTTGCAGCACGAAGGGCGATGGTGGCGACGCCAGCCGGTCTGGGCTCGTTGTCCGTCGATCCACCGGCCCATCGAGGATCGTGCGCCGCCCTGCCGGAGCAGACGCGGCAGCTTCAATAAGGCCCGTGGCCCCTTCACCCAACGAGGCGGCTTGGCCTTGCGTCTCCGTGGAGAAGAGCCGGCTGGTTCGCGCCGCGTCGCGCTCCTGCAGCAGGCGCTGCCGCCGCGCTTGGGACTCCTGCTGGACCGCATCGCCAGTCGCGACCGGCGTCATCGGAGGCGGCGCGACTTCGGCCTCCAGCATCGGACGCCCGAGATCTCCGGGTAGTGGCGGCCCTAGCCGGGGAGCGCCGCCGTAATCGCGCGGGAGCGCGTTGAGCCGCTCGGGAGGCTGGCCTCCGACGTTGTAGACCTCTGCGGGCGCGGAGCCGCCCGCGTGGGTGGTCATGGCGTAGGCAACGGCGCCCACAACCGCGACCGACCCGGTCGCGGTCAGGGCGATCAGCACCTTGCGCGAGAGGCGGGCTACTCGCGGCCTCGCGGAGCGAATCCGGAGTTCCTCCGCAGGCTCGCGGGCCGCAGGCTGAGAGGCCGTGGACATGGTCATCCTCCCGCACCGCGCTCGATGCGCACGCGCTTTTGGCCGCGACGGTCGCCGAGCCGCAGCTCGGCGCGAGTGAACAGGCGATCGACCACCATCCGCTGGCCGCTCACACGGTAGTTCACGAGATCCGCCGCTTTCCCGTCCGCGCCGCCGACAAACAGCGGCGGAAGCTCGCCTTGCGTCACCGAAGGGGCGAATTCGATGAAGGTCTGCCGGCCGTCATCGAAGACACGCACAGGACGCCAGGAGGGGCGGTCGCCGGAAATCTTGTAGTTGAAGTTGAGCTGCTCGATCGCCACGGTGGGCGCGGCGTAGCGCTCGACGCTCGCGGCGGCCGCCAAGGCCTCATCGGCCGGGTAGCGCCAAGCCACCGACGCCATGTAGGTCGCCGGCGTCGCGCGCAGTTCCAGGTGATAGGTCCTGCGATTGGTGTTGATCACCAGATTGGTCTGCAGATTAGCCTGGGTCGGCTTGACCAGGATGTGCACCCGCCGACTGGCTCCTGATCCGCTTTCCGTATCGCCGATGATCCAGCGCACGGTGTCGCCGGCAGCCACAGGCCCGGTTCCGGAAAGGGTCTCGCCCTCTTCGAGCGTGATGTCCGTGATCCGGCCAGGCGCCGTGTAGACCTGAAACAGAGCGCCCTCGGCGTAGGGGTAGATCTGCGCGGCGTTTGTATAGGCCGATCCGGTCGGCTGGACCCTGGCGGCGGCATTGGCTCTGGCCACACGCGCCGCGGGATCACCAGCCTCGGGCGCACGCCGGACAGGACCCGCGGCAGGCTTTCGTGCGGGACGCTCCGGCGGGTTCGGAACTGGGGTGGAAGCCACGACAATCGGGCGACGCGGGATGGGCGCTGATGTGAGCGCCGGGGCTGCGGCGGGGACGGCCGACGCGGACACCGCCTTGGATTGTTGGGCTTCCATCGTCGCGCAGCCGCTGAGGGTCGTCCCGGCCAGCATCAGGAAGATGATCGAGCCGCGCATCAGCCGAGCTCCCGAGACCAATTCAGAGCATGGACGAAGACGCCCAAGGGGTTCTTCCGGAGCTGTTCGGTTGTGCGTGGCGGCTGCAGGACCACGGTGAGAATGGCGGTCCAGCGCTCGGTTGACGCCAAAGCCCCGTCCACGTAGCGGCGCTCGACCCAGGCAACACGGAAGCTGTCCGGCGAGGCGCGGATCACGCTCGAGACGTCGACGGCGACCTGAGTGTGGCCCACCTTGCTGAAGGGGTCGTTGGCGCGGGCGTATTCGTTGAGGGCTAGGGCGCCACGGTCGGTGGCGTAGTCATAGGCCCGAAGCCAGTTCTGCCGGACGACGACGGGATCGGAGGGGATCGAACGAACCTCTTCGATGAACCGCGCCAGGTGCCAGGCGATCTGCGGGTCGCTCGGCTTGTACCCGGCCACCGCGGGCGCAACCGCCTGGGTTTGGCCCAGCCGATCCACCTCCACCACCCAAGGCGTCACGGAGCCGCGGGCGCCCTGCCAGACGAGGGCGCCTGAAAGTCCGGCTGACAGCAGCAAGCTACCGAAGGCCATCAGCCGCCAGTTCCGGGCCTGCACGCGAGCTGAGCCGATCCGGTCGTCCCAAGCTTGCGCCGCGCGCTGGTAAGGCGTTTCGAGGGCGGGGGTCGCGCCATAGCGCACCCCGGGTCGAGTGAAGACGTTCATGACCGATCCTCTGCGAGCGAGACGGAGGTTCCGCCGCCGGGATGGTCGCCGGAACGAAGAGCGTGCGCGGCGGTCGCGGCGCCATGGGCCGCTTCCTGACGGCGCTGGTATTGGCGAGCCCACGCCGGCGCGCCGCCGCCACTAGGCCCACCACCCGCAGGACCGCTCTGTCCTGAGGGCGGA
Source organism: Pseudomonadota bacterium (assembly GCA_046046615.1). Classification (GTDB taxonomy): domain Bacteria; phylum Pseudomonadota; class Alphaproteobacteria; order Caulobacterales; family Caulobacteraceae; genus Phenylobacterium. The sequence goes on from JBJOJL010000044.1 coordinate 9,763, forward strand.
TTGGGCCGCAAGCCGCTGTCGCCGGAGCCCGAGGGGCCCGAGCGGAAGCCACGCGCGGCAGCGATGGCGCCTCGCGCGCCCCCGACGCCGGCGCCGATCGCGGCGCGCGCGCCCATCGCGCCAGCGGCCGCCAGGCCGCCGGCGGCGAGGCCAGTTCCGACGGCGGCCCCTGCCCCAAGCTGCGGCGCGCCCGACACCAGGCCGTTGGCGATGGCAGGACCGAAGATGCCGAGGCCAAGGAGGCAGAGCGAGGCCAATGCGAGGGAAAGCACCTCCTCAAGGGTTGGCTTCTGCCCGCCAAAGTCCTGGATGAACTCGCCAAACAAGGTGGAGCCAATCCCAACGATCACGGCCAGCACCAGCACCTTCACGCCAGAGGCGACGACGTTTCCGAGCACACGCTCGGCCAGGAAGGCGGTCCGTCCGAACAGGCCGAAGGGCACCAGAATGAAGCCAGCCAGCGTCGTCAGCTTGAATTCGATCAGGGTGACGAAGAGCTGCACCGCGAGCACGAAGAAGGCGACCAGCACGACGAGCCAGGCGATCATCAGCACCGCGATCTGAGGGAAATTGTCGAAGAACTGCGGAAAGCCGCACATCTGCATGGCGGATTCCAGGATCGGCTTTCCCGCATCGATGCCTGATTGCGCCAGCTTGCCTGGCCGCAGGAAGTCAGCTGCGGACATGCCACTGCCCGCAGCCTTGAGGCCCAGACCCGAGAAGGACTGGAAGACGATCTTCGCCAGTCCGTTGAAGTTCGACAGCAGGAAGGCGAAGAAGCCGACGTAGAGCGTCTTCTTGATAAGTCGGGCGATCACGTCGTCGCCGGCCGACCAGGACCAGAACAGCGCCGCCAGGGTGACGTCAATCACCACCAGCGTGCTCGCCAGGAAGGCAACCTCTCCGCCGAGCAGGCCAAAGCCGGAGTCGATGTAGCGGGAGAAAACGTCCAGGAAACGGTCAGCGACGCCGGAATTCATGGAGCCGGTTCCTTACTCTTGCCGAGGAAGCGGTCGTTGCTTTCCTGCTGCGCCTGTTTGCAGCCGGCGTCCTCGTACGCCTTCAGTCCGAGCTCCTTGCAGCGTTCCAGCTCTGTCTTGAGCTGAGGAGCGGTCATCTCCTTGGGTGCTTGAGCGGCGGGAGTCCGGTCACAGCCGGCGACGAGCAGGACGGCGACGGTCGAAGCAGCGGACAGGATCAGGCGGGTCATCGGTACATCTCCACGGGAGGGGCCCGATAACCCTGGCGCCGATCGACGAACCGGCGAAACTGCTCTTGCGCCTGAGCCCGGCTCGCCGCCCGCTCGGCCTGCTCGAGCGCCGCCGCGCGTCCCTGGGCCGCGATCATCGCGGTGAGGTCCGTCAGCTGTTGGCTCTGTAGGGCCAGCAGCTGGTTTCCCGCCTGCGTCGCCTGCAGGATGCCGGCCGCGCCCTGGCTGGCGCCGACAATGTTGGAGAGTTCCGTGCGCGCACTGGGTAGGCCGGCCACTACGCCGGCCTGAACCTCAAGGGAGTGCTGGAAGGCCGCGGCGGAGTTCTGCCAGCGCGCGTTGGCCGACGCGACCAGGTCGGCGTCGCGGCTTCCGGCGCTCACTGCGTAGTTCTTCCCGAATTCCCGCTGGATGGCCTGGACGTCGTAGGCGACCCGCTGCGCCTGCTGCATAAGGCCACTGATGCGGCCAAGATTTCCCTGCACGGTCTGGAGCGACGAGTACGGCAGTTGGGCCAGGTTGCGAGCCTGGTTCGTCAGACTCAGCGCCTGGTTCTGCAGGCTGCGGACCTGATTGTTGATCTGCTCCAAGGCCCGCGCCGCCTGCATGACGTTCGAGGCGTAGTTCGTCGGGTCATAGACGGTGAGCTGCGCGCCGGCCGGACTGGGCAGCGCCAGGACGAGACTGGTCGAGCACACGAGCGCCGCCAGCCACGGGGTGCGGGTCTTCATCAGACGGTCTCCAGTTGCGGTGGCGCTTTGGCCTGCAGGCGGATCAGGTCCGCGGCCCAGGGAAGCCTGCGGTGTTCGAGCCACGCCGCCGCGAACCCGCCCGGGCCATGGCGATCAAGAAGCTCCGCGATCACCAGCTGGTCCGCTTTGGCGGAAGCGGCGCAGAAGGCGAGCGCCACCGGCCCTAGCCCCAGCTCGAAGAGCCGGTTCCCGCGACGGGACTGGCAGTAGTAATCGCGCTTCGGGATCGCCCGACCGAGAATCTCGATCTGCCGCTCGTTGAGACCGAACCGGGCATAGGCGGCTGCGATCTGCGGCTCCTGCGCACGGTCGTTCGGCAGGAAGATGCGAGTGGGGCAGCTCTCGATGATCGAGGCTGCGATCGCGCTCGTTTCGATGTCGGCGAGCGACTGGGTGGCGAACACCACGGACGCGTTCTTCTTGCGCAGGGTTTTCAGCCATTCCCGCAGCTGAGCGCCGAAGGTGGCGTCGTCGAGGGCGAGCCAGCCTTCGTCGACCACCACCAGGGTTGGCCGGCCGTCGAGGCGGGACTGGATGCGGTGGAACAAGTAGGCGAGCACGGCCGGCGCCGCCGCCGAGCCCACCAGCCCTTCCGTCTCGAACGCCTGCACGGACGCCGTGCCGAGGCGCTCGCTCTCCGCGTCGAGGAGCCGACCCCACGGGCCCGCCACGGTGTAGGGTTGAAGGGCGCGCTTCAGCGCGTTGGACTGCAGCAGGACCGACAGGCCGGTGAGGGTCCGCTCGGTCTCGGGGGCCGAGGCCAGCGATCCGAGCGCCGTCCAGAGATGCTCCTTCACCTCAGGCGTCACCGCGACACCTTCTCGGGCCAGCACGCCGGCCAGCCACTCCGAAGCCCAGCCGCGTTCAGCCAGATCTTCGATGCGGGCCAGCGGCTGCAGCGCGACGGGCGGTGTCTCATCGTCCGCGAGCGCTCCGCCGAGATCGTGGAAGTCGCCGCTCATCGCCAGCGCCGCGGCTCGGATCGAGCCGCCGAAGTCGAAGGCGAAGACCTGGCCGGCGGAGTAGCGGCGGAACTGCAGGGCCATCAGCGCCAACAGCACGCTCTTCCCTGCCCCAGTCGGCCCCACCACCATGCTGTGGCCGACGTCGCCGACGTGGGTCGAGAACCTGAAGGGGGTCGAGCCTTCCGTCTGGGCGAAGAAAAGCGGCGGCCCGTTCAGGTGCGCGTTCCGCTGAGGTCCCGCCCACACCGCCGAAAGCGGGATCATGTGCGCCAGGTTCAGGGTCGAGATCGGCGGCTGCCGCACATTGGCGTAGGCGTGGCCCGGGAGGCTGCCGAGCCAGGCTTCCACCGCGTTGACGGTCTCCACCATGCAGGTGAAGTCGCGGGCCTGGATCGCCTTCTCGACCAGTCGCAGCTTGGCGTCCGCGCGGCCCGCGTCCTCGTCCCAGACGCACACCGTAGCGGTGACGAAGGCATGGCCGACCACGTCGGCGCCCAGGTCCTGCAGGGCCTCGTCGGCGTCAAGCGCCTTGTTCTGGGCGTCGGTGTCGACCAGCGCGGCAGCCTCGTTGGTCAGCACCTCCTTGAGGATCGCCATGATCGACTTGCGCTTGGCGAACCACTGGCGGCGGATCCGGCCCAGCAGCTTGGCGGCGTCGACCTTGTCCATGCAGATCGCGCGCGTGGACCAGCGGTAGGGGAACGCCAGGCGGTTGAGGTCGTCGAGCAGCCCGGGCCACGTCGCAGCCGGGAAACCGCTGATGGTCAGCACCCGCAGGTGCGCCGTTCCAAGCCGCGGTTCGAGTCCGCCGGTGAGCGGCTGGTCGGCCAGGAGCACATCCAGGTGCATGGGTGTGTCCGGAACGCCGACACGGTGGCGGTGGGTCGAGACCGTCGAGTGCAGGTAGGTCAGGGTCTCGGCGTCGGAGAGCCACGCCGCTTCCGGCACAAAGCCTTCGAGCAAGGCCAGGACGCGATCCGTCCGGTCGACGAAGCCAGCCAGCGCCTCGCGCCAGTCGACGCCGCGGCGCTCCCGCCCCTCATAGAGCCAGGACTCGGCGCGGGCGGTGTTCTCGGCGGGCGGCAGGAAGACGAAGGTCAGGAAGTAGGCGCTGTCGAAATGCGCCCCGTGTTCCTCGAACTGAGCCCGGCGCTCCTCATCCACCAGCGCCGACACAGGATCTGGAAAGTCGCTGAGCGGGTAGATGTCGGCCGCATTGCGCTGGGCCTCCACGAACACCGCCCAGCCGGACCCAAGTCGCCGCAGCGCGTTGTTGAGCCGCCCCGCGGCCGAGACGAGCTCGGACGCGGTCGCCGAGTCCAGGTCGGGCCCGCGGAAGCGCGCGGTGCGCTGAAACCCGCCGTCCTTGTTCAGGACCACGCCTTGCTCAACCAGGGCCGCCCACGGGAGGAAGTCGGGCAGCTGGGCCGCACGCCGGCGGTATTCGCGGAGATCGAACATCGCGTCAGACCCCCAGATAGGGCGGGATGCGGACGTGCCGCCGCACCACCTCGACGAAGTGCGGGTCGCGCTTGGCGGCCCAGACGGCGAAGGCGTGGCCGATCAGCCAGAGCGCCAGGCCGGCGATCCACAGCCGCAGGCCCAGTCCGATGGCGGCCGCCAGGGTGCCGTTGACGATGGCGAAGGCACGGGGCGCGCCGGCCAGCAGCACAGGCTCGGTCAGGGCGCGGTGGACCGGGACTTCAAAGCCAGGCGGGGTGGGCGTCTGCTGCATCAGACCAGCGCTCCGCCGCCGAACGAGAAGAAGGACAGGAAGAAGCTGGAGGCGGCGAAGGCGATCGACAGGCCGAAGACGATCTGGATCAGCCGTCGAAAGCCCCCAGAGGTGTCGCCAAAGGCCAGGGTCAGGCCTGTGGTGATGATGATGATCACCGCGATGATCTTGGCCACGGGGCCCTCGATCGATTGCAGGATTTTCTGCAGCGGGGCTTCCCAGGGCATGGACGAGCCCGCGGCGTGGGCCGGCCCGGCGAGCAGCCATACGGTTGCGAGGGCGCTCGCGCCTGCGAGCCGCCCGCGGATGCGGCGGATCATGGAAGCTCTCCTTGGCAAGCCGCGCTCACGTCGGCGATGCGGTACTCGCCGTCGGCGGCGAGGTCCGCCACGGCGCAGAGTTCGGTGAGGCGGCGATCCGCACCTCGCCCGTTCAGGACGGCGATCAGGTCGACGGTTTCGGCGATCAGGGCGCGCGGGACGACCGGCACCGCCTCCTGGATCAGCTGCTCGAGCCGTCGCAGCGCGCCCCGCGCCGTGCCGGCGTGGATGGTGCCGATGCCGCCCGGATGGCCGGTCCCCCAGGCCTTGAGCAGGTCGAGCGCTTCCGCGCCACGCACCTCTCCGATGGGTATGCGGTCGGGCCGCAGCCGCAGCGACGACCGGACCAGATCCGCCAGCGAGGCCACGCCATCCTTCGTCCGAAGCGCCACCAGGTTCGGCGCGGCGCACTGAAGCTCGCGGGTGTCTTCGATGAGCACCACGCGGTCGCTGGTCTTGGCGACCTCGGCCAACAGGGCGTTGGCGAGCGTGGTCTTGCCCGTGGAGGTCCCGCCGGCGACCAGGATGTTCCGCCGCTCGGCGACCGCGCGGCGGAGGACATCCGCGGCAGCCGCGCCCATGACGCCGGCGTCGACGTAGTCCTGCAGCGTGAACACCGCGACGGCCGGCTTGCGGATCGCGAACGTGGGGGCGGTCACGACCGGCGGGAGCAGTCCCTCGAACCGCTCGCCACTCTCCGGCAGCTCGGCGGAGACGCGCGGCGCGCCCGCATGCACTTCGGCGCCAACGTGATGGGCCACGAGGCGCACGATCCGCTCCCCGTCTTCCGGGGTCAGCTCGCAACCGGTGCGCTGGAGGCCGGCGCCCAGCCGGTCCAGCCAAAGCTGGCCGTCCGGATTGAGCATCACTTCGACGACTTCGGCGTCATCGAGCCAGCCAGCAATGCGCGGGCCGAGGGCTGTGCGCAGCATCCTGGCGCTGCGCACGAAGACCTCATTGCGGATTGGGGTGATCGACACCGGACGCTCCCGTTTACGGCCGATTGGCCGTAGAAAACGGGGTCACTAATGAGCGCCTGAGTGACCGGTCTTCAACAAGGGTTCTGTCGTAGTAGGGCTGCAGCGCGTGATTGCTGACGGGCGGCGATCACGCCGCCCGATCAGGACAAGAGGCTACGCTCGTCGACCTCCGGAAGGTCCTGCAAAGCCGCTTCGATGAGCTCGGCAAGTGACGGCAGTTCGTCGAGGTGCGCGCGCAGTTCGGCATTGGTCATCACCATGCCCTCGTCACGCCCGCGCTTCGGCACGCGGCCGACCATCGGCGTACCGAACAATGCGTCGTCGGACTGCCGCATCCAGATCCAATGCGCCACACGGTTGCGGAACGGCTTCAACGCTTCGAGGCGCTTGCGGATCAGCGCGACTTTGGCGACGGCCTCGGAAGGCAGGGCCCGCCCTCCGTACCGTTGCTCATGCATCTCGGCGAGCGCTTGGAGGGCTGCGTTGCGGGCGTCGGCGCCGAGCCGTTTGGTGATGGCGAGCATCGGAAAATCCGGCGCACGGGCGAGCCGGGCGAGCAAGGACTCCACCAAGAGGTCGATGATGGACCAGTCGACCACCGCCTCGCCCAACAAGGCGTACTGCGTCGGCGTCGGTCGAGAGTATTCGGTCTCGCGAAACAGCATCTCGAATCACCTCCGAGCACAGCATCGCTTGATCTTCAGTCGGGCGCAGTCCGCTCCTCGGAGATCTCACGGGTGAAGCTGACGCCTCGCGCCAGTCGACGACCCAGCGCCTCGACGAACCCCTCGTATCGCTCCTTGCCCTTGGCCTGAGCGGCGGCTTGCGCCGCCTCCGGTACGGCCGGCGTCGTAGTGAGCCAGAAGCGCACGAACAGCGCCATCATCTCGATGGAGATGCCGAGATTGCGTTCGAGCCGCTCCGTGGCCCGGTTCTGCTGATCCAATCGGCGCGTGATCGCAGCTTCCTGGCGCTCCGACGCATCCGGAGAGACGAAGGAAGCGATGGCCGCCTCCGCCACCAGCGACTTGGACTTGCCGCGCCGGTCGGCGAGCGCTTCCAAGGCCTTCAAGGTGTCAGGCTCCAGATAGACCGACAGTCTCGCCTTCTGCATCGTCAGAGCTCCAATCCATCGTCCGGATCGAGGGCGGCCTGACGCGCGACCCGGCGAAAGCGGCTCTGCAAAGCCGCCTGCTGGGCACCCTCACCGTCATCGTCGGGCTCGTCTTCGAAGAAGCCGAACTCGCGCACGGGCGGCGGCGGCTCCGCGGCATCTTCGAACATCGGCGCGGGCTCCCGGCGGAGACCGCCCTCCTCCGCATCCCCCTCGCTAAGGCCGGACGCAGCCCGGACCGGCGTGGCAGGCGCTGCGATCGGCTCGAGAGACGACCAGTCGTCCGGCGGCGATGCCGCCGGGCTGGACGTTGCGGCCTGGCCCACCCGCCGTCGCAAGCGCGCGTCCTCGAAGTAGCGAA
>JBJOJL010000045.1:0-17077 GCA_046046615.1 Pseudomonadota bacterium
TCCGGCAGGGATGTGCGTACACTGTAAGCCCGTCCCCGGGGCCGGGCAAGCGCGCCCGCCCGGCCGCTGGACAGGCCGGCTTCAGCCCGTAACATGCCCCCAACAGCCCGGCCGCCCGTGTCGCCGGCGCCATCCGGGGGGAAGCCATGTCCAGGACCACCTTTGCGCTCGCCGCCGCCCTCCTGGCGGCGCCAGGCTTGGCCGCCGCCGCCACCCTGACCGTGACGCCCGGTCCGGACGCCCAGGAGCGGCTGCAGACCGCCCTTCTCGATGCGAAGCCGGGGGACACGGTCCGGATCGCCGCTGGCCGGTACATCCTGACGGACGGCCTTTCCCTGGACGTGGACGGAGTGACGGTCGTCGGCGCCGGGCCGGACGCCACCATCCTGTCCTTCAAGGGCCAGAAGGGGGCGGGCGAGGGCCTGCTCATCACCTCCGACCGCGTCACGGTTAAGGACCTGGCGGTGGAGGACACCCGCGGCGACGGGATCAAGTCCAAGGGCGCCGACGACATCCGCTACCTCAACCTGCGCGTGGAGTGGACCGGCGGGCCGAAGGAGACGAACGGCGCCTACGGGGTCTATCCGGTCTCCTCCCAGAGGGTGCTGATCGACGGGGTGCTCGTGCGCGGCGCCTCGGACGCCGGCATCTATGTGGGCCAGTCACGGCACATCATCGTCCGCAACAGCCGCGCGGAATTCAACGTCGCCGGCATCGAGATCGAGAACTCGATGTTCGCCGACGTCCATGACAACGTCGCCACCCGCAACGCCGGCGGGATCCTGGTCTTCGACCTGCCCAACCTGCCCCAGATGGGGGGTCACTCGACCCGGGTGTTCAACAACCGGGTGGTGGACAACGACACCCCCAACTTCGCCCCCAAGGGCAATATCGTCGCCAGCGTGCCGACGGGCACCGGCGTGATGGTCATGGCCAACCGCGACGTCCATGTCTTCGGCAACGAGGTGTCCGGCAACCAGAGCGCCGGGGTCATGCTGGTCAGCTACACCCAGGCCTTCAACGACCCGGCCTACAATCCCCTGCCGCGCGACATCGTCGTCCGCGACAACCGGTTTGGCCGCAATGGGTGGGATCCGCAGTTCCCCGGCGGCCCGGAGATCGCCAAGGCCCTGGGCGGGCCCCTGCCCCCCGTGATCTGGGATGGCGTGCGCGCCGCCGGCGGCAAGCCCGCCGAGGTGAAGGTGCGGCTGGCCGACGGCCCGGTCCTGAACCTGAACCTTCCGGGCCCGGGCCGGGTCGACGCCGCGGCCCCGAGCGTCAGCGCCTCCGTGGTCGACGCGGTGCTCGCAGAGCCTTCCGCGGTCAGCCTGGAATCCGCCCGCCCGTGAGGCGGGGCCTTCTCCTGTCGGCGGTCCTGCTCGCCGCCCTGGCGGGCCTGGGCGCCGCCGCCCCGCAGCCCGGGGTGGACCTCGACCTCGTGCTGGCCGACGCCCCCGCCCCGCGCCTGTCTGACTATCGCCTCTTCCTCGACGCCGGCGCGGCCCGGCCCAACGGCCGGGTGGCGCCCTACGACCTCGCCACGCCCCTGTTCACCGACCATGCGGAGAAGGCCCGCTTCGTCTTCACCCCGCCGGACCGGCGGATCGGCTATGCGCAGACCGGGGTCCTGGACTTCCCGGTGGGCGCCGTCCTGGTGAAGACCTTCGCCTATCCCGCCGACCTGCGCCGCCCCGACCGCGACGTGCGCAAGGTCGAGACCCGCCTCCTGATCCACAAGGCCTCCGGCTGGACGGCCCAGACCTATGTCTGGAATGCGGAGGGAACTGAGGCGGTGCTGAAGCGCGCGGGCGCCCGCCTGCCGGTCCGCTTCACCGACCTTGCGGGGCGCGAGGTCGCCCTCGACTACGCCGTGCCCAACCAGAACCAGTGCAAGACCTGCCACCAGCTGGACGGCGCGGTCACCCCCATCGGCCCGAAGGCCCGGAACCTGAATCATGAGGTCGCGCTGGCCGGCGGCGGCCGCGGCAACCTGCTCGCCCTCTGGAGCCGGGCCGGCCTGCTCGAAGGCGCCCCCGCTCCGGAGGCCATGCCTCGCCTCGCAGCCTGGAACGACGCCGCCCGGCCCCTGGACGCCCGCGCCCGGGCCTATCTCGACGTCAACTGCGGCCACTGCCACAACCCCTCGGGCTCGGCGAGCAATTCGGGACTCTTCCTGACGGCGGAGGAAACGCGGCCCCCCGCCCTCGGCGTCGGCAAGCCCCCGGTGGCCGCCGGCCGGGGCTCGGGCGATCTCGCCGTGGCCATCGACCCCGGTCACCCGGAACGCTCCATCCTGGCCTTCCGCATGGCCTCCGGCGAGCCGGGCGTCATGATGCCCGAACTGGGCCGCGCCCTGGTCCACGCTGAGGGCGTGGCGCTGATCCGGGACTGGATCGCCGCCATGCCCCCGGCGCGCAGTCCAGGCGACTGAAGCGCCGTGGACCCCCTCAGTCAGCTTCGCTGACAGCTCCCCCTTGGGGGAGCAATGGCCCTCTAATTCCTCCCCCAAGGGGGAGGTGGACCGGGGCAAGGCCTCGGGCCGGAGGGGGTCTACGGCGGCTCCAGTATCTGTATGCGGCGGCTGAGGTTTGCGCCTAGACTGCCTCCGCCGTTGGGGGGCGGCCGAGCATGACGACCAATGCGATCCAATGGGGCGTCTTCGCCGTCCTGACCGGGCTGATGGCCCTGGCCACTTGGTGGCAGGTTCGCCGCATGGGTGGGCGTTCCACCGACAGCAACAGCGAGTACTTCCTGGCGGGCCGGAACCTGTCCTGGCCCTTCGTGGCGGGCTCCATCACCCTGACCAACCTGTCCACCGACCAGCTGGTGGGCATGAACGGCAACCAGATGCTGCTGCTGGCCTGGTGGGAGCTCGCCGCCGTGGCGGGCCTGGTCATTCTGGCCCTGGTCTTCCTGCCCATCTACTACCGCAACAACTGCACCACGACGACCGAGCTGCTCGAGCGCAAGTACGGGTCCAAGGGACTGAGGGCGACGGTCTCGCTGCTCTTCCTGCTGGGCAACGTCTTCATCTACCTGCCGATCATGACCTATACCGGGGCCCTCTTCCTCTCGACCATGTTCGAGCACGCCCCGCCCCTGATGGTGCTGGCGGGCGGCATCGCCGCCGTGGGGGCGGCCTACACCGTGCTGGGGGGCCTGCGGGCCGTGGCGGTCTACGACACCCTGTCCGGCGTGGGGGTGCTGGGCATGGCGGCGGCGGTGACCGTGCTGGCCATGGCGGCCATCGGCTTCGACTTCTCGGGCATTCCGCCCGAGCGCCTCAGCATGATCGGCGGCCCCGAGAGCCCCATCCCCTGGCCGACCCTGCTGACCGGGATGATCTTCATCCAGATGTTCTACTGGTCCACCAACCAGACCATCACCCAGAGGGCCATGGCCGCCCCCAACCTGCGCGAGGGGCAGAAGGGGGTGTTCGCGGCCATCCTCATCCGCATCCTCTTCGTGCCCGCCATCGTGGTGATCCCCGGGGTCTGCGCCTACAAGCTGTTCGGCGACATTGGCGACGCCACCTATGGCCGGGTGGTGGCCGAGGTCATGCCCTCCTGGCTCTCGGGCGCCTTCGCCGCCTTCATGGCCGCCGCCGTCCTGACCAGCTACACCTCCGTGCTGAACTCGTCGGTCACCCTCTATGTCTGCGACCTGCACGAGCCCTACATCGCGCCCAATCCGGACGTGAAGCGGCTGAACACGGTGATCTCCCTGGCCTTCATGGCGGTGTCGATCGCCCTCGTGCCGCTCTATTCGGGCGCCGCCTCGATCATCAACCTGGTGCAGCAGCTGAACGGCCTGCTCTCCATGCCCATCCTGTCGGCCTTCATCCTGGGCCTGGTCTTCCGCAATGTGGACGCCCGGGCCGCCATGGCCGCCGTGGTCTTCGGCGTCGCCCTCTACGCCGTCTTCACCTTCGTCTGGACGCCCATCCACTACATCCACCTGATGCTGGTGACCCTCGTCGCCTGCCTGGGCGTGGGCCTGGCCGTGAACCGCGCCGTCTTCGGCCGCCGTGCGGAGATCGGGGCCTTCGGGCGGGGGTAGGAGCTCAGGTCGGGGTTGCCGCCTCGAGTGCGGCGGGGATCTGCTCCGCCAGGAAGTCGAAGGTCCGGCGCACCAGGGGATTGCCCCGGATCTCCCGGTGGGTGACCAGCCAGCAGGGCAGGGGCGGGATCTGCATGTCCGGCAGGACCTGAACCACGCCGGGCAGGAAGGGCAGGTTGTAGCCGGCGACGAATCCGACGCCGGCCCCCGCCGCCAGGAGCCGGCCGTAGGCCAGCTGGTCGTCGGTCAGGATGTGGAAGTTCTCGCGGGTGATCGGCAGGCCGCCGGCGGCCAACCCCCGCACCATCGTCTCGTCCCGGTCATAGCCCACCAGCCGGTGACGGAGGAGGTCCCCGGGCGCCTGCGGGGTCCCCGCCCGGGCGAGGTAGTCCACGTGCGCGCAGGCGACGATGGGAATGTCCGCCAGCTTGCGGGCCACCAGCGAGCCCTGGGCCGGGCGCGCCATGCGTACGGCGATGTCGGCCTCCCGCCGGATGAGGTTTGACAGGGCGTTGGAGGCGACCAGCTCGACCCGGATGCCCGGCTCCGCCCGCTGCAGGGCGGCCAGGACCGGCGGCAGCAGATAGCTGGCCGCCACCTGGCTCGTGGAGATCCGCACGTCTCCAGTGGTCTGGGTCCGCGCCCGCGACAGGCGCAGGCTGAGGCGCTCGGCGCCTTCCTGCATGGCCCGGGCGTCCTCGGCCACGGCCAGGGCCAGGGCGGTGGGCGTCGCCCCACGCCCGGTGCGCTCGAAGAGGGGCGCGCCCAGCTGGTCCTCCAGGGCGGCGATCTGGCGCGAGAGGGTCGGCTGGCGGGCCCCCAGGCGCTTGGCGGCGGCGCTCATGCTGCCGGCGTCGAGGACCGCCAGGAAACTCCGGACCAGGCTCCAGTCGAAGCCGTCGAGGCGGGGATCGTTCACGGCCTTTGACATACGAAAACGTATATCTTGGTTGAAGACATCGGCAATGGGCGAATGCCCGTCCCCCGTGCAGTGTGACCGCGTCAGGGCCCCGCGCCCGTCAAGCTCCTGAGAGGTTCCCATGGCCCGTCGCACCGTCCTCGTCCTTGGCGCCAACGGCCGCTTCGGCGCCGCGGCGGTCGAGGCCTTCGCCGCCGCCGGCTGGCGCGTCCTGGCCCAGGCCCGCCGGGCGATCGCCAGCCTGCCCGAGGGTGCCGAGGCCCTGGTCCTTCCCCTGGACGACGCCGGGGCCCTGGCCGGGGCGGCGGCGGGCGCGGAGGTCGTCGTCCATGCCGTGAACCCGCCCTACGACCAGTGGGACGCCCAGATGCTGCCCCTGGCCCGGCAGGGCATGGACGTCGCCGGGCGCCTGGGCGCGGTCTTCATGCTGCCCGGCAACGTCTACGGTTTCGGCGAGGACATGCCCGCCCGCCTCACCGAGGAGACGCCGGAGCGGCCCACCACCGGCAAGGGGCGGCTGCGCGTCGCCCTGGAGGCCGAGATGCGCGAGCGGGCCGAGGCCGGCCGCCTCCGACGCGCCGTCGTCCTGCGCGCCGGGGACTTCTACGGCTCGGGCGAGGGCTCCTGGCTGGACCTCATCATCGCCAAGGACCTGGCGAAGGGCCGGCTGGTCTATCCCGGGCCGCTCGACCTGCCGCACGCCTGGGCCTACCTGCCCGACCTCGCCCGCGCCTTCGTCGCTGCGGCCGGGCGCTCGCTGGGCAAGGCGGCGCCGGCCTTCGAGGTCCTGCACTTCGCCGGCCACACCCTGACCGGCGCCCAGTTGCTGGACCTCCTGGAGACCGCCGCCGCCGACATCGGCGCCGCACCCGCCCCCACCCGGACCCGGGGCTGGAGGCGCGCCGGCATGCCCTGGCCCGTGATCCGCCTCCTCGGCGTCTTCGTCCCGACCCTGAAGGCCGTGGTCGAGATGAGCTATCTCTGGCGCGTCCCCCACGCCCTCGACGGCGCCCGCCTCGTCGCCCGCGCTGGACCCATCCCCGACACCTCGCCGCGCCAGGCCCTGGCCCAGGCCCTCGCCGACCTCGGCCTCGGCGCCGCCCGCCCCGGGCACTGACGCTTCCGCTCGTTTCCTGACCGTCCCTTGCAGAAGGCCCACCCCATGACCTCCGATTCCGCCGCCGCCACGCCACCCTCCCGCACGCTCTTCGTCGTCGCCGGGATCGTCCTCCTCCTCCAGGGCTTCAGCCTCTTCGCACCCATGATCGTGCTGGGCGGGGCGATCTCCTGGCCGGACAGCCTGGACTATCCGCCCGCGCGCATGCTGCCCCTGCTCCTCGCCCAGATCGACGCCGTGCGGCTCGGCTATGGCCTCTACCTCGGCTACTCCCTGCTCTTCCTGGTGACCGGCGCCCTGACCGTGCGCCTGGCGGCCCGGCCGGGTCCGCTGGGGGTTCTCGGCCTGGTCGCCCTGGGCGCGGCGGCGGCCTCGGCCCTCGCCCGGGCGATCGGCATCCTCCGCTGGCTGACCGGCAGCCCGGCCCTGGCGGAGGCCTACGCCGCCCCCGGCCTTTCTGCAGACGCCCGCACGGCGATCGAGGCGACGCAGGGCGCCCTCAACGCCTGGGGCGGCGCCATCGGCGAGGCCCTGGGCGTCGCCGCCTTCGCCGCGATCTGGGCCATCTCGGCCAGCCTGCTGATCCTGCGCGACCGCCAGCTGCCCGCCTGGGCCGGCCTTGCGGGCGTGGCGGCGGGCGTCCTTGTCGCCCTTCCCGGCCTGGAGCTGTTCGGCATCGCTCCACCGGTCTCCATCGTCCTCTCGACCACCGGGATCCAGCTCTGGTTCATCGCCCTGGGCGCCCTGTTCCTGTGGCGCGGCCTGCGTAGGGCGGCCTAGGGGCTCAGCGGGCCGCCGGGGCGTCCACGAACAGGACGGTCGCCTCGGCCACCCGCCGCTCGCCCGACATCAGGCGGGCGTGGGCCAGGGTCTTGCGCCCGTCCTCCTCCGTCCGGTCGAGGAAGACCTGCAGCCATTCGCCCGGTCCCGCCGCCGCACGGTAGTCCAGGGTCATCCGCGCCGTGATCCGTCGCCGGCCGCCGGACCGGGCGACCAGCATGTAGCCCGTCGCCACGTCCATCAGGGTGGCGATGACCCCGCCGTGCAGGCCGCCCCGGGCGTTCAGGTGGTTGGGCCCGACCCACAGCCCGACCTCCAGGTCCTCGCCCTCGCCCCGGCTCATGAACCCGCCCAGGGCGTCCAGCACCGGGCTCGTGCGCAGGATGGGGCCGAAGCCCTCGGGCGGGGCGGTCAGGGGCGAAGACATGAAGCGGTCCCTTGGGGATAGGCCGCCGAGAGATAGGGAACCGGGGGCGGCGGCGCAAAACGGGTGGGGGCGGCTGAGAGGCCGTTGACCCCCTCAGCCGGCTTCGCCGGCAGCTCCCCCATGGGGGAGCAATTGGCTCAGTAATTCCTCCCCCCAGGGGGAGGTGGCGCGCCCAGCGCGCCGGAGGGGGTCAACGGCCTATCAGCCATCTCCCTCACCCAGCCCCACCTACTCCGCCGCCAGGCTCTCCCGGACCGGCGCCTCCGCCCCCCGCCGCGAGCGGTGGTACGGCCGGTCGCCCAGTATCGTCGCCCGCACCATCACCCGCCGCGCGGGCAGGTAGTCGTTCACCGCATAGTGCTGGGTCACCCGGTTGTCCCAGAAGGCGACGGCGTTCTCGCTCCAGCGCCAGCGGACCAGGAATTCCGGCTTCTGGATGTGCTCGAACAGCATGCCCAGGATGGCGTCGCTCTCCTTGCGGGTCAGGCCGACAATGCGGTCGGTGAAGGTGTAATTGACGAACAGGCCGTCCTCGCCCGTCTCCGGGTGGGTCCGCACCACCGGATGCGTCACCGGGGGGTTGGCGGCCACGGCCCGGGCGTGCGCCTCGGCGCCGGCGTTGCCCGCCACCACGCCGCTCGCGGGAAAGCCGCGGGCGAAGTCGTGCACCGCGTCCAGGGTGGTCAGGTAGTCGCGGAAGGAGGGCGACAGGGCCTCGAAGGCCGCCTTCATGTTCGACCAGATCGTATCCCCGCCCGAAGCCGGCAGCAGGTGGGCGTGAAGGATGGCGGCCTTTGGCGGCGTCTCGATGAAGGTGACGTCCGTGTGCCAGCTGTCGTTGTCGGTGGGGTTGGCCTGGTGGTTGTCCAGGGTGAACAGCTCCGGCGCCTCGGGCACGCCGGGATAGAGGGGATGGGTGTGCAGGGCGCCGAACCGGGCGGCGAAGTCCCGGTGCTGCACCGGCGTCAGGCGCTGGTTCTCGAAGAACAGGACCTGGTGCCGAAGCAGGGCCGCCTGGAGATCGGCGAACTGCTCCTCATCCAGAGGCCCGGCCAGGTCGACATTCTCCACCAGTGCGCCGATGGCGGGCGTCAGGGGGCGGGTCGTGATCCTGGGCATGTGGGCGATCCCCTGCGGCGATGGGCCGGCGCGGGGCCGGCGGCGTGGGGGACAGGTAACGCGGCGGCGGGGGTGGGGCGGAGCGAGATTTTCTGGAGGGGCTGTGAGGTGGGGGCGCTGGGGAATGCCGGGCCGCTCACCGGATTCCGGGAAGCCGCTTGCCTCCGACCTGCTGGGAAGCTGAACTGGATACAGAAGGGCGATCCCGATGAACTTCGATCTTTACTGGAAGGTCTGGCGCTACCTGTCGGGCACTATGATTGCCCGCCGCCTCAGGGCCCGGGAACGAGCGCGCGACGCCAATCCAGATGTTGTCGCCCAACTGGATCGCTATATTGTCACCCACATTCAGCCGCAGACGGAGAATATCGCCCGTCGCTTCAGATTCGGGCTCGAAGAGGCCGCCCGAACCACCGACGGTTCGCCGATAGACGCCGTGCGAAGTGACGCACGTATCCAGTTGCAGATCTCCAGGATGTTCCTGGAGAACATGGTCGCAGATGGCGTCCATCACGTCCGCCCCCACCTCGGTGACCGGCCGGGTCGCATCGTCACAGAGATTGTCGAGAACCACCTGCGCAAGGGCGTCGGGGCGTTGGCGGTAGGGATGCTGCAGCCGGCTCGGGAGCAGGCGGAACACATCGTGCAAGATCTGAAGCGTCGTGGCTTCAAGACTGTTCACTCCAGAACCAACCTGGATATCGAGGCGGAGGAGCGAGATCGGTGACAGGTCCTGTGTCTCTCCACCCCTGGCGGCGGCCCCGTCATTGAGATCCCGAGGCGTCGCCAAGTCTGCCAAACCCGGCATTTCCTGAAGCCAAAATGAAGATGGCGGAGAGGGGGGCGCGAACCAGCCGCCATCCGTCACTGTGATTATCAGCCGCACACCCATTTGGCGTAGCGTCAACCGACATCAATGACAGGTCAAGCGGGTACTGGCGGAGGCGCGATCTGCCTTAGAACTGACCCCCCCCAGCGCCAGTACCCGATAAAGTTACATCTTAGATTTGCTCACAATATCCGCTGGCACGCCCAGTTTTACTGCGATGTGATTGGCGACCTGAGCGCCTAACCAAACTCCGCCCACCTTGCCCAACTGGTCAGGCGTGGAGGGTGTGCCAAAGGCCGATCCATCACCGTCCTTAATACTGATGCCATCGAAATACCAATGCACCCCCAAGAGCGCCCGGCTGATTGAATTCTCGACTGTAGCATCCCAAAGGCTGTTGAAGGAGCGCTTCACGTGATTTCTTGGTAGGCTGGTACGGGGATCGGTATTACGTCCATTGAATTCGTCAGAGACAAAATTGAAACGTATGTTGTCTACGCCATGATCGTCGAAAGTCGCTAAGCCCTTGTGGACAAAGAAAAGTCGCGTCAGTTGGAAAGCTGCAGCTCCGAACGTTGCATGGCCGGAGGGGTATGCGGGGAAATCCGGCGTCAGATGCGTCCCGGCCCCATTGGTGTCTGGCCGACCCAGAGGAAGCCAATTCGGGTCTGGCGCCCCGCCACCTTTCGGGGCTTTGCGGACTCCGATGACCGGCCGCCACATCATGTGGTCGCCGCTGTACTTGTAATGCCAGGCGCTGATACCGCTATCAGCCATCGCTACCGCGACTGATGCGACCAGCAGGAGCTCCTCGCTGGCCCCAAGGGCGCCTGGCGAGTTAGCGTCGAGACTGTCCAAAACAGACAGAAGCACTTGAAGGTAAAGACGTGGGGGCGTGCCGAGTTCTTTTGGGCCGTCATAACCCCAGAAGATACCTTTGAGCTCTTCTTCCTGAGTTCGACCACTTTGGCCACCGTATGCCCTATTCCAGTGCCCCTTTGCCTTTACGGCGGCGAAATCTGCCAAGTAATTAGCATCGTTCGGCGTCACCATGGTAGCATTCACCCGCCCGAAGGGCTTGGCGAAATTCTGCACCACTGGCACCACCAAGGGCTTCGCGGCGCCCCAATCGCCACCGGAGAAGATCTGGTTCGGTTCATGGTCAGGGCGCTGGTGAGTGTAGTCGGCCCCTGTCGGCTGATAGCGGTTGATCAAGGCAAAATCAGGGTCGTTTGCGCCGAAGACATCAACAGCCGCCCCATGCCCACGCCCCGCGATCTCGCTTCCGCCTGCGGTTTTGCCGAATAGTTCCAACCACTCCTGCCAAGCGCCGCGCAGAGCACCCCCCTGCTTCGGGTAGCGCCTCAACAAAACCTCATGACAAGCCGCCGCAGCAGCAACTACTGCGTCGCCCTGAAAGGCGGCGACCGGAATCTGCAATAGCTGCGGCCCTTGCACCCTAGCCGCGGCCACATCGCTCAACGCCCCTAGAGCCATACCTAAAGCCCGCGCGCTCAGGAATGGACCCTTCTGGTCTCCTGAACTGAGAGTCGGCGTGTGATCGCGGCGTACACATTCAAGCGCCATATCAATCCAAAAACGAAACTCTTTCGATGTCGCGGGCATTTTTCCCCTCCTAGTTTCAGTCCCATCGCAGATGGATGATTGCTCACATTGCAGATCGCACGAGCTGTGCAATTTCAAGCTTTTTTTACCACTGCAAAATGTCAAATGAATGATCGGGTGGAGATGATGCTGATCGGGATGCGGCGCGCCTTCTAGATTAACTTCTAAGTATTGCAACCCGAAATTGACTCACTAAGTGGACTGCGCGATAAAAATGAATAAGTATTCTGCGTGACTAGTATTTATAGAACTCTTATAGGAAAATATTCGGAATTGCTGGTGGAATAGCGAATTTCTGAACAATTCAGAGATCCGTAAATACATCAAATACCTCTACCGGGATTTGGCGGCACGGGCCAATACGCTGAAAAATACTCTTCCCGAACACCGGGCGGACTGATCGGATCGCCAGTCTTCCAACTCGCAAACCCTTTGGACCAAGTCTCAGAGGCGCGGTCGTAGGCGATGCCTCCAAAAGTTCGGACCGCCAGGTACATTGGCACACTCCGAGCCTTACTGACGTCCAATTCTTCCATAGCGTCCAAAAAAACCCGGTCGGCAAACGCTCTGCGTCCGGGCTCGCCCACCTGATAGAGCCAATCATGCAACACTGCGGCCTTGGCATGCCGGCCAAACGGCGGGAACACGCCGCGCGCGATAGGCGGGATCGAGGCGAAGTCGGTTACGTAATTCTCAGGCACCTTGATCTGCGCACCAGAGTGCGGGTGGAGGTACGTAAAGCATTGCGTCACCACAGCCGTCGTGCGCCCCTCTCGCTCCTGTGGACGATCAAGGATAGCCACAACAAGCGGCCACGGCAGGTTGGGGGGGAGAGCCTTGAGGTCGTATGCGTTGGGCGCAGTGATCATGAAAGGCATGAGGCGCAGATCCCATTCGAGTTGGCTTCTTAGCCCCCAATGGGCCCCTCATCAAAGCCATACTGAAAGGGAGCTGTGAAATGGAGGAGAGGGTGGGGAACCCACGGTACCCGTAAAGGTACGCCGCATTTCGAGTGCGGTGCTTTCGACCACTCAGCCACCTCTCCGTCGAGGGTCGGCGCCCGGAAGGGGGCGGGCGAGTGCGAGGGGCGGAACTTGCGATGACGAATCCATTCCATTAAATTCGTCCCTCGTTAGGAGCGATTTCGATGCAAGCTCAGTTTACACCCCGCGAGGTCGCCGAACTTTCCGGCGCTCCAAAGCGTACGGTGGAAAAGGCGATTGAAGAGAAGGTCTTCACAACGAAGATGGTGAAGCGGGGGCGTCGCCAGCGACGCATGCTGCCGGCCCATGCGGTCGCCTACGCCCTGATCGTTCGGCGCGTGAAATACCGTATGGACCCGGCGATGAAGCGCAGGTTGGCGACGGCGCTTTCGCGCCTCGGCAACGCGGAACTCAAGACATGGCGGTTTGAGTTGGAGCCCGCTGTCGAGATGGATGTCGGGCGGCTGGTGGGTGACTCGATGGATCGCGCCGAGGCCTATGGTTCCGCCCGTGACAAGCTGATTGTAGAGGACGAGGATATCCTTGGTGGGACGCCTGTGATCCGAGGAACCCGGATCAGCGTCTATTCGATCCTGGGTAGGCTGACGCACGGGGACAAAGTGGCGGACATTCTCTCCGACTACCCGGACTTGACTGCGGAGGCCGTCGAGGCCGCAGCGATCTTTGCGCGCAGCCATCCGCTGGTCGGGCGGCCTGGCGGTCGTCCCTGGTCGGCGGCTGCGTGCGAAAATCGGTGATCGGTAAGCCCTACATTCTGAGGGCGGGCGTTCCCCGGCCGCCACCCACCCCTAAACGGTAGCCCAAATGGACATCACGGTTTCAGAAGCCTGCGGGGTCCTTGAAGCGCGGGGTGCGCTTCGACGGTCACGCAGAGGCGATGCGGAAGGCGTAATCCAGCAGGTCCGCGAACGGCTGGGCGGGCGGATGCCGGCTGACCTGGAGGCCCTGTATCGGGAACAGGTCGCCAGCATCGGCGACTTTGCAGCGATACTGCCGGAATGGCGCGAGCGCCCGGAGTGGCGTCGCGAGGGATCGGTGGGGCTCCTGCTCCACGTGGACGCCGTCCCGGTCTTTTCCGATGGGTGCGGGAATTTCTACGGCCTCGATCTCGGCTCCAGGGATGAACGGCCCGCAGTCTATTTTTTCAATTCCGAGGACTTGTTCGAGCGCCCGCAGTGGGCGGCGGGATCGTCGCTCGCAAGATTTTTGCTCCTGCTTGCAGAGCACGACCAGGCCCTCGCCGAGGGGAGGCCCCTAGGGTGGGAGCTCTCAATCGATCCGGACATCGACAAATGTCCCCGGGCGCCGGCGATCTGGCACGCCGGATAGGCCCGCAGAAGGGTCCTCAGGTCGTTAGGGTTCGCACATGTCCCGAAGACGTCGGGACAAATTCGGCATGCACTCTTCAAGGCTAGCAACACGATATCGATGGCGGAGAGGGTGGGATTCGAACCCACGGTACCCGTAAAGGTACGCCGCATTTCGAGTGCGGTGCTTTCGACCACTCAGCCACCTCTCCGTCGAGGGTCGGCGCCCGGAAGGGGGCCGGCGAGTGCGAGGGGCGGAACCTAGCGAGGGCGCCGGGCGGAGGCAAGCCTTGCTGGCGCCGGGGGGGCGGCTCTAGGCCTCTTCGTCGTCCTGGGGCAGCACGGCCAGGCCGTCCTCGTCGGCATGGAGGGTGTCGCCGGGCACGAAGACCACGCCGCCGAAGGCGACGGGGGCGTCGCGCAGGCCCTCGCCACGCTTGACCGTGCGCATGGGGCAGGTTCCCAGGGCCTTGATCCCGAGGTCCATGCCGGCCAGCTCGGCCGTGTCGCGCACGGCGCCGAACACCACCACCCCGGCCCAGCCGTTCTTCATGGCGTCGGCGGCCAGGTTGTCGCCCAGCAGGGACCGGCGCAGGGAGCCGCCGCCGTCCACCACCAGCACCGCGCCCTCGCCGGGCTCGGACAGGGCCTCTTTGACCAGGGCGTTGTCCTCGAAGCAGCGCACCGTCCGGATCGGGCCGGAAAAGGCCGTGCGGCCGCCAAAATCGCGGAAGGGAACGTGGCAGACCTCGATCACCTCCTCATGGGCGTCGCACAGGTCGGCGAGGGTGGGCATGGAGCGTCTCCGGGTCGGCCGGGTCGGGCCGGCCCGGGGATCGATGCCCCGGAGCCCGGCCCGACGCCAGCCTTTTTCGCCCCGGAGGCGCCGTCGCGCCCCGCCTATTTCGGCGGGGCGTTGACCAACTGGTAGCCGGTGCCGCTGCTGGTCTGGACCGGCTGGTAGTACTTGCCGTTGCAGTACAGGTAGACCTGCCCGCCGGACATCTGCTCCTGGCAGTCGCTGCTGGGCTTGCTGGTGACGATGGAGCCGACGATGGCGGCCCCGGCGGTCACCGCCGCGGTCTTGCCGACGAACTCCAGGAACTCGTTGTCGTTGTCGTCATAGTAGTAGCCGCCGCCATAGTAGTAGCCGCCGGGGCGGTAGCCGGGAGGCGGGGCGCCATAGCGGCGCTGGTCCATGGGCCGGCCGTTGTTGACCACCACGGTGTTGCCGCCGCCGCCGACATTGACGTTGCCGCGGCCCTGGGGATTGACGCTGCTGCGGGCCGAGGAGCGGACGTCGCGGGGGCCGTCGATCCGCTGGGCGGGGCCGGGGCCGACGGCGGCGCGGGCGACGGGTGCGCCGCCGCGGGCGCCCCCGCGGGCCTGGGAGAAGGCTTCGGCGGGCAGTATGACCGAAAGGGCCAGGACCGGCGCCAGAAGGTGAAGGGGTCGGATGCGCATGGGAGGTCTCCTCACTTCGCGGCCGGTTCGTCGCGGAACCGGATCTTCTTGGCGC
This sequence comes from Pseudomonadota bacterium, assembly GCA_046046615.1. Classification (GTDB taxonomy): domain Bacteria; phylum Pseudomonadota; class Alphaproteobacteria; order Caulobacterales; family Caulobacteraceae; genus Phenylobacterium. The sequence continues at coordinate 14,707 of JBJOJL010000045.1, forward strand.
CCGGGCCGGGCTTGAAGGTGAACTGGCCGTCGGCATGGCGCGGCGACAGGTTCCAGCTGATCAGGGCGGTGTACTGGGGCTGGGCCGCATCGGTCAGGGAGGTGATGACCATCTTGCGGGGCAGGGGCTTGTCGCCCTGCTCGATCCAGACCTGGAAGTCCACGCCCGGCTGGCGGAAGGCGTAGTGGTCGGTCATGACCCCGCCCACCCTGGCGGGCCCGACGCGGAAGCCCTCGGTGGGCCTGGCGGTGACCGAGGAGGGATCGCCCCAGCGGAACAGGTCCTGCAGGGGGAAGTCGATGCCGTAGGCGGTGTAGGCCTTGCTGAGCAGGGACGAGATCGACCCGGTCATCGGCGCCTGGGCGTAGTAGTCGTCGCCGGCCACGGTGAAGGTCGCGCCGTCGTAGAGGGTGTTGATGACCCCCCGCCGGCCCTCGAGCCGGGCGGCCAGGCGGTTGGGAGTCTCGACCGCATAGTCGACCGTGCGCTCGGTCTGGATGCGCTGGCCATTGTTGAGGATGGTGTCGCTGCTGCTTTCGACATGGATGTCGAAGCTTTTCAGGGTGCGCAGGTAGGCGCCCATGCGGTCGAGGGCCGCGGCGGCGTCGGCATCCAGGGCCGGGGCGGCGGCGGGCGCCGGGGCCTTGGCGGGTTTCGCGGCCTGCGCCGCCTGGGCCGCCAGGGGCGACGCCGCACTGGCGACCGCAGCCGCCAGGATCAGGTTTCGGAAGAGTGCCATCGGATGTCCTGTTAAGGTTGCAAGACCAGCCTGCACCCTGCGCCGCGCGGCCGCTGTCCGATATTGGGCAATTGGCAAGAGCCCTATCCGCGCCGGTTATGGCTGAGGGGGGCGGTGGAGAGGCCGTTGACCCCCTCAGCCGGCTTCGCCGGCAGCTCCCCCTTGGGGGAGCAATGGCTCAGTAATTCCTCCCCCAAGGGTGAGGTGGACCGGCGCCCGCGCCGGGCCGGAGGGGGGCAACGGCCCCTCAGCTGACCTGGGGGAGTAATTGGCTCAGTAACTCCTCCCCCCAGGGGGAGGTGGCGCGCGCAGCGCGTCGGAGGGGGTCTGCGGACTCGCCGATCCGCCCCGCACCCCCTCGGGGCTTTCCCTGCCCGCCGGGCCGCGCTAAGCCCTGCCCGACAACCGGCGGAAACATACCGGAAGGGGAGGAAGATGAGCCTCAAAGGCAAGGCCTATATCATGGGGGCGTGGGAGCATCCCACACGCGACGCCCCCGACAAGACCAGCGCCCAGCTGCATTTCGAGAGCGCCCGCGGCGCCCTGGCGGACGCCGGCCTCTCCTTCGATGACGTGGACGGCTATTTCTGCGCCGGCGACGCGCCGGGCTTCGGCGGCATGTCCATGGTCGACTACATGGGGATGCGCAACATCCGCCACCTGGACTCCACCGAGACCGGCGGCTCCTCCTACATCCTGCACGTGGGCCACGCGGTCCAGGCCATCGCCGCCGGCAAGTGCCAGGTGGCCCTGATCACCCTGGCGGGGCGTCCGCGCCAGGGCCAGGGCGGCCGTCCCGGCGGCGGCGCGCGCCCCGGCCAGCTGTCCGACGGCCCGCCCGAGGCCGGCTTCGAGAACATCTACGGCGGCTCGACCCACAACACCTACGGCATGTGCGCCATGCGCCACATGCACGAGTACGGCACCACCTCCGAGCAGCTGGCCTGGATCAAGGTCGCCGCCAGCCACCACGCCCAGTGGAACGAACACGCCTTCCTGAAGGACGTGGTCACGGTGGAGGATGTGGTCAATTCGCGGATGATCGCCGACCCCCTGCACCTGCTGGACTGCTGCGTCGTCACCGACGGCGGCGGCGCCCTGGTCGTCACCTCGCCCGAGGTGGCCCGCAGCCTGAACCGGCCCAGGGTCAAGGTGATCGGCTCCGGCGAGGCGCCCAAGGGCCCCAGCGGCGGCCACGGCCTGGACCTGACCTATTCCGGCGCGGTCTGGTCCGGCCCCCGGGCCTTCGCCGAGGCCGGCGTCACCCCCGCCGACATCAAGTACGCCTCCATCTACGACAGCTTCACCATCACGGTGCTGATGCAGCTCGAGGACCTGGGCTTCTGCGCCAAGGGCCAGGGCGGCCGCTTCGTGGCCGACGGCAACCTGATCTCGGGCGTTGGCAAGCTGCCCTTCAACACGGACGGCGGCGGCCTGTGCAACAACCACCCCACCAACCGGGGCGGCATCACCAAGGTCATCGAGGCGGTGCGCCAGCTCCGCGGCGAGGCCCATCCCAAGGTCCAGGTGGCCAACTGCGACCTGGCCCTGGCCCACGGCACGGGCGGATCCCTGGGCACGCGCCACGGTGCGGCCACGGTCATCCTCGAGCGGGAGTAGGAAGATGAGCGA
>JBJOJL010000046.1:0-17013 GCA_046046615.1 Pseudomonadota bacterium
CCGCAGCCGCCGAGCGCATGTTCCAGAGGTTTGCGCAGGCGGACGGGACCATCACCCGGCGGTTCGGCGGGACGGGGCTGGGGCTGGTCATCTCCCAGGGTCTCGCCGGCGCAATGGGCGGGGAGATTTCAGCCTGGTCTCAACCCGGACGGGGCAGTCACTTTCTTCTCAAGCTGGATCTCCCCCGGGCGGTCGAGCCCGGGCCTGTGGCCCCTGAGGTCGCGAGAAAGGGCGGCTGGCGCCTGACGGGCGGAGGAGCAGGGCGGTCCTTGAGGGTCCTCCTTGTCGAGGATCAGCCGATCAACCAGCGCGTCGCAAGTGTGATCCTGGAGTATGAGGGCGCCGAGATCGCCATCGCCAATGATGGCGAGGAGGCCCTGGCCCGGTTCCAGCCGGAGGCCTTCGATATCATCCTGATGGACATGCAGATGCCGGTCATGGATGGCCTGACGGCCACGCAGAGGATCCGGGAGCGGGAACGGGCGGAGTCTCTTGCTCGGGTGCCCATCGCCATGCTGTCCGCGAACTGCATGGCCGAGCATGTCATTGCGGCGCGTGAGGCCGGCGCCGACCTGCTGATTTCCAAGCCCGTGACCCCGGACGCCCTGATCCGGGGCGTGGAGACCGCCCTGCAGGGATACCGGGAGGATCCAGCCGAGGGCGCCCCGCGCTAGCCCGCCCGGTCGCCTCAACCCCGGACCACGGAGGCGATTGAAGGATGCCCGGGGCCGGTTGCAGCCTGGCTGGCGCCCTTGCCCCGGTCCGACCTCCCTCCCGCCGTCTTCAGGGCGCCACCGCGAGCGCGCCGGGACGACGCGGGTCGGCGCCGCCGAGGTAGAGTCCCTTGTCGATCATGATGGACTGGGCGCTGCCCATGGTCTCCGAGCTCTTGACGGCATGCCCGCGCGCGCGAAGGGCCGCAACAGTGTCGGGATTGAAGTTGGGCTCGACCTCGAGCGTATCTGTCGCCGCCTGGAAGATGCGCGGCTGATGGGTCGCCTCGGCGATGTTGAGGTCGAAGTCGATGACGTTGACGATCACCTGCAGCACCGTGTCGATGATGGTGCTGCCGCCGGGCGTGCCGGTGACCACCCAGGGCTTGCCGTCCTTGAAGACAAGGGTCGGCATCATGGTGGAGAGCATGCGCTTGCCGGGAGCCATGGCGTTGGGCGGCGACGCCCTGCCCTGCCGGGCCGCCTCGACCGCCTGCTCGTGGCTGTAGTTGTTCATCTGGTTGTTGAGGACGAACCCGGTCCCCTCGACCATCACGCCGGAGCCGAAGTCCGCGCCCAGAGTGTAGGTCGTGCTGACGGCGTTCCCGGCGCTGTCGGCGATGCTGAAGTGGGTGGTGCTGGGGCTCTCGTACTTCCAGGGATCGCCGGCGCCGAGGGACTTCGCGGACTTGGCACGGTTGACGTCGATCCGGCTGGCCTGCTGTGCGCCATAGGCCTTGGAGGTGAACCCCCTGAGCGGAACCTTCACGAAATCCGTATCGCCCAGGTGGCGGTAACGGTCGGCGTAGGCCAGCTTCATCGCCTCGGCCATCACATGCAGGGCGCCGGAGGAACCGGCCCCGCCCAGCGCCTTGAGGTCAAAGGTCTCCAGGATGTTCAGCATCTGCAGCAAGGTGGCGCCGCCTGAGCTGGCCGGCGGCGTCGTCGCCACCGTGTAGCCGCGGTAGGTCCCCACCAGAGGTTCCCGAACCACGGGCCTGTAGGCCGCCAGGTCCTCCAGGGTGATCAGGCCCTTGTTCGCCTTCATGTCGGCGGCGAACCGGCGGGCGATCTCGCCCCTGTAGAAGGCGTCGGCGCCATGGTCGGCGATCTGGCGCAGGGACCAGGCGAGATCTGGCTGCTTCAGCACCTCCCCCGCCCTGTAGAGCTCACCGCCAGGCTTGTAGAAGGTGCGCTGGCCGGCGACGCTTTCCGTCATCCGCTCCCGCGCCCAGCTGAAGACGAAGGCCTCGTCGGGCGTCAGGACAATTCCCTCCGCTGCAAGCCGCCAAGCGGGCGTGACAACGTCCTTCCAGGGCAGCTTGCCGTATCGCCTGTGCGCCAGTTCGAGGCCGGCGACAGTTCCCGGCACGGCGGAGGCCCGGTAGCCGCGCGAGGCCACGGGCGTTTCCTCGCCCTTGTCGTCGACGAACATCTCCAGCCGGGCGGCCGCCGGCGCGACGGACCGGAAGTCGATGACAACGGTCTCTCCCGTCCCGGCGATATGCGCCAGCATGAAGCCGTCGCCTCCGATGTTTCCCGCCCGCGGCAGGGTGACCGCGAGGGCGAAGCCCACGGCGACGGCGGCGTCGACGGCGTTGCCGCCCTTCCGCAGGATCTCGGCCCCGACCTCGGAGGCGATGGCGTTCTGGCTGACCACCATGCCCCGCATGCCCACCGTCGGATGGTGGATGGACGGGTACTCGAGCAGCTGGCGACGTTGCGACTGGGCTTCCGCCGCAGGCGCAAGGGCCAGGGACAGGGCGGCCAGGACCGCGAGGCTGAAGCGGATCATCGGCATGGACTAGACATCCCTCGCGGACATGTAGGTCTCGACGTCGATCTCGTTCTCCCAGCGGGCCACCACGGTGGCCACGGCGAGGTCGCTCGTGTTGTTGGGCACCGTCCGGATCATGTCGAGGACGCGATCGAAGGGCAGGATGAAGCCGACCAGGATGGCGGTCTGCTCCGGTGAGATCCCGAAGGTCGTCAACACGCCGGCCAGCATGAACAGGGAGGCCGAAGGGACCGGTGCGGTGCCGACGGCCACCATCACCGTGGTGACGCCGATCAGAAGGTACTGCTCCAGGCTGAGCGGAACCCCGAAAGCCTGGGCGGCGAAGGTCGCCAGCAGGGCGATGTAGAGCGCCGTCCCGTCCATGCTGACGGTCGCGCCCAGCGGCAGGGCCGTGGAGACCACCGCCGGCCGGATTCCCAGGTTCTCCTCCGCAACGCGCATCGCCACCGGAAGGGTGGCCATGCTGGATGAGGTCGAGAAGGCGACCAGCATGGCGTCGGTAATGCCCCGGAAGAAGGGGATCACCGGCAGCCAGGCCATCAGGCGGACGACAAGGCCATGTACGATCAGGCTCTGGATGATCGAGCCGGCGAGAACGCAGAGGGCGAGAACCCCGATGCTGGCGAAGACCCCCACCCCCGTCGTTCCCATGACCGTGGCGATCAGGGCGAAGACCCCGAAGGGTGCGAACTCCATGATGATGGCCACGACCTTCAGCATGACCTCGGAGGCCGACTCGAACACCGCGGCCATCGGCCTCGCTTTCTCGCCGGTGGCGAGGATCGCCGCTCCCAGCAGGAGGGCGAAGAAGATGGTCGGAAGCAGCGTCCCATCGGCCAGGGCCTTGAAGATGTTCGCTGGCACGACGTCGTTGATCCCCAGGCCGACCGACCCGGTGGCGCTCAGCGCCTGAGGCGTGGCGGCCGAGAAGTCAGCGCCGAGGCCGGGTCGGGCGATGACGCCCAGAGACAGTCCAACCCCCACCGCTATGGACGTCGTGAACAGGTAGAGCAGCAGGGTCTTGACGCCGATGGAGCCTAGTCGGCGAGGGTCGCCGAGGGCGGCGACACCGGACACGATCGTCACCAGGACCAGCGGGATCACCACCATGCGGATCAGCTGAACGAACAGGTCGCCGATCCATTTGATCGAGGCGGCGCCGGGCCCCCAGACCAGGCCGACGAGGCCGCCGGCCAGCAGGGCCACGATGATGCGCCGCCATAGCGGAACTGCAAACCAGAGGCCCAGGAGGCGCTGGGGGAGCCCGACGGTCCTCGGCGGGGCGGTGGGAAGACGGGAACCTTCTGTCATTCAGTCGGCTTACACTCGCAGGGAATGGCGCGTCGATCACCCTTCCCGGCGGAGCCGGGACCGGCCCTCCATCTTCAATCGCCGCGGGACGGTTGGCGAGGCCTCTCCGGACGCCTCGCCCCCTGCCCCCGGACGCCCCCTAGAACCGCTTGCTCAACGAGGCGTACCAGTAGCGACCGGTCGCGTTGTGCAGAGAGCCCAGGTAGCCGAAGTTGTTCGACGCCAGCGGCGGGTCCTTGTCCTCGATGTTCCGGACGCCGACCCGTACCGTGGAGCCGTCCAGGGCTCCCTTCCGGAAGGCGTACTGCCCGTAGACATTGGCCGTCGTCCAGGCGTCCAGCTCGTAGTAGCGACCGTTCACCTGCGCCGGGCCGGTGTCGTAGACCGAGCCCACGTGGTTCACGAAGAGTCCCGCGCCCCAGCCGTCCTTGCGCCAGGTCAGGCTCGCGGTCGCCCGGAACTCGGGATAGCCGTCGATCTTGATCCGGCTCCCGGCGCTGGCGACCGTCGGGCCGACCAGGGTGCCGTCCGCGATCGCCGCGATCAGGATCTTCTCCACCTCGCCCGGCTCCTGGTCGTAGGCCAGCAACTGGGCGACATTGAACTTCAGGTTGAAGTCACCCAGGGACGTGTCGTCGAGATCGTACTCCACAGTGACGTCCAGGCCCTCGACCGTTCGGGGCTGAAGGTTGGTGTAGACGTCGTTCACGTAATCGATCGTGCCGACAGGTCCGGCGCTGGTGGGCGGGTTTCGCACCACGTTCGGGTTCGAGCTTCCGCGCAGGCGCAGAAGATAGTCGTAGGCGATCTGGTTTGCAGCGCCGAGCACGCCGATGACGTTCTCCTGGCGGATCTGCCAGTAGTCCGCCGTGAAGAGCAGCTGGCCGAACTCCGGAGGCATGAAGGTCGGCGCATAGACGAGGCCGAAGGTGATGTTGTCCGCCTCGTCCGGCGTAAGCTCCTTGTTCCCGCTCCGCACTTCCAGGGTGCTCGAGGAGGTGCAGGTAGGCGGGGTCGCCGGCGGCGGGGCCGGCGGCGTGTTGATCCGGCAGGCGGCCCAGTCGGTCCGGGTGTTCGAGACCGTCGTGCCGTCGGAATAGAACTGCGGCAGGTTCGGCGCCCGGAAGCTCTGGGAAACCGAACCCCGGAGGGCGAAGCCCCCGCCAACCTTCCAGAGGACGGCGGCCTTTGGTTTCAGGACGTTGCCGAAGTCCGAATAGTATTCATCGCGGGCCGCCAGCTGCACGCTGACCTCCTCGACCAGCGGGATCGCCATGTCCGGCGAGATCACCGGGATCGCCAGTTCGACATAGGCCGAGGTGACGTTGCGCTGGCCCTTGACGTCCGGGGAGCCGCTCGCCCCCATGACGTCCGTGCCATAGACGATGCCGGAGATGGGGTTGGTGTAGGTGACCGTCCCGTCCAGCCGCTTGTCCCGGTCGTCTACGAAGGTCTCGCGCCGGAACTCCGCGCCCGCAGCGACCCCAAGCGGGCCGGCCGGCATGGTGTAGACCTCCGGATTGGAGACCTTGAAGTCCGCCAGCGCCAGGGACGTCTCGCTGATCCGGTCGACGTTGATGAGGAAGGGCGCGATCACCGCCCGGCTGTTCGGTGTTCCATCGCCCAGGGAGAAGGTTCCCTGGGTTCCGCCATTGAAGGGGTTGTAGGCGTCCGGCGTGGACAGCGACACGGCCCTCTGGAACAGGGTGTTGCTGACCGCATTGTAGGTCCGGTCCCGGGTCCTGGCCTCCGAGTAGAGGATGGCCGAATCCCAGTCCCAGCCGCGCCATTCGCCGCGCAGGCCGCCCAGCAGTCGGACGCTGCTGTCAGTCACGGTGTAATCGCGGGGACCGGTGTCGACCGGCCGGTAGGTCGTCATGTTCAGCGCCAGGCCGCCGGCCGGGACATTGGTGAGGTTGGCCAGGCGGTTGGGGCTGCCGGTGGGGCCGAAGGGGTTCCAGTAGGCGTTGGCGGCGATGCTGATGGGCGCGGACGACAGCGGCGCGGACTGCTCGCGGCTGCCCTTGAAGAGCGACTGGTAGTACCCGAGCTCGCCATAGAACGTGATGTCGTCGTTGAGGTCGTACTCGACCGTGCTGAACAGGTTGATCCGCTCGACGCTGCCGCGCAGGGTCCGGTCCGGGTTCTCGTCATATCGCAGGGGACGTTGGGCCGTGCCCGTGGTGACGCCGTTGCGGATGCAGATGTCGCCGCCGCCGAACAGGGAGCTGTTGCAGCCGCCCGTCTGGGTGATGGCGTTGGCGACCGGCTCTATGTGGAACACGCCGCTGGCGGTCAGGTTGACCCCGCTTTGCTTGACCTGGAGGGCGGAGCTGCTGGAGGTCAGGCCGACCACGCTGAACGAGCCCCAGGGGCTGGAGGTCGACCGGTTGTCGAAGGCGGTGCTGCCTTCCCACGGCGTCCCCACCACCCCGGGGCGATGGTCCTCGCTGGCGGAATAGCTGCGCTCGCTCGCGTTCAGCCGGGTCCGGCCGGTGTACCCGCCAAAGAAGGTCAGCCGCACTCCGTTCTCGAGCTTGGTCCCGGCCTTCACCGTGAACAGCCCTTCCTGGTAGTCCGTGCCCTCGGAACCGCCGCCCTGCAGCTCGACGCGAAGGCCCTGGAAGCGGGTGTCCAGCACGGTGTTGACCACCCCCGCCACGGCGTCCGTGCCGTAGATGGCGGCCGCGCCGTCCCGCAGAACCTCGACACGCTTCACGCCGGAAACGGGGATCGCGTTGGTGTTGGGCGTCGTGACCGGCACGAAATTCTCGGTCTGGGTGCCGGGATGCAGCACGGAGCGGCGTCCATTCAGCAGCATCAGCGTATTGCCGGTGCCCAGGCTGCGGAGGTTGAGCGAGGCGACGTCGCCCCGGGCGTCGTTCAGGTTCCCGGTGGTCCGGGCCTCCTGGAACTGGACATCGCCGGCCTGGGGAATGGACCGGAACAGCTCGTCGCCCGACACGGCGCCGGTGGCGATGATCTCGTTCTCGCTGACGACGGTCACCGGAAGGGAGGTGTCGACCTTGGCGCCCTTGATCTGGCTTCCGATGACGGTGATGGCCTCGACTTCCGTCCCCCCGGCGCCGGCGTCCTGGGCGAAGGCCGGAACCGCCGCCAGGGACACCCCTGCAAGCAGCGCCAGCCTGAAAGTCGTCATGATCCTGTGAGACATCCCCGATAACCCCCTCATTGCGCGGAATCAGGCTCAACAGCCGTCCGTCGCCTTGCGGTCACGATCGCCCTTCGACCGACCCCCGCCAATACCGCGGACTTTCCAACACTTGGGAAAGGCATAACCCGGGTCTATAGCCTGCCCCCCCCCCCGAAGCCGGCCCCGCTTCCAGCCCCGGCGGTCGCCGGGCCAAGGCCGGGATTGGCGGCGGGTGCGCCGCGCCCGGGTCAGTCCTGGAGAGCGGGCGCACCCACGCCCGGCCCTCCCCTCTTCTCCGCCAGGACCTGCCCCAGGGTGCGCAGGAAATTCTCCGACAGGTTCGACAGGGGCCGGTCTTCCAGGTGCATGCAGTAGACGCCGAACACCAGCGGCGGGATGAGCGGCCGGAACTCGACCCTGTCCGAGGGTTCGGCGCGGGCGGTGAACTCATCCACGACCGCCACGCCGACGCCGTTCCGCACCAGGGACGCGGCCATGTAGAACGTGCTGCAGGTGACCGTTTCGTGGATCTCGAGTCCACGCGCCTCGACCTCACGGGAAAAGGTCTCGCTGACCGGGCCGGTCGCGCCAGAGCCAATGTAATCTCGGTTTTCCAGCTCCGCCAGGTCCAGCCGCTCGGCGGCCTGGGGGCCGAATTCACCGCGCGGGAACATCATCATGAGCTCCCCTTCCCCGATCCGGAAATTGGCGATCCGCGGGTGCTGGATGGCGTCATAGGCGATCGCCATGTCGACCTCATGCTCATAGAGAGCGCGCAGCACCTCGTCGTAATGCAGGGTGCGGAAATCGAAGGTGACCGTCGGGTGCACCGCCCGGAAACGGGCCACGGCCCTGGGCGCGGCGCCGAGGCCGAGCGCGGGCAGGACGGCGGCGCGGATGTGGCCGCCCTCGCCTAGCCGGAGGTTGCGGGCGGCCTGCTTCAACGAATCCAGCCGCTCGAAGACCTCCTTCACCTCCCGGAACAGGGCGTGCGCCTCGTCGGTAGGGGTCAGCCGCCCCTTCACCCGCCGGAACAGGTCGAAACCCAGCTGGTCCTCGGCATGCTTGAGCACCTTGCTCACCGACGGCTGGGACACGTTCAGCGCCCGCGCCGCAGTCGAGATCGACCCGTGAGCGTATACCGCGTGGAAGACTTCAATATGCCTCAGGCGCATGGCGCGGGATAGAAGGCCATGCACCGGGGCTATGCAAGCGAAGGCTTGGGCGCCGTGGCGGAGGCGTGCGGAAATGCAGGGATGTCAGCGCGCCGGGTGGCGGTGCGCGGGCACGGACACATCCCCATATCCGGTCCGTTGCAGCTAAGGAGCATGAGGGTGACAGGACCGGTCGTGGTGACAGGCGCCTCCAGCGGGATTGGAAGGGCGTGCGTGGAGCGGCTTTCAAAGGCCGGCGTGCGAACCTTCCCGACAGTCCGGAAGGACGCCGATGCGCTCGCACTGGCGCAGGCCTGCGGCCCGCTAGTGGAGCCTGTGCTGGCCGATGTGACGGATGCCAAGAGCCTGGCCCGGGCCGCCGCCGAGATCCATGACCGGCTCGGTGGCGGGCGGCTCGGCGGCCTTGTGAACAACGCCGGCGTCGCATGGCCCGGGCCCGCCATGGTTCAGCCCCTCGATGAGATCGAGCAGGTGATCGACACCAATCTGGTCGGCGCCATGCGGGCCGTGCAGGCCTTCGGGCCCCTGCTCGGCGCGGTTCCGGGCGCGCCGGGTCCCAAGGGCCGGATCGTCAACATCACCTCGGTTTCGGGCAAGTTCGGCTATCCCTTCACCGCCGCCTATGCGGCATCCAAGCATGGGCTGGAGGGCTACTCTGAAAGCCTGCGCCGGGAACTCATGCTGACGGGGGTCGATGTCATCGTGGTCGGACCCGGCGCGGTGAAGACGCCGATCTGGGGCAAGGGCGCCGCCATCGACCGGTCGCGCTACGCCGGCGCCGGCTGGGCGGCCCCCCTGGCCCGGCTGGAGGAAAGCCTCGCGGCGATGGACGCCGAGGGCCTGGAGGCGTCGGTTGTCGCCGACGTGGTGCTGGAGGCGCTGACCGCCGCGCGTCCCAAGGCGCGCTATGCGCCGGTCCCGAATCCGCTCGTGAACTGGTGGCTGCCGCAACTGTTGCCCAAGCGCCTGGTCGACGGCGTGATCGCCGGCCGGCTTGGCCTGAGACCGCAGTCCTGAGCGACGTCCACAGGCTTAGGGTCCGGGTAACGCCTCGACGTCAGTCCGGTTCGGGTCCAGGCCTTCCCTGCAAAATCCCTGTTCCCAGGGAAACCCAACCTCGCGGCCTGCGCCCGGAGACGGGGCCGGTTCCGGCGCCAAACCCGCGCCCAAAGCCTAGGCCCTGAGCCGTCTCCCCGCACGGTTTGCGCGCGAAAACCCGCGCCTTTCCCGCGACATGGCGGAAGCGGTTGGAAATGCAGGGATGTCGGGAGGCTGGGTGGCGGTGGGGACAGTCGGGGGCGAAGGGGTCTTTGGCTGGCGATCCCAAAAGTTCTTTTTTTGTTCTTTCTCGCTGCGTGATGCGTTGCATCATCCTGAGGGTCGGGGTTGTTCGGCTTGACCGGCTACATGCCCCCTAAATCATATCGCGATGAGGATGCTTGATGGCGCTGATGCCCAGAGGAGAGCCGCGTTCCGTTCCGGATCCGGAGGGAGAACTGTATGACGAGATGATCCGGCAAGAGCGGGAAAAACGGCGGCGTGCAGAGGCGGCCGCTGCACTGCAGCCGGTGAATTCGGTCGGTCATCCGGAGTTGGTCGAGTCCCTGATTCCTGTCTGGGGTTAGGCCGCGAGGCGGTCGCCGACTTTCAGGAAGGCGATTACGCAGGGGCGGTCCTGAAGGGAGCGCTCGCGGCATCGGATCTCTTCCTTGCCGGCTCGATTGCAAAAGGAGCGGCGAAGGGAGGTGTCTACCTGGCGAAGAACGTGGCGAAGAAGGCCCCCTATGCCTGGAAAACCGAAGTTCGCCCGTGGATGGTCAAGCAGGGGTACTTGAAGCCCGGACAACAGGGCCACCACTGGCTGGTCCCCCAAAATGGCTGGGGCAAGAACGCGCCTGACTGGCTGAAAAACCAGCCGTGGAATATCAAGGCCATGCCAGAGGGGCCGGCGGGCGCTCAAATGCACGGACGAATAACGAACGCCTACAAGGGCCAGCCCCAGTTCAATGTCGTGGAACGGTATGTCCATGGCACGCCGGCGTGGTCCAAGGTCGCGACGGGCGCAGCGGTCGGTCACCCCGCCGCCGCGGCCAAGGCGCAGTCGGACAAACGCCGTTGAGCCCGACCTTCCCCGCCCTGGCGTTTCGTCGCGATGTCGGTCGACATGCAAAAGCCGGGCGGGAGCGCCTGACCTGGTTTCTCGACGCCGAGGACTTCTCGACCTGCACTTCCTGGGAACTGAAGCACGGCGAGCGGCTGGGCATGGTGTTGGTCGGACCCGACCTGCGATGCTGGGAGGTCGTCAGGGTCGTTGACCTTGGCGTTTCCGGGCAGCGAGGGGAACGGCTGCTCCGGTTCCTGGTGAGGCAAAGCGTTCACCAGATTGACCAGGAAGTCGCCCAGTTGGGGCCCATGACGCTGGAAGAGCTGAAGGCTCGCACCGTCGCGTCGATCCAGGCCAACCCGGACGACTGGCGCGACGACGAGGCGATCGCCGGCGAGACCGGCCCGCACAAAGAAGAGCCGGAACTCCTGGATGAACTCGCGGCTCGCGTCCGCGCCGCCCGTTCCGTGCCGCAGATCATCAATGCCCTCTACGGAGAGCGCCTGGAGGGCTGAGCGGCTGTGGCGGAGCGTTGATCCTGGACCTGGCGTGTCTGTGCAAAGCGCGAATACCCGCGCCTTTCCCGCGACATGGCGGAAGCATTTGGAAATGCAGGGATGTCGGGAGGCTGGGTGGCGGTGGGGAGCGAAGGGGTCTCTGAACGCGAGCGGGTTCCCCTTGTCCCCACCCTATCTTCTGCACCCCTAGGAACGGGACCGCGGGCCTACGCCAAACCCAGCAAATTCTCCCGGATGAAGGCGATCCGGGCCTTGAGGCTCTCGGCGTGCGCCCGGGTCGGCGCAACCGGGATGGGATAGCTCTCGGAAAGGTCGCGCCCCGCCAGAACCGCGTCCGCCCAGTCCTGCGCGATGGCGCAATAGAGCGCCAAAGCCCTGGCCGGCGTCGGGGCGTCATTGGTCTCGAAGTGCATTGACGGCAGGTCGCCGACAATGACCCAGCGTTCGGCGTCCTCAGGCCGTCCGCCCGGCGCAAACCGCATCAGGAAGAGCCCGAGGATCGGCGCCACGGCGAAGGCCGGCACAAGTTCAGAGACCGGCGGATCCCAACGCCACCCCCTGACGAAGCTCCAGGCTTCATCCGTCAGCGCCGCCAGGCGTCCACGCTCCTCCTCGCCTTCATAGTCGAGGTCCTTCCCCACGGGGAAGGCCGAGGTGTCGATGCGTGCGCGCATGGGGACCGGCCCGGTTCAAGACGGGCTCATATGATGATGGGATCGCCGGGTTTCCAACTGGGATTGAACGCCTTCCCAAGCTGCTCGAGCCGTTTCTGGCGGTCTGCCTCGCTTGACGAACATCGTCAAGCATCGTTTGACATGTAAAGCATGGTTTGACATAAGTGGGCATGGATATCGAGAGCATCACCCACAAGGGTCTGCGCCGGTTCTTCGAGACCGGAAACGCAAAGGGTCTGGTGGGAGACGCAAATCGGATCCGCAAGATGCTGGCGTACATCGATGCCGTCGGCAGTTTTGACGAACTGGCCGCGCCGCCGAATTACGGGCTGCACCAACTGGTGGGCGACAGGGCGGGGCGCTGGGCGATGACCGTGACGAAGAACTGGCGCCTGACCTTCATCAGGATCGATGGAACGACAATCGCCGACCTGGACCTGGAGGATTATCACTGATGGCCATGACACTGCATCCCTCGCTCGCGGTTCACCCTGGCGACTGGTTGAAGAGCGAGATCGTCCAGCCGCACGGCGTGAGCATCAACCGCCTGGCCGCCTCCTTCCACGTGACCCGCCAGACCCTCTCCAACCTCTTCAATGGCCACACTGCGCTTTCCGCAGACATGGCGATACGGTTCGAGAAGGCGTTTGGCGTCAGGGCCGATACGCTGATGCGCATGCAGACTGCCTATGACATGGCTCAGGCCAGGGCCCGGGCCGACGACATCGTCGTCGATGATGTCTTCGTCGCCGCCTGAGACAGCTGCGACGCGTCGCCCTCAGCGCCGGCTTGCGCCACGGCAGTTGGGTTCGGACTTGAGCCGCCTCGGAGACGCGCCCCCTTCCAGGCCCAAAACGGGGCCTCGAACCCCGCCTCTGGTCGCGTCTCCACAGCCGGTCGGGAGCGGATTGTCGGGCAGGTTCCGCGACATGGCGGAAGCCGATAGAAATGCAGGGATGTCAGCAGGCTGGGTGGCGGTGGGGGCAGTCGGTGGCGAAGGGGTCTTTGGATTGAGCCGTAGGGCTACCTTCTGGAGCACCAGCCCAATCACGCCGGCGCTTTGAGCCTCCCTAAATGGTCGCGGGCCAGTTTTTGATGCAGACGTTCGGTGAGCGCGTCCTCGATTGCCGAGCGAATGTCCGGTCCAGTTCGGGCAAACCCCAGGAGCCGGGCGGTCTCCATGATGAGTTCCTCTTCAGTCATGGAAAGGTTCTCCTGTAGAGCATGGAGAGCCGCAGCCTCGAATTCGATGGGCGCAATCATCGCAGGCTTGCGCACTGGGTCCGAGGCGGCCAGTTGCCCGCGGTCCCTACCAAAAATCGTGGCGCCGGGCAGGGTCCAGAAATCGCCATCAGACTCCAATTCGCCAGATCTTTCGCAGTACCGGAGCGCCCGAAGCGCCATCTGCTGGATGACGTTGCCTGCGCGCTGCAGGCCACAAATAGCGGCAAGCCGGCGCCCGGCCTCCTCCGAATGAATGGGTTGTTCCTGCTCCACGATGCGGAACATCCAGGAAGCGACCTGAGCGAGGCCAAAGTCCTGCGGCTTCGCTGCGCCGGGCGACACGCGGAATTCGGCCTTCAGGTAAGGATCAAGCCGATGGGGTCCGGGAGACAGGTCGAACGCCCCCTCCCCGGCACCGTCTTCCACCTGATCGCCGTGATGCTCGTCCAGACCCGGCGCCTGTGGGTCATCTGACCCCGCCGACGGGGCGCCTCCTAGCGCCGCCTGGATCGCGTGGCGGATTTTATCAAGCTCTCGCTCACGCTTGTAGAACCAGTCCGTGGACCAGATGCGATGCAGCCGCCAGCCCCGGTTCTCAAGGATCATCTGCCGCAAGCGATCCCTGTCCCGGGCGTAGCGGGAGGAATGATAGGCCGCCCCATCACACTCAATGCCGAGCAGGTAGCGACCCTCGTCTCGGGGATCAATCACAGCAAGATCGATGAAGAAGCCGGCCATGCCAACTTGAGGTCGAACATCGTAGCCAAGGCCTCTTACAGCCTGCGCCACGTCTTCCTCGAATGGAGAGTCAAAGCCCCGTTCGGTCTCAGTGGGTAGGGCCGAGTACCCGTCCTTGGCGAGCTTTAGGTATTCTTTCAGGGCCCGGACACCTGGCTTACCGACGCCATCGAGCCGAATGTCCTCCGCTACAATGGAGGAAAACACCTCACACCGTTTCCGGGCGCGCGTAATCAACACGTTCAGGCGGCGCTCGCCGCCATCACGCCCCACGGGCCCGAAGTTCTGGGTGAGCTTCCCATTGGCGTCGCGACCATAACCAACGGAAATGAAGATAACATCCCGCTGATCCCCCTGGATATTCTCTAGGTTCTTGATGAAGAGCTCTTTCCGGTCGCCTGATGGCTTCATGAGAGCTTCTAGCTCTGGATGCTTCCGGGCGAGGTCGTCGATCTGGTCGCGGATGCAATCTCGCTGTGCGACCGAAAAAGCGCCGATGCCTAGGGATAACTCTGGGTAATGCCGCGCGTGCTCGAGTGCGGCCCTTGCGATCAGACTCGCCTCGACTTCATTTCGCGCCGTCTTGCCGCGCTCATAGCCGCCCTCGGGTACGGGCCGGAAAACGAGGCCGGTATGGCCGTCGGTCGTCCCCGTTAGAATTGAGGGGGGCAGCATGAGTTCGCCGCCGTAGAAATTCCTGTTCGAGGTCGCGATCAGCGCCGGATGCTCGCTGCGGTAGTGCCACCTCAGCATCCGCGTCGGGAATCTTGGGGCGCAGAGATTCAGGATGCTCTCAACATCTTTGATGACCGCTTTCCGGGGGGCGCCAACGGATACATCATCCTCTTCGTCATCCGGACCCTCATCATTGATGATGCGGTTGAAGAAGTTGGTGGGAGGCAACTGGCGGTCATCACCCACGACCACGAACTGTCGGCAGCGTGCGATTGCGCCGAGGGCGTCCTCGGGACGCACCTGGCTAGCCTCGTCAATGACGAGGAGATCAAACTCCAGGGCCATCGGCTGGAGATACTGGGCCACCGAGAGCGGGCTCATAAGGAAGACGGGCTTGATGCGCTGCACCGCTTCGCCAGCCTTCAGCATCAGCTTCCGCACAGGCATGTGGTTACGCTGCTTCCTGAGCTCGTCGGCAAGGATTCCCATCGCGCCGGTGGAGCCCGTCGGACGCCGATCGATATGGGCTCTGGAGACCTGATCCGAAGCCAGCCGAATCCGGTCTCTATCCGAAGTCCTGAACCGCTTGACGAGACGATCGAGTTCATCTCCCAGCACTTCGCCCAGCTTCGGATTCTGGGTGCGCAGGCGATTCCATTTCGCCTCGAAGATCGCCAGGGCCAGGGTCGGCTCGAGTTGGGCGGGTGTGACTTCACCAGTGTAGGCGCTGTCGGCAAGCCGGGGACAGCCGAGCTGCCGAAGCCAACGCAAGCCGTCCCGCGCCGCAGTCCAGTCAACAAGGAACTCAAACCTCTCGGACCACTGAATCGCCGTTGCAAGCAGGAGTTCGCAGGGGATCTCCCGTAGGTCGCCCCCTCCGAAGGCAAGTTCCAGGTCTAACTTCAGGGCTTCAATGGCATCGCCAAAGGCCGCCTTCGCAGCCTCAACCGCATTACGAAGGCGATCCGAGAGGTCCTGAGCCTCTTTGGAAGGGATCATTGGAAGGCGAGTACCTACGATCTCTTCCGCATGAACCAGTCTCGGCAGCCAGGCCGCCAGCTCCGCCAACCGAGCCCAGTCCGACTGGAGGCCGCGCCAGTGCGACCCCAGCGCCGGGCCTACCCTTTCACCAACCGAGAGGATCGCGGCTCGGACCTCCTTGAGTTCAATCAGGGCGTCGAGCTTTGCCAGACGGACCCGATTCTGGCCCGGCCAGGCGCCTTTCCAGTGTCCGCGCACCTCTGCGACAGCGTCCCGGTACGATGTCGAGAGGAACCTGAAAAATGAGTCGCCACGGCCCGCGATTTCAACGCGAGCCCGCGACCAATCCCGCTCAAGCGCACTTGGACGGAAGGCCTGATCGACAATCGCCTCTAGAGAAGAGAGACGGAGCCCATTCTGAACCGCAACACCAATTTCTGCGAGGACTTCGCGCCACTGACCATCGGCGATTATCTCCTCGAACCCGGTTGGACGGACTGAGATCAGGCTAAGCGCATGCAACCAATCCGGCGTTCGGCAGAACGTAGGTTCACCGGGGATCGGGAGTCTTTGGCGAACCGCATCAATCTGCTCCACAAGCACTGTTGCGGTTTCCCGGCAGCGTGCGACCTGGGGTCTCAGACGGTCGCGGACCAGAGGGTCTGGCGCTGGAATGCCAACGCCTCGCCAAGGATGGAGCGCCGGAGTCCCACACGTCAGAAGACGCCCCGCAATTAGCGACGTCTCGCGCCGCACCTCGTCAACTTGGACCTGCGTCCATTCGGCAGCGCTTTGGAGTTCGAAGTTTGGCGTTGGCGCCCCAGCCCCCTTCAGAAACGATATCTCGCCCATGAGGTTGAAGGGTGTGAAACCAAGCGAATCTGAAGTGTGCAGCAGGTCAGAATGACTGCGAAGCCGCTGCTGCGTCTCGTCGAGTTCGGCAAAAGCTGACTCGGCCCACATCGGCGGAGGCGCGGTATTTTGCCCCTTCCGAAGCTGTTCGAGAACAGAGGTTTTCGACGACTTGCGGCTGTGAAGTTCAAGGCAAATAGGCCCGAGTTTCGCCGCTGCCAATCGTTCGTGCACGACGTCCAGCGCCGCCATCTTCTCAGCGACGAACAGAACGGATTTCCCGCTAGCCACCGCGCCGGCGATTATGTTGGTAATTGTCTGCGACTTCCCCGTACCGGGCGGTCCCTGAATCACAAGGTTCTTGCCGGCCAAAACCTCTTGAATCGCGATGGCCTGAGAACTGTCTGCGTCCGTGACATGAATCAGTTCAGCAGGTGAAAAGACCTCATCAATCCGCTCATCATCGGCGATCAGAGGCGTGTCCACGATCTCGTCGCCACCAAAGTCGCGCAACAATAACTGCTTAAGGATGCCGTTCCCCAACAAAATGCCGTCGCCCCAGCTTTCCGGCTGCAGATCCCGCCAGAGCAGGAATTTGGAGAAGGAGAAGAAGCCGAGCAGTACTTCGTTGTGGTGGACCCGCCAGCCCACCAGCCCTTCGACAGCCTTTGCAACCTCATCGAAGTATTCGCTCGGGTTCCACTCATCACGCTCCGGAATCTCAGGAAGCTCGACCCGGAACTCCTCCTTTAGCCAAGCCTGCAGGCTGATGTTCGTGATAAGGTCCTCATCACGAAGCCGGAGTTTAAACCGATCGCGCGCTCCCTCCCGGATCAACTCGACGGGCAGCAGCAGGAGTGGAGCGAACCGCTCGACCTCGGATCTGGCGTCTTCACGCCACTCTAGGAATCCCAGGGCAAGGAACAGAACATTTACGCCTTGCTCCTCTTCAAGTGTTCGGCCTTCATGATAGAGGCTGAGAAGGCGCTTTTGCAGACCTTCCAAAGCCATCTGCGTTTGAAGCCTATTATCGGAATGACGCTCCGTTTCTGCGCCTGCCTCTGCTATCTTGACCTGGTCTTGACCTTCAGATCCT
>JBJOJL010000047.1:0-16906 GCA_046046615.1 Pseudomonadota bacterium
CTCGATGTCCTCGTCGTAGACGATCTTCTTGCGGTCGGCGAGATCCTTGAAGCGCTTGAAGGCGTCCTTGAGCTGGTTGTCGCCGAGCGTGTAGCCTAGCTCCTTCAGCTTCTCGCGGAAGGCGTGGCTGCCCGAATGCTTGCCCATGACCAGGCTGGACGGCGCCTGGCCGACCGATTCCGGGGTCATGATCTCGTAGGTCTCGCGGTTCTTCAGCATGCCATCCTGGTGGATGCCGCTTTCATGCGCGAAGGCGTTCTTGCCCACGATGGCCTTGTTGTACTGCACCGGGAAGCCGGTGATGGCCGAGACATAGCGGCTGGCGCGGGTGATGTGCTGGGTCTGGACGCCGGTGTCGTAGCGCAGGCGGTCGCCGCGCACCTTCAGGGCCATGACCACTTCCTCGAGGGCGGCGTTGCCGGCCCGCTCGCCCATGCCGTTGACGGCGACCTCGACCTGC
Source organism: Pseudomonadota bacterium (assembly GCA_046046615.1). Lineage (GTDB taxonomy): Bacteria > Pseudomonadota > Alphaproteobacteria > Caulobacterales > Caulobacteraceae > Phenylobacterium. The sequence continues at coordinate 461 of JBJOJL010000047.1, forward strand.
CGGGCCCCGCCCTGCACGCCGGCCAGGCTGTTGGCCACGGCCAGGCCCAGGTCATTGTGGCAGTGGGTGGAGAAGATCACCCCGTCCGCGCCCGGCACGTTCTCGATCAGGTCGCGGAACACCGCCTCGTACTCGGAGGGATAGGTGTAGCCGACCGTGTCGGGGATGTTGATGGTCGTGGCGCCGGCGCGGATGGCGGCCTCGACGCAGCGGCGCAGGAAGTCCCGCTCGGTGCGGGTGGCGTCCTCCGCCGACCACTCCACGTCGCCGCACAGGTTGCGGGCGTGGGCGACCGACCTGGTCACCATCTCGAGCACCGTCTCGGGCTCCATCTGCAGCTTCCACTTCATGTGGACGGGGCTGGTGGAGATGAAGGTGTGGATGCGGCCGCGCTTGGCCGGGCGGATGGCCTCGGCGCAGCGCTCGATGTCAGCCTGCCCGGCGCGGGCCAGGCCGCAGACCGTGCTTTCGGTGACGATCTCGGAAATGCGGCGGACGGACTCGAAGTCGCCGTTGGAGGCGATCGGGAAGCCCGCCTCGATGACGTCGACCCGCATGTCCTCGAGGATCTTGGCCAGCTCCAGCTTCTCCTCCAGGGACATGGAGGCGCCGGGCGACTGCTCGCCATCGCGCATGGTGGTGTCGAAGACGATCACGCGGCTGCGGTCGTCGGAAGGGGTCCGGGTGTCGGCGGTCATGGTGCTCTCGGTAATTCTGGGCCTGAACGGGAGTGGGCGTCGGGAGGGTCCCCTGGGCGCCCGGCCGCGCGTTCGCTAGGCCAGGGTCAGCGCCCAGGGGCGGCTAAGCCCCCGAAGGAGAAGCCCGGACGACCCGCCAGGGGCCGAAGGCGTCAATGTGCGCTCGATCTGCATGGGCCGCTCATACCCGCGCCGCCAGGCTGGCGCAAGAGTTTTGCCGTCCAGAGGGAAGAAATCCTCTGGGGCGCAAGATTTTGCCTCCGGACTAAGCCTCCGGGGTTGAACTTGTCACTCTTCGCACCCACTCCCGCGCCAGGAGGCCCATTCCGATCCAGGCCGCACCGGCCAGGACCAGCAGGGCCAGGTGACCGATTCCGCCCCCGGTCAGGGCCCGGAAGGCGGCGCCGCCGGCGAAGGCGGTCAGGGCGATCTTGGGAATGATGCCCAGGGCCGTGCCCCCCGCGAAGTCCAGGGCCCGCATGGGCGTGACGCCCGCCGCCATGTTGACCACGATGAAGGGCGCCGAGGGCACCAGCCGCACGAGCAGGGAGGCCAGGAAACCGTTGCGGCCGATCAGGGCCATGAACCGGTCGAGCCCCTCCCCGGAGAAGATCCGCAGGGTCCGGGCGCCGGCGAAGCGGCCGACCGCAAAGCCGATCAGGGCCGAGACCATGGTGCCCACCCAGCTGTAGACCGATCCCGCCCAGGGTCCGAAGGCGACCACGGCGGCGGCGATCAGCACGAACTGGGGCGCGCCCAGGAAGGCCAGGACCGCAAAGGCCGCCACCGCCGCCGGCAGGGCCCAGGGGCCGTGCGCCGCGCCGAACCAGCCCTCCAGGGCCGCCTCGCTGTCGAAACCCAGCAGGCGGGCGCCGAAGACAAAGACCAGCCCTACGCCGCCGAACAGCAGGAAGGACACGCCCAGGCTGACCCAGGCGCGCCCGTCCATGTTCGCGACCATCCGGAAGAGCCGCCGGAGCGGCCCGCCGGCTGAGGGGTCTTCAGGGCTACTTGGCAGGGGAGACCACCGGGACAGGATATTTGGCGAAGGCGCTGGCCACCGCGTTGTCGAGGGCCGGGCCGATGTTGGACAGGGTCTTCTCGCTCACAGTCGAGCGGACCACGCCCTCCCAGACCAGCTGGCGGCGACGGGCGTCGGCGATGTCGATGTTCAGCGTGCCCTCGTTGTAGGGCGTGACCGTGGTCTCGTCGCGATACATCGGCCAGGCGGAATACATGCCCGCCCGGTAGCCGTAATAGCCCACGCCGACGGTCGCAGTCGGCGTGGTCGAGACCCGGAACTTCTCGTCCAGGGCGGCGCTGAAGTTCACCACCAGGTCCGGCTCGGCCTCGGCATAGCGAAGGCCGCGGGCCTCGAGCTGGGCGCGGGTGGAGGTCTTGAGCTGCTGTGAGACGGCGCTCTGGTAGCCGCCGCGGTCCGTGCCCAGGGGGCTGGCGAAGCCAAAGGTCCGGTACTGGGTGAAGTCGGCGGAGGGGTCGGAGGCCACCCGCACATTCGGGGTGGAGGCGCAGCCGGCGACGGCGAGGGCGGCGGCGGACAGGGCGGCGGCGAGGAGGTGACGGGTCGTCATTGGGGCGTATCCAGCGGGATCAGAAGGAGGGGATGGGACTCCATGGTGCTCTAGCTGCAGGCTATCGCGCAAGACAGGGTTCAACCCCAGGGGGCATAGGGCGCTGTCGCGCCCCGACGCACGCAACGCCTATGCCTGAGGGAACGGTTCGGATAAACCCCGCCCAGCCTAAAGACTCCAGTCCGGGAGACCCCCATGTCGCTCGAATCCGCCACCCTCGCCCGGGTCAAGCCGTCCGCCACCATGGCCACCGACCAGAAGGCCCGCGAGCTGAAAGCCCAGGGCCGCGACGTCATCAGCCTCGGCGCCGGCGAGCCGGACTTCGACACCCCGGAGAACATCAAGGAGGCCGCGATCCGCGCCATCCGCGAGGGCAAGACCAAGTACACCACGGTCGACGGCATTCCCGAACTGAAGGAGGCCATCGCCGCCAAGTTCGCCCGCGAGAACGGCCTGTCCTACAAGCCCTCCCAGGTGAACGTCTCGCCGGGCGGCAAGCCGGTCATCTTCAACGCCATGATGGCCACCCTGAACCCGGGGGACGAGGTCATCGTGCCGGCGCCCTACTGGGTCAGCTATCCAGACATGGTCCTGCTGGCCGGCGGAACCCCGGTCTTCGCCCCGACCACGGCGGCCAGCGGCTTCAAGCTGAAGCCCGCCGAGCTGGAGGCCGTGATCACGCCGCGCACCCGCTGGCTGATCCTGAACTCCCCGTCCAACCCCTCGGGCGCCGCCTACACCAAGGACGAGCTCAAGGCCCTCGCCGAGGTCCTGCTGCGCCACCCTCAGGTCTGGATCCTGACCGACGACATGTACGAGCACCTGATGTTCGACGACATGAAGTTCTGGACCATCGCCCAGGTCGAGCCGGCCCTCTACGAGCGCACCCTGACCATGAACGGGGTCTCCAAGGCCTACGCCATGACCGGCTGGCGGATCGGTTACGCCGCCGGGCCCGAGCCCCTGATCAAGCTGATGGCCAAGGTCATGAGCCAGTCCACCTCCAACCCCTGCTCGGTCTCGCAGTACGCCGCGGTCGAGGCCCTGAACGGCCCGCAGGACTTCATCAAGCCCAACGCCGCCCTGTTCCAGAAGCGCCGGGACCTGGTGGTCTCCATGCTGAACCAGGCCTCGGGCCTGGTCTGCCCGACGCCGGAGGGCGCCTTCTACGTCTATCCCTCCTGCGAGAAGCTGATCGGGCGCACGGCCCCGTCGGGCCGGGTGATCGGCTCCGACAAGGACTTCGCCAACGAGCTGCTCGAGGCCGAGGGCGTGGCGGTGGTGTTCGGCGAGGCCTTCGGCCTGTCGCCCTTCTTCCGCATCAGCTACGCCACCTCGGAGACGGTGCTGGAGGACGCCTGCGGCCGCATCCAGCGGTTCTGCGCCTCGGTGAAGTGACCATGACGGTCGTCAGCCTCTCCAAGGCCCGCAAGGCCCGGGCGAAGGCGGCGGACAAGGCCCAGGCCGCCGAGAACCGCGTCGCCTTCGGCCGCACCAAGGCCGAGAAGGCCCGGGCGAAATCGGAGTCCGCCCGCGCCGCCCGGAGCCTGGACGACAAGCGCCTGGAGAGCTGACAGGGGGAGTGCTGCGACTCCGTTGACCCCCTCAGTCAGCTTCGCTGACAGCTCCCCCTTGGGGGAGCAATTGACCCAATAATTCCTCCCCCAAGGGGGAGGTGGCGCGCGTCAGCGCGACGGAGGGGGTCTACGGCCTCGCCGCAACACCCTCCCCTCAGACCGCCGGGACGATGTCCCGGGCTTCGGGCGGGATGGAGTCGTAGATCGTCGGCGGGGTGATGCCCAGGCGCCGGCGGGCGGCGTCCAGGGGTTCGGCGAAGAGGGCCTCGTAGTCCTCGCCCAGCAGCCACTTGGCCGCCTTGCCGCGCCGGTAGCCCTGCAGGATGGCCCGGGCGTAGGGATACCTGCCCTTGCGGGTGCGGGAGACTGCCCCGAGGGCGATCAGGGCCCAGCCGAGGCTGCGGGTCTGGGGGTAGGAGAAGGCCACCAGGCAGGCCTCGCCCAGGCCGTCGCGGCCATAGCCGGTCAGGATGTGCCAGACGTCGTGCACGTCGCGGGTGCGACGGGCCATCCAGGCGACGGGATGGGGGGTGTCGATGTCGCCGCCCGTCTCGCGGCTGACCTCGGCCAGGCCCTCGGCGGAGAGCTGCTGGCTGCGGATGAAGGCGCGGTAGGCCGCGCCCACCGAGCCCGCGGGGAAGGTGTCGAGCCAGGCGTCATCCATCAGCCGGCGGGCGAACTCGACCCGCTCGTAGGCGATGCGGCCGCCCCGGGGGGTCGAGCAGAGCCGGCGATAGTTCTGGCCCATGGAGTCCCCGGCCAGGGCCCTCATGATCTCGAAGACCTGGCGGGTGTCCTCCTTGTCGCGCAGCAGGCGGCGCAGGGCCCTGAGGGCGGCGCCCCAGTCGCGGCGGGGCGTCGGGAGGGGGGTGTCGGCGGTCAGAACGTCGGCAGCCATGTCGTCCACTAAACAGTGCTCAGTTTGCGAGGAAGTAGCCCCGCGGCGCCCGGGATTCAAGGGCCTGCCGTCCGCCGCCGATCAGGTGTAAGCCTTGCCGTCATGACCCTCGCCAAGCGCTCCGTCCACCTCGCCGGACACGCAACCTCCCTGGCCCTCGAGCCGGAGTTCTGGGCGGCCCTGGAGGCCATGGCCGCCGCCCGGGGCCTGCGCCTGTCCGCCCTCATCGCCGAGATCGACGCGGGACGCGGCGAGCGCCCCCTCGCCTCGGCCTGCCGCGTCGCGGCCCTGCAGGCGAAGGGCTGAATCCGCGCCGCTGCGCGTGCTACATCTGTTCCCATGTCGGAGACGGAATCACACGATGGCGCGGGCGGGCCGCCCCTGAGCCTCAGCCAGAGGGCGGCGGCGGGCCTGCGCCCGTTGGGCGAGCCGGACTACCTCAAGGGGCTTAACCCCGAGCAGCGCGAGGCCGTGGAGGCCGTCGACGGCGCCGTCCTGGTGCTGGCGGGCGCCGGCACGGGCAAGACCCGGGTCCTGACCACGCGCCTGGCCCACATCCTCGCTGCCGGCCGGGCCCGGCCCTGGGAGATCCTGGCGGTCACCTTCACCAACAAGGCGGCGCGGGAGATGCGCGAGCGGCTGGCCGCCATCCTGGGGCCCGAGGCCGAGGGCCTGCGCTGGCTGGGCACCTTCCACTCCATCGCCGCCCAGATCCTGCGCCGCCACGCCGAGATCGTCGGCCTGAAGTCCACCTTCACCATCCTCGACACCGATGACCAGGAGCGCCTGATCAAGCAGGTGATGGAGGCGGCCAACATCGACGTGAAGCGGTGGACGCCCAAGGCCCTGGCCGGCCTGATCGACCACTGGAAGAACCGCGGCTGGACGCCCGAGAAGCTGCCCTCCTCCGAGGGGGCGGGCTTCGCCGGCAACCGGGTGCAGGAGCTCTACCGGGCCTACCAGGAGCGCCTGCGGGTGCTGAACGCCTGCGACTTCGGCGACCTCCTGCTGCACAACCTGACCCTGCTCCAGGCCCGGCCGGACATCCTGGAGGAGTACCACCGCCGCTTCCGCTACATCCTGGTGGACGAGTACCAGGACACCAATGTCGCCCAGTACCTCTGGCTGCGCCTGCTGGGCCAGTCGCGGGGCAATGTCTGCTGCGTGGGCGACGACGACCAGTCCATCTATGGCTGGCGGGGCGCCGAGGTGGACAACATCCTGCGCTTCGAAAAGGACTTCCCGGGGGCAAAGGTCATCCGGCTGGAGCGCAACTACCGCTCCACCGCCCACATCCTGGGGGCCGCCTCGGGCCTGATCGCCGCCAACCGCGGCCGGCTGGGCAAGACGCTTTGGACCGAGGCCGAGGGCGGGGCCAAGGTCCTGGTGCGCGGCGTCTGGGACGGCGAGGCCGAGAGCCGGCTGGTGGCCGAGGAGATCGAGCGCGCCCATCGGGGTGAGCGCGACGAGGCGCCCCTCGCCTACCGCGACATGGCCATCCTCGTCCGGGCCTCCTTCCAGATGCGCGCCTTCGAGGAGCGGTTCGTCCTCATGTCCATCCCCTACACGGTGGTGGGCGGGCCGCGCTTCTTCGAGCGGGCCGAGATCCGCGACGCCCACGCCTATCTCCGCCTGGTCCAGTCGCCGGACGACGACCTGGCCTTCGAGCGCATCGTCAACACGCCCCGGCGGGGGATCGGCGAGGCCTCCGTCCAGAAGCTCTTCCAGATCGCCCGGGCCTCGGGCGTCCCCGCCCTGGCCGCCGCCCGCGAGGCCGCCGTCACCGACGAGCTGCCGGCCCGCACCCGCACCGCCCTGGCCAACTTCCTGCGCGACCTCGACCGCTGGACGGCCCTGTCCCGCGACACCCATCACGCACGCCTGACCGAGGCCATCCTGGAGGAGAGCGGCTACACCGACGCCCTGCGCGCCGACCGCACCCCCACCGCCCAGACCCGGCTGGAGAACCTGAAGGAACTGGTCCAGTCCATGGACGCCTTCGACACCCTCCAGGCCTATCTCGAGCACGTCTCCCTGGTCATGGACATGGACCGGGGCCCACAGGCCGACGCCGTCCAGATCATGACCCTGCATTCGGCCAAGGGTCTGGAATTCCCCCTGGTCTTCCTGCCCGGCTGGGAGGAAGGGGTCTTTCCCTCCCAGCGCAGCCTGGACGAGACCGGCGAGAAGGGCCTCGAGGAAGAGCGGCGCCTTGCCTATGTCGGCCTGACCCGGGCGCGGAAGTCGGCGCGGATCAGCTTCGCCGCCAACCGCCTCGTCTATGGCCGCTGGACCAGCCAGCTGCCCAGCCGCTTCGTCGACGAACTGCCCGAGGCCCATGTCGAGGCCGTCTCCGAGACCGGCTATTTCAGCGGCGGGCCGGGCATGCAGGCGGCGGCGAGCCGCTGGGACGAGACCCCCGCCTTCGGCTCCGGCTACGATTCTCCCGGCTGGCGGCGGGCCCAGGACAGGGGCCGCCCCGCCGCCCCCGTCAATCGCAAGGCCGTCATCGAAGGCGAGGGCAAGCTCCTCGCCGTCTCAGATCCCCAGTCCAGCGCCTACGCCCGGGGCGACCGGGTCTTCCACCAGAAGTTCGGTTATGGCCGGGTCCTGGTGGCGGAGGGCTCCAAGCTGACCGTGGCCTTCGACAAGGCCGGCGAGAAGAAGGTGCTCGACAGCTTCGTGGCGAAGGCCTGAGCCCTCGCCGCGCTTGCGGGCGGGCGGGCGTCGCGCCATCGTGCCCCGGACCTCAAGGGAGACGGACATGGCGCGGCTGACGGCGAACGGCATCGGGATCGAATACGACATCCACGGGCCGGAGGGCGGCGAGCCCATCGTCCTGGTGATGGGCCTGGGCGCCCAGATGATCCGCTGGTCCATGGACATGGTCGGCGACCTGGCGGGACGCGGCTATCGCGTGGTGCGGTTCGACAATCGCGACGTGGGCCTGTCCCACCGTTTCGATGACGCCCCGCCGCCCAGCATAGGCGACGTCGCCAAGGCCGTGCGCGAGGGCCGACGGCCGGACGTGCCCTATTTCCTGTCGGACATGGCCGCCGACGCCGCCGGCGTGATCGAGGGCCTGGGCCTGGGCTCGGCCCACGTGGTCGGCGCCTCCATGGGCGGCATGATCGTCCAGATGCTGGCCGCCGAGCATCCGCACCGGGTGCGGTCGATGACCTCCATAATGTCCTCCACGGGCAATCCCGCCCTGCCGCCGGCCAGGCCCGAGGCGGTGGCCTTCCTGGTCAACCGGGGCCCGGATCCGCACCAGGACCTGGACGCCTTCCTCGAGCACGGCCTCAACTCGGCCCGGGTGATGGCGGGCCCGGCGGGAGTCGGCGACGAGGCCGCAGAGCGGGCCAGCATCGAGGCCTCCTTCCGGCGCGCCTACTATCCCGTCGGTTTCCTTCGCCAGTACGCGGCCATCCTGGGCAGCGGCGACCGCCGCGAGGCCCTGCGCCGCATCACCGCCCCCACAGTCGTCATCCATGGGGCGGACGATCCCCTGGTGCCGGTCGAGGGCGGCCATGACACCGCCGCCTGCGTGCCGGGCGCGGAGCTGCACGTCCTGGACGGCATGGGCCACAACATTCCCGCCCCCCTGGTTCCCCGGGTCTGCGACCTGATCGAGCGGGCCGTGCGCCGGGCCGCATGAAGGTCGAGCTGGCCGGCGCGGCGGCCTTCGCCTGCCTCGGCCTGATGGCCGGCGCCCTCCTGCGGCCCCAGCCCGGCGACTTCCGGCGCGACCTGGTGGAGCCCGCCGGCTTCACGGGCCCGGCCGCCGGGCCGGTCGGAGGGGCGGATCCCACCGGCGGATGGGGCGCCGGCGGATGGTCCGGCTCGGGGCCTGTCCCGGACTATGTGGTCGGCACCGACTCCCGCCAGCCGCCGCCCGGCTATGTCCCGCCCCCGGCGGCCTGGGAGGAAGAGGCCCCCGCGGCGGCGACGACCCCTGAGACGGCGGCGGCCCCGGCTCTTGCGCCGCCGGAACCTTCGGCCCCTGTCGCCAGCCCGAGCGCAACGTCGCCCGAGAGCCCCGCCCCCTCGCCTTCCGCGCCGGACCGCCCTAAGGAGGGCGAATGAGCGAAGACGCCGTCCAGATCATCGCCCGGGGGCCGCGGGCGGCCGCCGAGTCCGCCGCAGCCGCCCTCGACGCCGACCCGGTCCTGGAGGGCGCGACCTACTCCATCCTGGAGGAGGACGAGGACCACGATGTCTGGCGGATCGACGCCTTCCCCACGACCTCCGAGGAAACCGACGCCCTGAAGGCCCGGCTGAACGCCCAGCCCGGCCTGGTCGTGACCGTCGAGCCCCTGGCGGACGCCGACTGGCTGGCCATGTCCCTCTCGGGACTGCCCCCCGTGCGGGCGGGCCGGTTCTTCGTCTACGGCGCCCATGACCGCGGCCAGGTGCCGCCCAACGCCGTGGCCCTGCGCATCGAGGCCGGCGCGGCCTTCGGCACCGGCCACCACGGCACCACCGTGGGCTGCCTCCAGGCCTGGAACGACCTCATCAAGGCCCGGCGGTTCGCCAAGGTGCTGGACGTCGGCGCCGGCACTGGCGTCCTGGCCATCGCCGCCGCCCGGACCGGGGCGCGCCTCGCCCGCGGCACGGACATCGACGCCCCCTCCGTCCGCATCGCCCGGGAGAACGCCGAGCTGAACGGCGCCCGGGCCGAGTTCGTCCACGCCTCGGGCCTCGGCCACCAGCGTGTGCGTTCCGCCGCGCCCTACGACCTGGTCTTCGCCAACATCCTGGCCCCGCCCCTGGTGGCCCTGGCCCAGGACATCCGCGGCGCCCTGCGGCCCGGCGGCGTGGCCATCCTGTCCGGCCTCCTGCGCACCCAGGAGCGGCGGGTGCTGGCGGCTTACCGCTCCCGCGGTTTTCGCCTCCTGAGGCGCATCCACCGCGACGCCTGGGCGACCCTGGTGCTGGAGCGCCCCTGAGCCTCCAAACCCTGACCCCTCAGGCCACCACCCGCCCGGCGCCCAGCTCGGCGCACCAGTGCCTGAGGCGCTCCTGCAGGCGCTGGTTGACCAGGTAGGCGCTGAGTTCTTCGACATCCACGACCTCGACCTCGTCGAAGACGAAGGCGTCCTCGCCATGGGTCTTCCAGGCCGCCTGCATCTCGCGGTTGGGCGAGCCGCCGTGCCGGAGGCTGAACCAGATGCTGTTCTGCTGGGAGTCGAGGTTGCGGCTCACGCCCAGCCAGGCTGTCCCCGCCGGCGCGCAGGCCACGCGGAAGATCCCCGCCCGGGACTTTCGCCCCTCCTTCCAGGCCTGGACCTGGGCCCTGCGGTCCTCGCGCGCCATGAAAACTCCTGTCTGCAGGGCCTTTGCGCGCCCCGCCGGTCGGGCCTAGATAGCGCTCATGCGCCAGAGCTTCAAAGAATCCGCCGATCCGACCTACGGGTCCCTCCACCTGCCCCGCATCCGCGCCGCCATGGCCGACCAGGGGCTCGACGGCCTGCTGGTCCCGCACGAGGACGAGCACCAGAACGAGTACCTGCCCGCCGCCAATGACCGGCTGGCCTGGGCGACGGGCTTCACCGGCTCGGCCGGGGCCGCCATCGTCATGAAGGACAGGGCCGCGGTCTTCGTGGACGGTCGCTACACCATCCAGGTCCGCGCCCAGGTGGATGCGGCCCTGTTCGAGATCTGCGACCTGGTGGTCGGCGGGGTCCCGGCCTGGATCGAGGCCCACACCCGCCCCGGACAGGTGATCGGCTACGATCCTCGCCTGCACAGCCCCGACGCCCTGGGCCACCTGCGGAACGCGGCGATCCGGTCGGGCGCGACCCTGAAGCCCGTCGATCCCAACCCGCTGGACGTCGCCTGGGGCGCCGAGCGCCCGCCCCAGCCCGCCGCGCCGGTGCGCCCGCACGCCCTCGACTTCGCCGGCGAGGAGTCCACCGCCAAGCGCGCCCGGCTGGGCGAGGGCCTGGCGGCGAAGGGGGCGGACGCGGCGGTCCTGACCGCCCCGGCCTCCATCGCCTGGCTGTTCAACGTGCGGGGCGGCGACGTCAGCCGCACCCCCCTGCCCCTCGCCCAGGCCATCCTGAACCGCGACGGCTCGGCCCGCCTCTTCCTCGACCCCGTCAAGGTGACGCCGGAACTGCCCGCCTGGCTGGGCAACGGCGTGCGGCTGGAGACCCCGGCAGACCTGCCCGGCGCCCTGGCGGACCTCAAGGGCAAGGTCGTGCTGGTCGACCCGGCCCAGTCTTCGGCCTTCTATTTCGACTCCCTGGAAGCCGCCGGCGCCCGGGTCCTGCGCGGCGAGGACCCCTGCGCCCTGCCCCGCGCCTGCAAGAACCCCGTGGAGATCGCCGGGTCCCGCGGCGCCCATGTCCGCGACGGGGTCGCCCTGACCCGCTTCCTGCACTGGGTGGCCACCGAGGCCCAGACCCTGCTGCCCGACGAGATCGAGGTCGCCAGCCGGCTGGAGGCCTTCCGCGAGGAGGTCGAGGGCCTGGCCGACCTGTCCTTCGACACCATCGCCGCGGCCCAGGGCAACGCCGCCCTGCCGCACTACCACCCCACCGAGAAGACCAACACACGCACGGCGCCGGGCTCCCTCCTGCTGGTGGACTCCGGCGGCCAGTATCCGGACGGCACCACCGACGTGACCCGGACCATGGCCATCGGGACGCCAAGCCGCGAGATGTGCGAGCGTTTCACCCTGGTGCTCAAGGGTCACCTGGCCCTCGCGGCCCTGAGGTTCCCGGCGGGCACGACGGGCTCGGCCGTGGACGCCTTCGCCCGGGCGGCCCTCTGGTCGCGGGGCCTCGACTACGACCATGGCACCGGCCACGGCGTCGGGGTCTTCCTGGGGGTTCACGAGGGTCCGCACCGCATCGCCAAGGCGCCGAACGCGGTGGCCCTGCAGCCCGGCATGATCGTCTCCAATGAGCCGGGCTACTACAAGGAAGGCGCCTACGGCATCCGGATCGAGAACCTCCAGTACGTGACGGCGCCCAGCGCCATCCCGGGGGGCGAACGCCCCATGCTCGGCTTCGAGGCCCTGACCCTGGCGCCCATCGACCGGACCCTGATCCTGCCGGACCTGCTCACCGCCGAGGAGCGGGACCAGCTGGACGCCTACCACGCCCGGGTTCTGGCCGAGATCGGCCCGCATCTCGACGCCCCGGTCCGAGACTGGCTCAGGGCCGCCTGCGCCCCCATCGCCGGATGAGGCGGGCGGCGGGCCTGCTGGCCGCCCTGGTCCTCACCAGCCTGGCGCCGGAGGCCCGGGCCATGAGCCCCGACGCCTTCCTGTCGGGTGTCTATTCCCGCTACGGGACAAGCCCCGACCCGCGCCTGTCGCGGGACGAGGCGGCCCTGTCCGCGGACCTGCTCGACCTGCACCGCCGCGCCGACGCTCTCCGGGAGAAGCGCCTCGCCCGCGCCCCGGACCTGGACTCCATCGAGCCCATCTCCCTGTGCCGCTGCCAGGACTGGGACGAGGCGGCCTACAAGCTCATGAAGGTAGAGACCCGCCCGGCCGCCCAGGGCCTGACCGCAAGGCTGCGGGTGCGGCTTGCTCCCTCCGGTCCGCCCGTCACCGTCTTCCTGAGGCTGAGCCCCGAGGGCGAAAGCTGGCGCATTTCAGACCTCGCCGACCCCCGCCCGGACGGCCAGCCCGGCGAATGGCTGACAGACGCCCTGCGCGCTTCCCTCGCCGCGGATGAGGCGGCCCTGAAGCGACGGCCGGGACGCAAGTAAGGCGGTAGACCCCCTCCGGCCCGCTTCGCGGTCCACCTCCCCCTGGGGGGAGGAATGACAGCGCCCAATTGCTCCCCCAAGGGGGAGCTGTCAGCGAAGCTGACTGAGGGGGTCTTCGGCCTCTCAGCCTTCGCCTTCGGCGGTCGCCGGGGACCCGCAGGCCATGCAGTAGCGGAAGAAGGCGAACTTGCGGGTCTCGCAGGCGGTGCAGCGGTTGAACAGCCGCAGGCCGCAGTGGACGCAGTAGTCGAGCTGGGCGCCCTCCATGGTCGGCAGGCCGCGGTCGCAGCCAGGGCAGGTGCGGGCGGCGATCTTCTTCAGGGCCTCGTCGTAGGCGATGGCCCGCACCCGGTCGGGCTCGGCCTTTTGCTCGTCGGCCTCGCGCCGGGCGAGGTAGGCGCGCATGGAGCGGATCAGGAAGTGGCCGATGACGATGGTCAGGAGGATGCCGACCCCGAACCGGACGTATCCGCCGTAGTCCGGCAGGTAGGGTACAAGCTCGACGAAGAAGGCGAAGGCCGAGAAGAGGATGAAGCCGCGCTTGAAGGGCCAGTAGTCGCCCCGGGGCCGGCGCATGAGCATCCAGGCCGAAACGCCCAGCAGGGGCAGGGTCAGGGCCAGGCGCAGAAGGAAGACCTTGAGGTCCTGGAGGAAGCGGGCCTGCTTGTAGGCGGGCTCGGCCGTAGTCCTGAGGGCCTGGAGCGCCTTGTCGGCCGCCTCCTCCTCCTGGTTCAGGCGGGTGACGGCGTCGGAGGCGGCGTCGGCCTCCGCGCGGGCGGCGTCCTGGGCGGCCTTAAGCCGGTCGAGCTCGCGGGTGCGGGCGACCAACTCGGCGTCCTGGCCGCCATCGCCGGTGGCGGTGCGCGTCTTCACCCAGTTGTCGAAGGCCTCGCGGGCGGAGGTGTAGGTTTCCGTCGCCCGGTCGCGCCTCTCGCCCGCCGCCTCGAGCCGGGGCAGGAGGTCGGAGCGCTCGGCCTCGACGCGCTTGCGGACCTGCTCCAGTTCGGCCTGCCGCCCGGCCGGCATGAACTGCTCGACCGTCACCGGACTGGAGACCTTGGGCAGGTCGCCGATGACAAGGCCGCCAAAGCCGATCAGGAAGCCGGCCAGCACGATCGACACCAGCCAGTTCAGGACCTGGAACAGGCGCTCCCGCGATCTCTCACCCTTCATCTCATCCTCCCGGATCCGCGTCGCCGATGAGTTCCAGCCATTCGGCCTCCGTCAGGACCTGGATCCCGAGGGACTCGGCGGTCTTGAGCTTGGAGCCGGCGCCCGGGCCGGCGACGACGATGTCTGTCTTCTTCGAGACCGAGCCCGCGACCTTGGCGCCCAGGGACTCGGCGCGCGCCTTGGCCTCGTCCCGGGTCATCCGCTCCAGGGCGCCGGTGAAGACCACGGTCTTGCCCGCGACGGCGGTGTCCTGGCGCGGACGCTCGGCGTCGCGGATGGCCAGCTCGGCGACGAGCTCGGCGACGATCCGCCGGTTGTGGGCCTCGCCGAAATAGGCGGCGGCGGCCTCGATGACGGCGTCGCCCACCTGGTCCAGGGCGTCGAGTTCCTCGATGGCCTCGGGATCCCGCGCCGCGACCCGGTCCATGGCGGCCAGGAAGGCGGCGGCCGAGCCGTAGCCACGGGCCAGGACCATGGCGGTGGTCTCGCCGATGTGCCGGATGCCGAGGCCGAAGATGAAGCGGTCCAGGGGAATGTCGCGCCGCGCCTCGATCCCGGCGACGAGGTTGGCGACGCTGGTCTCGCCATAGCCGTCCAGGCCCCGCAGTTCCTCCAGCCGCCCGGCGTCGCGGGCCAGGCGGAAGATGTCGGCAGGTTCGCGCACCCAGCCGCGCTCGAAGAAGGCGGCCAGCTGCTTCTCGCCCAGGCCCTCGATGTCGTAGGCCCGGCGGGAGACGAAGTGCCTCAGGTGCTCGATGCGCTGGAAGGGGCAGGCGAACTCGCCCGAACAGCGGCGCACCACGGTCTCGGCGCCCGAGGCGGTGGTCTCGCGCACCAGGGGCGTGGCCAGGGCGCAGGGGCAGGTCTCGGGAAAGGCGAAGGGCGCCGGCGGCGGGTCGGGGCGGTCGGCCTCCACCACCCCGACGATCTGGGGAATGACGTCGCCAGCGCGCTGGACGATGACCGTGTCGCCGACCCGGATGTCCTTGCGGGCGATCTCGTCGGCATTGTGCAGGGTGGCGTTCTCCACCACCACGCCGCCGACGGTGACGGGGACCAGCCGCGCGACCGGCGTCACGGCGCCGGTGCGTCCCACCTGCAGGTCGATGGCGGTCAGGACCGTCCGGGCCTGCTCGGCGGGGAACTTGCGGGCGATGGCCCAGCGGGGGGTCCGGGTGATGAAGCCCAGCCTCTGCTGCCAGTCCAGCCGGTCGACCTTGTAGACCACCCCGTCGATGTCGAAGCCCAGGTGAGGCCGGGCGGCCTCCATCTCGCGGTAGGCGTCCAGGAGACCCTCGGCGCCCTCGACCCGGCGCGACTGGGGGGTGGTGACGAAGCCCCATTCGGCCAGGAGGGACAGGGCCCGCCACTGGGTGTCGGCGAAAGGCCCGCTGGTCTCGCCCCAGGCGTAGGCGAAGAAGGCCAGGGGGCGGCCGGCGGTGACGCGGGGGTCGATCTGTCGCAGGGAGCCGGCGGCGGCGTTGCGCGGATTGGCGTAGGTCTTCTGCCCGGCGGCCTCGGCCTGGGCGTTCAGCCCGGCGAAGGCGGCGTGGGAGAGATAGACCTCCCCCCGCACCTCGATGACCTCGGGCCAGCCGGAGCCGGAGAGACGGCGGGGAATGTCGCCAATGGTCAGGAGGTTGGCCGTGACGTCCTCGCCCACTCGGCCGTCCCCGCGGGTCGCGCCGCGCACCAGCACCCCGCCCTCGTATCGCAGGGAGGCCGACAGCCCGTCGATCTTGGGCTCGGCGGTGTAGGCGATGTGCGCCTCGTCGAGCCGCAGGAAGCGGCGGATCCTGGCGTCGAACTCCAGGGCGTCCTCGTCGGAGAAGGCGTTGTCCAGCGACAGCATGGGCGCGCCATGCTCGACGGGCGAAAACTGGTCGGACCGGGCGGCGCCCACCCTGAGGGAGGGCGAGTTCTCGCGCACCAGGTGGGGGAAACGCGCCTCGATTGCGGCGTTCCGCCGGCGCAGGGCGTCGTAGTCGGCGTCGGAAATGACCGGGGCGTCGGCCTGGTGATAGGCCAGGTCGTGGGCGGCGATCTCGTCGGCCAGCCGGGTCAGTTCCTCGGCTGCCTCGGCCTCGGTCAGGTCGGGGACGGGGGTCTCAGGCATGCATCAGGGCCCTGGCGGCGGCGCGCGCCTCGTCGGTGACCTGGGCGCCGGCCAGCATTCGGGCGATCTCCTCTTCCCGGGCGGCGGGCTCCAGGACCTCGACCCGGGTGCGGAGGGCCTCGTCGTCCCCGGCCTTGGCGATGCGCCAGTGGGCGTCCGCCCGGGCCGCGACCTGGGGCGAGTGGGTGACCACCAGGACCTGGCCCTCCCGCGCCAGCCGGCGCAGGCGAAGGCCGACGGCGTCGGCCACGGCCCCGCCGACGCCCTGGTCCACCTCGTCGAAGATCATCAGGGGCGGCTCCCCTCCCCGGCCGGCCAGGGAGGCCTTGAGGGCCAGGGCGAAGCGGGCGAGCTCGCCGCCGGACGCCACCGTGGTCAGGTCGCCGAAGGGCGCGCCGGGATTGGTCGCCACCTCGAAGAGGACGCGGTCGCAGCCGCCGGGACCCGCGCGGTCCGGCGCCAGGGCCTCCAGGGCCACCCGGAACCGGGCGCGCTCCAGCTTGAGGGGCGGCAGCTCGGACTCCACCGCCAGGGCCAGGGCCTCCGCCGCCGTGCGCCGGGCGGCGGTGAGGGCCGCGGCGGCCTCCATGTAGCGGGCTTCGGCTGCGGCGGCCTCGCGGCGGGCGGCGGCGAGTTCAGCCTCGCCGGAGTCCAGTCGGGCGAGGCG
>JBJOJL010000048.1:0-16548 GCA_046046615.1 Pseudomonadota bacterium
AGGCCTTCCTGGCGGCCATGGCCGTCCAGCTTCGGGCCCGCGCCGACGCCTCTGACCTGGCGCCCGCCTGCGCCGCCCGCCCGGCCCTGCCGGAGGCCGTCGCCGCCGCCCGGGCGGTGGCCTCGGCCCTGGCGGACATCGAGGCCCCCCTGCTGGCCCTGACCCGGACGCTGGAGGACCTTCTGGACCAGGGCGCCGAGACCCTCACCGGCGCCGAGCGGGGCCGGATCGAGGGGGTCCTCCGGGGCCTGGACCGCCGGGCGCGCATGACCTTGCCAGCCTGGCGCGGCATGCTGTCCACCCTGGACGCCGAGGCGGCGGGCGAGGACCCGGACTTCGTCGACTGGTTCGAGGGCGTGGTGATCAACGGCCGGCTGGCCGACGCCGCCTTCCGCCGCCACTGGGTGGATCCCACCGAGCCCCTGGTCCGCACGGTACTGGAGCCGGCGCACGGGGTGCTCGTGACCTCCGCCACCCTGACGGACAGCGCCGCCGAGGACCCCTTCGACCTGGCCGAGCTGAGATCCGGCGGCCGGCGACTGGCCTCTCCACCGGCCCGCCTGCGCCTCGCTTCGCCCTTTGACTACGCCGCCTGCGCCCGGGCCTTCGTGGTCACGGACGTGAACAAGAACGACGCCCGCCAGGTCGGGGCGGCCCTGCGGGAGCTCTTCCTGGCGGCGGGCGGCGGCGGACTGGGCCTGTTCACCGCCATCCGCCGGCTCCGCGCCGTCCACGAGCAGATCGCCGCCGCCCTGGGCGACCGGGGCCTGTCCCTCTACGCCCAGCACGTCGACCCCCTGGAGGTCGGCGCCCTGGTGGACATCTTCCGGGCCGAGCTCGATTCCTGCCTCCTGGGCACGGACGCCGTACGGGACGGGGTGGACGTTCCGGGCCGAAGCCTGCGCCTGCTGGTCTTCGACCGCGCCCCCTGGCCCCGACCCGACCTGCTCCACAAGGCGCGCCGGGCCCGCTTCGGGAACGGCTGGGACGACGCCATCGCCCGGGGCCGGATCGCCCAGGCCTTCGGCCGCCTGATCCGCCGGGCCGACGACCGCGGGGTCTTCGTCATGCTGGACTCCGCCACCCCCACACGCCTGTTCGGCGCCCTGCCGGAGGGCGTGGTCCTGCAGCGCGTCACCCTGGTGGAGGCCCTGGAGGCCACCCGCGACTTCCTCGCCGCCGGCTGAAGGCTGGACTCCGGTCGCGGGCCTGACCATGCTGGCCGCCACGCGGGAGGACGCATGCTGCGACAGAAGGTGCTGGCGCTTTACCTGGCCAATTCGGCGCTGGATTCCGCCGTCGTCGGCTGGTCCCTTTGGGACGGCACGGGCGAGACCCGCCGCATGGCCGGCGACGAGGACGCCCCGCCCTATCCCACCGGCCTGCACGCCCTGCGCGACGGCTGGCGGCTGATCCAGGTCTCACCCCTCCTGCCTCACGCCCGGGGCGAGGAGTTCGACCTCGCCTACCTCAAGTACGAGTTCCTGTTCGAACAGATCGTGGAGACCGGCGCATGAACGACCTGCCCCTGCTGTCCGCCGAGGCCATGGCCAGCTTCGCGGCCCGCGGCTTCCTGCGCTTTGACGGCGTCGTCCCCGAGGACATCAACCGCCAGTTCCTGGACGAGATGGGCGACATCGCCCCGCCGGAACCCGGCCAGAAGCTGAGGCGGACCTACGGCGAGTTGCTCGCCCGGGCGGGCCTGCCGGAGACCGCCGCCGGCACGCCCCTCGCCCAGGCCTATCCGGAGGGCTCGGCCGTCGCCCGCCTGCTGGGCCTGCCCCTGGTCGCGGGCGCCATCCGCAGCCTGGTGGGCGAGGACCCGGTCTTCGACCACCACTTCCTGCACGTGACCTTCCCGCCCGCCTACCATGAGGCCAGCGGCGGCGAGAACGTCTCGCAGCACTACCACCAGGACTCCACCATCGACCCGCGCCGGGCCTTTGACATCCAGATCATGTACTACCCGCACGCGGTGACCCGGGAGATGGGCGGCACCCGCTTCCTGCCCGGCAGCCACCTGCGCAAGGTCAGCGAGGCGGCCATCGCCCGCTACCAGAACATCCGCGGCCAGCAGCACATGGTGTGCGAGGGCGGGACCCTGCTCTTCCTGCACTCGGGCATCTGGCACGGCGGGGGGGTCAACTTCTCGGACCGCACCCGGACCATGTTCAAGGTGCGGATCAACCCCTCGCGGTCCCAGGTCCGGCAGTTCGACGTCTCGACCCTGAAGCCGCAGGACGCCCAACGCCCGATCTTCTACCTGAAGGGGCCCCTGCCCCCGTCGGTCGAGCAGATCCTGATGACGCCGGAGCCCTGGCACGAGAACGACACCAGCCGGCTGGAACTGCTGAACCGGGTGAAGCTGTGGCGCTACCTCACGGGCGACCCGGACTACGACGCCGACTACTGGGCGACCCGGATCGAGAACCTGGCGGACGCCTGATCCCCCTTTGAACGGAAGGGGAACATGCTAGAACCGCGACATGGCCGACGCCGCCGCGGATTCCCCTCTCCTGCCCTCCCGTTTCGCCGACTGGTTCGCGGCGCAGGGCTGGTCGCCGCGTCCGCACCAGCTGGAGATGGTCGCCAGGGCCCGGGCGGGCCGTGACGCCCTGCTGATCGCCCCAACGGGGGGCGGCAAGACCCTGGCCGGCTTCCTGCCCAGCCTGGTGGAGCTGGCCGACCGGCCGCGGGAGGCGCGGCGCGGCGTCCACACCCTCTACATCTCACCCCTCAAGGCCCTGGCCGTGGATGTCGAGCGCAACCTCGCCCGGCCGATCCGCGAGATGGGGCTGGACGTCATCGCCGAGAGCCGGACCGGCGACACCGGGATCACCCGCCGCCAGAGGCAGAAGGTCCGCCCCCCCGACATCCTGCTCACCACGCCGGAGCAGCTGGCCCTGTTCTGCGCCTGGGAAGGCTCTCGCCTCTATTTCGAGGACCTGGCCTGCGTGATCGTCGACGAGATCCACGCCCTGCACGCCTCCAAGCGGGGGGACCTCCTGGCCCTGGGCCTGGCCCGGCTCTCGGCCCTGGCGCCCCGGATGAGGCGGGTGGGGCTGTCGGCCACGGTGGACGACCCGGACGTCTTCCGGCGCTGGCTGGGGGACGGCGACCGCCCCGTGGACCTGGTGCGCGGCCCGGCGGGCGCCGCGCCGCAGGTGGACCTGCTCCTGTCCGGGGGCCGGACGCCCTGGGCCGGCCACACCGCCCAGCACGCCATGGCCGAGGTCTACAACGCCATCCGCCAGGCCCGGACCGCCCTGGTCTTCGTCAACACCCGCTTCCAGGCGGAGTTCGCCTTCCAGGAGCTCTGGAAGCTGAACGAGGACAACCTGCCCATCGCCCTGCATCACGGCAGCCTGGCCGCCGAGCAGAGGCGCAAGGTCGAGGCCGCCATGGCCCGGGGCGAGCTGAAGGCGGTGGTCTGCACCTCGACCCTGGACCTGGGAATCGACTGGGGCGACGTGGACCTGGTCATCCAGCTGGCCTCGCCCAAGGGCGCCAGCCGGATGGTGCAGAGGATCGGCCGGGCCAATCACCGCCTGGATGAGCCCAGCCGCGCCCTCTTCGTGCCCGCCAACCGGTTCGAGACCCTGGAGTGCCAGGCCGCCCGGGAGGCCATAGCCGAGAACCGGCTCGACGGCGATCCGGCCCGCACCGGCGCCCTCGACGTTCTGGCCCAGCACCTCCTGGGCTGCGCCTGCGCCGAACCCGCCTCGGAGGCGGACCTGTTCGACGAGGTCCGGCGGGCCGGCCCCTACCGGGACCTGTCGCCGGAGGACTTCGCGCGCACCCTCGACCTGACGGCGACCGGGGGCTACGCCCTGTCGTCCTATGACCGGTTCCGCCGGATGGTGCAGGGGCCCGAAGGGCTCTGGCGGGTGCGCAACGCCGAAACCGCCCGGCGGCACCGGCTGAACCTGGGGGCCATCCTGTCGCCGGACGTCCTGTCGGTGCGGGTGGTCCAGGGCGCCCGGCTGGTGGGCGGGCGTAAGATCGGGGAGATCGAGGAAGGCTATTTCGAGATGCTCGACCCCGGCGACACCTTCGTCTTCGCCGGGCAGGTCTGGAGCCTGGCGGCGATCACCGGCATGGACGTCCTGGTCCGGCCGGCGCGGTCGGAGGATCCCAACATGCCTTCCTGGGGCGGCTCGAAGTTCGCCCTGTCCAGCTACCTCGCCGCCCGGGTCCGGCGGATGATGTCCGACGAGTCAGCCTGGGGCCGCCTGCCCCCGGACGTGCGCGAATGGCTCGACCTCCAGCGCCGCCGCTCGCGGATCGTCGCCGAGGACGAGATGCTGGTGGAGACCTTCCCGAGGGGTCGCCGGCACTTCCTGGTGGCCTATCCCTTCGAGGGGCGGCTGGCCCACACCACCCTGGCCATGCTGCTGACCCGCAGGCTGGAGCGGGCGGGGGCCCAGCCCCTGGGCTTTGTCTGCAACGACTACGCCCTGGCCGTCTGGTCCCTGAAGCCCCTGGACGGCATCGACATGGACGACCTCTTCGCCCAGGACATGCTGGGGGACGACCTCGAGGACTGGCTGGCCGAGAGCTTCATGATGAAGCGGGCCTTCAAGGGCTGCGCCATCATCGCCGGACTGATCGAGCGGCGGTTCCCGGGCGAACCCCGGAAGACCGGGCGACAGGTCACCTTCTCCACCGACCTGATCTACGATGTCCTGCGCCGCCACCAGCCCGACCACCTGCTGCTGCGCTGCGCCCGGGAAGAGGCTGCGGCCGGCATGATCGACGCCGCGCGACTGGGCGACCTGCTGGCGCGGGTGGCGGGGCGGATCCGCCATGTCGCCCTGGACCGGCTGTCGCCCTTCGCCGTGCCCATGCTGATGGAGATCGGCAAGGAGCGCTCGCCCGGCCAGGCCGGCGACGCCATCCTGGCGGAGGCGGAAAGCGAGCTGATCGCCGAGGCCCTGCCATGAGCCCCGCCGCAAGCCTGGGCCTGCGGGCGGTCGAGGGCGGGGGCATGGACCTGACCCTGGCGGGGGAGGCGGCGCGCCTCCTGCCCTCCGGCGCCCTGGTGCTGATCGCGCGCGCCGTCCTGGTCGTCGCCGACCTGCACCTTGAGAAGGGCTCGGCCTTCGCCCGGCGGGGACAGCTCCTACCGCCCCTCGACACCCGCGAGACCCTGCGCCGGCTGGCCCTCGACGTGCAGGCGGAGGCGCCCCGGCGGATCCTCTTCCTGGGTGACGCCTTCCACGACCGGGAGGCGTCGCGACGGATGTCCGACCCGGACCGCGGAGCGCTGGAGGCCCTGGCGCAGTCCGCAGGCCTGGTCTGGATCACCGGCAACCATGATCCGGAGCCCGACGCCGACCTTCCCGGCGAGGCCGCAGACGAGGTTCGGCTGGGGGACCTGGTCCTGAGGCATGAGCCGCATCCGGGTGCGGCCCCCGGCGAGATCGCAGGGCACCTGCACCCCTGCGCCCGCATCGCCACCCCCAGGGGGGCGGTCCGGCGCCGGTGCCTGGTGACGGATGGCGAGCGGGCGGTCCTGCCCGCCTACGGCGCCTTTACCGGAGGCCTGAACGTGCTGGACCCGGCCTTTGCAGGCCTGTTCGCGAGGCCGCCCGTCGTGGCGGCCCTGGGGGACAGCCGGGTCCACGCGGCCGGCGCCCGGTCGCTGCGGCCGGACCGGAGCTAGATGCGCAGGGCCTTCTCAAGCGCCAGGGCGAGGGAGACGCAGGCGGAGAAGGTCAGGAGGGTCATCAGGGCGGGATAGCGCGACAGGGTCTGGGGCGCCCGGTCGAACAGCCAGGCGGCGAGGTAGGCGGCGATAAAGCCCCCGATGATCCAGTCAGCGGCCAGGTAGTCCCGCGCCAGCAGCAGCCCGCCGCCCGCCAGGGGCGGCAGCATGGCGCCGGCCAGCCTGAGGAACCGGGGCGGGTCCCGGGTGGATTCCTGGCTCCAGCGGATGCCGCCCAGGAAGCCCAGCACCACGGCGGACCAGGTCAGGAGCACATGGATGGCGGTGAAACGCAGCTCGGCGGGCCCGAAGGCATAGGCCGCCGCCGCGATGGGAAAGCCGGCCAGGCCGACCATGGCCAGGATCCAGACCGGAGCAGGGGCCATGGGCATCACACCCTCCTGAAGGCCGCAGAGGCCGCCCAGCCGGCGGCGAGCGCAATCAGAACGCAAGCCATACCATAAGCCCACGGACGCTGGTGGGCAAAACCGGAGATGAGCCGCTCGATCCCGACCTTCTCGATGGTCAGGTCCCGGCTGCGGCGGGTCACGGCCTTGCCATCCTGGAAGAGGATGACGTCCACCCTGTAACGCCCGACCGGCGCTGAGACCGGAAGGTCTATCCGGGCCCGGAACAGGCCGCGGTCGACGAAGTCGACGCCTGCGGGGTCCTCGGCATAGAGGCCCTCTCCCCGCTTCAGTCGCACGACGGCTCGGGTAAAGTCGGCGCCCCCCGGCGAGGAGACCGGCAGGCTGCCCAGGCCGGCGCCCGCCGCGCGCAGGACGTCGGGGCCGGCGATGCGCGCCAGGTCCCGGCTGGAGGCCGTGAGGTGGAACCCCGGAGCCCCCTCGACCCTCTGCGGGCCGCCGTTCAGCCAGAGGCCGGCGCGACGCTCCCGGCGGGCGATGGACAGGGGCTGGTCCGGCCCGCGGACCACGACCACGACGTCGGACGGAGCGTCGGACGGGCCGAAGACCGCGCCGAAAACCGAGATGCTGGCGCCGGAATAGCCTGCATTGACCTCGATATTGGCGTTGGTCAGGTCAGCGGCGAGCTGGACCGGAGGAAGGTCAGCCATCGTCAGCCCCCCGCCGGGAGAAGGACGAAGGGATCGGCCGGGGTCTCCACCAGCCGAAGGCCCATGGACAGGCCGATGGCGAGGATGATGAGGGCGAGCAGGACCCGCAGGGCCTCAGGCCGGAAGCGGGCCGAGGCCCGGGCGCCCAGCTGGGCCCCGATGACGCCGCCAAGGACCAGGAGGCAGGTCAGCACGATGTCGACGGTCTGGTTGCGCCCGGCCTGCAGAAGGGTGGTCAGGGAGGTGGTCAGGATGATCTGGAACAGGCTGGTCCCCACCACCACGCCGGCGGGCATGCGCAGCAGGTAGATCATGGCCGGGACGAGGATGAAGCCCCCGCCGACGCCCATGATCGCCGACAAGAGGCCCACCAGGACGCCCAGGGCAAGGGGCGGCAGGACGCTGATGTAGAGCCGCGACCGGGGAAACCGCATCCTGAAGGGTAGCCCGTAGAGCAGGACGGGACGTTTCTGGGCCGGAGGGGGATCATCCTCGCCGCGACGGCGGCGGGCCAGGGCGCCGAGGGACTCCCACAGCATCAGGCCGCCGATCACGCCGAGGAAGACCAGGTAGGTCAGGGCGACGGCGAGGTCAGCCTGGCCAGCGAGGCGGAGCCAGCGGAAGACCTCGACCCCGGCCAGGGACCCCGCCGCCCCTCCCGCCGCCAGGACGGCGCCCATGCGGAAGTCGACACCCCGGCTGGCGGAATAGGCCAGGACGCTTGATGTCGAGGAGGCCGCCACGTGTCCCGACATGCTGGCGACGGCGACCGGCGCGGGCACGCCGAGGAAGACCAGGAGGGGGGTCATCAGGAAGCCGCCCCCGATGCCGAACATGCCCGAGATGAAGCCCACAAGGGCGCCTGCGGCGACCAGGAGGGGAGCGTTGACGGAGACCTCGGCGATGGGAAGATAGACGTCCAGCGTCCCCGTCCTCCTCGGCGGCCCTAGCGGCCGAGCATGGCCAGGCGCTTCAGCGTGGCGTCGTCAAGGAGACCGGTGGCGGGCGCCTTCTGGTCCTTCTGGTAGGCCTCGATGGCGGACCGGAGCTGGGGAGTCAGGTCGCCGTCGACCGGCCCTGACCAGTATCCCAGCCGGCCCAGGGCCTTTTGGGCCAGCCTCACGTCATCCACGGAGCGGGAGGCCGAGGCCGTGAGGACGGGCCGCAGCCGCTCGACCTGGCGAAGGGCCTCGCCATCCCCGCCCTCGGCGGCGCGCGAGTACCAGATGAAGGCCTGGCGCAGGTCCTGGGGCACGCCCATGCCGCGCTCGTAAACGGCGCCGAGATTGAACTGGCTGCCCACCAGGCCGGCCTCGGCCGCCCGGCGGATCCAGCCCACTGCGGCCGTGGGGTCGCGCGGGCCGTTCGTCCCGTTCATGAGCTCAAGCCCATAGGCGTGCATGGCGACCCGGTCGCCGGACTCGGCGGCGCGGCGAAGCCAGGACCGCGCGAGGCCAGGGTCGCGGGCCTGGCCGGCCTCACCGCGCTCGACCAGGCCGGCAAGGACCCGCATGGCCGGAGCATAGCCGCCCTCGGCCAGGGCGCGGATTTCGGCGGCGGCGCCGGGCCGGCCCGCCTTGAGGTCGTCGTTCGCCCGCCGGAACCGGGACTCGAGACCGGCCGGCGCGGCCGGGCTGGGGGTGGCGCCCGCCGACGGCGCCTGGGGCGTCGGCGCCGCGGCGGGCGCGGGCGCCAGGGCCACCGCCGCGCGCACGGCCGGCGTCGGGGTCGCCGCGAGGACGCCGGGCTGGGTTCGGGCCGAGGCGGCCGAGGGCGTCCCGGGCGGGTCGACCTCGCCCGGCTTGCCTTCAAAGAGGCTCAGCACGCCGTAACCCACCAGGGACACCGAGATGCAGAGAACCGCCAGGGAAGCGAGGCCCGGGCCGGCGAAGCGGCGCGGGCGAAGAGCGGGCTTCGGCGAGGGGCGGGACGAGGACAGGTCAAACCCCGGAAGGGACGGCGCCTCAGGCTCATCCGACAGTCCGTCGGCGGCGTCCTGTCCGGTGGCGGCGCTCCGGGCGTTGGCCGCGCGGGCCTCGGCCAGGAGGTCCAGCGGCCAGTCGTCGCCACGGCCCTCAGGGCCGGGGCGTCCGGAATCGGCGCCGACGTCCCTGTCGGACGGGCTCGCGACAGGCGCCGGGAACTCGTCCTCGTCATCGAAAAGGGAGAGGAGCCGGGAGTCCGCCGCCGCCCGGTCGCCGGTGGTCGGGGCCGCGGAGGCGCCGGGCGGGGGGAAATGGGCGTCGAGCCTCTGGCGGGCTTCCTCGAGCAGACGGGCCGTACGGTCCTCGCTCTGACGAATCCTCAGGGAGATTCCGTCGGCGGCCGAGAGGCCGGAATCCCCGCTTTCAGGAGAGGCGGCTACAGGTTCGGACCGGACGCCCAGCCGATCGCCGATCCGGGCGATCTCGTCCCCGAGCCTGGCGATGGAGGCGGCCTGGTCGGGATCCGCCCGGGAGAGCCGGCTGCGAAGGATCTCGCTGATCCTCTCGGCTTCCTCGGCAGGACGGCGATCCGCCTCCTCGGCGGGGACCGGCGACGTGAACGGGGTTCGGCCCAGCGCTTCGCGCTCAAGCCGGGCCACCTTGCCCGAAAGGTCCGAGAGGGCCTGCTCAAGATCCGAGATTCGCCGGCCGGAGGTCTCTGACAGCTCGCGCGACATTTCCTCGCGGGCGGCGTCGAGGCGCTCGCCAAGGCGGAAGGACATCTCCCGGAGCCGCCCCTCGATCCCCTCGCCTGCCGAGGACTCCAGGCGGGCCAGCCTCTGGTCGAGCCCCTCGAAGGCCTCCCGCAGGGTGTTCATGGCCGACGCCGTGCGGTCCTGGATTTCCCCCACCCTCAGGGCGATCTGGTCGACCCCGGAGGGCGGGACCGGAGGACGGGTTTCGGCCCGCTCGAGGCGGAGGCGGAAGTCCTGGAGGGTCTCCCGGGTGCGCGCCTCGCCCTCCTGCATCTGCGAGGCGAGACGTCCCAGGGCGCCTTCCAGCGCCCGCAGCACGCCCTCGTAACGGTCAGCCCGCGGTTCAGGCCGGGGCTCTGGCCGGGGCTCAGGGCGAGACGGCGGGGCCACGGCCTGCTCGAGGCGGCCCAGCGTGGCGCGGACGGTGGTTTCCAGGCTGGAGATCGCGGCGCCCGTGCGGGCCTCCGATCCCTCAAGCCGGTCCGCCAGGCGGTCAAGGACCGCGGTCAGCCGGCGCAACTCGCCTTCGGGACGGTCAAAGGGGTCGCGGGCGTCCGCCGGAGCCATGCTGCGCGAGGCCGGCGCCGAACCGGCGGCCGGAGGCGGCGCCTCGCCCTCGAGGATCGACCGGTTGAGCCACTCGCCCAGGGTCATGCCCGCCCTGGCGGCGAGCTCCTTGGCGACTTCGCGGGCCCGGGGGTCGATGCCCTTGACGCTCCATGGCGCCCCTGCCGTCATGCGAATCGCTCTCCCAATCGCCAAGGTCTGGTCTACCGAGCCGGCTTTCGGGTGTAAACGCGGGGTTAACGTGTTGGGCGGCCCGCGGCTCGACGCCTTGTGGATAGATGCCGCGCGCACCTCGACGGCCTGGAGATTCGGCACATGGACCTACCCACCACCCTGGCGACCCTGGCGGCGAGCCTCGGCATGGCGGTCTTTGCAGGCTGGCGGGGCGCCCGTCCGCCGGACTTCCGGAAGGGGCCCCGGATGATCCCCTGGCGCCCCCTGATGGCGGCGGCGGCGACGGCTTCGCTGATCCTCCTTGTCCACCTGGTGAACCTGCTCGGCGTCACCACCGGACCGCCAGTGCGCTGATCAGGCGAGGCGGGGAGCGGGCTCGCCGGCGGTGTCCGCCCCTGCGGCAAGGGGCTCGGCCTTCTTCGCCGCCGGGACCTCGGCCTTCTTCGGCCGGCGCGCGAGCCCGGCGAAGCCGCCGGATGAAAGAAGGCTGACATCCGCCAGCAGGACCGCGATCGCCCATTTCGCGGGCGCGGCGGCGTAGCGGGGCTCCCAGTTGGGGTGGAACTTGTCCTTGTAGCTGCGCACGCCCTGGAAGTTGTAGACGTCCTCGCCGAGGTCGAACATCAGCCGCCCGACCCGGGTCATGACCGGCGCCAGGGGCCGGTCCTCCAGGCCCGCAAGGGGCGCATTTCCGAAGTCCAGGTAGGCGTAGCCCTGCTCGCGCCCCCAGCCGATCAGCTCGACGAACAGGAAATCCATGATGCGCTTGGGCGCCGCCCAGTTGTAGCGCATCAGGTCGATGGAGAAGGCGTCGCGGCTGGCGGTGGGCCAGAGGTTGGCGAAGGCGACGATGCGGCCCTCCCATCGGGCGACCGCCACCGGAAACTCACGCAGGTAGCGGGGATTGAAGCCGCCCAGGGCGAAGGACTTGTCGCCGCCGGACTGGCGAGCCAGCCATTCCTCGGAAATGGCGGCGAGTTCCGGCAGGATGGCGTCGATGCCCCCTGGCGGGATGACCTCGAATTCGGCGCCGCCGTCGCGGACCTGTCGCCAGGCCCGGCGGATCTTGGCCCGGGTCTGGCCCTCGAAGGCGAAGTCCTGGATCGGCAGGCGGGCGCATTCGCCGATCTTCTGGATGGAGAAGCCAAGCTCCACGACGTCCGGCAGGTCGTCCGGCCCTATGCCGTAGAGGCCCGGACGGGCGGCGTGGGCGTCGGCCATCTCCCGGAAACGCCAGAGCAGCTCCAGCCGCTCGTCACGCCGTCCGACAGGGCCGCCCAGGGCGATCCAGGACCGGCCGCGGACGCCGAACATCATGAAGCTGCAGCCGGACTCAGAGAACAGGAAGCGCTTGTCGCCGAAGAGGGCCAGGTTGGAGAGGGGTTCGGCGGACTCTGACGCCGCCAGGATGGCGCGCACGCGCTCGAAGTCGGGATCGTCCTCGCCGATCACCTTCGGGGTCGCCGCCGTGGCGACCAGCCGCCAGACGCCGTAGCCCAGGAAGGCCAGGGCCGCGCCGGCCCAGGCCCGGATGGAGCGGGCGACGTCGCCATCGACCATGGTTCGCCAGAAGGGCTCGTCCTCGTAGCTGACGTGCCGGAAGAACCAGAGGCCCAGCAGGCCAGCCCCAAAGACGGCTGCTCCCGCCGCAAGGAGCCAGCCCGGCGAGACCTCCATCTGCGAAAGGGCGGCCTTGCGAGGGAAGGCGGCGCGGAGGGGCGCCAGGAAGGTCCCGATGGCGGCGAGGATCAGCCCCTCCTCCCAGATCAGGCCCTTGGACAGGGACAGGAGCGCCGTGAGGAAGAGAACGGCGACGCTGGCCGCCCAGGCGGCGTCCAGCCGCGCCCGCAGGCCAAAGGCCAGCATGACCAGGACCAGTCCAAGGACGCTCGAGGCGAAGTGACTGATCTCGATCACCGGCGAGGGCAGCGCCAGGGACAGGCGCATGAATCGCTCCGGGGACGAGGGCGTCGCGCCGGAGGCGATGAGCATGGCGCCCGCCGCCATCACGAGGAGCGCCCCGGCCAGGGGGGCCGCGGCAAGCAGGGCGGGCTTGAACTCGCGTCTCAACGCCATCTCGAACCTGTGAAGCATGGATCAGGACCCGTGATCTAGTCTCCCAAGGTTAAGAGATGGGTTCCATCCTGCGGCGGATCAAACCCGGCCCGCGAATGTCTTGCTCCCGCCGGGCCGGTCGCTAATGTGGCGCGCGCCCGGTCCTGGGTGCGGGGCGTGATCGGAGGATTCCCCATGGCGGATTTCGGCGGCGAGACCCTTGAGGCCTTCAGGGCGGAGGTCCGAGAGTGGCTGGAGGCCAACTATCCTGCGGAACTGCGCAAGCCCGACGCGCGGACGGACCCGGAGGCCATCTGGGGCGGTCGCGCCTTCCTCGGGTCGGAAGACCCCCAGATCGTCTGGATGCGCCGGGTCGCCGAGAAGGGCTGGACCGCGCCGACCTGGCCGGCGGCCTATGGCGGCGGCGGCCTCTCGCCCGAGCAGGCCCGGGTCGTCGAACAGGAACTGGCCCGCGGCCGCTACCGCACGCCCCTCTCCTCCTTCGGCCTCTGGATGCTGGGGCCCGTGCTCCTGGAGTACGCCAATGAGACCCAGAAGCTCGAGCACCTGCCGCGGATCATCCGCGGCGAGGCGCGGTGGTGCCAGGGCTATTCCGAGCCCGGCGCAGGTTCGGACCTGGCCTCCCTGCAGACGCGGTGTGAGGACAAGGGCGACCACTGGCTGATCAACGGCCAGAAGATCTGGACCAGCTACGCCAACAAGGCCGACTGGTGCTTCTGCCTTGTGCGCACCGACACGAGCCGCAAGCACGAGGGCATCTCCTTCGTGCTCATCGACATGAAGTCGCCGGGGGTCGAGACCCGGCCGATCCAGCTGATCTCGGGCGAGAGCCCCTTCTGCGAGACCTTCTTCACCGACGTGAAGATCCCGAAGGAAAACCTGGTGGGCCAGGTGAATGGCGGCTGGCAGATCGCCAAGCGGCTCCTGCAGTACGAGCGCCAGAACATCTCGGGCGGCTTCGGTCCGGGCGAGGCCGCGGGCGGGACCTCCAGCGACCTCGGCGTCATGGCCCGCAACTATGTCGGGACGGACGAGGACGGGGCCCTGGCCGATCCGGACCTGCGCACCCGGATCACGCGGAACAAGATGGACTTCGACTGCTTCTACAAGACGATCCGGCGCATTGAGGCGGAGTCCAAGGCCTCCAACGGCCCCTCGGCGGCGACCTCGATCATCAAGTACGCGGTGGCGAGTTTCGCCCAGGAGCGCTCGGAACTGATCGTCGAGATGATGGGCAGCCAGGGCCTCGGCTGGACCGGCGACGACTTCGCGCCCCAGGAGATCGGTGCGGTGCGCGGTTGGCTTCGCGCCAAGGCCAACTCGATCGAGGGCGGCAGCTCCGAGGTGAACCTCAACGTGATCTCCAAGCGGGTGCTCGGGCTTCCTGACCCCGCCTAGGGGTCGGGGCGGGCGAACGGTATTCAGGAAAGGCGGGACAGATGGCGGATTTCGGCGGCGAAGACCTCGAAGGCTTCCGGACGGAGGCCAGGACCTGGCTGGAGGAGAATTTCCCCAAGGCCCTGGGTGCGGACCCTGCGGCCCAGATGGCGGCCATGGGCGGCGGCAAGGAAGGCGACGACGCCCGCCTCTGGCGTGAGCGCATCGGCGCCAAGGGCTGGGGGGTTCCCACCTGGCCGGCGGCCTATGGCGGCGGCGGCCTGTCCCGCGTCAAGGCCCGCGTCCTCGCCGAGGAAATGGCGAAGATCGGCGCCCGCAATCCCATCGGCGGCATGGGCGTCATGATGTTCGGGCCGACCCTGCTGGAGTACGGGACCGAGGCCCTGAAGCGCCAGCACATGCCCGGCATCGTCACCGGGTCGGTCCGCTGGTGCCAGGGCTATTCCGAACCGGGCTCGGGCTCGGACCTCGCCTCCCTGCAGACCCGTTGCGAGGACAAGGGCGACCACTGGCTGGTGAACGGCCAGAAGATCTGGACCTCGGGCGCCAACATCGCCGACTGGTGCTTCTGCCTGGTGCGCACCGACACGTCGAAGAAGCACGAGGGCATCTCCTTCGTCCTGATCGACATGCGCACCCCCGGGGTGGAGGTCCGCCCGATCAAGCTGATCAACGGCACCTCGCCCTTCTGCGAGACCTTCTTCACCGACGTGAAGGTGCCCAAGGACCAGCTGTTCGGCCCCCTGAACGGCGGCTGGACGGTGGCCAAGCGCCTGCTCCAGTTCGAGCGGGACAACATCTCGGCGGGACTGGGCGGCGGTTCGATCGGCGCGCCGGTCTCGGCCCTCACCGTCCGCGAGGCGGCGCTGGAGTATGTGGGCCTGGACGAGGATGGCCGCCTGGCCGATCCCGACCTTCGCCGGCGGATCATCGATCACCTGATGGAGACCCAGGCCTTCCAGCAGACCGTCCGCCGCGCGGCCGACGAGTCCAAGTCTAACCAGGGCCCGTCCGCCGTCACCTCGATCATGAAGTACGCCGGCGCCAAGATCGCGCAGGAGCGGAACGAGCTGATCGTCGAGTCCCTCGGGACGGCCGGCCTGGGCTGGGAGGGCGAGGGCTTCTCCGCCCCCGAGCTGGCGGCTGTCCGCACCTGGCTGCGCGCCAAGGCGAACTCCATCGAGGGCGGAACCTCGGAAATCAACCTCAACGTGGTCTCCAAGCGGGTCCTGGGCCTGCCGGATCCGAAATAATCGACTCGCGAAACCGCGGCTGCATGGTATGATTAGGGATAAAATATTGAATTTTAGGGAGTATTTCTGATGGCCGATTTTGGCGACAGTGGACTCGACGCCTTCCGGGCCGAAGCCCGCGACTGGCTGGAGGCGAATTTCCCCGCCTCCCTCCGCAAGGACCTTTCCGCCCTTGAGGCGATGGTCATGTCTCCCGAGCCGCCGAAGGGCGACTTCGCTCTTTGGAAGGAGCGCATGGGCGCCAAGGGCTGGGGCGTCCCGACCTGGCCGGCGACCTATGGCGGCGGCGGCCTGTCCCGCGAGCTGGCCCGCGTTCTGCAGCAGGAAATGGCGGCCATCGGCGCCGTGAACCCCATCGTCGGCATGGGCGTCAGCATGTTCGGCCCGACCCTGCTGGAGTACGGCACCGAAGCCCAGAAGCAGAAGTACATCCCGGACATCGTCCACGGCCGCGTGCGCTGGTGCCAGGGCTTCTCCGAGCCGGGCGCGGGTTCCGACCTGGCCTCGCTCCAGACCCGGGCCGAGGACAAGGGCGACCACTTCCTGGTGAACGGCCAGAAGATCTGGACCTCCGGCGCCCAGTGGGCCGACATGATCTTCTGCCTGGTGCGCACCGACACGACGAAGAAGCACGAGGGGATTTCCTTCGTCGTCTTCTCCATGCGCCAGCCCGGCGTCGAGGTTCGCCCGATCCGCCTGATCGCCGGCAACTCGCCCTTCTGCGAGACCTTCATCACCGACGTGAAGGTGCCCAAGGACGACCTGGTCGGCCCGCTCAACGGCGGCTGGTCGGTGGCCAAGCGCCTGCTCCAGCACGAGCGCAGCGGCATGGACGGCGCCCGTCGCGGCCCGGGCCAAAAGGTCATCCTGGGCCAGGTGGCCAAGAAGTACGTCGGCGAGGACGACCAGGGCCGCCTGGCCGACCCGGACCTGCGCACCCGCATCATCATGAACGAGATGGACCAGGCCGCCCTGCAGGCCACCGTCCGCCGCGCGGCCCTCGAGGCCAAGGGCAACGCCGGCCCCAGCGCGACCACCTCGATCATGAAGAACGCCAACATGAAGATCGCCCAGGACCGGGCCGAGTTGACGGTCGAGTTCATGGGCCACCAGGGCCTCGGCTGGGAAGGTTCCGACTTCGCGCCCGACGAGCTCTCGGCGGTCCGCGGCTGGCTGTCGGGCAAGGCGGGGTCGATCTACGGCGGCTCCAACGAGGTCCAGAACAACATCATTTCCAAGCGTATCCTCGGCCTGCCCGACCTGACCCAGTCGCGCTGAGCCGGATTTCTGAAGGAGACTTTTCATGGCTGATTTTGGAGGCGGCGATCCCGAGGCCTTCCGCAAGGAAGTGCGCGAGTGGGTCGATGCCAATTTCCCCGCCGAGCTGAAGGGCCGGCCCAACCCGATGATGCGCGAGGAACGCGCCAAGCCGACCGAGGCCCAGGAAGCCTGGCGCAAGGCGGTCGGGTCCAAGGGCTGGGGCACCCCCACCTGGCCGAAGCAGTACGGCGGCGGCGGCCTCTCGAGCGCCGAGGCCCGCGTGATCCAGCAGGAGTTCGGCCGCGCCGGAGCCTACAACCCGATCGGCGGCATGGGCGTGATGATGTTCGGCCCG
>JBJOJL010000049.1:0-16520 GCA_046046615.1 Pseudomonadota bacterium
TGGGATAAAGCTCCACCGCGGCGGCGTTCTCCAGTTCGCAGAGGGCGGCCTTCAGGGCGTCATGGGCGGCCAGGCCATTGCGGCCGTAGGTGACGTAGGCGTCGTCATCGTAGAGGGCGGCGGCGTCCGGAAGGAGAACGGTGGAACCCTTCTGGATGACGGGATTGACCGTCTGCGCCAGCCCCTCGGCGGGCGGCCTTGGATGGACCAGGCGGGAGGCGGGCCTCATGCGTCCCCGGTGACGACATCGCCGCCTTCCGGTCCCCCCCATTCCGCCCAGGAGCCATCATAGACAGCGGCCGGATGGCCAAGGACCTCAAGAGCCAGCGCGAGGACAGAGGCCGTGACCCCCGAGCCGCAGGTCGTGACGACCGGCATGGCGGGATCCACCCCGGCCTCTGCGAAAG
The DNA here is from genome assembly GCA_046046615.1 of Pseudomonadota bacterium. GTDB lineage: Bacteria > Pseudomonadota > Alphaproteobacteria > Caulobacterales > Caulobacteraceae > Phenylobacterium. The sequence continues at coordinate 408 of JBJOJL010000049.1, forward strand.
CCTCCGCGAGGGCCGCGGGCGGCTTCAGCCGGCCCTCGGTCGTCAGGAGGCGGTCAAAGGGCAGGTTCCGGGCGCCGGGCATGTGACCCGACCGCAGGCCCGGCCGCGGCTCAGGCGCCTCGCCCCGGAAGCGGGGCGCGCTGCGGGCGTCGACGACCTGGGCGGTGCGGTCGGAGAGGGCCCTGCGGACAGCGGAAAGGTCACGCACCCGATCCGGAGAGAATCCCGCCGCGACCCCGACAGGACGGGGAGGGCGCGGAGCGCCGCCCTCAAGGGGGAAGCCCGCCGCCTTCCAGGCCGGCAGGCCGCCGTCCAGCACCTGCACGCGGGGGTAGTCCATGACCTTCAGAGTCCACCAGACCCGCGCTGCCGACCGGACGCCGAAGCTGTCATAGACGACGATCCGCGCCTCACGACCCAGTCCCAGGGCGCCGGCCGCCTGCGCGAAGGCCTCGGGGCGGGGCAGCATGTGGGGGAGCCCGCTGGAGGTGTCCGAGATCGCGTCGATGTCGAAGAAGACCGCGCCCGGGATCCGCTCCGCATCGAACTCGGCCCGTCCGGAGCGCCCCTCGGCGGGCAGGAACCAACTGGCGTCCACCAGCCGAAGGTCTGTCTCGCCAAGCCCTTGGTGAAGCTCCAAGGCTGAAATCAGGGAAGAGACGCTCACGCCAGCCACTCCGGGACCGGGAGCCCCCGCTCTCGCAGGAAGGCCGGGTTGTAGATCTTGCTCTGGTACCGGGCCCCCTGGTCGCAGAGGATGGTGACAATGGTGTGCCCCGGGCCCATGTCGCGGGCCATCCGGATGGCGCCGGCGACGTTGACCCCCGTCGAGCCGCCCATGATCAGGCCTTCGTGGGTCGCCAGGTCGTAGATCACCCGGAGCATCTCCTCGTCCGGGATCTGGTAGGGGCGATCCACGGCGAGACCCTCAAGGTTGGCGGTGATGCGCCCCTGGCCGATTCCCTCGGAGATCGAGGTCCCCTCGGCCCGGAGTTCCCCGTGGGCGTACCAGTGATAGAGGGCCGCGCCCATTGGGTCGGCAAGGCCGATCTGGACTGACGGGCTGCGGGCCCTGAGGGCTTCGGCCACGCCGGCAAGGGTGCCGCCTGATCCTACAGCGCAGATGAAGCCGTCGATCCGCCCTCCGGTTTCGTCCCAGATTTCGGGACCCGTCGTCTCGACGTGGGCCTGCCGGTTGGCGACGTTGTCAAACTGGTTCGCCCAGATGGCGCCATTGGGCTCGCTGCGGTTCAGTTCTTCCGCCAGGCGGCCGGAATAGCGGACATAGTTATCCGGGTTGGAGTAGGGGACCGCGTCCACCTCGACGAGTTCCGCGCCAAGGAGGCGGATGGCGTCCTTCTTCTCCTGGCTCTGGGTTCGGGGGATGACGATGGTGGTGCGGTAGCCCAGCGCCTGGCCGACCATGGCGAGGCCGATGCCGGTGTTGCCCGCCGTGCCTTCGACGATCCTGCCGCCGGGACGCAGGAGCCCGCGCGCCTCGGCGTCACGGATGATGTACAGGGCCGCCCGGTCCTTGACCGACTGGCCTGGATTCATGAATTCGGCCTTGCCCAGGATCTCACAGCCGGTGGCCTCGCTGGCGCGATTGAGCCGGATGAGGGGAGTGCCTCCGATGGCCTCGAGGACGTTCTTCGCGATGGTCATGTCGCCAATCTAGGGCCTCGACCGGGTGCGCGCCACGGGCGACGGCGCCTAGGCCCGCGAAAGTCCAAGCTGGATCACCTGGGTCCGTCCCGTCCGAAAGCCCGCCTCGCAGTAGCTGAGATAGAAATCCCAGATACGCCGGAAGCGCTCGTCGAAACCGAGGCGCCGTATGTCATCCCAGGCCGCACCGAACCTCTGCTTCCAGGCGGCGAGGGTGACCGCATAGTCCGGGCCGAAGCGCTCCGGCTCGCTCCAGGCCAGGCCAGCCTGCGACGTTTCGCGCTTCAGTCGGGATTCGGAGATCAGCATGCCGCCCGGGAAGATGTAGCGCTGGATGAAGTCGGCGCGGCGGCGATAACCCTCGAAGAGCTCGTCCTGGATGGTGATGATCTGCAGGCCGGCCCGGCCGCCGGGCTTCAGCCGGTCGTGGAGGGCGCGGAAGTAGGTCGGCCAGTACTTCTCCCCGACCGCCTCGAACATCTCGATGGAGGCGATCCGGTCGAAGTGGCCGGTCACGTCGCGGTAGTCGACCAGGCGGATGTCCGCCTTCTCGGCCAGTCCCGCCTCGAACATCCGGCGCTGGGCATAGTCGTGCTGTTCACGCGAGATGGTGATGCCGGTGATCCGAGCACCGATCTCGCCGGCGGCGAATTCGGCGAAACCGCCCCAGCCACAGCCCACTTCCAGGACATGATGGTCCGCGGACAACTCCATCCGCCGTGCAAGGGCGCCGTACTTCGCCTTCTGCGCGGCCTCGAGGGTCTCGCCGCCGGTGGGATAGCGGGCCGATGAATAGGTCATCGAGGGATCAAGCCAGCGCGAGTAGAAGGCGTTCCCAAGATCGTAGTGCGCGTGGATGTTCCGCCGCGAGCCCCGCCGGGAATTCGCGTTGAGGACATGGCTCAGGAAGTTGAAGACGCCGACCAGGGGATTGCCCTCGGTCACCTGGGTCAGGTTCTGGAAGTTCAGGCTGAAGACGCAGAGCACTGCGGTCAGGTCCGGCGTCTCCCATTCGCCGGCGGCGTAGGCCTCGGCGAAGCCGATGTCGCCGGCCATCAGCGCCCGGCGGATGAACCGGAAATTGCGGATCCGGATAATGGCGGAGGGGCCGCCCGCTTCCGAGCGCAGCCGCAGGGTCCGTCCGTCCGGCGTGACGAAGGTGACGTCGCCGGCCATCCAGCCCCGTGTGATGGTGTCGAGGGCGGAACGGAAGATTCCGGGCAGCCCCCGCAAGGCCTCCGCGCGTTTCACGGCGCCGGGACGCACCGCGAGGGTGTTGAGGCAGATTTCCTGGGCAGACGACACGTCCGGCGACTCCTGGGCGTTTCCGGCCTTGGGCCGGGTCGGAGAGACGCATTTCCGGCTTGTGCAGCCGTCCGCTGCACGCCACTTAACGCCTCTGAGCCCGCAGTCGTCTCGCAGGAGCGCCGAATTGTCCAGCCTGAACGCCGTTGTCGAACTCACGCCGCCTTCGGGCCGGCCTGTGCGGATCGGCAATCGGGAACGCCTCACGGTCATCGCCGGCCCCTGCCAGCTCGAGAGCCGGCAGCACGCCCTGGAGACCGCATCGCTGCTCAGGGACATCGCCCAGAGGCTGGATATCGGCCTGATCTACAAGACCTCCTTCGACAAGGCCAACCGCACCTCCGCCCGGGCCGCAAGGGGCATCGGCCTGCGGGCGGCCCTGCCGATCTTCGCCGAGATCCGAGAGAGCCTGGGCCTGCCGGTGCTGACGGACGTCCACGAGCGCGAGCAGTGCGCCCCCGTTGCCGAGGCCGTGGACGTCCTCCAGATCCCGGCCTTCCTGTGTCGCCAGACCGACCTCCTGATCGCCGCCGCCGAGACCGGGCGCGCGGTCAACGTCAAGAAGGGCCAGTTCCTGGCGCCCTGGGACATGAAGAACGTCATCGCCAAGATCAGCGGCGCGGGGAACCCCAACGCCCTGGCCACGGAGCGCGGCGTCACCTTTGGCTACAACGCCCTGGTCAGCGACATGCGGGCCCTGCCTGTCCTGGCGGAGATCGGCTGCCCGGTGGTCTTCGATGCGACCCATTCAGTGATGCAGCCCGGCGGCCAGGGCGACCGTTCAGGCGGGCAGAGGGAGTTCGTCCCGGTGCTGGCCCGGGCCGCCGTGGCGGTCGGCGTCGCGACCGTCTTCATGGAAACCCACCCGGACCCGGACAACGCCCCGTCGGACGGACCCAACATGGTTCCGCTTTCCGAGTTCGAATCCTTGGTTTCGGAACTCCTGGCCTTCGACGCCCTCGCCAAGCAGCGCCAGGGCTGACCGGGGTGGATTTCGCCGCCCTGCAGGACCTGATCACCCGCGCCGAAGGGGTCCGGGTGGTCTGTGTCGGCGACGTGATGGTCGACCGCTTCGTCTACGGCGAGGTGAGCCGGATGTCGCCTGAGGCGCCCATCCCGGTCCTCGCCCGGAAGCGTGAACTCGTCATGCTCGGAGCCTCCGGAAACGTCGCCCGGAATGTCGCCGCCCTGGGGGGGCAGGCGGTCCTGGTCGGGGTGATCGGCTCGGACTCGGAGGGGCGGGAGGCGCTCCGTCTGGTGGGGGATGACGGACGGATCGAAGGCGCGCTCGTCACCGACACCGCCCGGCCCACCACCCTCAAGACCCGGTTCGTCTCAGGCGGGCAACAGCTTCTCCGGGTGGACGTGGAGGAGACCGGGGCGGTCAGCGCCGACACTTCCGCCCGGCTGGCCCGCACGATCCGCGACGTCGCCTCAGGCGCCGGGGTGATCATCCTGTCCGACTATGGAAAGGGCGTGGTCACGGACGAGGTCATCGCCGCCTGCCGGGCCTCGGGGCTGCCTGTCATCGTCGACTCCAAGGCCCGATCCTTCAGCCGCTACGGCGCGGTCGACATCATCAAGCCCAACGCCTCGGAGCTCGCGCACGCCTCGGGCCTGCCCACCGGCTCTGACGCCGAGGTCGAGGCGGCCCTGGCCCGGGCGCTGGAGCTTTGCGAGGCCCGCGCCATCCTGGTCACCCGTGCGGCCCAAGGCATGTCGCTGGCGGTGCGCGGCCAGCCCGTGAAGCATTTTCCCGGTTCTCCCCGCGAGGTCTTCGACGTCTCGGGCGCGGGAGACACGGCCATCTCCGCCCTGGGCGTCGGCATGGCCGCCGGCGGTCCCCTGGAGGAGGCCATCGCCTTCGCCCTGCTGGCCTCCGGGGTCGCCGTCGGCAAGGTGGGCACCGCCACGGTCTCGCCCGGGGAACTGGTCGAGGCGGCGCGCGCCGTTCACACCGCTGCGGCGGACGCCAAGATCGCCACGCCCGAACGCCTGGTCGAGGAGGTCGCCCGCTGGCGGGCCCGGGGGCTGCGGGTCGGCTTCACCAACGGCTGCTTCGACATCCTTCACCGGGGCCATGTCGCCTACCTCGCCCAGGCCCGCTCCTGGTGCGACCGGCTGATCGTGGGGGTCAATTCCGATCGTTCGGTACGCGCCCTGAAGGGTGAGGGACGCCCCGTGAACGACCTCGAGAGTCGGGCCCTCGTCCTGGCGGGCCTCGCCAGCGTCGACCTGGTGGCGCCCTTCGACGAAGACACGCCGCTTGAACTGATCCGCGCCGCGCGCCCCGACGTTCTGGTCAAGGGCGCGGACTATGCGGAGTCCGAGGTGGTCGGCGGCGACCTCGTCCGCGGCTGGGGCGGCGAGGTGAGGCTGGCGCCTCTCGTGGACGGCTATTCGACAACCGCCGCCATCCGCCGGATGGCCGGGGAGGGCAAGGCGTGACCCGCAGGATCATCTTCATCACCGGCGGCGCCGGCTTCATCGGCTCCAACATCGCCGCGCGGCTGGCCGAGGACCGCAGCCTCGACGTGGTTGTCTGCGACCGTTTCCGCGAGGCCGACCTCGGCAAGTGGCGCAACCTCGCCAACCACGCCATCGGCGACTTCGTGGCGCCGGAGGACATGTTCGACTGGCTTGAGAAGCGCTGGCGCGATGTCGAGGCGGTGATCCACATGGGCGCCATCTCGTCCACCACCGAGCCTGACGCCGACCGCATCATCCAGACCAATTTCGGCCTCAGCCGGGACCTCTTCCGCTGGTGCGCGGACCGCCAGCGACGCTTCTTCTACGCCTCGTCGGCGGCCACCTACGGGGACGGCGGCCTTGGCTTCGCCGACCAGGACGACTTTGAAAGCCTGGCGGCCCTGCGTCCCCTCAACGCCTACGGCTGGTCCAAGGCCCAGTTCGACCTTTTCGCGGTCCGCCAGGCGAGCCGGGGATACGCGCCGCCCCAGTGGGCCGGCCTGAAGTTCTTCAACGTCTACGGACCGAATGAGGGGCACAAGGGACCGATGAAGTCCGTGGCCGCCCAGATCTGGCCCTCGGTCCGTGACGGCCAGGGCGTGCAGCTCTTCCGGTCCTACCGGGAGGGCGTTCCGGACGGCGGCCAGAAGCGCGACTTCGTCTATGTCCGCGACATCGCCGAGGTGGCGGCCTGGCTGCTCGCCTCGCCGGGCGTGAACGGGGTCTTCAACCTGGGTTCCGGCAAGGCCCGGACCTTCGAGGACCTGGCTCGGGCCGTCTTCGCCGCCGCCGGGCAGAGCCCCAGGATTGACTACATCCCGATGCCGGCGGGCCTCCGGGACCGCTACCAGTACTTCACCGAGGCGCGGATGGAGCGCCTGGTGGAGGCGGGCTACACGGCCGGCTTCACGCCGCTGGAAGCCGGGATCGAGGACTATGTCCGCCGGTACCTGGCGACCGACGCGCCGTATCTTTAGGGGCGTTTGATGGCTGACGGCTCCGAGGCGGATCCTTCCCCCCCGCAGCGCCGCCCGCTTCGGCGGCCGTCCCTGGGCCTCCTGGCCGGCCTGCTCCTGGTCATGCTGGTCGCCGCCTTCGCCTTCATCCGACGGGACGACATTCGCCTGGCCGCCATGGATCCGGGCAAGCCCTTCCAGATCTACACCCCGCCGCCGGCGCCCGACTACGACCGGCCTGAGGCCTGGGCCCAGCTGCCCGATGCGCCGCTGCGCGCGGGGGAGCCCGCCGTCTTCTTCCTTGCGCCCACGACCTACTCCGGCGCCGATCACTGGAACGGCCCCATCGATGACCCGGGTTCAGAAGAGGTGTTCCGGCGCGTCATGGCGCCGAACCATGCCGGGCCGTTCGCCGCCGCCGGGGCGGTCTTCGCCCCACGCTATCGCCAGGCGGGCCTCTATTCCCTCACCACCCTGAGGGAGGACGCCCGGGAGGCGCGGCGCTTCGCCTATGCGGATGCAGAGGCGGCGTTCCTGAACTTCCTGTCGCGCACCGGAGACCGGCCCATCCTGGTGGTCGGGGTCGAGCAGGGCGGCGATCTCGTCGCGAGGCTTCTGGCCGAGCCCGGGACGTCCCCAGCGGTCCGGTCGCGCCTTGTGGCGGCCTGGGTGATCGACGCCGTGGTCCCGGCCGACGCGCCCCCCCTCAAGCCGTGCTCGGCTCCCGAGGAGGCCGGATGCCTCGCGGCCTGGGTCTGGGCCTATTCAGATGATGACCGTCGGGCCCGGGACCTCCAGGATCGTTCCCTGGTCTGGTCGGGCGGCGATCTCGTCAATCTCGGGACCCGGCGGCCGCTCTGCTACAATCCCCTTCTCCAGGCCGCCACGGAAGCCGCGGCGCCGGCCCGCCTCGCGCGCGGGGCGACGAACGCGACAGGCCTGGAATGGGGCGCCCGCCCGCCCTTCGTCACCCGACAGGTCGAGGCCCGGTGCCGGAACGGGATCCTCCGGGTCTCCCGCCCCGAAGCGCGGATGCTGAGGCCTTCGGGGTCCTGGGAGGACCGCCTGCGGACCCCAGGGTTCAACCTCTTCTACGCCGACATCGAGACCGACGCCCGCAATCGCCTCGCGGCCTTCAAGGCCCTCAGGCGCCCTTCGTCCCCGCCTCCGGACGCCAGTCAAAAAGGGCCTGCAAGACCCTGACGGCCTGGCCCCTGGGGGTGTTGAGCCCGGGATCGCGGGCCAGGATGAGCCTAGCATCGTCCCCGGCGGCGAGGATCAGGTCGCGGTGCACGAAGGGATCGACGAAGACGTAGTCCGGGAAGCCGGACTGGCGCAGGCCCAGGGCGTCTCCGCCGCCCCTCAGCTCGAGGTCGGTTTCCGCAATCGCGAAGCCGTCATCCGAGCGGCGCAGGATGTCGAGGCGCTTCTGGGCGGTGTCGGAGAGGGGCGGATCGTAGAGCAGGACGCAGGCGCTCTCCGCCCGTCCCCGTCCCACACGCCCGCGGAGCTGGTGCAGTTGCGCCAGGCCAAAGCGCTCGGCCTGCTCGATGACCATGATGGTGGCGTTGGGCACGTTGACCCCGACCTCGACGACGGTGGTGGCCACGAGGACCTTGACCTTGCCTGAGGCGAAGTCCGCCATGACCGCATCCTTCTCGGCCGGCGCCAGCTTGCCGTGGACGAGGCCGACCCGGTCCCCCAGGCGGACGCGAAGATCCTGGGCCCTCTGCTCGGCGGCCTTGAGGTCGATCAGCTCTGACTCGCTCACCAGCGGGCAGATCCAGAAGGCCTGGGCCCCGCCCAGGACCGCGGCCACCAGGCGATCCTCCACCTCCGCCACCCGGGTCATGGGCGCCGCGCGGGTCGCGACCGGGGTCCGGCCCGGCGGCTTGCCGACAATGCGGCTGACATCGAGGTCGCCATAGGCCGCCAGCTCCAGGGTCCGGGGGATGGGCGTCGCTGACATGGACAGGAGATGCACCCCTTCGCCCTTGTCCAGCAGCCTCTGGCGCTCCCCGACCCCGAACCTGTGCTGCTCGTCGATGACGGCAAGGGCGAGGCGGGCGAACCGCACCTCGTCCTGGAAGAGGGCGTGGGTTCCCACCGCCACGGCCGCCTGTCCGGTCTCCAGCCGTTCCAGCTTCTCCCTCCGCGCCGGACCGCGGTCCCGGCCGGTCAGCAGGACCACCCCGATGCCGGCGGCCTCGAGCGGGGCCGACAGGGTCTCGAAATGCTGACGCGCCAGGATTTCGGTGGGCGCCATGAGGGCGGCCTGGGCGCCGGCCGCCGCCGCGTCGGCAAGGGCCAGCATGGCCACCACGGTCTTGCCGGACCCGACATCGCCCTGGAGCAGGCGGCTCATCCGCTGACCGGAAGACAGGTCCGCCCGGATCTCGGCCAGGGCGGTGCGCTGGTCCGGGGTCAGGGTGAAGGGGAGGGCGGCCTCCACCCCGTCGGCCAGGGGAGAAGCGGGAAGGCGCGCGCCGGCGCCCGCCCTGCGGTGCGCGCGCCGCTGGGCCATGGCCAGCTGGTGGGCCAGCAGTTCATCAAAGGCCAGCCGCGCCCGGGCTGGAGAGGCGGGGGACAGGTCCGCCTCGCTCTCCGGGGCGTGCAGCCTGAGGATGGCCTCCCGCCAGGACGGAAAGCCGCGTCCCGCCTTCCAGGCCGGATCCTGCCATTCGGGGAGGTCCGGCGTCCGCTCCAGGGCGCCCTGTACGATACGGCGGATCACCCGCGGCGCGATTCCGCCGCCCGCCGGGTAGACGGTCTCCACCTCGGGGATCTCGCCCGCCCGGGATTCCTCCACCACGTAGTCCGGATGGATCATCTGCAGGCCGAGGCCATAGCGCTCGAGCCGGCCGGAGACCCAGCGGCGCGAACCCACCGGAAGCCGCGCCTCCAGGCCCCGCGCGGCGTTGCCGAACCAGACCAGGTCCAGCCGCTCGTCCCCGTCAGAAACCCTGATCCGGAGCGGCTGCTGCGGCGACCGCGGCTTCAGGTGCTCCTCGATCGTGACCCGAAGGGTGGCGGTCTCCTCCGGACGGGCGTCGGCGACGGAGATGCGAGGCCGGCGAATGATCCCGTGCGGCGCCAGGAACAGGACGTCGCGGACCAGCGGCCCCGCGATCCGCTCCAGGGCGGGCGCGATCCGGGGTCCGACGCCGCGGAGGCTGGCGACCGGCGCGAACAGGGGAAAGAGGATTTCGGGCCGCATGGGTCCTTTTCCGGCCGCCGCTGGCCAAGGCGGCCATCGCGCACTATACCCGCGCCGTCACATGTCTATCCACGATGAAACGCGCCTGAAGAGGCTCTCCTTCCGCGCCTGGCGGAGGGGCTTCCGCGAAGCGGACCTGATCCTCGGTCCCTTCGTCGACACCCATGCGCGCGACCTGAGCCCCGAGGGCCTGGACGCCCTGGAGGACCTGCTGGCCTATCCCGACCAGGACCTCTACGCCTGGATCGTCGAGCGCGAGCCTGCGCCGGCCGAGGTGGACGCCGAGACCCTGGCGGCCCTGCGCCGCTTCCGCGACCAGGTGCACCAGCTTCCGGGAGCCGTGCGTGGCGGCTGACGGCGCGGCCTCTCCCGGCCCGGCCGACCTCAGACGCCTCGCGGACGACCCCGGGCGGCTGGACGTCTGCGGCGCGCCCGAGGGCTTCGACGCCCTGGTCCTGGCCGATATTCTCCGACGCCGGAAGGGCCCGGCCCTGTTCATCGCCCGGGACGGCGCGCGCCTGTCGGCCTTTGTCGATTCCTTCCGCTTCTTCGGACAGGGCGTTGAAATCCTGGAGTTTCCCTCCTGGGACTGTCTGCCCTACGACCGCTCTGGGCCCTCGTCCGGGGTCTCGGCGCGCCGCATGGCGGCCCTGGCGAGGCTGGCCCAGGACGGCGCGGGCGACCGGCCGCTGCTGGTGGCCACCACCGTCGCCGCCGCCAGCCAGAAGCTGCCGCCCCGGGAGGTCCTGGTCGCCGCCGGCTACGCCACGCGGGTGGGCCGAGTGGTCAACGTCGCCGACCTGGAGCGCTATTTCGCCGTCAATGGCTATCACCGGGCCTCCACAGTCTCCGAAAAGGGCGAGTTCGCCATCCGGGGCGGGGTGATCGACGTCTTCCCGACGGCGTCGGACGAGCCGGTCCGCCTGGACCTCTTCGGCGACACCCTTGAGTCCATCCGGGCCTTCGACCCCGAGACCCAGAGGTCGACCCGCCAGCTGACCGAGGTATCCCTGCCGCCCGCCAGCGAGGTCCTGCTGGACGAGACCTCGATCTCGCGGTTCCGGCGCGGCTACGCCGAGGCCTTTGGGGCGCCGGGGGGAGATCCCCTCTACGAGACCGTCAGCGCCGGCGGGCGGCGGGCGGGCATGGAGCACTGGCTGCCCCTCTACTATGGCGGCCTGGAGACCCTGTTCGACTATCTGCCCGAGGGCCTGCTCGTCGCCCTGGACGGTTTGGCCGACAGCGCCCTGGCCGACCGCTGGCTTCAGGTGACGGACGCCTTCGACGCCCGCGACCAGGCCGATCGCCGCAGCCAGTACCGGCCGCTTCCGCCGGAAGGCCTCTACCTCTCGCCGGAAACCTTCGAGGCCCGGCTCTCGCCCTTTGCCGTCCGCCGCTTCTCCAGCCTCTCGGGCGAGCCCGGCGCCGTCGCCCTGGACATGGGCGCGCGGGCGGGACGCACCTTCGCCGCCGAGCGCCGGCAGGACTCGGTCAACCTCTTCGAGGCCGCCGTCGGCCATGCCCGGGCCCTGGCCTCGGCGGGCAAGCGGGTGCTCTTCGCCTCCTGGACCGAGGGCTCGTCCGAGCGCCTCGGCCTCATGCTCGCCGACCACGGTCTGGGCGCCGCACCCCTGGCCCCCTACTGGGACGCAGCCCGGGCGGCTGACCCCAAGGTCCCCCAGAGGGTGGTCCTGCCCCTGGACGCAGGCTTCGAGACCCCGGACCTGGCGGTCATCGCCGAAACCGACATCCTCGGCGACCGGCTCGCCCGTCCCGGGCGGCGGAGGCGGGCGTCCAACTTCCTCGCGGAAGCTTCGGCCCTGACGCCGGGCGACCTGGTGGTCCACATCGACCACGGCATCGGGCGCTATGAGGGACTGCGCACCCTCGACGTCCAGGGCGCGCCCCACGACTGCCTGGAGCTGCAGTACGGCGGCGAGGCCAAGCTCTACCTGCCGGTCGAGAACATCGACCTCCTGACCCGCTACGGAACGGAGGGGGAGGGGGTCCAGCTCGACCGCCTGGGCGGCGCGGCCTGGCAGTCGCGCAAGGCCAGGGCCAAGGCGCGCCTGCGCGACATGGCCGAGGGCCTGATCCGGATCGCCGCCGAGCGCTCCATGCGCACGACGGACGCCGTAACGCCGCCGCAGGGGGTCTTCGAGGAGTTCTGCGCCCGCTTCCCCTTCGAGGAAACCGACGACCAGCTGGCGGCGATCGAGGACGTCCTGGGCGACTTCGCCTCGGGTCATCCGATGGACCGCCTGATCTGCGGGGACGTGGGCTTCGGCAAGACCGAGGTGGCCCTGCGCGCCGCCTTCGTTGCGGCCATGAGCGGCCTGCAGGTGGCGGTCATCGCCCCCACCACCCTCCTGGCGCGACAGCACTACAAGACCTTCAGCGAGCGGTTCCAGGGCTGGCCCGTCCGGGTCTCGCGCCTGTCCCGCCTGACGCCGACCCGCGAGGCGGCCGAGACCCGCGAGGGCCTGAAGAAGGGCGAGATCGAGGTCGTCATCGGCACCCACGCCGTGCTGTCCAAGCAGGTGGAGTTCTCCCACCTCGGCCTGGTGATCGTCGACGAGGAGCAGCACTTCGGCGTCAAGCACAAGGAGAAGCTCAAGGAGCTCCGCGCCGACGTCCACATGCTGACCCTGACGGCGACGCCCATCCCGCGGACCCTGCAGATGGCCCTGTCCGGCATACGGGAGATGTCGATCATCGCCACCCCGCCGGTGGATCGCCTGGCGGTGCGCACCTACGTCACGCCCTTTGACCCGGTCGCCCTGCGCGAGGCCCTGCTGCGCGAGAAGTTCCGCGGGGGCCAGGCCTATTACGTCGTGCCCCGGATCTCGGACCTGACGGACATCGAGCGATTCCTGCGCGAGCAGGTCCCGGAGGTGCGGTTCGTGGTCGGCCACGGCCAGATGGCGCCCACCCAGATCGAGACCGTCATGAGCGCCTTCTACGACGGCGAGTACGACGTGCTCCTGTCGACGACCATCGTGGAGAGCGGCCTCGATATTCCGACGGCCAACACCCTGATCATCCACCGTGCGGACATGTTCGGCCTGGCCCAGCTTTACCAGCTGCGGGGCCGGGTCGGCCGGGCCAAGGCGCGGGCCTACGCCTACCTCACGACTCCCTCCGAAAAGCAGATCACCCTGGCCGCCGAGCGGCGCCTGAAGGTCCTGCAGTCCCTGGACAGCCTCGGGGCCGGCTTCCAGCTGGCCAGCCATGACCTCGACCAGAGGGGCGGCGGCAACCTGCTGGGCGAGGAGCAGTCGGGCCATATCCGCGAGGTCGGGGTGGAGCTTTACCAGCAGATGCTGGAGGACGCCGTCGCCGAACTGAAGGCGAGGGGGGATTCCGGGCCCGCGCCTGACCGCGGCTGGAGCCCGCAGATCAACACCGGCGCCGCCGTCCTCATTCCCGAGGCCTATGTTCCAGACCTCAACGTCCGCCTGGCCCTCTATCGCCGGCTTTCCGACGCCGAGCAGGCCTCGGACCGCGAGGCCCTGGCCGCCGAGCTGATCGACCGCTTCGGTCCTCTCCCGCCCGAGGCCGCCCAGCTGCTCAAGGTGGTGGGGATCAAGGGCATGTGCCGCCAGGCCAATGTCGCCAAGATCGACGTCGGGCCCAAGGGCGCCGTGGTGAGCTTCCGGAACGACGCCTTCGGCAACCCGGTCGGCCTGGTCCAGCATATCCAGAAGAACGCCGTGACCTGGCGGCTGCGACCGGACAACAAGGTCGTGGTCAAGGGCGAGTGGGAAACCCCGGTCCAACGCCTTGGGGCGGCCGACATGATCCTGAAGGCCCTGTCAGACCTGGCGGCCTGAGGCCGCCCTGGGCTCAGGTCGCCGGGCGGGACATCTCGGCAGCCACGTCCAGGGCCTGCCCCACCTGGGCGGGATCCCGCACTTCCACGGCGCCGATGTCGAACTCCAGGACGAAGGGCGGGCGGCCCTCGCCGCCGTCGAAGGCGGTGCGGCTGATGACCGCGGCGATGCGGTCGGCGGCGGCGCGGGCGGCCTCCTCCGGGGTGGCCGGCAGGGCGATGGCGAAATGCTCGGGTCCCAGGCGCGCAGCGGTGTCCTCCACCCGGATGAGCCGTGAGACCATGGAGCCCAGCTGGGGGAAGGCCTTTTCCAGCCAGCCCGACCGCCGGGCCTCGGCGACCTCCTCGGTGTCGCGGACGCGGAGAACGCAGAGGGTCAGGGGGCGGTTTCGCACAGGCGCGGAGTTGGCCAACCGCTCGAGGTGCCGGGAAAAGAGCTCCCGCGTGAAGAGCCCGGTCTCGGGGTCCATGAACTGCAGGGACCGGGCGGTCTCCAGGGCGGCCCGGACGCCCGCCTGCCGCCGATAGCTGCGCGCCAGTTCGAGGGCCCTCCAGGCGGTTTCCGGCTCTGGCGTCTCGGGCGAGGCGACGTCGGAAATGCCCCGGGAATAGGCCTCGGCGGCGGTCATGCCCCCCAGGGTCTTCATGTAGAGCAGGGTGGGGATGTGGTAGAGCCGGCTGTTCCGGCGCATGCCCCCCGCGATCGCCATGGCGCTGTCGGCGGCGTCGCCTCCCCAGAGGATGACGGCGTCAAAGTCCTTCTCGTGCAGGAAGTCGAAGGCCGTGTAACTCGTGAAGGCGCCGACGACCCTGGCGCCGGAGCCCTCCAGGCAGTTGGACAGGCCCAGGAACTGCGGCGTGGGCTCGCCAACCGCCAGGAGCCTCAGGGGCTCAGCGCTGACATCCGGATCCCCGAGCTCCACGCCCATCCCGGCGAAGGTCTCCTGCCGCAGGCGGTACTCTTCCTCGGCGACCGCCGTCCGCACCAGGCTGTCCAGGCGCATGGCGACCTGGGCCGGGTAGACCGGGTCTGCGAGGCGAAGGTCGAGGGACTCCGACGGCGCCGCGTCCCGGCCGCCGCCGATCCCGATGATGGGAACCCGCTTCGGCTCGGCCAGGACCCGCAGCCGCCGGGCGAGGGCCTCCGCCTCTTCAAGGCCATCGGCCAAGTCGATGACGACGGCCTGCACGCCAAGGTCGGCCAGGGCCGCCTCGGCGGCGTAGGGGCCCCGCGCCGTGATCGTGCGCCAGCCGAGCTGGTCCAGGCCCTCTGAGAGGGGTCCGGCCATTTCGTCGCTCCGGGCCGCAATGAGAAGGCGGGCCTGCAGAACCATAAAGACAGGCTCCGAAAATGGGAGGCGACATGTCGCCGCGCGTGGCGATAGATAGAGGTGAATCGGGGTGTCTGGACACCCCGTTTTAGGGGGATTCCAAGTGGCCGGAATGCTTGCGGGACAGACCGCCATCATCACGGGGGCGTCGGGGGGATTGGGCGCCCATTTCGCGCGCCTTCTGGCGTCCGAAGGCGCCGCGGTCGCCCTCGCAGCCCGCCGGCTCGACATGGTCGAGACCCTGGCCGGGGAGATCGCCGGCGCCGGCGGCCGGGCCATGGCCCTGCGCCTGGACGTCTCACAGGCGGAGTCCATCGCGCCGGCCTTCGCTGAGGTCGAGGCGGCCCTGGGGCCCGTTTCCATCCTGATCAACAATGCGGGCGTCGGGGGCGAGGGTCTGGCCATCGACCTGTCCATCGAGGACTGGGACCGGACCTTCGCGGTGAACACCCGGGGGGTCTTCTTCTCAGCCCAGGCCGCCGCACGCCTGATGATGGCCAACGGCGCCGCGGACCGCGCCGACGCCCGGATCGTCAACATCGCCTCCATCGCCAGCCACACCGTCCTGCCGGGCCTTTCGGCCTACAACGCCTCCAAGGCCGCCACGGCCATGCTCACCCGCAGCCTGGCGCGGGAGTGGTCGCGCCGGGGGATCGCGGTCAACGCCCTGTGCCCCGGCTACATCGAGACCGACATCAACAGCTTCTGGTGGGGCACAGAGGGGGGACAGAAGCAGCTGAAGCTCTTCCCGCGTCGCCGGCTCATGGAGGCGACCGACCTGGACGCCGCCTTCCTGATGCTGTGTGGACCCGCCGCCCGGGCGATCGCGGGCAGCATCATCACGATCGACGACGGCCAGACGCTGCCCGGCGGCGGCTGACCTTGCCTGACCCGGCGTCAGCACGCCAAACTCCAGCCAACGACATCAGGGAGACAGTCATGCGCCAGGGACCTCTGACGGGCCTCAAGATCATCGAATTCGCCGGCATCGGCCCCGGCCCCTTCTGCGGCATGCTGCTGTCTGACCTGGGCGCCGACGTCGTCCGGATCGATCGCAAGGGCCAGGGGCGCGGCAGCCCGGCCGACATCACGGCGCGCGGCCGGCGCTCCGTGGGCCTGGACCTGAAGAACCCGGCCTCCATCGAGACCTGCCTGAAGCTGTTCGAGACCGCCGACGTGGTGTTCGAAGGCTTCCGCCCCGGGGTCATGGAGCGCCTTGGCCTCGGCCCGGACGTCGCCCTGAAGCGCAACCCGAAGCTGGTCTATGGCCGCATGACGGGGTGGGGCCAGTTCGGCCCCTACGCCCAGGCGGCGGGGCATGACATGAATTACATCGCC
>JBJOJL010000050.1:0-16454 GCA_046046615.1 Pseudomonadota bacterium
CAACATGGCCGTGGTGACGAACTTCATCATCATGCCCATGACCTTCCTGTCGGGCACCTTCTACCTGGTCGAGCGCCTGCCCGAGCCCTTCCGGACCCTGAGCCACTACAATCCCTTCTTCTACCTGATCGACGGCTTCCGGTACGGCTTTCTCGGCTATGCCGAAGGCTCGGTCCTGGCCGGGGCGGTGATGACGGCGGGCCTGGTGGTGGCCCTCACGAGCGTCTGCCTCTGGATGTTCGACACCGGCTACAAGATCAAGAGCTGAGCCCGCAAACATTGACATTCCGGCCTATCGGACGGAGAAGTCGCAGCCTTCCAGTCCCCGTCGCCCCGCGGCGGGGACCTTACGTTTTGGAGGGTTCCTGACCGTGACCCAGAAGACGCAGCCCGAGGGCCTCAACGTTCCCGCCGACCACCTGATGGGCGTGTACAGCCGCACGCCCCTGGCGTTCGAACGAGGCGAGGGCGTGCGTCTCTACACGGCGGAGGGTGAAGCCTACCTGGACGCCCTGGCGGGCATCGCCGTGAACGCCCTGGGACACTCGCACCCCAAGCTCATCGCCGCCCTCAAGGCCCAGGCCGACAAGCTCTGGCATGTCTCCAACATCTTCACGATCCCCGAGCAGGTGAAGCTGGCCGAGGCCCTGACCGAGAAGACCTTCGCCGACGTGGTCTTCTTCACGAACTCCGGCACCGAGGCGATTGAGTGCGCCATCAAGGCGGCCCGCAAGTTCCACTGGGCTCGCGGCCAGGAGGAGCGGATCGACATCATCGGGTTCGACGGCTCCTTCCACGGCCGGACCCTGGCGGCGGTGAACGCCTCGGGCAACGCCAGCTACCTGGAGGGCTTCGGGCCCCGGATGCCGGGCTTCGTCCAGCTGAAGTTCGGCGACCACGAGGCGCTGAAGGCGGCCATCGCCGCCCCGACGACGGCGGCGGTGATCCTGGAGCCTGTCCAGGGCGAGGGCGGGGCTCGGGCGGTTCCCGACTCGTGCCTGCGCGAGCTTCGCGCCCTGTGCGACCAGCACGGGGTCCTGCTGATCCTCGACGAGGTGCAGTGCGGCTTCTCGCGGACCGGCAAGCTGTTCGCCCACGAGTGGGCCGGCATCCAGCCCGACATCATGGCCGTGGCCAAGGCCCTCGGCGGCGGCTTTCCGGTCGGGGCCTGCCTGGCCACGGCCCGGGCGGCCTCCGGGATGACCCCGGGATCCCACGGCTCCACCTATGGCGGCAATCCCCTGGCCATGGCCGTGGGCCTGGCGGCGGTGGAGGAGCTGAGCTCGCCGGCCCTGCTGGACCATGTGGCGGAGGTTTCCGGCTACTTCACCCAGCAGCTGGAGGGCCTGAAAGCGCGCAATCCGGACGTGGTCGAGGAGATCCGCGGCCGGGGCCTGCTGATCGGCCTGAAGCTGAAGACGCCCAACCGCGAGTTCATGCAGCACGCCCGGGACGAGAAGCTGCTGATCGCCGGCGGCGGCGACAACTGCGTGCGCCTCCTGCCGCCCCTGGTCATCTCGGTCGACGAGGTGCGCGAGGTGGTGGAAAAGCTCGACAGGGCCTGCGCCCGCGCCCGCGGCGCCTGAAGCGGCCATGTCTTCCCGCCAAGGCGACCCGCCCCCGCCCGTGCGTCACTTCCTGGACCTCTGGTCCCTGGAGGCGATGACCCTGCGCCGGATCCTCGACGACGCCGCGGCCCGCAAGGCCGCGCGCGCCGGCTGGACCCAGGGCCGCGTCGACGCCGACGCCCCGGGCCGCGAGCGCACCCTGGCCATGATCTTCGAGAAGAACTCGACCCGGACGCGGTTCTCCTTCGATGCGGCCATGCGCCAGCTGGGCGGCGACGTGATCATCTCGACGGCGGCGGACATGCAGCTGGGCCGGGGTGAGACCATCGCCGACACGGCCCGGGTCCTGTCGCGCATGGTGGACGCCGTCATGCTGAGGTCGAACCGCCACGCCGACCTCGAGGACCTGGCCGCGAACTGCGCCGTGCCGGTGATCAACGGCCTGTCGGACACCGGCCACCCGTGCCAGATCCTGGCCGACCTGATGACCTTCGAGGCCCATCGCGGGCCGGTCGCGGGCAAGACACTGGCCTGGGTCGGCGACGGCAACAATGTCTGCGCCAGCTTCATCCACGCCGCCCCCCTTCTGGGCTTCCGGCTTAACATCGCCTGCCCGGAGGCCTATTCGCCGGCTCCGGGAGACCTGGCCCGGGCCGCGTCTCTCCAGGGGCAGGTCGCGGTCACCCGCGACCCGCGCGAGGCCGTCGCCGGCGCTGACTGCGTCATCACCGACACCTGGGTCTCCATGGGCGACACCGACAAGGCCGAGCGTATGGCCGCCCTGGCGCCCTTCCAGGTGGACGAAGCCCTGATGGGCCTGGCGCACCGGGACGCCGTCTTCCTGCACTGCCTGCCGGCACACCGGGAGGAAGAGGTGGCCTCAGCGGTGATCGACGGCCCGCGCTCGCTGATCTGGGAGGAGGCCGAGAACCGGATCCACGCCCAGAAGTCGATCCTGGCCTGGTGCTTCGGGGCGATATGAGCGGCCGCGTCTCCCTGGAGGCGGTCGACGACGACCGCGTCTTTCCCTTCCAGATCGAGGGCGAGGCCGTGCGAGGCCGCCTGGCGCGACTGGGGCCGGCGGTGGACGAGATCCTGTCCGCCCACGCCTATCCGGACCCGGTGGCCAACCTCCTGGGGGAGACCTGCGCCCTGGCGGCCCTGGTGGGCTCCAACCTCAAGTTCGAGGGCCGGCTGATCGTCCAGGCCCAGGGGAACGGCCCGGTGCGCTACGTGGTCTGCGACTACGACACGGCCGGGTCGCTGAGGGGATACTGCCGCTTCGACCCTGACGAGGTGGCGGCCCTGGCCGCAGGTTTCCAGCGTCCGGGCGCGCGCACCCTGCTGGGCGACGGCCTCTTCATGATGACCGTGGACCAGGGCCCGGACATGGACCGCTACCAGGGCGTGACCTCCATCGAGGGCGAGACCCTGGCCCTGTGCGCCGAGCAGTACTTCGCCCAGTCCGAGCAGACCCCCACGCGCATCCGGCTGGCGGTGGGCCAGGCGGATTCCGGCGAAGGCGCCCGCTGGCGGGCCGGAGGGGTGCTGATCCAGAACATCGCCGGGGATGACGCGCGAGGCTCCACCGAGGAGCCCTGGCGACGGACCGAGGCCCTGTTCGAGACCCTGGGCGAGGACGAGCTGATCGATCCCCTCCTGCCGGCCGGCGAACTCCTGTTCCGGCTGTTCCACGAGGACGGCGTTCGGGTCTTCACCCCCCAGCCCCTGAAGGCCGCCTGCCGCTGCTCGCAGGAGCGGATCCTGGGCCTGCTGGCCTCGTTCAGCGCCGAGGAGCGGGCGGACATGGTCGAGGCCGACGGCCGTATCCGTGTGTCCTGCGAGTTCTGCTCCCGCGTCTACGAGGCCCTGCCTTCGGACCTGGACGACGCCGCAGGCTGACGCCGGGGCGCCGGTTCCCAGCCGCAGGTTTCGGCGCCATGCTGCCTCCCAAGGATACGGGAGGACGCCATGACCCTGCACACCAAGCTCTGTGACCTTCTGGGGGTGAAGCACCCCGTCATGCTGGCCGGCATGGGCGGGGTCTCCTACGCCGAGCTCGCCGCAGCGGTGACCAATGCGGGGGGCTACGGGGTCCTCGGCATGGCGGGCCAGGGTCCGGATTTCATCCGCGAGCAGATGCGCCGGGTGCGCAGCCTGACCGACGGGCCCTTCGGCGTGGACCTGCTGGCGGCCTCGCCGGAGAGCCTGGTCGCCGCCGTGGACGTCATCATCGAGGAGGGCGCCTCGTCCTTCGTGGCCGGCCTGGGCGTGCCCATGCCGATCCTGGAAAAGCTCAAGAAGGCCGGGCTGAAGGTCATGGTCGTCTGCGGCGCCGTGAAGCACGCCATCAAGGCCGAGCAGGCGGGCTGCGACGCGGTGATCTGCCAGGGCGGCGAAGGCGGCGGACACACCGGCCTTGTGGGCGGCCTGCCCCTGATCGCCCAGGCCGTGGAGGCGGTGAAGATCCCCGTGGTCGGCGCCGGCGGCATCTACGACGGCCGGGGCCTCGCCGCCGTCCTCGCCCTGGGCGCCGTGGGCGTATGGGTCGGCACCCGGTTCATCGCCTCGCCCGAGGCCCATGCGGG
The DNA here is from genome assembly GCA_046046615.1 of Pseudomonadota bacterium. Classification (GTDB taxonomy): domain Bacteria; phylum Pseudomonadota; class Alphaproteobacteria; order Caulobacterales; family Caulobacteraceae; genus Phenylobacterium. Next base: position 4,157 of record JBJOJL010000050.1, read on the forward strand.
CGACCTCTACCGCCAGACCATCGTGGACTCGTCGGACGAGGACACGGTCCGGACCCGCTGTTACTCCGGCAAGCCCATGAGGGTGCGCAAGAACCCCTATGTCGACGACTGGGAGAGCCGGCCGTCGGACATCCAGCCCTTCCCCATGCAGGCCATGCTCTCCAGCCGGGCCGGGGTGATGGGCGGCATCGGCGGCCAGATCGAGGGACTGGACCCCGACCGGTCCTGCTTCGCCATGGGCCAGTCGGCCGGCGGGGTGCATGAGGTCCTGCCCGCGGCGGAGATCGTCGCGCGGATGGTCTCGGGCGCCGAGGCGGCGATCGACCGGATGACGGCCCTGCGGGCCGCAGGGGTGAAGGCGTGAGCGGCCGGCTGGAGGGACGGGTAGCCCTTGTCACCGGCGGCGGCTCGGGCATCGGAGCGGCGACCTGCCGGGCCCTGGCGAAGGAAGGCGCCGCCGTCGCGGTGACGGACCTGTCGCCCGAGGCGGCCCTTTCGGTCGCCGACGCCATCCAGGCGGCGGGCGGCAAGGCCAAGGCCTTCAACCACGACGTCACCTCGCCGGAGGACTGGGAGCGGGTGGTCGGCGAGGTGGACGCGGCCTTCGGGCGGCTCGACATCCTGGTCAACAACGCGGGCATCACCACCGTCGGCAACGAGCTGATGACCCACAGCCTGGAGAACTGGCGAAAGACCCTGGCGGTGAACCTGGACGGGGTGTTCTACGGCCACCGCTTTGCCGGTCCCCTGATCCTGAAGGGCGGGCGCGGCGGCTCGGTGATCAACATCTCGTCCATCATGGGCAAGATCGCCACGCCGGGCGCGGCGGCCTACTGCGCCTCCAAGGGGGCGGTGCTGATGCTGACCAAGGCTGCGGCCCTGGAGTGGGCGCCCCTCGGCATCCGGGTGAACTCGGTCCACCCCGGCTATGTGGAGACGCCCCTGGTCCACAACATCCTGCGCGAGGTGGAGGACGGCAATGCGGTTCGCGACACCCTTGTCCTGCAGCACGCCCTGGGCCGGCTGGCCGAGCCCGCCGAGATCGCCAACGCCGTGGTCTTCCTGGCCTCCGACGAGTCCAGCTTCATGACCGGCTCGGAAATGCTGGTCGACGGGGGCTACACGGCCCGCTAGGCGGCTTCGGCCCTGCGGAAGGGCTGGCGTTTCCACTGGACCAGGGAGCGCCAGGCCCATTCGAAGGGGCCGTAGCGGAAATGCGCCAGCCAAGGGCGGCTCCACACCAGGATCAGGGCCCAGACGCCGGCCACCACCCACAGCTGCCCAGCGCGGGACAGGTGGCCGAAAAGGCCCAGGCCGTAGCCGCAGAAGACCAGGCTCGTGATCACCGAGGTCATCAGGTAGTTGGTGAAGGCCATCCGTCCCGCCGCCTCAAGGCGTGAGACAAGGTCCTTGAGCACCCCCGAGCGGACGATCAGCAGCAGGACCGAGGCGTGGGCCAGGGCGATGAAGGGCCGGGTGAGGGACTGCCAGACCATCAGTTCGTGGGTCCGCAGGGGCTCGAAGCCGGACTGGTGGATCAGCCAGGCGAGCATGGCGGTGAAGGGCGCAGCGCAGGCGTATCCGAACAGGATGAGGATCAGGTAGGACCGCGTCGGCCAGCCGAGCGAGAAGAAGCCCATCCGGAACAGGCCCATGCCGATGAGCATCTGGCCGACCGCCTCTGGGCCGGCGTCGAACGGGATCGCCACCTGCAGGACGAAGGCCACCTGGGCCCGCGCCTTCAGGGCCTCGAGGAAGCCGCCCCGGAAGAGGGCGGTCTCCTGTTCGGCGAAGCCGGGCGGCGCGATGAAGCTCTGGGAGGCCTGCGCCCAGGCCTCGCGTATCGCCAGGTCCGCACCGGGGGCAAGGGCCGCCGCCTGGAGCGCCTTCAGCTGACCGGTCTCGATCATGTGCCAACCGAAGAGGGCGGCGAGAACCGCGCCGCCAAGGGCGATGAGGAGGCGCGGGTCAAGCTTGCGGAAGGGAAAGACCAGGGCCCCGGCCAGGGCGTAGGTGACCAAGATGTCGCCCAGGAAGAAGAAATAGGCGTGGATCATGCCGATCACGAACATCCAGAACAGGCGGCGGTAATGGGTCTGGGCGGGCCCGAGGCCGCTCCCCCTTTCCGCCCGTCCCGCGATCAGGATGGCCGAGGCGCCGAACAGCATGGTGAAGAGCGCGCGCATCTTGCCGTCGGTCAGGACGTTGTTGACCGCCCAGGTCCAGAGATCGGCGCCGGTCGTCCCGCCGCCATAGGCGGGATTGAGGTAGGCGTAGGCGGGAAGACCCATGGCCACGATGTTCATGAGGAGGATGCCAAGGACGGCCATTCCCCGGACCACATCGATCGACAGGATCCGGTCGCCGGCCCCTTCAGAAGTCGTGTCCGCAGCCGTCATGTCCTGTCCCCTCTTCCCGGGAGGCAGGCTCTTTCCCGCCGACTCCGCTGTCAATTCCCAGCTTCGTGAGGGCTCAGCCCTGGGGGCGTGAGAGGAAGCCGATCGGGTCCTGGATGAACTCGCCGAAGCCGGTCAGGCAGCCCTGCCAGACGCCCACATGCTCGCGCACCTCATCGCGAGTGATGCGTGCGTTGAGCAGCGCCGCATACATCACGCTGGGCTCCCCGGAAGGCGTCATGATCCCGCGGCAGGTCAGCTGGCTGCGGTTGTAGTCGTTGATCTGCGCCATGTTCACGCCCTTGCGCGAGAAGGCGCTGAACAGGGCCACGGCCCGGCAGGTCGTGAAGGCCTCGTCGCAGCCCACCATCTGGGCCCCGAAGCCGCCGCCCGGCGTCGTCACCTTCATGAACATCTGTCCCTGGTCCTTGCGGACGATCTCGGCCTTCGCGTCCATGGCTCCGAGGACGGCGATGACGTCCGCCGGACGGCGGGCATCGAAGGCGGGGGCCTTGGCGGGTGCGGCCTTGGCGGGCGCGGGCTTGGCGGCGGCCGCCTCTGCGGCGACCGGAGACAGCATGCCCGTCGCCAGGACGAGGGCCAGCGCGCCCCTCCAGGTCGCGCCGGTGCGGACCTTCCCGAACACGCTATGGTGATCGGACGCCTGCGACAGTTCCATAGTCATGCGGTGATCCCTAGATTCCATCCTGCCAAACGGAGGATGCCATGGCTGCCCTGCTTACGGTCGGACTTCTCGTCATTCTCGCTCTTGTCGTCGTCCTGTCGACCATCAAGATCGTGCCCCAGGGCCGTGAGTTCACGGTCGAACGCTTCGGTCGCTACATGCGCACCCTCAAGCCGGGCATCAACATCCTGACGCCCTTCGTGGAGACGATCGGCGCGAAGATCAACATGATGGAGCAGGTCCTGGACGTGCCCCGCCAGGAGGTGATCACCAAGGACAACGTCACTGTCCAGGTCGACGCCATCGTCTTCATCCAGGTCATGGACGCCGCCTCGGCCGCCTACCGGGTGACCAACCTCGACTACGCCATCACCCAGCTGTCCATGACCAACCTGCGCACGGTGGTCGGCAACATGGAGCTGGACGAGGTGCTGAGCCAGCGCGACCAGATCAACTCCCGGCTCCTTGCCGTGATCGACGAGGCCACCAGCCCCTGGGGCGTGAAGGTGGCCCGGATCGAGATCAAGGACCTGCTGCCGCCGCCGGACATCTCCAACGCCATGGCCCGCCAGATGAAGGCCGAGCGGGAGCGCCGGGCTGTGATCACCGAGGCCGACGGCGAGAAGCAGGCCGCGATCGCCCGGGCCGAGGGCGCCAAGCAGGCGGCCATCCTCGAGGCCGAGGGGCGGCGCGAAGCCGCCTTCCGGGACGCCGAGGCCCGGGAGCGCTCCGCCGGGGCCGAGGCCGAGGCGACGCGGATGGTCTCCGAGGCGATCTCCACGGGCGACGTCAACGCCATCAACTACTTCATCGCCCAGCGGTACGTGGACGCCTTCGCCAAGCTGGCGGAGAGCCCGCAGCAGAAGACGGTGATCGTGCCCGCTGAAATGTCCTCGATGATCGGCTCCCTGGCCGGTGTCTCGGAACTCCTCAACGGCGCCCGCGGCGGCGCCCGGGAGGTCTGACATGGCGGGCGTGATCGAACTCCTCGCGGCCCAGCCCTTCTGGTTCTGGGCCGGTCTGGCCGTGGCCCTCCTCGCCATCGAGGCGGGTACGGGCACGGGCTGGCTCCTCTGGCCCTCCGCCTCGGCCGGAGCCGTAGCCCTGCTCGCCTTCGTGCTGGATCCCAGCTGGACAGGGCAGGCGGCCTTCTTCGCGGTCCTGACCCTGGTCACGACCTTTGGCGCCCGCCGCTACTTCCCGCGGGGCGGGGCGGCGGCGTCCGGGGACATCAACGACACCTCCACCCGCCTGGTCGGCCAGGCCGCCCGGAGCGTGGAGGCCTTCCACCATGGCGAAGGCCGGATCACTCTCGACGGCAAGGAATGGGCGGCCCACCTGGAGGGCGGCGGCGCCCTGGCCGCCGACGCCGAGGTGGAGGTCACGGGCGTCCGGGGGTCGATCCTCGAGGTCCGCCGGCGGGGCTGAGCGACTCCAGGCTGAGGCGAAGGTCCCGCAGGAAGGCGAGCCCCTCCCGCAGATAGTTGTCATTCAAATCAGTTTTCAGGCGATCGGCGCCAGGGCGCAGGGCGGCGGCGGCGGCTCGGGCCCTGTCTGCGCCCTCCGGGGTCATGAAGACCTGCTTGCGCCGTCCGTCGCGGTCGTCCCCGGCGATCCGGATCCAACCCAGGGCCGCCATGCGCTGGAGCAGGTGCGTCACCGCGCCCCGGGTCATCCGCAGCCGGTCAGCGACCTCCGCCGGCGCCGCCCCTTCTCCGAAACGCAGGAAATCCCGAAGGACTTCAAACTGGGTGTAGGACATGGGCGAGGGCAGCCGGGCCTCCACCGCCCGCCGCAGGGCGTCCTCGGCGGCGCCCAGCTCGTAGAGGACCTCCAGGTGGGGCGGGTCCGCCGAGCGGGTCCGGATCGTCGCAGGGGGCATCCCGCCTCCAATAGTTGTATGAACAACTATCTGGTGCGTCGTTGCTGGCCGTCAAGCGTCGAAGGGCCCTTCGGCGAGGCCCCGCCGGGCCAGGGCGTCGGCCCGTTCGTTCAGTTCATGGCCGTTGTGGCCCTTGACCCAACGCCACTGGACCTCGTGCCTCTGTCGGGCCTCGTCCAGGCGACGCCAGAGATCCTCGTTCTTCACCGGCTTGCGGTCGGCCGTCTTCCAGCCCCTGGCCTTCCAGTTCCGCACCCACTCGGTGATGCCCGTCCGCAGGTACTGGCTGTCCGTATGCAGTTCGACCCGGCAGGGACGCTTCAGCGCCTCCAGGGCGCGGATGGCCGCAATCAGCTCCATGCGGTTATTTGTGGTCGCCGGATCGCCGCCGAAGAGCTCCCGCTCGTAGTCGCCCCACAGGAGCACGGCCCCCCAGCCCCCGGGCCCGGGATTCCCCGAGCAGGCGCCGTCGGTGTAGATCACGACGTCCGGCGTCATGCCGCCGGGCCGAAGAGCAGGAGATCGGCGGATTCCCGGTGGACGGCGAGCTTGCGCTCGTATTCGAGGGGCGACTTCGGCCGCACAAGCGCGCCCTCGGGGACCGGGCCCCAGTCCGCCAGCCGGGTCAGGAAGAACCGCATGGCCGCGCCCCGCGCCAGGATGGGCAGGGCCGCGCGCTCGGCGGCGCTGAGGGGCCTCCGGGACTCGTAGCCGGCCACCAGGGCCCGGGCGCTGGTCACGTTGAAGCTGCCATCCGCCTCGAAACACCAGGCGTTCAGCGCAACGGCGATGTCGTAGGCCAACAGGTCATTGCAGGCGAAGTAGAAGTCGATGGCTCCGGCGAAGGCCTCGCCCCGGAAGAAGACATTGTCCGGGAAGAAGTCGGCGTGGATCACGCCTGAGGGCAAGCCAGCCGGCCAGCCGGCGTCGAGGGCGTCGAGGTCCGCCTCAAGGGTGCGGGCCAGGCCGGGCTTCAGCTCTTCGGCCGCCCCCTTGAGGGTGTTGAAGAAGGGCCGCCAGGCCGCATGGCCCAGGGTGTTCTCCCGCGTCAGGGCGAAACCTTCCGCCGCCAGGTGCAGCCAGGCGAGGCCCGCGCCCGCCTCTCGGCAATGGGCGGCGTTGGGCCGGCGCACCGAAAGGCCAGGCAGGAAGGTGACGATGGCCGCCGGCTTGCCCCGGACAACCTTCAGGGTCCGCCCCTGGCGATCGGCCACGGGCGCCGCTCCCGGGAAGCCCCGGGCGGCCAGCCAGGTCAGGAGGTCGAGGAAATAGGGCAGGTCATCGGCCCGGACCCGCTTTTCGTAGATGGTCAGGATGAACCGGCCAGCCTCGGTCTCGAGGAGGAAGTTCGAGTTCTCGACCCCTTCGGCCACCCCCTTCAGGGACAGGGGCGCGCCGATGTCGAAGTCGGCAAGCAGGGTCGCCAGTTCCTCGTCGGTGATGTCGGTATAGACGGCCATGCGCCCGGATTGGGCGAGCCGCGAGGCCGGGTCAAGCCAGTTCGTCGAGGGGGTGGAAGCCGGAAATCCGAAGACCCGCCGGGCTCCCTGCCGGCAAGCTCAGGCGAGCAGGGCCCGCGGCAGCTTGAAGCTGACAGTCTCGCGGGCTGCGCCGATCTCCTCGACCGTGACGGCGAAGGCGCCCGAGAGCTTGCGGATCACGCCCTGGACGAGATCCTCGGGGGCTGAGGCGCCGGCGGTGACGCCCACGGTCCGGGCGCCTTCGAGCCAGGCGAGGTCGAGGTCATCGGCGTCGTCGATCAGGAAGGCCTTCGGGGCGCCGGCCCGGAGCCCCACCTCCACCAGCCGCACGGAGTTGGAGGAGTTGGCCGAGCCGATCACCAGCAGGACATCGCAGTCCCCGGCGATCGATTTCACCGCCTCCTGGCGGTTGGTGGTGGCGTAGCAGATGTCGTCCCGGTGCGGCGCCGCCATGTCCGGGAATCGCGCCTTGAGCGCCTCGACGATCTCTGCGGTGTCATCCACCGACAGGGTGGTCTGGGTCACGTAGGCCACCCCGCAGGCGCCTTGCGGCGTGAAGGCCCGGGCGTCCTCGAGGGTCTCGATCAGGACGACCGCCCCATCCGGCAGCTGGCCCATGGTCCCGACCACCTCGGGATGCCCGGCGTGGCCGATGAGCAGGACCTGGCGGCCAGCCGCGTGGTGGCGGGCGGCCTCGACATGCACCTTGGAGACGAGGGGGCAGGTGGCGTCCAGGAAGGTCATGCCGCGCGCCCTGGCGCCCTCCATGACGGAACGCGGGCTCCCATGGGCGGAAAACACCACCGGCCGGTCGTCCGGACACTCTTCCAGGGTCTCGACAAAGACGGCGCCCATGTCCCGGAGGCGGGACACGACATGGCGGTTGTGGACGATTTCGTGGCGGACATAGACCGGCGCCCCGAAGCGCTCGAGGGTCGCCTCGACCACCTGGATGGCGCGGTCGACGCCGGCGCAGAAGCCCCGCGGGGCGGCCAGTCGGACGGTCAGGACGGCGGGGGCGTCGGGGTCTGCGCTCATGACCTCTATCTAGTGTCCGACCGGCCGCGTTGCAGCCGTAATCTTTGTTCAGTATCAGGGGGCCTCGCTGCGCCTTCCGCGCGGCGCCTGCCGGACGACCCGATGCGCAAGAGCTCCCTGATCGCCGCCTTCCTCCTGGCCTGCGCCTTCGCCGTGCCGGCGACGGACGCCCTGGCCCAGTCCCGCCGGAATTCGGAAGAGGAGCAGGCCGAGGCGGCGGCCCGCAAGCGCAAGCGCGACGCCGAGTTCGGCGACAACCAGGCGCCCCTGCCCCAGCTTCGCAACGCGGGCCCCTGTCCCTTCGTGAAGGTGCTGTACGACGCCGGTCGCTATGTCGAGTTCACCGGTGGCCGCGAGGCCTCCGCCGAGGTGGCCTGGTCGGGCGAGATCCAGAAGATCTCCGCCGGATGCGAGTACCAGGACGACCAGCCCATCACCGTGGCCATGGATGTCCTCTTCGCCGTCGGGAAGGGCCCCAAGGCCACCGGCGACAGCAAGACCTACCGCTATTGGGTGGCGGTCACCCAGCGCAACCGCATGGTGATCGACAAGGTCTATTTCGACCTTCCCGTCCGCTTCGAGCCGGGACAGGATCGCCTCTACGCCATCGAGCGGATCGACGGCATCGTCATCCCCCGGGCGACCTTGACGACCTCAGGCTCCAACTTCGAGATCCTGGTGGGCTTTGATGTCACCCCGGCGATGGCCGAGTTCAACCGGCAGGGCAAGCGGTTCCGACTGGACGCCGGCGCGCAGGCCGCCGCCTCGGGAAGCCGGACCCCGAAATGACCGGGCTGAGGGGCGCGATCGACCAACGCCTCGCCGAGGCGTTCAGGGCGCTTGACCTGCCGCCTGAGCTGGCGCGCGCCACGCCCTCCGACCGCCCCGACCTGGCGGATTTCCAGTGCAACGGCGCCCTGGCTGCCGCCAAGCGGGTGGGCCGCAACCCCCGGGAGATCGCCGCCGCCGCAGCGGGCGCCCTCGAAGGCGCGCCTGAGTTCGCCTCGGTCGAGATCGCCGGCCCCGGCTTTATCAACCTGAAGGTGTCCGACGCCGCCCTGTCCCACCGCGCGGGCGAGATCGCCGCCGATCCCCGGGTGGGCGCCCGGACGGTCGAGACGCCCCGGCGGGTGCTCATCGACTATGGCGGTCCCAACGTGGCCAAGCCCATGCACGTGGGCCACCTGCGCTCGTCCATCATCGGGGAGTCCCTGAAGCGGCTCTACAGGTTCCGCGGCGATACGACGGTGGGCGACGCCCACTTCGGCGACTGGGGCTACCAGATGGGCCTGCTTATCGGCGCGGCCATGGATGCTGATCCCTGGATCCGCGCCCTGGTGGAGGACCTCAACGCCGCCGGGACCGAGCCTTCGCCCGAGGCCGAGGCCGCTGCCTTCGCCGGCCTGGAAACCCGCATCAGCCTCGCCGACCTTGACCGGATGTACCCGGAGGCCGCGGCCCTGGGGAAGACGGACGAAGCCTACCGCAACCGCGCCCGCAGGCTGACCGCCGAGCTCCAGTCGCGCCGGCCAGGCGCCTTGCTGCTCTGGCGGCACTTCGCCCGGGTGACCCAGGTCGCCCTGGCCCGGGACTTCCACGCCCTGGGCGTGGACTTCGACCTCTGGAAGGGTGAGAGCGACGCCGACCCCCTCATCCCCGAGATGGTCGCCGACCTGGAGGCCCGCGGCCTGCTGGAGGATGACCAGGGCGCCCGGATCGTCCGCGTGGGCCGCGAGGGCGACAAGCGCGAGCTGCCGCCCCTGCTCGTGGTGTCTTCCGAAGGCTCGGCCATGTACGGCACGACCGATCTGGCCACCATCCTGGACCGCCGCCGGACCTTCAACCCCGACCAGGTCCTCTACGTCGTCGACCAGCGCCAGGCCGACCATTTCGAGGTGGTGTTCCGGGCCGCCGTCCTGGCCGGCTACGCCGCCGAGGGCCAGCTGGAGCACATCGGCTTCGGCACCATGAACGGGACCGACGGCAAGCCCTTCAAGACCCGCGAGGGCGGGGTGTTGAAGCTGAACGACCTGATCGAGATGACCCGCGACCGGGCGCGCGAGCGCCTGCGCGAGGCGGGCCTGGGCGCCGAGCTGGCCCCCGAGGCCTTCGAGGCGACCGCGCACCAGGTGGCCGTGGCGGCCCTGAAGTTCGCCGACCTGTCGAACTTCCGGGGCACATCCTACGTCTTCGACCTCGACCGCTTCACGAGCTTCGAGGGCAAGACCGGCCCCTACCTCCTCTACCAGGCGGTGCGCATCAAGTCGGTCCTGCGGCGGGCGGCGGAGCAGGGGCTGGAGCCCGGCGAAATCCGGATCTCCGAGCCCGCCGAGCGCGAGCTGGCCCTCCTGCTCGACGCCTTCGACGACGCCCTGTCCGAGGCCTACGACCGCCGGGCGCCCAACCTGGTCGCCGACCATGCCTATCGCCTTGCCCAGGCCTTCTCGCGCTTTTACGCCGCCTGCCCGATCCTGCCGGCGGAGGGCGAGATCAGGGCCTCTCGCCTGGCCCTGGCCGGCGTGATCCTGCGCCAGCTGGAGCTCTGCCTGGACCTGCTGGGCCTCTCGGCGCCGGAGCGGATGTAGCGACGGCTTCAGGCCCGGTCGTCATCGACCACCCGGCCGTCGAGCATCCGGATCCGCCTGTCCGCCGCCTCCGCAACCCCGGCGTCATGGGTGACGCAAACGACGGCGCGCCCCTCCTCATGGGCCAGCCGCTGGAACTCGGCGATCACTGTGGCGGTGTTCGCGGAGTCGAGGTTCCCCGTCGGCTCGTCACAGAGCAGGAGGGCAGGGTCGTTGGCCAGGGCCCGGGCGATGGCCACCCTCTGCCTCTGGCCGCCGGACATCCTGTCCGGCCTCCGGCCTGACAGTCCTGAGAGACCCAGCCGGTCCAGGAGGTCGCGGGCCCTCTGCGTCGCCTGACGGCGCGACAACCGGCCCAGACGCTCCATCGGCAGGGCCACGTTCGCCTCTGCAGTCAGTTCCGGAAGCAGGAAGTGGAATTGGAAGATGAAGCCGAGCCGGGTCAGGCGGAGGTGGGTCCGCCGGCCCTCCCCCAGGCTCCGGGTCGCTTCGCCGGACAGCAGGACCTCCCCATGGGTCGGCCGGTCGAGGAGCCCCATAAGGTAGAGGAGGGAGGACTTCCCGCATCCCGAGGGGCCCAGGATGGCGGTGAACTCGCCGGGATGGAAGACCAGCGAGACGTCGCGGACTAGGTGGGCGGGGTCCGGATCGACCAGGACCTTGTCCACTGACCGCAGCTCCATGACAGGGGCGGGGGAGCCAGGCGGGGAGGGCCGGGCGCTCACGCCGCCCCCCGCAGGATATCCACCGGGTCCACGGCCGCCGCCTTTCGGGCGGGGAGCCAGGCGGCGACCAGAGCCGATCCCAGGGCCGCTCCGCCGGCGATGAGGAACTGGTGCAGGCCCCGGTCCAGGGGAATGACGAGCGGCCGCCCCTCAATGGTCAGGGGCAGGCGCGAGAGGGCCTCCAGCATGGCGGCGCCCAGGAGGAAGCCCACCATGGCCCCGACCACGCCGACCGTCAGTCCCTCCAGCAGGAAGATCCCCTCGACGTCCCGGTCGGTGAAGCCCATGGCCCGCAGGATGGCGATGTCCCGCCGCTTGTCGGTCACGCTGGTGGAGACCGAGGTGTAGATGCCGAAGCTGGCCACCAGCAGGATGGCCGAGATCACGGCGTACATGACGACATTGCGCACCACGAGCAGGTTCAGGATGTCCCGTGACCGCTCCTGCCAGGACTCCCACTTGTAGCCCCAGCGGGCCTCGAGGGCCTGCGCGGCGCCGTCCGCGGCGTTGGGATCCGCGAGGCGAAGGTGGATCTGGTTGACGATGTTCGGACGGGCGAACAGGACCTGGGCGGTCCTCAGGAGGCCATAGGCGGTGTTGTCGCCTGCGTAGAAGCCCTGGATGGCGTCCGGCTCGATGAGGGCCAGGATTCGCATGCGCTGGATCACGCCGGCCGGGGAGGCGGCCACCAGGGTGTCGCCGAGCCGGGCGCCCAGCCGGTCGGCGAGGGGGCGGGAAATGATGATCCCGTCGGGGCGGGCCTCGAGGTCCGCCAGGCGGCCCCCGACCAGGCTGACCTCGATCTTCGCCATCCGGCCCTCCAGCCGCGGGTCGACCCCGCTGAGGGCGACGGCCTCGGTCCGTCCGGCGAAGGCCAGGGTGACGGCGCCGTTCAGCGACGGGGCGGCGAGGGCGCCCGGTAGGGACCGGCTGTCAGCCAGCATGGCGGGCCAGTCCTTGAGACCCCGCACTTCGTCCCTGGGCCTTACCCCGGAAACGACGACAGCCGATCCGGGGGCCTGTCTCGCCGCAGGCTGCAGGCTGGGGGACCTCTGCTCATCCCGCACGATAATATGCGGCGCGCTGTCGACCAGGGTCTCGACGAAATCCTTCTGGGAGCCCGACATCATGCCGGAGACGGCGAGGAAGAAGGCGACTCCCACCGCGACGCCGGCGACCGCCACGGCGGTCTGCCGGGTGCGCACCGCAAGGTGGGCGGCGGCGATCCTGACCAGGACGCCGAAGTGCGGCCTCACCGCGCCGCTTCCGGGACGATGTGAACCCGGGCTCCCTCCCGCAGCCGCGCCGGCGGAGAGAGAATGACCCGTTCGCCGGCCGAGAGGCCTTCCAGGATTTCGGTGCGCTTCACGCCGCGGACCCCCGTGGACACCTTGCGGGGCAGGGCGCGTCCCTCCTGCACCACCCAGACCCGACCGTCGGCGATCGCCTCGGTGGGGGCGAGCAGGGCCGAGTGACGGCGGGCGATGATGAGGTTCGCCTCGACGG
>JBJOJL010000051.1:0-16314 GCA_046046615.1 Pseudomonadota bacterium
TCGTCATGGCCGCCAGCATCCCAGATGGAAACGTAGAACCCGGTTGTGGACAGGGTGTAGACCCCGTCCCCGGTGTTCTTTGACATGTTGGGGCCATAGAGAGACTGGAGGCCGATCACGTCCAGCAGCATGGGCGTGGCCGGGTCATAGGCGATATTGCTGAAGCCGAGGTCGTCCTCGTACGACATGACAGAGACCATATCGATGTCGAGGACCCCTAGGCCCAGCTGGGACAGGGTCGGTCGGCCTGTTCCCCCGTCGTCATGAGGGTGCTTGAGGCCGAGGGCGTGGCCAGTCTCGTGAAGGATCAGGAACCAGCCAGCGCTGCCGGGCGCATAAGTGGGAAGGGTGTTGGCCGCGCTATTGATGTTCAGGACAACATCGCCAGGGGCGCCGTCGTAGACGGTGTTCTCCGAGGCCTTCGGGAAGAAGGCCCGCGCCCAGATCGATGTGCTGGGAAACAGGTTGGTGTTTCCCGATGGCCAATAGTTGATCTCGCTGCCCGCCGCGTTGGCTGCGGAGGGACTGCTGAAAAACCCGACGAAATTGAACCTTACGTTCGCTACGTTCTCGAAGGTTTCGAGGGCGGCCCTCACATGCTGGTAGACAAGGTTCTGATCGTACCAGTTCTCGCCGCCGAACCCCCCGGAAATGGACCAGTCAATTGTCCTGTCCGGATTGAGGACCCACCGGTATCCGGTGGTGATGGCGTCGACCAGGATATCGCCGGTGAGTACCGATGCGTTGGTGCTGGGCTGAGGGTTAGCCATTGCCTGAAGTCCTGTCCCTGAGAGGAAGGAGCGCCCCTCATCAGGGACGCTAGACCCTCAAGACGACAGGACTGGTCAGATGGCGTAGCCAGTTTTCCCCGCAGAGGTTCTCACCTCAGCGTGTCTTCGAAGCTTGGAGGTGGCCGCCCTACGCCCGACCCACCGACGCGTACCTGAACCCGAGCGCGCGGACGTCCTCGGGCTTGTAGATGTTGCGGAGGTCGACCAGCACGGGGGTGCGCATCAGGGTCTTCACGCGCTCGAGGTCGAGGGCGCGGAACTGGTCCCATTCGGTGATGATGACCAGGACGTCGGCGCCTTCGGCGGCGGCGTAGGCGTCGGGGCGGAGCTCGACGCCGGGCAGGAGGTGGCTGGCCTCTGCGGCGCCTTCGGGGTCGAAGGCCTGGATGCGGGCGCCCTGGGCCTGGAGGGCCGGGAGGATGTCCAGGGAGGGTGCGTCGCGCATGTCGTCGGTGTTGGGCTTGAAGGTCAGCCCCAGGACGCCGACCGTGCGCCCCGCAAGGTCGCCGTCGACGGCGGCGGCCACCTTGGCGGCCATGGCCTTCTTGCGCGCGTCGTTGACCGCCACGGTGGTCTCGATGAGGCGCACGGGCGAGCCGGCGTCGGTGGCGGTGCGCACCAGGGCCAGGGTGTCCTTGGGAAAGCAGGAGCCGCCATAGCCTGGGCCGGCGTTGAGGAACTTCGAGCCGATCCGCTTGTCCAGGCCGATCCCCCTGGCCACCTGCTGGACGTCGGCGCCGACGGCCTCGCACAGGTCGGCCATCTCGTTGATGAAGGTGATCTTCATGGCGAGGAAGGCGTTCCCGGCGTACTTGATCAGTTCGGAGGTGCGCCGGTCGGTGAACTGGATCGGCGTCTCGTTGAGGAAGAGCGGCCGGTAAAGTTCGGTCATGACCGGCCGGGCGCGCTCGTCGTTCAGGCCCACCACCACGCGGTCGGGGCGCTTGAAGTCCTCGATGGCCGCGCCTTCGCGCAGGAATTCGGGGTTGGAGACCACGGCGAAGGCGGCGTCGGGGCGGCGCTCGCGGATGATGGCCTCGATGCCGTCGCCCGTACCCACGGGGACGGTGGACTTGGTGACCACCACGGTGAAGCCGTCCATCAGGTCGGCGATCTCTGCAGCGGCGGCGTGCACATAGGACAGGTCGGCGTGGCCGTCGCCCCGGCGCGAGGGGGTGCCCACCGCGATGAAGACGGCGTCGGCGTCCCGAACGGCGTCCGCCGCCTCGGTGGTGAAGGCCAGCCGCCCGGCCTGGACGTTGCGGGCCACCAGGGTGTCGAGGCCGGGCTCGTAGATGGGCATCCGCCCGGCCTTCAGGCCCTCGATCTTGGCCGCGTCCTTGTCGATGCAGGTGACCTGGTGGCCGAAGTCGGCGAAGCAGGCGCCCGAGACGAGGCCGACATAGCCCGTGCCGATCATCACGACGTGCATGGGGCTCAGATCTCCTGGTTGTAGGCGCCGATCTCCGGGCGCCGGGCGAGGCGGGGTTTGACCTCTTCGCGGAAGAGGGCGCGCATGTCGTCCTCGGAGCGTGTGCTCTCGACCACGACGACGATCTCGGGCTTGTTGGACGAGGCGCGGACCAGGACCCAGGAGCCGTCCTCCAGGGCCACCCGCACGCCGTTGACGGTGATGACCTCGGTGATGGCGCGGCCAAGGATGCGGCCGCCGTCGCGGGCCAGAGCCTCGTACTCGGCGACGACGCCCGCGACGACCCCGTACTTGGCCTCGTCGGCGCAGTGGGGCGACATGGTCAGGCTGGTCCAGGCCTGGGGAAGGGCGTGCTTCAGCTGGGACAGGCTCTTGCCGGGATTGCGGTCGAGCATGCCGAGAATGGCGGCGGCGGCGGTCAGGCCGCAGTCGTAGCCGCGCCCGAGGGGGGCGTTGAAGAAGAAGTGGCCCGACTTCTCGAAGCCGGCCAGGGCGCCGATCTCGGCGGTCTTGCGCTTGATGTAGCTGTGGCCGGTCTTCCAGTAGAGGGTCCGGGCGCCGTTGGCGGCCAGGACCGGGTCGGTGGCGAAGAGACCGGTAGACTTCACGTCGACGATGAATTGGGCGTCCGGATGCAGGCCGGACAGGTCGCGGGCCAGCATCAGGCCGATCTTGTCGGCGAAGATCTCCTCGCCGGTGTCGTCGACCACGCCGCAGCGGTCGCCGTCGCCGTCGAAGCCCAGGGCGAGGTCGGCGCCGAAGTCGCGCACCGCCCGCCCCATGGCCTTGAGCATTTCATGGTCTTCGGGGTTGGGATTGTAGCGGGGGAAGGACCAGTCGAGGTCGCAGTCCATCTCGTAGACCACGGCTACGCCCATGCGCCGGAGGGCCTCGGGGGCGAAGGCCCCGGCCGTACCGTTGCCGCAGGCGCAGACCACCTTGAGGGGGCGGTCGACGGAGACCCGGCTGGAGACGTCGGCGATGTAGCGCTCGGCCACGCCGGGGACGTGGGTCAGGGTCCCGCCGGGCCGGCCGACGCCCTGCCCCTGGAGGACGATCTCCTTCAGCCGGCCCATCTCGTCGGGGCCGAAGGTGAGGGGCGGGGAGACGCCCATCTTCACGCCTGTCCAGCCGTTCTCGTTGTGGCTGGCGGTGACCATGGCCACGGCGGGGGCCTCGAGGTCGAACTGGGCGAAATAGGCCATGGGCGAGAGGGCGAGGCCGATGTCCAGCACCTCGCAGCCGGCGGACAGGAGGCCGAGGGTCAGGGCCTGCTTGATCGACTGTGAGTAGGACCGGAAGTCGTGGCCGACCACGATGCGCTTCTGGCCGAGTTCGTGGATGTAGGTCCCCAGGCCCAGGCCGAGGGCCTCGACGCCCAGGAGGTTGATTTCGGACCCGAACAGCCAGCGGGCGTCGTACTCGCGAAAGCCGGTGGCCTTCACCAGGGGCAGGTTCTCGTGGTCGGGGGTCTGCGGGACGAGGTCCGCGCGGGGGAGAGGCGACATCGGCGCTCCAGTTCGATTCCGGCCCGCTCTTACGCCTTCAGGCCCGCTGCGGCCAGTGCAGGGGGGTCACATCACCCCGGCGCGGAGCAGGTCGTGGACATGCAGGATGCCCACCGGCCGGCCCTCGTCGAGGACGAAGAGGACGTTCACTGCCGGCGGCGGGTCGGTCATCAGGGCCAGGGCCTCGGAGGCCAGCCGCCGGGGGCCGACCACCTTGTTCGGCCCCGGGGTCATGACCTGGCCGGCGGTGCGGTCCATCAGGCCGTCCATGTGCCGGCGCAGGTCGCCGTCGGTGATGACGCCGAGGAGGCGGCCATCCGCGGCCTGCACGCCGACGCAGCCGAACCGCTTCTCGGTCATGACCAGCAGGGCCTCGGCCATGGAGGCGTCGGGGCCGACCAGGGGGATCTGGTCGCCGGCGTGCATCAGGTCGCCCACCGTGCGCAGCATGGCGCCCAGCTTGCCGCCGGGGTGAAGGGTGCGGAAGTCGCCGGCGGTGAAGCCGCGCCGTTCCAGCAGGGCCACGGCCAGGGCGTCGCCCAGGGCGATCTGCAGGGTGGTGGAGGTCGTCGGCGCATTGACGTCGCCGGTGGCCTCCTCGGCGGTGGCCAGGGCCAGGACCACGTCGGCGGCCCGCCCGAGGGCGCTATCGGCGGCGGCGGTCAGGGCGATCAGCGGGATCTCGAACCGGCGGGAATAGGCGAGGACGTCGGCCAGCTCGCGGTTCTCGCCCGACTTCGACAGGGCCAGGATGACGTCGTCCCGGCTGATCATGCCGAGGTCGCCGTGGCTGGCCTCGTTGGCGTGGACGAAGCTGGCGGGCGCGCCAGTGGAGGCGAAGGTGGCGGCGATCTTGCGGGCCACGTGGCCGGACTTGCCGATGCCGGTGCAGATGATCCGGCCCCGGGCGGCGGCCAGGATGTCGACGGCCCGGGCGAAGGCCTCGCCCAGGGACTCGGCCTGGAGCTCCAGGGCGCCGGCGGCCTGGCGCAGGACCCGGCGGCCCGCCTCGATGTCCTGGTCGCTCATTTCGCGGGCTCGGCAGGCGGCGGCGGGGCGCCTTCGGTCGCGGCGCGGGCGGCGGCCACGGCTTCGCGGGCCTTCTGAAGGCGGGCGTTGTTGGCCTCGGCCTCACGGCGCATGGCGGCCTGGACCTCCGGGCGCTGCTGGACCGGGACCGAGCCGAAGGGCCCCGGCGAGCGCGCGCCGAGCCCCTGGGGCCAGACCATGGCCAGGGCGATGAGGGCGGCGGCGACCAGGGCCAGTCCGCCGAAGAAGAGGCGATCGCTCATGGCCCCCTATTACCGACTCGCGGGCCGCGAGGCCACCGGCGCCCGCACGGCGCCTTGACGCGCCCTCCCGGCGGCCCTAGCCCGGCCCCGACATCCCGGATGGAGACCGCCATGCCCACCCTGATCCTGCTGCGACACGGCCAGAGCCAGTGGAACCTGGAGGACCGGTTCACCGGCTGGGTGGATGTGGACCTGACCGCCGAGGGCGAGGCCCAGGCGCGCAAGGGCGGCGAACTGATGAAGGCGGCGGGCCTTCAGGTCGACCGGGCCTACACCTCCGTCCTGACCCGGGCCATCCGCACCCTCTGGCTGGCCCTGACGGCCGCGGGGCAGGCCTTCGTGCCCGAAACCAAGGACTGGCGGCTGAACGAGCGCCATTACGGCGGCCTGACGGGCCTGAACAAGACCGAGACGGCGGCGAAGCACGGCGCCGAGCAGGTGCGGATCTGGCGGCGGTCCTACGACACCCCGCCGCCACCCCTGGCGCCCGGCGGCGAGTGGGACTTCTCCCGCGATCGGCGCTACGCCGGCCTCGCCCTGCCCGACACCGAGAGCCTGAAGACCACCCTGGAGCGGGTGGAGCCCTACTGGACCGCCGAGATCGCCCCGAAGCTTGCGGCGGGCGAGACCGTGCTGGTGGCGGCGCACGGCAATTCCCTGCGGGCCATCGTCAAGCTGATCTACGGGCTGTCCGCGGACGGGATCATGGAGGTGGAGATCCCGACCTCCAACCCGCTGGTCATCGACCTCGACGGCGCCCTGAAGCCCCTGTCGGCCCGCTATCTTGACGCCGACCGGGCCCAGACCCTGCCGAAGGCGCCTTGAGCCGCGAGGCTGAAATCGAGGCCATGCGCAGGGCCATCGC
Organism: Pseudomonadota bacterium; assembly: GCA_046046615.1. Classification (GTDB taxonomy): domain Bacteria; phylum Pseudomonadota; class Alphaproteobacteria; order Caulobacterales; family Caulobacteraceae; genus Phenylobacterium. The sequence goes on from JBJOJL010000051.1 coordinate 5,889, forward strand.
CCTGGCCCGGCCGGGCGTGGGGCGGACGGGGGACAATCCCTCGGTCGGCTGTCTGATCCTGGGGCCATCCGGCGTCCTGGGCGAAGGCGCCACGGCCGAGGGCGGCCGTCCCCACGCCGAGGAACTGGCCCTGGAGGCGGCGGGCCATGCGGCGCGCGGCGCCGTGGCCCTGGTGACCCTGGAGCCCTGCGCCCGCCGCTCGGGGACGGGGATCTCCTGCACCGACCGGCTGATCGCCGCCGGCGTGCGCCGGGTGGTCATCGCCTGCGACGACGCCTCGGTCTTCGCCGCCGGCGAAGGGGCGGCCCGCCTGCGGGCGGCGGGGGTCGAGGTCGAGACCGGCCTCCTGGAGGCCGAGGCCCGCAGCCTCTACGAGAGCTATCGACCGGCGTCCGACGGCTAAACCGCCCATTAATCGGGTCATGGCATCCTCGTTCCTGAACGAGGAACCCGCAGACAGGGATGTCTCTGCCGACCACACATCTCCAGGATATTCCGCCGATGTCGCAGGCGGAGCTGGACGACGTCTGCCGCAAGCACGGCCGGTTCATCTCGGGGCTGCCGGGCGGGCTGCGAGGGAACCTGTCCTGGCGCGACCTTTCGGGCCTGAAACTGGCGGCCCGGGACCTGACCGGCGCCGACCTGACGGGCGCCCTCCTCTTCGGATCCGACATGCGCGGCGCCAAGCTGGACAGCGCCAACCTTTATGGCGCGGACCTGCAGAACGCCGACCTGACCGGCGCCTCCCTCCGCCGGGCGGACCTGAGGGGCGCCTGCCTGAGGAACGCCAACCTGACCAGCGCCGACCTGTTCGAAGCCGACCTGCGGGAGGGGGCCATGGCCCTGGGCGACCGCAAGCTGGGCCTGAGGCTGGTGGAGCATGTCCACCGGACCGAGGACGAACAGGGGCCGAACCTGACCGGCGCCAACCTCGCCCGCTCCAAGCTCTCGGGCCTGGAGGCGGTGCGGGCCGACTTCACCGGCGCCGTGCTGCGCAGCGCCCGCCTTGTCCGGGCCCAGCTGAAGCACTGCGTCATGACCGGGGCCGACCTCAGCAACGCCGATCTGGTGCAGGCGGACCTGCGGGGCGCCGACCTGCGCGACGTGGTCCTCCTCGGCGCCAACACCCAGGCCTGGGATGTCAGCAAGGCGGACCTGCGCGGCGCCCTGACCAATGACCCGGCCGTCCAGGCCTCGGGCGAGGTCTCGCTGGACGTCCAGGTGCGCGAGCACGCGCGCTGGTGCGCCACGGGGGGCGCGGCGGGGACGCCTACGGTCTTTGACGGCAAGGACCTGCGGGGACTGAAGAGCCTGAGGGGCTACAACCTGACGGCGGTCTCGGCCCGGCGGGCCGTTTTCTACGGGCTCGACATGGAGGGGGTCCAGCTCCAGGGCGCCAAGCTCGAGGGGGCGGACCTGCGCGGGGTGAACCTGCGGCGCGCGGACCTGCGCGGCGCCCGGCTGACCGGAGTGATGATGTCGGGGGCGGACCTGCGCGGCGCCCGGCTGGAGCCCCTGGTGCTGGAGGGCGGAAGGCTGCTGCCCACCGACCTGACCTCGGCGGACCTGCGGCGCGTGAACTTCGCAGGCGCCGACCTGCGCGCGGCCATCCTGAACGACGTGGACCTGCGCCAGGCGACCCTGACCGACGCCAACCTAAAGGACGCCCAGATGCAGTTCCGCGAGAGCTTTGGCCTCAAGGGCGGGCCCGGCGGCGGGGTTCGGCCGGCCAGGTCCTGATACGGAAAGGGCGGCGCCCTTCGGCGCCGCCCCCGGACGTCCGTTCAGCCTGAAGGTGGTCAGGCCGCCTTCTCGCCCTCGATGAGAGGGGCCGAAGTGGTGGCGATCTCGATGCGCCGGGGCTTGAGGGCCTCGGGAAGTTCGCGGCGGAGCGAGATCGAGAGCAGGCCGTCGGCGAGGCGGGCCTCGGTCACGACCACGTAGTCGGCCAGCTGGAAGCGGCGCTCGAAGTCGCGCTCGGCGAGGCCGCGGTGCAGGAACCGGCGCTCGGCGTCATTGGCCGCCTTGCGGCCCTGGACGGTGAGCAGGTTCTCCTTGACCTCGATGTTCAGCTCTTCGGGCCGGAAGCCGGCGACGGCGATCTCGATGCGGTAGGCGTTCTCGTCGGTCCGCTCGATGTTGTAGGGCGGATAGCCGGTCGCCTGGTCCACCGAGGCGGTCTCCAGGAGCTGGGCCAGGCGGTCAAAGCCGACCACGGAGCGATAAAGGGGGGAAAAGTCGATCGTGCGCATGTGCGTTCACATCCTTCTTGACGAAGCAAGGTTGCGTTTTGGGTTTCGGGACCTGTGCGCGCCGAAGCCTCGCACCGCCCGGAAGGCCCGGATATCCGGCGCCTCCGGGCAAGACATGGGAAGGGCGGGGGCGGGTTCAAGACCCGGCGTCAATGACCGGGCGTTTACAAGACGGCGCGGCGGCGGCATTGCAGGGACCGACGGAGGAGCCCGCCGATGGACGGACTGACGGAACTGACCGACAAGGTGAGGGCGCATTTCAGCGCCGGCGGCGCGGGGCTGGACCACTCGATCCGCCTGGACCTGAGGGGCGAGGGTGTCATCCGGGTGGAGGGCGCGACGGTCAGCAATGAACCAGACCCGGCCGACCTGGTGATCAGCGTCAGTCGCAAGGATCTCGAGGCCCTGGCCCAAGGGAAGCTCAACCCCATGACCGCCGCCATCACCGGCCGGCTGAAGGTGTCGGACATGGGCCTGGCCATGTCGCTCATGCCCCAGGTCAAGGCCCTGCTCGAAGCCCGCACAGGAGAGGCCTGACATGACCCAGCCCGCCCCCCTTACGGCCCTGCCGGATGCTCCCGTCCCGCCCGGCGGCGGCGCAGAGTGGTTTGAAGGGGATGGCGGCGCCCGGCTGAGGGCGGCCCTGTTCCGGCCAGAGGGCAGGCCCCGCGGCTCGGTCATCCTTTCGACCGGGCGAACCGAGGCCATCGAGAAATACTTCGAGGTGGTGCGCGACCTCCAGGCGCGGGGCTTTGTGGTCCTGGTCAACGAGTGGAGGGGTCAGGGCCTGTCGCATCGCGACCTCCCGGACCGGCGAAAGGGGCACGCCCGCGGGCTGGATCCCTTCATGTCGGATTACCGGGCCCTGCTGATCGCCTTCGAGGCCCGGCTGCCCAAGCCCTGGATCGCGGTCGGTCACTCCATGGGCGGATGCCTGACCCTGTCCGCCCTGGCCCGGGGACAGGCGGCCCGCTTCTCGGGCGCCGTGCTCTGCGCCCCCATGCTGGGCCTGCGCCTGCCCCGCTTCGCCCGCCTCCTGCTGGCCTTCCGGATGATGACCGGCGCCGCCGGGGACTGGGCCCAACCGCCCGGGGATCCCGCCGCCGAGCCTTTCGAAGGCAATGTCCTGACCCATGACCCCGTGCGCTACAAGCGCGGCAAGGACCTCGTGAGGGCGAACCCTGACCTCGCCCTTTCCTCGCCCACCTGGGGTTGGCTGGATTTCGCCGTTCGCGCCACCGACTGGCTGGCGCGGCGAGAGAACCTGGCGGGGGTCGCCCTGCCTGTCGTGATCGTCTCGGCCTCGCGGGACCGGCTGGTCAGCAACGCCGCCCAGGCGACTGTCGCCGGCCTCCTGCCGCAGGGCCGCCTGGTCACGGTGGAGGGCGCGGAGCACGAGATCCTGATGGAAACGGATCCCCTGCGCAGCCAGTTCTGGACCCACTTCGACGCCCTGGCCGACAAGGTCGCGCCGAAGGAATAGGGCCTAGTCTGCGGCGGACTTCAGGAGCGGCAGGGCCTCGTCAAGACAGGCGCGATCACCCGCGATGGCGATCTGTCCCCCGTTCAGCCCGATCGGCCGGCCCGCCCAGTCGGTGACCACCCCGCCGGCCCCGGCCAGCAGGGGCGCGGCGGCCTCGATGTCCCAGCATTTGCAGGCGCGGGACTCCACGACCAGGTCGATGGTCCCGGCGGCGACCATGGCGTAGGCGTAGGCGTCGCATCCCAGCCGGGCCAGCCGGGCCGCCGCGCGCACCCGGTCCCAGGCCGCCCGCTCGTCGGCTTCGAAATAGGCGGTGGGGTCGGTCGAGGCGATGATCGCCTCGGACAGCCCGAAGCAGGGCCTCACCCGGAGGGGACGGCTGTCCCCGCCCCGGACCAGTCTGGAGCCCGCAGGAGAACCCAGGAAGACCTCGCCCAGATAGGGCTGGCCGATCGAGGACAGCACGGGCTCGCCCCTCCAGCGCAGGCTGATCAGCGTGGTCCACACAGGGAGGCCGGCGATGAAGGCGCGGGTGCCGTCGACAGGGTCAAGGACCCAGACGAACTCCTGTTCCGGCCGGTCCTCGCCGTACTCCTCGCCGATCACGCCGTGTTCGGGGACGACCTCGGCCAGGCGCTGGCGGATCGCCGCCTCTGCGCCCCGGTCGGCCATGGTGACCGGATCGAATCCCGCCTCGCCGCCCTTGTCCTCAAGCCCGTGATCGGACCGGAAGAGGGGCAGGATGGCGTCGGAGGAGACGCGGTTGAGATCCAGGAGGAGCTGTTCCAGCGCCTCGATGCGCTCAGGTGAGATCATTCCGCGTCTTATCCTCCGGGCGGCTGGAAAGTAAGGCGCCCCCATCGGAAATCGCGAGCTCCGGCAGGTCAGGCAGGCCGTCGAAGAAATCGAGCAGCGGGGTCTGCATGGCGTGGGCGATCTTCCAGAGGCGGGAGGCGGCGATCCGGTTGGCCCCGCTCTCGTACTTCTGGATTTGCTGGAAGCGCACCCCGCAGGCGACGGCGAGCTGGTGCTGGGTCAATCCGAGCTGACGCCGTCGGCGGCGAATCTTCTGGCCTATGTGGGCGTCGATGACGGCGTCCGGGGCCCGTGCATTAGTGGTCATGATCCTGTTCTCGATCCCTGTCCTTGTCCCGCGGGGCCCCTTGGGGTGTCCCAAAACGGGATTTCTGCGGTTAACTCCGCAAGGCCGGCGCCAGTCCCCGGATTGCCGCCGGCGAGGGGGGCGGGGTAGGGTCGGGCGTGACGGACTCAGCGCGACCTTCCCGGCTTCAGGATCTCGTCTGGCGTCTCGAGGCCCTGGCCTTCGACGCCGTGACCTTCCTCGCCCGGCTTTTCCCCATCGACGCCGTTTCCGACTTCGGCGCGGGCCTCGTCGGGTTTCTGGGGCCCATGATCTCCACCCACCGGGTGGCGGAAACCAACATCCGGATCGCCTTCCCGGACCTTCCGGCGGCCGAGGTCGACAAACTCCTGAAGGCCCAGTGGCGGGCCCTTGGGCGCTGGGCGGCGGAGTTCCCCATCCTCGACAAGATCATCGCCGACCCTTCACGGGTTGAGGTCGTCAACGCCGGTCGGCTGGAGGCCATCGCCCGCGACCACGAGAGCGTGGTGTTCATTTCGGGACACTTTTCGTCGATGGAGATCATGCCCGCGGTGATCATCCACGCCGGCGTGACCTGCCAGATCACCTATCGGGCGACCAACAATCCCCATGTGGACGCGCGCATCCGCCGGAACCGGTTTCGTTACGGCGTTCGGCTTTTCGCGCCCAAGGGCGGGGATGGCGCCCGGGAACTGATCCGGGCCCTGGGCCGGGGCGAATGCGTCGCCCTGATGAACGACCAGAAGTTCAACGGCGGCGTCCTGGCGCCCCTCTTCGGCGTCGACTGCCATACGGCGCCGGGCCCCTCCAGCTTCGCCCTCCGGTTCGGGATTCCCCTTGTCCCAATGTCGGTCCAGCGGGTGCGCAAGGCCCGCTTCCGGGTGATCGTGCATGACGACATCCGGCTGGAAGACACCGGCGACCGCAACGCCGACATCGCGGCCGGGGTGCGTCGCGTGAACGCCTTCATGGAAGAGCGCATCCGCGACCGGCCCGAAGAATGGTTCTGGGTCCACAAGCGCTGGCCCAACGAGGTCTATCGCCGGAACCGGGACTGAGAGGCGATCAGGCCGGCGCCCGTACCCCCAGGAGCAGCATGGGGTCCAGACGCCTGTCCCGCCACTTCATCCGCCAGCAGAGGTGAGGACCCGTGGCCCGTCCTTCCTTCCCGACGGCGCCGATCACCTGCCCGCGCGAGACGGACTGGCCCTGCCGGACGCCGACCTTGGACTGGTGAAGGTAGGCGGTGACCAGGCCCTGCCCATGGTCGATCATGGTCAGGCCCCCCTCGTAGTGCAGGCCGGTCTCGGCGAAGCAGACCCGGCCCGGCGCCGGCGCCAGGATGGGGGTTCCCTCGGGGGCCGCCAGGTCGGCCCCGTAATGCGGGGTCATGGGCTCGCCGTTCAGGATGCGCTGTCCGCCGAAACGGCCGGATACCCGGTACTTCGCAAGGGGCGGAGAGAAGCCGCCGGAAAAGTCCTCGGTCGGCGCGCGGCTGGCCCAACCCCTGGCCTTGCGCTCGGCCTCCGCCGCGATCCGCGCCAGAAGGGCCTCGCCCTGGGGCCTGACCTGCTGGGGCGGCAGGCCGTTGATCCTCTGGATATCGAAGTCGCCGGACGCCACGGCGAGGGTCCGGGCGGCGGACCGCCCCTCGGCGTCGGTGACCGAGACCCTGACCTGGGCCGGGCTGTCGCGGTCCAGGCCGATGATGAAGAGACCCGATGCGCCGGACTCGCCCACCGCCTCGCCATCCAGCGAGATCCGGGCGCGGGGCGCCGTGCGTCCGATCAGGGTCCCGCCTTGCCGGACCTGGCCAGACAGGGAGAGGGGCGGCGCGACAGCGCCCGCCGCCAGGACGGGCCCCGCCCAGAGTCCGCCGGCGGCCAGCCCGCCGAGGACAAGGCGCCTGTCCGGGGCGCCGGTCAGGGGTTCTGTCCGCGCCAACGGGCCAGGGCCTCGGCCGGACCCGCATAGGCCTCCTGGTGCACGGCGCTCCAGTAACGGAGGGCCTCCAGCGGGATGCGCACGCCGGAGACGGCGCACAGGACAAAGCGTCCGGGACGCACGACGGTGAAGTCGCCGTCGCCGTAGTTGATCAGGGCGAGGTCCGGGCCGCCGGTCTTGTCGGGCGCGTTCATGGGATCAGTCTAGCGATCCGCGAGTCCGCCGAAAAGGCGCCCGGTCAGAAGAGGTCGCCCTGCCGGGGCGGGCCCGGCGGGGGGTCGATGACCGCCCGGCGCTCGGCGTCGGCGAAGACCAGGCGAACGGCTTCGCCAGCCTGCAGCCCCGCCCCCTCGCGGACCAGGGTCCCGTCCGTCCTGTGCACACGGGCGAAACCCCGGGACAGGGGCGCCCCAGGGTCTGCCGACTTCAGCCGCGCCGAAAGGGCGACCAGGCGCTCCTGGGACCGCGACAGGGACCGGTCGAGCGCAGGACGCATCCGCACGGCCAGGACGGAGAGGGTGTCCGCGCGGGCCTGGCGCGGCCGGGACAGGAGCCCCGGCTGCAGGCGACCGGCGATCCGGGCGAGACGGGTCTCGTGGGCGCCGACGTTCCGTGTCAGGCCCGCTGAAAGGCGGCCGCCCGCCATGCCGAGCCTCTGCTCGGCCAGCTCCACCAGGTCCGGGGCCCGGGCCAGACTGCGGCCCATGGCCTCCAGCCGCACCTTGCGCTCGGCGACGATCCGCCCGCCAGCCCGGTGCAGGCGGCCCGTGAGGTCCGCGAGGGTTCCCCTCAGTTCCGACAGGACGGGGGTGGCCATCTCGGCCGCCGCCGTCGGGGTCGGCGCCCGGCGGTCCGAGACGAAGTCGATGAGGGTGGTGTCCGTCTCGTGGCCGACCGCCGAGATCAGGGGGATCGCACTGTCCGCAACCGTCCGGGCGAGGGCCTCGTCGTTGAAGGGCCAGAGATCCTCCACCGAGCCGCCGCCGCGGGCGACGATCACCACGTCGGGCCGGGGGACGGCGCCGTCGACGGGAAGCGCATTGAACCCGCGCACCGCGGCGGCCACCTGGGCGGCGGCGGCGTCCCCCTGCACGACCACCGGCCAGACCAGCACCTGGCAGGGCCAGCGGTCGCGGATCCGGTGCAGGATGTCGCGGATCACCGCCCCGGTGGGCGAGGTGACGACGCCGACCACGGCGGGCAGGGCGGGCAGGGCCTGCTTGCGGGCGGCCTCGAACAGGCCTTCGGCCGCGAGGCGGGCCTTCAGCCGCTCCAGCTGGGCCAGGAGGGCCCCGGCGCCGGCGGCGGTCATGCTGTCGATGACGATCTGGTAGCGGGAGCCCTGGGGGTAGGTCGTGATCTTGCCGGTGACGATGACTTCCAGGCCCTGTTCGGGCCGGACCGACAGGTTGCGCACCGACCCCTTCCAGACCACGCCGTCGATCACCGCCCTCTCGTCCTTGATCGAGAGGTAGACGTGGCCGTTGGAGTGGTGGGTGACCTTGGAAAGTTCGCCCTTCAGGCGGACGAAGCCGTAGCGGTCCTCAAGGGTGCGCTTGAGGGCGAAGGCCAGCTCGGAGACCGAGTAGGCGCGGGCATTGTCCGAATCAGACGGCGCGGAATCTGGATCCAGGTCGCTCATGACCGGAAAGGGACGCGCCGGACGGCCGCAAGGCAAGCCCCAAGGCCAGTCCGCGGTCGCGACGCGCCCCCCATCCCCAACGGATGCCGGACCTAGATGTAGCGCCGCAGGCTGCGGGCCAGCTCATTGGCGCCCGAGCGTTTCTTGGCCTGGGCCGGCTGGTAGGCGACCCGTGCGTGCTCGACGCAGTAAGGCCCCTCGCTGGCCCGGCGGCCGCAGAAGGTGAAGTCGTCGCTGGACGGATCGCCGATCGGCCACTTGCACATGTGGGCGCCGAGGGTCAGCACGGTGGCGGCGCCAGGGGCTTCCTCCACATAGCGGACGGGCGGCTGCGGCGCCGGTGCGGCCGCAAGCGGCGGGGGGGCGATGCGGCGCGGCGCAGCCGGGGCCGCCGCCTGGCGGGCCGGGCGCGGCGCCTTGAACACCGGCCGGGCCGGCTTTGAGGGCGCGGCGCGGCCGGAAAGCCCCAGCCGGTGCACCTTGCCGATCACGGCGTTGCGGGTCACGCCGCCGAGTTGCTTGGCGATCTGGCTGGCGGACAGGCCGTCCTGCCAGAGTTTCTTGAGCAGCTCGACCCGCTCGTCGGTCCAACCCATGGTTTGCTCCACCATCCGGCCCGGCTTGAGCGCTTGGCGCCGCCGGGATCAATATGTTGTGCCGGAGCTAACGCCCAACCCTGTCCGGCCACCACATATCGTAACGGAAGCAAATCAGACCACAATCGGCGCCATGACGTCCATCCACAGGAACTACATATGGGTGGCGCCCGTCAGATCGGGCAGGCGGCGACCTCCAGCTGGAGCAGGGCGAGGACCCGGCCGAAGCCGATGTACTGGCCGGCCATCATGGACAGCTCCAGGAACTCCTGGTCGGTGAAGAGGCGCCGCATGTTGGCGACGTCCTCGTCGGAGATGTTGTGGTGGTCCACCGCCATCTTCTCGGCGAAGTGGATGGCCGCCCGCTCCCGGGCGCTGAAGCCGGTCTCGTCCACCCGGTCCACCCCCGAGGCGGCTTCTTCCTCGCTGACCACCTCCGGCGCCATGCGCACGGTCTTGCAGAGGACGCAGCCGTTGAGGGTGGCGATGCGCAGCCGGATCAGTTCCTTGAGCCGGGGCGGCAGGACGCCCGCGCCGCCGGTATGCCAGGGGTGGTAGAAGGCCTGGTAGGCTTGGACCAGGTCCTCCGCCGGGGCGAAGGCGCGGGCGAAGTGGCGGCCGAGCCAGTTCTCCTCGGGCGTCGCATCGTGGATCGCCTTCATGTAGGGGGGCAGGGCCTCGGGTTCTGTGAGGGGCAGTCTGGACATGGGCGGGATCTCCGGTGTTGCGTCGGGCAGGCTAGACCGCTGGAGCCGCCGTGCAAGTCTGACGAGACCGCTTGCCTCGCACCTCGCACAGGCGCAAACCAAGACCCATGAGCGACGCCGTCCTTCCCTCCGCGCCGCCGGCGCCTCCTGAACCCCGGGCCTACCGGGGCGTCAACTGGGCCGGGTTCCGCACCCTCTACCGCCGCGAAGTCATGCGGTTCTGGAAGGTGGGCATGCAGACCCTGGCCGCCCCGGTGGTCACCTCCCTGCTCTACATGATGGTCTTCGTCGTGGCCGCCCACGGCGCCCGGCCGCCAGTGCATGGCTATGACTACGGCGCCTTCGTCGCGCCGGGCCTGATCATGATGGCGATCCTCAACAACGCCTTCGCCAACTCCTCCTCGTCCCTGTTGCAGGCCAAGATGAACGGCCTGATCGGGGATTTCCTGACGCCGCCCCTCAGCCCCGTGGAGCACGTGGCCGCCTTCGGCCTGGGCGCGGCGACCCGGGGGGTGATGGTCGGCGCTGTGACGGCGGCGGTGATCGCTCCCTTCTCGCACCTGCCGATCAGCCACCCCTGGGCCATCCTCTACTTCGGGCTGGGCGCGGCCCTCATCCTGGGCCTCCTGGGGATCATGGGCGGCCTCTGGAGCGAGAAGTTCGACAACATGGCCGTGGT
>JBJOJL010000052.1:0-16300 GCA_046046615.1 Pseudomonadota bacterium
TTCGTCATCGTCGACGAGGTGGACTCCATCCTCATCGACGAGGCCCGGACCCCCCTGATCATCTCCGGGCCGACCGACGACCGCTCCGAGTTCTACCGGACGGTGGACGCCCTGGTGAAGGAGCTGATCAAGGACAAGTCGACCTTCGACCACGACGAGAAGCAGCGCCAGGTCATCCTGACCGAGGACGGCGCAGAGCAGGTCGAGGAGATGCTGCGCGCCGGCGGGCACCTGGAGGAAGACACGACGGGCCTCTACGACGCCGCCAACGTCTCGGTGGTCCACCACGTCAACCAGGCCCTCAAGGCCAACGTCCTCTACACCCGCGAGAAGGACTATATCGTCCGCGGCGGCGAGGTGATCCTGATCGACGAGTTCACCGGCCGGATGATGCAGGGACGGCGCCTGTCCGAAGGCCTGCACCAGGCCATCGAGGCCAAGGAAGGCGCGCACGTCCAGCCCGAGAACCAGACCCTGGCCTCGGTGACCATCCAGAACTACTTCCGCCTCTACCGGAAGCTGTCGGGCATGACCGGGACGGCCGCGACCGAGGCCCAGGAGTTCGCGGACATCTACAAGATGGACGTGACCGAGATCCCGACCAACCGGCCCGTCGCCCGGATCGACGACGACGACGAGGTCTACCGGACCGAGGCCGAGAAGAACCGGGCCATCCTGAAGCAGGTCGAGGACTGCTATGTGCGGGGCCAGCCCATCCTGGTGGGTACGGTCTCGATCGAGAAGTCAGAGGCCCTGTCCGCCCTCCTCAACGCCCACGCCTTCGAGGTCGACGGCCAGACGCGCAAGGGCATCCCCCATAACGTGCTGAACGCCCGCTACCACGAGCAGGAGGCGATGATCGTCGCCGACGCCGGCATCCCGGGCGCGGTGACCATCGCCACCAACATGGCCGGCCGCGGCACCGACATCCAGCTGGGCGGCAACATCGACATGCGGGTCCTGCGCTGGCAGGACGAGCAGCGCGGACTGGGCATCGAGGTCACGCCCGAGCAGGTCATCGCCCGCAAGGCCGAGCTGGAGACCGAGATCGCCGACCTGAAGGCCCAGGCCCTGGCCGCCGGCGGTCTCTTCGTTCTCGGCACCGAGCGCCACGAAAGCCGGCGGATCGACAACCAGCTGCGCGGCCGGACCGGCCGCCAGGGCGACCCGGGGCGGTCCAAGTTCTTCTTGTCCTGCGAGGACGACCTGCTGCGCATCTTCGCCGGCGAGCGCCTGGACGCCATCATGCGCACCTTCGGCGTACAGGACGGCGAGGCCATCACCCACAAGTGGCTGAACAACGCCATCGCCACCGCCCAGAAGCGCGTGGAGCAGCGCAACTACGAGATCCGCAAGAACCTCCTGAAGTACGACGACGTGGTCAACGACCAGCGCAAGGCCGTCTTCGAGCAGCGGGCCGAGTTCATGGGCGAGGAGGACCTCGCGGACGTGGTCGCGGAGATGCGCCGGGACACCATCGGCGACCTGGTCCGCAAGCACCTGCCGCCCAAGGCCTATGCCGAGCAGTGGGACGTCGAGGGCCTGGCCGAGCAGACCCGCTCGGTCCTCGGCCTGGATGTCCCGGTGGCCGAATGGGCGGCCGAGGAAGGCATCGCCAACGAAGAGATCGAAGAGCGCCTGCTGGCCGCGGCGGAGGCCCGGGTCCAGGCGCGCGAGGCGGCGATCAGTCCCGCCCAGATGCGGATGATCGAGAAGAGCTTCCTTCTCCAGACCATCGACATGCAGTGGCGCGAACACCTGACCCACCTCGACCACCTGCGCAACGTGATCGGCCTTCGCGGCTACGGCCAGCGGGACCCGCTGAACGAGTACAAGACCGAAGCCTTCTCCCTCTTCGAAAAGCTCCTGGTGGACCTGCGCCACAATGTGACCCGCTGGCACATGACGGTGGAGTTCCAGTACGCGGAGCCTGAACCGCCGCCGGCCGCCTTCCAGGAAATCCACCTGGATCCCCTGACTGGCGAGAACGCCGCACAGATGGGCGTCCTGCCGGACGGCCTGTCGGTGGAACAGAGGCAGGCCCTGCCCTTCTCGGCCCTGCCGGAAGGCTGGCAGCAGACCGGTCGCAACGCCCCCTGCCCCTGCGGTTCAGGAAAGAAGTTCAAGCACTGTCACGGAGCGCTGATCTGAGCCTCGTCGGGACCCAGGGCGCGGCATGAGGCAACGCCGCTAACACGACGAGGAGGCCCGCCTTGCTGGGACCCACCGACTTCCTGCCCCTGACGCCGGCTCTCGCCGCGATCCTGTGGGTCGAGGCGATTGTCTACCTGGGCATCGGTCTCTTCGAGATCTTCGATGACTACTTCGCGCGGAACCCGCCCTGGACGGAGCGGGACGGACGGCCCAACGGCTATCTCCGCCTGGTCGCCAAGAGTTCGCGCAAGTTCCACGCGGCGATCTGCCTGGTCCTGGGCTGGATCGCCCTGAACGGCATTCTCGAGCAGAGGGTCAGCCGCTTCGAGATCGAGACCCTGTTCCTGAGCCTCGCCATCGTGATGTCCTTTGTCTGGTCGACCAAGCTGCCCGGCCGCGTGGGCGTCCTGGGCATCGTCCTCAAGCCGGAATTCTGGCTCCAGATCGCCATGTTTGCGATGTTCACGCCCTTCATCCGACCGGAGGTGGCCGGGTTCTGCCTGGTCCTTAATCTCTGGGGGATCGTCTTCTTCCTGCTCCGGGGCCGGACGGCCAGCTTCGTCCCCTTCTCGACCGAGACCCTGCTGCGCGACACCGAGGACGTGCTGGGCGAGGAAGGCGGCCGGCGGCTGCGCCGGCTCATGGGGCGCAGCGCCGGGGCTCAGGCCGACGGGCCGCCCCCGCCGAACACCGCCGCGTAGGCCTCGGGCCGGAACCCCAGGACCCGCCGGTCGCCTAGGTCCAGCAGGGGCCGCTTGATCATGGACGGCTGGGCGACCATCAGCGCGATGGCCCTGGCGGCATCCAGATCGGTCCGGTCGGCCTCGGGCAGCTTGCGGAAGGTGGTCCCCGCCCGGTTCAGCACCTTCTCCCAGCCGAACTCCTCCACCCAGGCGGCGAGGCGGCCGGCGTCGATCCCCGCCGTCTTGTAGTCATGGAAGTCGTAGGCCACGCCCCGGTCCGCCAGCCAGGCGCGGGCCTTGGCCACTGTGTCGCAGGCCTTGATGCCATACAGGGTCGCGGTCATGGGGGCTCCTCAGCCTGTGGTCACGAAGGTCTCGGACTCGATCATCCACTGTCCGGTGACCTTTCGCCAGACGGCGAGGTAGGGACCGGCCTGGGGCGGCGCGTCCTTCCAGTCCGCCGTCCATCGGCCGTGCTCGGCGGCGCGATCTCCCGCCGCATCGGGCTCGATGCGCTCGGGCGTGCGGACATAGCCGCCGAAGCCGGGGTCGGCGAACTGGGCGGCGAAGGCGGAGAGGATGGCGTCCCGGCCCGTGATGACCGAGCCGTCGCCGGCGATCACCACCGCCGTCGGAAGGAAGACCGGCCCAAGCCGCGCGGCCTCCCGCCCGGCGATGAACCGGTTGGTCAGGCGTCGCCGGGCGCGGATGGCGGCGTCCGGGGAGATCACGACCTGACGGGCTCCACCACCACCGTGCCTGCCTTGGTCCCGGACTCCACCTGCTCATGGGCGGCGGCGCAGTCCGCCAGGGCGTGGCGGCCGGCCACGGGCAGGATCCTGGGGCCCGTTGAGATCCACTGCAGGATGTCGGCCTGGGCCCGGCGGCGGGCCTCGTGCGGGCTGACCGGGAGGTAGACGCCATGGACATTGAGGTTCAGGCGCATCAGCTCCCCGGCGGGGACCTTTGGCGTCGGTTCCCCTTTTGTGGCGTAGAAGGCCACCGATCCATTGCCCTTCACGCAGGCCAGGGTGACGGGAAGGTTGCCCCCGAAATCCACGTCGACCACGTGGTCCACCCCGGCCCCGCCTGTGAAGTCGCGGACCCGGGCGGCGGTGTCCTCGTCCCGGTAGTTGACCACCAGGTCGGCCCCGGCCTCCCGCACCCGGGCCGCCTTGGCCTCGCTGCTGACGGTGGCGATGACGGTCGCTCCCGCCCACTTGGCCAGCTGGACGGCGTAGAGACCCACGGCCCCCGCCCCGCCCGTGACCAGGACCGTCCGGCCCTGCACCGGCCCGGCGACGAAAAGGCTGCGGTGGGCGGTCATGCAGGGAATGCCCAAGGTCGCGCCCTGGGCGAAGTCGACAGCGTCGGGAAGGGGCGTCACGAGGTCGGCGTCGAGCTCGATGTATTCCGCCGCCGAGCCGAGGGCCCGGCCATTCCTCTGGCCGTTGTAGAACCAGACCCGTCGGCCGATCCAGGCGGGGGAGGTCTCCGGACCCACCGCCTCCACCACCCCGGCGCCGTCGCTGTTGGGGATGATGCGCGGATAGGCCATGGGCGCCGGGCCCGCCCGCATGCCGGCGTCGGAGGGGTTGACCCCCGAGGCGTGGATGCGGATCAGGACCTGCCCCCGGCCCGGCGTCGGGGTGGGAACCTCGCCGTACTGCAGGACCTCGCGGGCCGGGCCCGTGCGTTCGTACCAGACCGCCTTCATGACGCGCGCCGGCTCACCAGGCCGGATCGATCGGCGTGGCCGGCGCGAGGCGGGCCTCGATGACCTCGGCGGCGTCCAGGCAGGCGAAGTCGGCCATCCGGCGGCCTCCGACCAGGACGCCGATGGGGGCGCCCGTGGCCGGGTCGAGCCCGGCGGGGACCGCCGCCGACGGCAGGCCCAGGTAGTTGGCCACGACCACGGGGCGCATGAGGGACAGGACCGCCAGGGTCGAGGCCTCGTCCCGGACGTCGAAGCCGTGCTCGAAGGGCGGGGTGGACCATGTCGGGGTCAGCAGGAGGGGATGGTCCTGCATGAAGACGGCCCAGTCCCGGGCCAGGCCGTCCCGGGCGGTCATCAGGTGGGACAGGGATGCGGCGTCCCGGAGGGGCGGGCTGTGGGTAAAGGCGGTATCGACGAACTGAAGGCCCTCCGCGCCCATGATGGGCCGCATCTGGTCCATGACTGCGGCGAGGTCCGTGCCGAGGAAGGTGAGCCAGTCCTCGACCACCTGCTCATAGCGGGGCGGGCAGGCCTCCACGACCTCGTAGCCGGCGTCGGCCAGGGCGTCGGCGGCCCGGCGGGTCGCCGCCTCCACCGCAGGATGGGTCGTTCCGCCGGGAGGCGCGGCGACCAGGGCGACCCGGCAGGGCTCGGCCGCGCGACGCGCGGGCGGGTCGTAGGACCAGGGGTCGCGGGGATGGGCGCCGGCCAGGATCTCAAGGCCGAGCCGGACGTCGCTGACCCTCCGCGCCATCGGCCCCTGGACGGCCATGGCCTGGAAGGACAGCGACCGGTCGGCGCCGGGGATCGTCTGGGCGTCCGGGACAAGGCCCGCCGTCGGCCGGATGGAGGCGATGGCGCAGGCGTGGGCGGGATTGCGCAGGGACCCGCCAATGTCGTTGCCGAGCCCCAGGGGGCTCATGCCCGAGGCGAGGGCCGAACCCTCCCCGCCGCTGGAGCCGCCGGCGGTGAAGGTCTCGCCCCAGGGGTTCCGCGTCAGGCCATGGAGGGTGGAGTGGGTGTGGATGCGCAGGCCCATGTCCGGCAGGTTGGTCCGGCCGATGGGAATGGCGCCCGCCGCCCGCATGCGCTCGACCACGGGGGCGTCCACCGGCGCCGGGGTCCCGGCGAAGGCGGGCAGGCCGTTGGTGGTCGGCAGGCCCGCCATGTCGATGTTCTCCTTGACGGTGATGGGCACGCCGTGGAGCCGGCCCAGGGGCGCGCCGGCCTTGACCTGCCGGTCCGCCTCGGCGGCCCCCGCCCGGGCCTCTTCGGCCAGCACCCGCACGACGGCGTTGAGCCGGGGATTGACCTCGGCGATCCGCCCCAGGTGGGCCTCGACGACCTCGGCCGAGGAGACCTCCCCGCGGGCGATCATCCCCGCCAGTTCACCCGCCGTCCGGCGCCAGAGTTCCGTCATCGGGGCCCCCTTCCCTCTCATGCTTCCGGAAAGCCTAGCCCAGGAGAGCGGGCCTTGCGAGCCACCCGGCGCCCGGGGCGACGGACCCCTTCAGCGGGATGGCTCCAGCCGCCCCTCGAACATCAGCCCCCAGATCGGCACGTCCTTGAGGGCCTCCGGATCGACAGCGGTCGGGTCCTGGTCCAGCACCGTCAGGTTGGCGAGCTTGCCGGGGGCCAGGCTGCCCATCTCGTGTTCCATGCGCCAGGACCGGGCGGCCTCGATCGTCACCGCGCGCAGCGCCTCCTCGACGCCCAGGCGCTGGTCGGGACCGGCGATGCGCCCGGACACCGTCCGCCGGTTGACCGCCGCCCAGGCGTTGAACAGAGGCCGAGCGGGACCGATCGGCATGTCGGAATGCAGGGAGACTGGAACCCCGGCTCGGACGCAGGATCCCAGGCGCGTCATGGCGTCTGCGCGTTCCCGGCCCAGCCCCCAGTCGCCATAGGCGTCCGCAAAGGCCGGGACATAGTAGGGATTGGCGCTGACGACCGCACCGCTCCGGGCGATGCGCTCCACCTGTGTCTCCGTGGAGTTTGCAAAGTGCACGATGACCGCCCGGTGGTCGTCACGCGGCTGCTCGGCCAGGCTGGCCTCGAGGCAGTCCAGGACCATGTCCAGGCCGAGGTCGCCATTGACGTGGGTGTGCGGCTGGTAGCCCGCCTTCCAGAAGAGGTTCCAGCTGGTCCGGAAATCCTCCGGCTCGGTCATCCACTGCCCTTCGTGGCCGTCTATGTAGCCGTCCTTCATCTGCATCTTCTGCGAGACGATGGCGCCGTCGGCGAAGAACTTGATCTGCCCGGGCAGGTACCGGACCTTGCCGGTCGGGGCCGTGGCGATGATCCGCTCGGCGTTGGCGACGGCGCCCTCCGGCCCGTAGCGATCGAACATGCTCCGACCATCTACGATCAGCAGGGTCGAGAAGAGGGCGTCCTCCGCCCCCAGGACCGACTGGTAGAGGGCCAGCTGGTTCGCGGAGATCTGCGCCCCGGGTTCATTGAGCGCCGTCACCCCGCTCCGGCGGAGATAGACCTTCAGCTGCTCCAGGCCGGCGACCATCCGCTGGGGACTGGCGAACCGGGGCATGACCTTGGGCAGGATGATGTCCAGGCCCTTCTCGAAGAAGTGGCCGCGCCCCCAGTCCGCCTGCCGGCTGGCGAGCCCATGGCCCTGGGTCATGTCCTCGGTGATCCCGAAGTGATCCAGGGCTGCGGAGTTCAGAAAGAACTCGTGGCACGACCGGTGCCAGACCACTACGGGACGGCGGGGGGAAAGGTCGTCCAGCAGGGCCCTGTCCAGGTCGCCGTGCCAATAGGGGTGATACCCCCAGGAGAACAGGACCTCATCCTCGGCGCCTGAAACGGCCTCGCCCAGGCGTTGGCGATAGGCCTCCGGCGTGGCGGCGCCGGGACACAGGCCGCGCGGCAGGTCCCAGTCGTCATTGGCGATGACCTCGGCGGTGAGGGACAGGGCCGACAGGATGGGATGCAGGTGCTGCTCGATCAGGCCCGGCAGGATGACCTTGTCCGAGAGCGTCAGGTCCACCTCGAACGGCCTTCCGCCCAGGATGGACTTCACGCCCTCAAGATCGCCGACGGCCAGGATGCGGTCCTGGTCCACGGCGATGGCGGTCGCCTCAGGACAGTCGGGCTCCATGGTCAGGATGCGGGCGGCGACAAAGATCCGCACCGGCCCTGCACCGGCCGCCGGACGTCCGCCTTCCCACCGGGACGAACGGATGGACCTCGCCCCGCGGGCGGAGCGGGAGGGGGCCTCCGCGGCGACGAACTTCCGCCTGGGGGCCGACGCCAGGGCTCCGACGATCGCCGCGTTGAGGTCGCAACAGGCGCACCAGGCGCGGCCCGCGCCCCATCCCGGGGTGAAGAACCGCCCCGCCGGCGCCCGCTCATGTTCCGCCATCACGACTGCTCCCTCTCCCAGCAGGGTCGCGAACCTACCGGACCGCCGTCGTCCCTGCGAGTCCCGGCCCACGGGCCGCCGGCGCGCGGGACTCGCCACCTGCAGGGCCTGTGGTGTTATAACCGTCACCGAGGCCGCCTAAGACGGCCAGTCTATGTGGGAGGGAAGCCCGTTGCCCCAGCGTCTGCTGATCGCCAATCGCGGCGAGATCGCCATCCGGATCGCGCGGACCGCTGCAGACCTCGGAGTGGGATCGGTCGCGGTCTACGCCGAAGATGACGCCGCCTCTCTGCACGTCCGGGCGGCCGACGAGGCCGTCGCCCTGGGGCGCGCCGGCGTTCCGGCCTATCTCGACATCGAGGGCATGATCGGTGCGGCCCGTTCCGCCGGGTGCGACGCCATCCATCCCGGCTACGGCTTCCTCAGCGAGAACGCCGACTTCGCCCGCGCCTGCGAGGCCGCGGACCTGGTCTTCGTGGGCCCCAGGCCGGAGAGCCTTCGCGTCTTTGGCGACAAGGCTGCGGCCCGGGCCCTGGCGGAGTCCTGCAAGGTTCCCCTGCTCGCGGGCATCAGCCGGGCGGTCAGCCTGGACGAGGCCCAGGCCTTCCTGGCGTCCCTGGGCGCAGGGGGAGCGGTCATGCTCAAGGCGGTGGCCGGCGGCGGCGGGCGCGGCATGCGGCCGGTCAGCGACCCGGCGGATCTCCCCGCCGCCTTCGAGCGGGCGACCTCGGAGGCGAAGACCGCCTTTGGCTCCGGCGACCTCTATGTGGAGGAGCTGATGCCCCGGGCCCGGCATGTCGAGGTCCAGATCCTGGGCGACGGCGAGGGCGGGGTCATCCACCTTTGGGACCGGGAGTGCTCGCTTCAGCGCCAGAGGCAGAAGGTGGTCGAGATCGCGCCCGCCTTTGGCCTGCCGGAGGCCCTGCGCCAGGAGATGCTCGACGCGGCGTTCGCCCTCGGCAAGGCCGCAGGATATCGCGGCCTGGGAACCATCGAGTTCCTGGTGGACGCCCGGCCGGGCGCACCGCCCCGCTTCGCCTTCATCGAGGCCAACGCCCGGCTGCAGGTCGAGCACACCGTCACCGAGATGGTCCTCGGCCTGGATCTGGTGGAGCTCCAGCTGCGCATCGCCGACGGCGCCCTGCTGTCGGACCTGGGGCTGGCCGGGGGCGCGCCCGCGCCGCAGGGGGCGGCGATCCAGGCGCGGGTGAACCTGGAGACCATGACGGCCGACGGCGGCTCGCGGCCCTCGGGCGGCGTCCTCGGCGCCTACGATCCGCCCTCGGGCCCCGGGGTCCGGGTGGATGGCTACGGCTACGCCGGATACGCCACCCCGACCCGCTACGACTCCCTTCTGGCCAAGGTCATCACCCACGGCCGCGACCTGGCGGCGGCGACCGCCCGGGCCCGGCGCGCCCTGTCGGAGTTCAAGATCGGCGGGGTGAAGACCAATATCGACTTCCTGGACGCCCTGCTGGCCAGCGACGCCCTGCCCGCCGGGACCCTCCACACGCGCTATGTGGAGGAACACGCGGCGGACCTCCTGGCCGCCGAGGCGGCGCGGGCGCGCTATTTCGAGCCGGCCGGCGGCGCCGTGCGAAAGGCGGGGGCGAAGATCGACCTGGTCGATCCCCTGGCGGTCCTGTCCGTGAAGCCCGGCGAAGGCGGCGCAGGCCCGGCGCCCGAGGTCGCCGCCCCCCGTGAGGCCGCCCAGGGGCCCGCCGGGACCGTGGCGGTCCTCACCCCCCTCCAGGGGCTGGTCATCAGCCTCTCCGCCGCCATAGGCGACACCGTGCGCGCCGGCCAGCCCGTGGCGGTGATGGAGGCCCTGAAGATGGAGCACGTCATCGTCTCCGAGGTCTCGGGCGTGGTCCGCGAGGTTGCGCTGGAGCCGGGCGACACGGTCTTCGAGGACACTCCCATCCTGTTCGTCGAGCCCGCCGAGGTGGAGGGCGACTATGTCGGCGCCAAGGCCCCGGACCCGGACGAGATCCGCCCCGACCTCGCCGAGGTGCAGCGCCTGCACTTCCTGGCCAGCGACGCCGGGCGGCCGCAGGCCGTGGGGCGCAGGCGGGCCCAGAACCGCCGCACCGCCCGGGAGAACGTGGCCGACCTCTGCGATCCGGACACCTTCATCGAGTACGGCCCCCTGGTGACCTCGGGCCGCATGCGCTCAGACACCCCGGAGATCCTCGAGGAACGCATTGTCCGCACCTCCGCCGACGGCATGGTCATCGGGGTGGGCCAGGTCAACGGCCAGCACTTCGGGCCGGACCGCTCGCGCTGCGCCGTCGTGGCCTACGACTACACGGTGCTGGCCGGGACCCAGGGAACCAAGAGCCACCAGAAGACCGACCGGATGCTTCGCGTGGCCCAGCACAGCCAGTTGCCTGTGGTGCTGTTCTCCGAAGGCGGCGGGGGACGGACAGGCGGCGGATCGGGCCCGTCCGTCGGGTCGACCGGCGTGACCTCGCTTGGGGCCTTGTCGACGCGGACCTGGCGCGAGCTGGGCAAGCTGTCCGGGCTCGTGCCCATCGTCGGGGTCAATTCCGGCTACTGCTTCGCCGGAAACGTGGTGCTTCTCGGCGCCTGCGACGTCATCATCGCCACCAAGGACTCCTCCATGGGCATCGGCGGGCCGGCCATGATCGAGGGCGGCGGCCTGGGCGCCTATTCGCCCGACGAGGTGGGACCGGTCAGCATCCAGGAGCCGAACGGGGTCATCGACCTGCTGGCCGAGGACGAGGCCGAGGCCGTCGCCCTGGCCAAGACCTATCTGTCCTATTTCCAGGGGCCCCTCGCCAACTGGACCGCCCACGACCAGAGGCCCCTGCGGCACATCATCCCGGAAAACCGCCGGGCGGTGTACGACATCCGCAAGGTCATCGAGACCCTGGCCGACGTGGGCTCCATGCTGGAGCTGAGACCGCGCTGGGCGACCTCCATGGTCACCGCCCTGATCCGCGTCGAGGGCCGGACGGTCGGGGTGATCGCCAACAACTGCAACTCCACCTCGGGCGGGGCCATCGAGAGCGTCGGGGCCGACAAGGCCAGCCGGTTCATGCAGCTTTGCGACGCCTTCGACATCCCCCTCCTGTCCCTGATCGACACCCCCGGGAACATGGTGGGACCCGAGGCCGAGAAGACGGCCCTGATCCGCCACTGCGCCCGGATGTACGTGGCCGGCGCCAACATCACGACGCCGGTCTTCAACATCGTCCTGCGCAAGGCCTACGGCCTGGGCGCCATCGCCATGGCGGCGGGCAGCTTCGACGAGACCTTCTTCTCCGTCGCCTGGCCCACAGGCGAGTTCGCCGGCATGGGCCTGGAAGGCCAGATCAAGCTGGGGAGGCGGGCGGAGCTGCAGGCCATCGAGGACATCCCCGCCCGCCGGGCCCTCTACGACAAGTGGGTGGCCGACGCCTATGACTGGGCGCGGGCGGTGAACGCAGGCACGGTCTTCGAGGTCGACGACGTCATCGACCCCGCCGACTCCCGCAAGTGGCTGGCCATGGGCCTCCGGG
Organism: Pseudomonadota bacterium; assembly: GCA_046046615.1. Lineage (GTDB taxonomy): Bacteria > Pseudomonadota > Alphaproteobacteria > Caulobacterales > Caulobacteraceae > Phenylobacterium. The sequence goes on from JBJOJL010000052.1 coordinate 11,458, forward strand.
CCAACCCCCAGCCGGCGCGGACGGGCAAGAAGCGGGCCTGGATCGACACCTGGTAGGCGGAGGGCCCTGATCCGCCCTCAGGCCGGGCCGTGCGGAGAGACCCCGAAGTGATCCGCCAGCTCCCGGCCCGAATAGCCATGGGTGTAGGCCTCGGGATCCAGGGGAAGCATTTCCTCTGACCAGGCCCGGTAGAGGCCGAGGAGTTCCTCAAGCCGCCCGGGTTCGAGGCCCTTGAGGTTGGCCCGCTCCCGGGGATCGGCGGCGAGGTTGAAGAGGAAGGTCTCGCCGGCGATCTTCAGGTACTTCCAGTCGCCATGCCGGCAGGCCTCCTGGTCCAGGTGGCGGAACCTCCAGAAGAGGGTGCGCGGGACAGGGTCCGCCCCCGACAGCACGCCGCCCAGGTCGATCCCGTCAGGCGGGAAGTCCGGATGCGGCGATCCGCCGGCCGCGGCCAGCAGGGTCGGCGTCCAGTCCATGGTGATGGTCACCTGGTCACAGGTGGTCCCGGCCTTGACCGCCGCGGGCCACCGCAACAGGGCCGGCACGCGCAAGCCCCCTTCCAGGAGCTCCGTCTTCATGCCGGTGAACGGCCAGTTGTCCGAGAACCGCTCCCCGCCGTTGTCGCTGGTGAAGATGACGATCGTGTCCTCGCTCATGCCCCGTGCGTCCAGGGCGTCCAGGACCCGGCCGATCTGGTGGTCCATCCGGGTGACGATGGCGGCGTAGGTCTCCTGGGATCCGCCATCGAAGTGGAAGATGGCCCCGGGCTTCTTCTTGCCGGCCAGCCGCCGGGACTCCGCCTCGTCGCCCGGGCCCTCCCACGGCCAATGGGGGGCGTTGAAGTGCAGGCTCATGAAGAGGGGCTTGCCGGCGCCCGGGTCGTGGTCCTCGATCACCTTGACGGCGCGGTCGCCAAGCAGGTCGGTCAGGTAGCCGGTGGCGGAAACCGGCGTGTCGCCATCCCAAAGGTCCGGACCGAAGGCGTTGCCATGGGTGAAGTAGTCGACAGCCCCGCCGCGCATCCCCCAGAAATGATCGTAGCCGCTCAGAAGTGGGCCGTAGCGGGGAAGGCGGCCCAGATGCCACTTGCCGACCAGGACCGTCGTGTAACCCGCGTCCCTCAGCCGCGAGGGCAGGGTCGGATGCTCGGGCGGAAGGCCGACGTCGCGGGCCACGAGGGGCTCTTCCAGGCCGATGGGAAGACGGTTCTGGTAGCGGCCGGTCATCAGGCCGGTCCGGGTGGCCGAGCAGACCGCCGAATTGGCGTAGGCCTGGAGGAACTTCACTCCCTCCTTCGCCAGCCGGTCGATCGCCGGGGTCTCGTACTCCCGCCGGCCGTAGCAGCTGACGTCGGCGTAGCCGAGGTCGTCAGCCATGATGAAGATGATGTTGGGCTGCTTGCCGCGCATGGCCGTTGTCCTCCCGCTGGTCGCGATAGGCGCGCGACCTGCCGATATGACTATATGGTCAAGAGGCGACTGTCAGGCGGAACCCAGCAAGTGGGATTGAAACGACAGTTCCGGTCGCAGGTCCGGCGGCGGCGGGCCGGAAGCCCTTGAAGCGGACGCCTTGGGGTGGACAGGGTCCCGACGATCCTCCTTCCCGTCCGGAGCCCTTCATGCGTCTCGACAAGGCCACAGCCCTCCTCCACCTCGCCCGCCGGCTCGCGGGCTCTGCGGAGGGCCTGGGCCTCGAGGAGATCGCAGCGGAGTTCGGGGTCGACCGCCGGACGGCCGAACGCATGCGCGACGCTGTGCGGGACCTGTTCCCGCAACTGGAGGAAGTGCGGGAGGGCCGCGCCAAGCGGTTCCGCATCCCCGGCGGTCTTGACCCCTTCTTCGAGGCCCCGACCGTCGAGGAACTCGCCGACCTGGCGCTCGCGGCCGAGACGGCGCGCCGCGACGGGTTGCAGGGGCGGGCCGCCAACCTCGCCAACCTGGCCGGCAAGGTGGAGTCCCGCATCCGCCCGGGCCTCAGGGTGCGTTACGCCGCAGACGTCGAGGCCCTGGCGCTGACTGAGCGCATCGCCCGGCGCCCCGGGCCCCGCCCGGCCTGTTCGCCGGAGGTCCTGAGACAACTCCGGGCGGCGCTGCTGGCCATGAAGCAGGTGGGATTCGCCTACGCCGCGCGAGGGGAAGCGGAGCCGGTGTGCAGGGTGGTCGATCCCTGCGGCCTCCTGTTCGGATCCGTCTACTACCTGGTGGCCCGCCGGACCGGAGCGCCGCAGGCGGTGCTCTGGCGCCTCGACCGGATGCAGGAGGTGGAGATCCTGGACACGCCGGCCCGCATCCCAGACGGCTTCGACCTCGACGTCTTCGCCGAGCAGTCCTTCGGGGTCTTCCAGGAGCCCGTGGAGGACATCATCCTGCGCGTCAGGCCCGGATCCGCCGACCTGGCCCGAGCCCACCTCTTCCATTCCAGCCAGACCTTCGAGGCCCAGCCGGACGGCGGCCTCATCCTGCGCCTCCGGGCCGGCGGATTGCTTGAGCTCTGCTGGCACCTCTTCACCTGGCGCGGCGAGATCGAGATCCTGGGCCCCGAGAGGCTAAGGACCATGATGGCCGAAGAGCTCGCCCGCCATTTCCCTGCAGCCGGCCCGCCGACACACGACCAACCCTGACGGGTGGCCCCTCTAGCCTGCGGGGGAAGACGCCAGGGGGCGTCGGGAGGGCCACCATGAGAACCATCGTCACCGCCGCGCTCTGCGCCTCGATCCTGGCCGGATGCGCATCCTCGCCGGACAAGATCTCCGCCGCCTACGTCTCGCCGATCCAGTACTCCGGCTATGACTGCGACCAGGTGCGGTCGGAGCTCATGCGGGTTTCCGGTCGGGTCCGCGAAGTGGCCGGAGCCCAGAAGCAGCAGTCAACGAACGACGCGATCGCCATGGGCGTTGGCCTGGTCCTGTTCTGGCCAGCCCTGTTCTTCCTCGCCGGCGGCAATGACCGGAAGGAAGAGCTCTCGCGCCTCAAGGGCGAGTACGACGCCCTCGAGCAGGCGGCGATCCAGAAGAGCTGCCCCGTCGCAGCGGAACTGAAAGCCGGCCGCAGCGGCTGACCAGGCCCGCCCCTCACCGCCCTGCAACTCTCCCTTCGGGGAGCAACGGCGCTCTAATTCCTCTCCCCAGGGGGAGATGGCGCGCGTCAGCGCGACGGAGGGGGTCAACGGCATCTCAGCTGACCCCCTCACCGACCTTCGGTCGGAGCTCCCCCTTGGGGGAGCACTTTGGCGCTCCCGAATTCCTCCCCCCAGGGGGAGGTGGCGCGCGTCAGCGCGACTGAGGGGGTCAACGGCATCTCAGCTGACCCCCTCACCGCGCTTCGCGCGGAGCTCCCCCTTGGGGGAGCACCTTGGCTCCCGAATTCCTCCCCCCAGGGGGAGGTGGACCGCGCCAGCGGGACGGAGGGGGTCAGCTGAACCGCCGCAGCCCCCCCCACCCGGCTTCGCCGGGAGCTCCCCCTTGGGGGAGCAATTGGGCCGGGAAGGGCTCGCCTTCCCGTGCGGGAGACTGTAGGGCGGCGGCATGACCACCCTGCACGCCCTGGGCCAGCAGTCCCTGTTCGCCCTGGAAATGATGGCCGTCCTCGCAAGCGCCCTTTCCGGCGTGCTGGGCGCCCTGCGCCAGAGGATGGACCTGGTCGGGATCTGCGTCTGCGGCTTCCTGACGGCCTTCGGCGGCGGGGTGCTGAGGGACATCCTGATCGACCGCCGACCCTTCTTCTTCGTCGAACACCAGGGCGTCCTGGTCGCCGTCCTGGCGCTCAGCGCCGGCAGCGCCATCCTGGTCGGGCGCAGGGGGCTGGAGAGCGGAGAGCGCTGGCTGCGGGTTCCCGACGCTGTGGGCCTGGGCCTCTTCAGCGCCACGGGCGCCCACCTTTCCCTGACCGCCGGCCAGCCGCCCCTGGTGGCGATCCTGATGGGCGTGATCACCGGCGGCTTCGGCGGGGTGCTCCGGGACCTGATCTGCAACGAGATCCCCGCCCTGTTCAGCGACCACCGCCCCTACGCCATCTGCGCGGCGGCGGGCGGCGCGGCCTATGTGGCCCTGGCCATGTCCGGGGCGCCGGCGGGCCTGTCGATCACCGCCTGCGCCCTGGTCACCACGGGCCTGCGACTCCTCGCCCTGCGGCTGGACTGGCGGCTCCCCCCGACGGAACGGGGCTGATCCCGCGCCGGGGGATGACAGGTCCGCCCGGAAGGGCCTAGGACAAGGCTCGCATGTCCCACGCCTTCACCCCCGCCTTCCGTGAACATCTGGCTGGCGCCTGCGCCGCCTTCCCGCGGATCGCCCATCCCGGTGGGGATCTGAAGCGGGCGGCGGTGGCCCTGACCCTGACCGAGGCGGACGATGGATCGGGGCAGACCGCCTTCGTCCTGACCCGGCGGGCGGCCAGCCTGCGGGCCCACTCCGGCCAGTGGGCCCTGCCCGGCGGTAGGCTGGACCCCGGCGAGACCCTGGAGGAAGCCGCCCTGAGGGAGCTTTCGGAGGAGGTCGGGCTGGAGCTCCCGAAGCACGACATCCTGGGGCTGCTGGACGACTATCCCACCCGGTCAGGCTATGTGATCACCCCGGTGGTCGCCTGGCTTCAGGACCCGGCGGCCCTGAGGCCGAACCCGGCGGAGGTGGCCTCGACCCACCTGATCCGGCTCGACTACATCGCGGCCCCGGACGCCGTGGACTTCGAGACCATTCCCGAGAGCGACCGCCCTCTGATCCGGCTGAAGATCTCCGACGAGCACCGGATCCATGCGCCCACTGCGGCGATGGTCTACCAGCTGCGGGAGCTGGTGGCCGGCCGCGTCACCCGGGTGACGGACCTGGAGCAGCCCGTCTTCGCCTGGC
>JBJOJL010000053.1:0-16095 GCA_046046615.1 Pseudomonadota bacterium
GGCAAGTCCACCCTGACCAACCGCCTGGTCGGGGCCAAGGTGTCCATCGTCACCCGAAAGGTGCAGACCACCCGCTTCCCGGTGCGGGGCGTGGCCCTGTCCGGGGAAAGCCAGATCGTGCTGGTGGACACCCCCGGGATCTTCGCCCCGCGCCGCCGTCTCGACCGGGCCATGGTGCGCTCGGCCTGGGGCGGGGCGGAGGAGGCGGACGTCGTGGTCCATCTGGTGGACGTCCAGTCCGAACTGGCCGTCGACGCCGGAGAGGCGCGGGGCGCCGACCGCAAGGCCCACGAGGACGTCGAGACCATCATCGAAGGCCTGCGCGCCTCCGGCCGGAAGGCCATCCTGGCGCTGAACAAGATCGACGGGGTCAAGCGCGAGCGCCTCCTGGCCCTGTCGGCCCGCCTGTTCGATACCGGGGTCTATTCCGAGGTCTTCATGATCTCGGCCGCCGACGGCTCGGGGGTGGACGACCTGCTCCGCCGCCTTGCGGAACTCATGCCGGAAGGCCCCTGGCTCTATCCCGCTGACCAGACCGCCGACCTGCCGGTGCGCCTCCTGGCCGCCGAGATCACCCGGGAGAAGGTCTACCTGCGCGTCCATGAGGAGTTGCCCTACGCCGCCGCCGTGGAGACCACCGGCTTTAGCGAGCGCAAGGACGGCTCGGTCCGCATCGACCAGACCCTTTATGTCGAGCGCGAGAGCCAGCGTCCCATCGTGCTGGGCAAGAACGGCCAGACCCTGAAGTGGATCGGACAGAAGGCGCGCGAGGAGCTGACGGAGCTTCTGGACCGGCCGGTCCACCTTTTCCTGACCGTCAAGGTCGATGAGCGCTGGGCCGACCGCCAGGAGTTCTACGGCGACGTCGGCCTCGACTTCGAGGCCTAGGGGGCGGGGGTGGAGTTCGAGGACGAGGCCTTCGTCCTGACGGCCCGGGCGCATGGCGAGAACGGGGCCATCGCCGAGCTCCTGACCCGCGGTCACGGCCGCTATCCGGCCTTCGTCGCTGGAGGCGGCTCCCGGCGGATCCGGCCCCTGCTTCAGCCGGGCAGCCGCGTCACGGCCCGCTTCCGGGCCCGGACCAGCGAGCAGCTGGGCTCGGCGTCCCTGGAATCGTCCGGCTCAGGTCCCTCGGACCTGTTCGACGATCCCCTGGCCCTGGCGGGCCTGGCCTCCGCCGCCGCCGTGGCCGCGGGCGTCCTGCCCGAGCGCGAGCCCCAGCCCGGCGCCTTCGCCGCCTTCGAGGCCCTGTCCGGCGCGCTGCGCCATGAGGAGATCTGGCCCGCCGTCTATGTCCGCTTCGAGGCCGGCGTGCTCCAGGCCCTGGGCTTTGGGCTTGATCTGTCCCGGTGCGCCGCGACGGGCGCCGTCGACGACCTGGTCTGGGTCTCGCCCCGGACGGGGCGGGCGGTGAGCCGGGCCGCCGGAGAGCCCTACAGGGACCGGCTCTTGCGCCTTCCGCCCTTCCTCCTGTCCGCCCAGGGAGGGCTCTCCGCCGGCGACATCGGCGATGGCCTGGCCCTGACCGGCCACTTCCTGGACCGGTGCCTGTTCTCGGCCCTGAACCGCCCGCTTCCCGCCGCGCGGGTCTGGCTTGTGGACAAGCTGACCGAGGCGGGCCGGCTCTGATCGGGCGGGATGACGCCGCCGTGCGCCCGGCCTAAGCAGGGGCGGGCGGCGCCGCCGCCGATTCGACGCCGATCGCCAGATGACCGACACCCTTGCTCCGCCCTCCGGGGGCGACCGCACCATCGATGAGCCGCTGAGCGAGGCCCTGTCGCGGCGGTATCTCGCCTATGCCCTCTCGACCATCACCGGCCGGGCTCTGCCGGACGTCCGCGACGGCCTGAAGCCCGTCCACCGGCGCCTGCTCTACGCCATGCGCCAGCTGAGGCTGGATCCGACCTCGACCGCCAAGAAGTGCGCCCGGGTCGTGGGCGACGTCATCGGCAAGTATCACCCGCACGGCGACTCCGCCGTCTATGAGGCCCTGGTCCGCCTGGCGCAGGACTTCGCCCAGCGTTACCCCCTGGTCGACGGTCAGGGGAACTTCGGCAACATCGACGGCGATAACGCCGCGGCCATGCGCTACACCGAGTGCCGGCTAACCCTGGCCGCCCAGCTCCTGCTGGAGGGCATTGACGAGGACGCCGTCGACTTCCGCGCCACCTACGACGGCGAGGAGGAAGAGCCCGTCGTCCTCCCGGCCGGATTCCCGAACCTCCTGGCGAACGGCTCCAGCGGCATCGCCGTGGGCATGGCGACCTCCATCCCGCCGCACAATGTCTCCGAGCTGATCGAGGCCTGCCTGCGCCTTCTGGACCAGCCCGACATCTCCACCGCCGAGCTTCTCGCCATTTCGCCCGGACCGGACTTCCCCACCGGCGGGGTCATCGTCGAGCCCGCAGCGAGCCTCCTGGAGGCCTATGAGACGGGGCGGGGCGGGGTGCGGGTGCGGGCCCGCTGGACCCGCGAGGATCTCGGCCGGGGCCTCTGGCGCATCGTCATCACCGAGATTCCCTACCAGGTGAAGAAGGCCGACCTGGTCGAGCAGCTCGCGGACCTGATCGAGACCAAGAAGGCGCCGCTCCTGGGCGATGTCATGGACGAGAGCGCCGAGGACGTCCGCCTGGTGCTGGAGCCCAAGTCCAGGAACGTGGAGCCCGAGGTCCTGATGGAGAGCCTGTTCAGGCTGTCCGCCCTCGAGGCCCGCATCCCGGTCAACATGAACGTCCTGGACGCCCGGGGGACGCCGGGGGTGATGGGGCTGAAGGGCCTGCTGCGGGCCTTCCTCGACCACCGGCGCGAGGTCGTGGTCCGCCGGGCCCGGCATCGGCTGGCGCGCATCGAGGCCCGTCTGCACATCCTGGACGGCCTGATCATCGCCTTCCTGAACCTGGACGAGGTGATCCGGATCGTCCGCCAGGAGGACGAGCCCAAGGCCCGGCTGATCGAGGCCTTCGACCTCTCCGACCTGCAGGCCGAGGCTATCCTGAACACCCGGCTGCGCCAGCTGGCCCGGCTGGAAGAGATGGAGCTCCGGCGTGAGCATGCCGAACTCGCCGAGGAGCGGGACGGCCTGAACACCCTGCTGGGCTCCGACCGGGCCCAGTGGAAGCTGGTCGGGGTGGGCCTGAGCGACGTCCGCGAACTCCTGGAGAAGGACGGCGCCCTGACTCGCCGGCGTTCGACCTTCGAGGTCGCGCCCTCCGTCGACGCCGACGCCGCCCTGGAGGCCCTGGTGGTGCGCGAGCCCATCACCGTCATCCTGTCCGAGCGGGGCTGGATCCGGGCGGTGAAGGGCCGCGTCGAGGACCCCTCCGAGGTCAAGTACAAGGAAGGCGACGCCCAGGGTTTCATCGTGCCCGCCGAGACGACGGACAAGCTGCTGCTCTTCGCCTCGGACGGCCGGTTCTTCACCCTGGCCTGCGACAAGCTGCCGGGGGGGCGCGGGCACGGGGAGCCCGTCCGCCTCATGCTGGAGCTGGATGACCGGACCGAGATCGTCGCCGTCTTCCCGCACCGGCCGGGGGCGAAGCGGTTCGTCGCCTCGAAGGAGGGCTACGGCTTCCTGCTGCCGGAGGCGGAGGCGGTGGCCATGCGCCGTGCCGGCAAGCAGGTCCTGACCGTGGGCAAGGGCGGGGCCGCCTTCGCCCTGCCGGTGGAGGGCGACCAGGTCGCCGTGGTCGGCGACAACGGCAAGATCCTGGTCTTCCCGCTCGAGGAACTTCCCGAGATGGCGCGCGGCAAGGGGGTCAAGCTCCAGGCCTACCGCGAGGGCGGCCTGAGGGACGGCCTGGTCTTCCGGGCCGAGGAAGGCGCGGCCTGGATCGATTCCGCCGGCCGCAGCCGGGCCTGGCCGGACTGGCGCGACTGGGTCGGCCGCCGCGCAGGGGCGGGGCGCCTGGCGCCCCGGGGATTCCCCACGAGCCGGCGCTTCCGGCCGTCCTGAGGACGCCCACTCAATTCGCGTCTTTGCGACGGCCTTGCGGCGCGGCTAGTCTGCCCTCCATTCGATAGGGGGGATTCCATTGACTCAGTTTTTCCGCAGCCTGGCGTCGGCTGTCGCCGTCGCCGCACTCATTTCCGCGCCCCAGGCCCTGGCGGCGCCGCGAAAGGCCGCCGAGGTGAAGCCTGAGGCCGTCGGCTTCGACTCCGCCCGCCTGAAGCGCCTGGACGACGCCATGGCCAAGGTGGTGGCCGACGGCCGGGTCTCCGGCATGACGACCCTTCTGGTCCGCCACGGCCAGGTGGTCGGCTTCAAGACCTACGGCAAGAAGGACCTCGCCACCGGCGCGCCGATGGAGAAGGACACGATCTTCCGCATCTACTCCATGTCCAAGCCCGTCACGGGCGTGGCCATGATGATCCTCTTCGAGGAGGGCAAGTGGAAGCTGGATGACCCGGTGACCAAGTTCATCCCCGAGTTCAAGAACCTGAAGGTCATGACCGGGGTGGACGACAAGGGGAACATGATCACGGTTCCCGCCGAACGTCCGCCCACCATGCGCGAGATCATGAGCCACACGGCGGGCTTTGGTTACGGGCTGGGCGACAAGCATCCGGTGGACCGGATGTTCCGCGACCGGCGGGTCCTGGGGGCCAATGGCCTCAACGACATGATCACCCGGATTGCGGACATCCCGCTGATGTTCCAGCCCGGGACCGCCTGGTCCTATTCGGTGTCGGTGGACATCCAGGGGGCCATTGTGGAGCGCATCACCGGGCAGACCCTGGGCGCCTTCATGGAAGAGCGGATCTTCAGCCCGCTCAAGATGGTCGACACCGGGTTCTACGTGCCGGCCAACAAGGTCGATCGCCTTGCTGCCCTCTACATGACCGAGCCGAAGACCTACAGGAACGTCCCGGCGACGGCCATCTTCGGCAACCCTCCGCCGGACTACACCAAGGCCCCCACGATGGAGTCGGGCGGCGGCGGCCTGGTCTCGACGACCTCCGACTATGGCCGGTTCTCGCAGATGATCCTCAATGGCGGCGAGCTTGACGGGGCCCGCATCCTGTCGCCGGCGTCTGTGGAGCTGATGCGGACGAACGTCATCCCCAAGAGCGTCCTCGTCACCTCAAACGGCACCTCGGGCTCTCGCTTCAACGAGGCGGTGGGCTTTGGACTGGACTTCATGGTCAACCTTGATCCCCGGGCTTCCGGAAGCCTGGAGGGCGCCAACACCATGAGCTGGGGCGGCGCAGCCGGCACCTGGTTCTGGATCGACCCGACCAATGACCTCTACTTCGTGGGCATGGTCCAGCGTCTCGGCGGCACCGGCGGCGAGGACCTCGGCACGGCGGCCCGGACCCTGACCTACCAGGCCCTGGTCGACCCCAAGAAGTAGGCTCCGGGGCGGGCCCCGACCAGCGTTCGCGGGGGGCGGAAACCTTGACTTTCCGCCCCTTGCATGCGCCCTTCCGCGCCTTGGATTCCGGAGCCCTTTCGACCCCATGCACGCCTATCGCACCCACACCTGCGGCGCCCTGCGCGCCGGCGACACCGGCCAGTCCGTCCGCCTGTCGGGGTGGATCCATCGCAAGCGCGACCACGGCGGCCTGGTCTTCGTGGACCTGCGCGACCATTACGGCCTGACCCAGCTGGTCTTTGCGCCGGAAACCCCCGGCTTCGCCACCATCGAGCGCCTGCGCGCCGAGAGCGTGATCCGCGTGGATGGCGAGGTCGTGGCCCGCACCCCGGAGACCGTGAACCCCAACCTCGGCACGGGTGAGGTCGAGGTGCGCGTGCGCGCCGTCGAGGTGCTGTCCGAGGCCGCGGAGCTGCCCCTGCCGGTCTTTGGCGAGCCTGACTATCCGGAGGAAATCCGGCTCAAGCACCGGTACCTGGACCTGCGGCGCGAGACCCTCCACCGCAACATCGTCCTGCGCTCGAAGGTCATTCACTCGATCCGCAACCGGATGATCGGCCAGGGCTTCCTGGAGTACCAGACGCCGATCCTGACGGCCTCATCGCCGGAAGGCGCCCGGGACTTCCTGGTGCCCTCGCGCATGCACCCCGGGACCTTCTACGCCCTTCCGCAGGCGCCCCAGCAGTTCAAGCAGCTGCTGATGGTGTCGGGCTTTGACCGCTACTTCCAGATCGCCCCCTGCTTCCGGGACGAGGACCTGCGCGCCGACCGCAGCCTGGAATTCTACCAGCTCGACGTCGAGATGAGCTTCGTGACCCAGGAGGACGTCTTCGCGGCCATCGAGCCCGTCATGCACGGGGTCTTCGAGGAGTTCGCCGAGGGCAAGCCGGTCACCCCCTATCCCTTCCCGCGCATTCCCTATCGGGAGGCCATCCAGAAGTACGGCACGGACAAGCCGGACCTGCGCAACCCCCTGGTCATGCAGGACGTCTCCGAGCCCTTCCGGGGCGGCGGCTTCGGCGTCTTCGCCCGCATGCTGGAGACCCCGAAGAACGCCATCTGGGCCATCCCGGCGCCGGGCGGCGGCAGCCGGGCCTTCTGCGACCGCATGAACAGCTGGGCGCAGTCGGAGGGCCAGCCGGGCCTGGGCTACATCTTCTGGCGAGAGGGCGAGGAGGGCGGCGCCGGTCCGATCGCGAAGAACCTCGGCCCCGAGCGTACGGAGGCGATCCGCGAACAGCTGGGCCTGACGGTCGGCGACGCGGCCTTCTTCGTGGGCGGTGATCCCAAGGTCTTCACCAAGTTCGCCGGCCTGGCCCGCACCCGGGTCGGGACCGAGCTTGGCCTGGTGGACGAGAACCGTTTCGAGTTCGTCTGGATCGTCGACTTCCCGATGTTCGAGCTCAACGAAGAGACCGGGCTGGTGGACTTCTCCCACAACCCCTTCTCCATGCCGCAGGGCGAGCTGGAGGCGCTGAACTCCCGCGATCCGCTGGAGATCCTAGCCTACCAGTACGACATCGTCTGCAACGGCTACGAGCTCTGCTCAGGCGCCATCCGGAACCACCGGGCGGATGTCATGCTGCGCGCCTTCGAGATCGTCGGCATGGGGGCCGAGGATGTGGAGAGCGCCTTCGGCGGCATGCTCAACGCCTTCCGCTATGGCGCGCCGCCGCACGGGGGCCTGGCGCCAGGCATCGACCGGATCGTCATGCTGCTGGCCGGCCAGACCGCCATCCGCGAGGTCATCGCCTTCCCGATGAACCAGCAGGGCCAGGACCTCTTGATGAGCGCGCCCTCGCCGGTCGAGGACAAGCAGCTCAAGGAACTGCACATCCGCACGGCCCCGCCGATCAAGGTCTGAGGTCGTCGCGCCTCAGTCGCGCGGGCAGGGGCGCAGGACAAAACCGCGGGGCAGGCGGACCGTGCCGGCGGCGCAGGCGCCGTCGAGCTGGTCCTGCCGGAGGTTGCGCGCGCCGCTCAGGTCGACGCCGTAGACCATGACGCCCCGCAGGCTGGCGCCCTCGAAATCCGCGCCTGTGAAGCTGGCTCCGCGGATCCGGGCGCCGTCCAGCCGGACGTCCTTCAGGCGTGCACCATCGAAATCGGCGCCGGTGATCTCGGCGTTGGTCAGGTCGCTGCGGGACAGGTCCGAGCCGCTGAAGTCGGCGCCCGTGAGGCGGGCTTGCCTGAGGTCGGCTCCGATGAGGGCCGACTCCGAGAAATCCGCGCCGAGGAAGTGGGCGCCGGCCAGCGCCCGGCCGGACAGGTCGCAGCCGACGCAGGCCCCCCCGAAGCTCACGGCGCGGGGAATGTCCTTGCCGCCGAGCACAACCAGGGCGTGCGCCGCGAGGGGGAGGGCGAGGACGCCTGCGGCGAGCAGGACGGAGACGCCTCGGGCAATGCGACATGAAGCAGACGCGGACATGGGCGCCTCATGCCGACGCCAGCCGTGCCCCGCCACTTAAATTGCTGTAACTGACGGCGAAGTCGCCTCTGCGGGAGCCGAATGATGAGCCTGCGTCCTCCGCGCCTTGGCCAGGGGTCCGTCCCGGGCCGCGAGACCGGTCTCAGCGTCCTTGAGGCCGAGATGATGTCCGAGGCCGCCGCAGCCCTGGGGCGCGCGGGAAGCCGGGCCGAGGCGGCCCTGGCCCGGCTTTCAGATCCTGAAGCCCTGGAGCGTGAAGGACGCGACGCCCTTCTGAAGGCGGCGGCGGAGGCGGTCTGGAGCCTCTTCATCCAGCGCGAATCCTGCGGCCTGCGCGACCAGAGGCAAGTGATCGCGGACCTCGGGATTCCCAGGGCGGTCCTGGTGAGGCTGGGCGCGCGCTAGGGGATAGAGCCGGACATTGGAGACCCGTTGTGGACCGCTCGGCGGGGGTCCGCCAGGGGCGCCAAGCCTATGGTGAAATTCGACCCGTTGCGGACATTGTCAGCCGCGCGCAGCTGATTAAATGTCCGGGGTGGCGAGCAGAGGTGGAGGCGTCGTGAGCGATCCGGAACAAGCAAGAGCGAACCCGCTTAGAAACATCGAAGCGAAGACTGGGTCGTCGATTGGCGAGATGCGCACGGGAGTATCCGCAGCGGGCCACGATCCTAACCACTCGACAGGTGACCGCCCATGATCAAGCCGACCTCGACTGTTACGAACAAGCCGGGCCGTGCTCCTCGTCCGTGGGCGATTGCGCTCGCCGGCGCATTCGTGCTGACCAGCGGGGCCGTCGCCGCCGTCGCGGCCTTGAAAGAGCCCTCAGCCCCACCCAACGCACCGTTCCGGATCGAGGAAATCGCCGACCTCGACCAGCCCTGGGCCATGACCTTCCTGCCCGACGGCCGCATGTTGATCACCGAGAAGGCTGGCCAGCTGTTAATGCTCTCAGCAGACGGCAAACAGCGAAAGACCGTGACCGGCGTCCCCGCCGTGATGTCCCAGGGACAGGGCGGGCTGATGGATGTCGTGCTTCACCCCCGGTTCTCCAAGAACCGGATGGTTTACCTCAGCTATTCGGAAGCCGCCGGGAAGGACTCGAGCCTGGTCCTGGCGCGCGGCGTGTTCAACGACGGAGACGCCCCGTCGCTAAGCAACGTGCAGACGCTTTTCCGCGGCCCCACGTATGACGCCAGGGCGGGCCACTATTCTGGCCGCATCGCGTTCTCGCCCGAGGGCAAGCTGTTCTTCGCCGTCGGTGATCGCCAGCAGTGGGACGGTTTCCAGCGCACGACGCCGCAGGATATCAAGATCCTCTCAGGCAAGGTTCTGCGCCTCAACGACGACGGCGCGCCGGCAGCTGGCAATCCCCTGGTAGCGCGCGGCGGTGATCCCGCCATCTGGACCTATGGCCACCGCAACCTCCTCGGCCTGGCGTTCGACGCAAACGGCAACCTGTGGGAGCAGGAGATGGGCCCTCTAGGCGGGGACGAGGTCAATCTGATCCTGCCCGGCCGCAACTACGGATGGCCGGTCGTCTCCAATGGCGACAACTACCCGCGCCCGCCGACCAATGGGGCGGCGATCCCGGATCATCGCCCTGGCGACGGCTTTGAGGCGCCGAAGGTCTGGTGGAATCCCGCGATATCGCCCGCGGGGATGATGGTCTATTCCGGCAAGCTCTGGCCGCAGTGGCGTGGCGATCTCTTCATCGGCGGTCTGTCCAGCCAGAGTCTGATCAGGGTCGATGTCAACGGACGCGAGGCCAGGAAGGGCGACCAGTTCGCGATGGGTACGCGCATTCGCGAGCCGGAGGAGGGGCCTGACGGCTCAATCTATCTTCTCACTGATGGCCTGCGCGGCTCCGACGGGAAGCTGGTGAAGCTGACTCCCAAGAGGTGAAAGATGGGGCTGTCCAAGACTGACGCCTGGCGCACAGCGGACCGGCGCAACCTTGAGTTCTACCCAGCGGAAGCGGGAAGGTCTGCTCACGGGTAGAACGCCCAAGCGGCCGCGACGTGATCTTGCTCTCTTGATCTAGAGCCGTCAGCCAGCGAGGTCGCCCTCGGCGCGGACGCCGCAGGTCTCGCAAATGAGGTCTGCACCCTTTCGCAACAGGGCCGTATCACCGCAGGCCGGGCAGACATCGGCGTCCCGGCGGATGCCGGCGCCCCGACCCTGCGCGGTGGGCAGGAAGACCAGGTTGTCCGGCGTCGCGCCGCGCGAGAAGCCCCGGGAGATGAACCGCGAAACCGGCTGGAGCTCAGGCTCCGCCGGGGCCTGCCCGTCCGCCGCACCGCGCCCCAGGCCGTCGGCGTTCAGCTCTCCGTCCGCATTGGCAAGGTCGTTCCGTCCCAGGTAGGAGATGCCCAGCTCGCGGAAGATGTAGTCCAGGATCGACGTGGCCGAGCGGACCGTGTCGTTGCCCGTCACCTGGCCGGCCGGCTCGAAGCGGGTGAAGACGAAGGCGTCCACGAATTCGTCCAGGGGCACCCCGTACTGGAGGCCCAGGGAGATCGAGACCGCGAAATTGTTCATCAGCGACCGGAAGGCGGCGCCTTCCTTGTGCATGTCGATGAAGATTTCGCCGAGCTCGCCGTCGTCGTATTCGCCCGTGTGGAGATAGACCTTGTGGCCGCCCACCGAGGCCTTCTGGATGTAGCCCTTGCGCCGGTCCGGAAGCTTGCGGCGGGTCGGCGGGCGTTCGACCTCGATGTGGCGCTCGATGATCCGCTCCTCCACAACGCGCTCGCCGGAGGCGGGCGGAGGCTCGGCGGCGGGCGCCTCGCGCTCGGGGACGGGCGGCAGGTGGAGCGGCCGGGGCCTGAGGCGGACTTGCAGGACGGTTCCCGGGGCCTCCGGCAGGTTGGCGAGGAGGTCATCGACTTCGCCGGCCGAGGCCGCTTCCAGCACGATGACGGGGGGCAGGGCCAAGTGGGGCGCGAGGGCTGAGGCCATGGCCAGCCGGGCCGCCGCGCCCGTCTCCGCGCCAACGGCGAAGACCGCCGCCTGGCCCTCGGTCAGGCCGGGCAGGTCCGAAAGTCGGCCGGCCCCGGCGAGGGCGGCGTCGGCCTGGGCGATCTGCTCGGGGCTGAAGCCCATCCGGGCCGCCAGGTCCAGTGTGGGGTCCGCAAACTCCGCCTCGGCGAGACCCAGGACGTCCGTCAGGAAGCCGGGGTCGATCACCTGGGGCGACAGGGCGTCAGACAGGCGCCGGGCGAAGGGCAGGGCGGACTCCACCGCTGCGATCTCGTGGTCGGTGAAGCCCCTGGACTCCAGGGCGGCGCGGTCGATACCGGGCATGGCCGACAGGTCCCGGACGCCGAGGGCGTGAAGGCGCGCCGTCGAAGGATCCAGCCCCAGGAGGTGGAGCGCCCGGAGGGCGGGCCCCGACAGGGTCCGCATCAGGACCCCGTCCGACGTCTCGATCTCCAGGACCACGCCCGGCGAGGGCGCTCCCGACGGGTCGGCGCCGCCAAGCCGCAGGGCGAGGTCGGGGTCCTCGAAGAGGGCGAGGCCGACTTCGAGGCCCTCGGGCAAGGCGCGGCGGGCGCGCTTGAACAGGCCCTTGGCCGCCTTGCGCGCGGCGTCGGAGTCATAGGCCAGGCCCTGGGCGAGCAACCAGTCGCCCAGGCCCGCGAGGGCGATCCGGCCCGGCCTGCCCGAGGCCGAGAGGGCGAGGGCGAGGTCCGTGACGGCCCGGCCGAAGGCGGCCGTATCGAAGTCCTCGCCAAGGCCGAAGACGCAGAGGCTGACGGCGCCCCTCACCCCGGGGGTCGCCCGGGCCAGGGCCGCAGCGGTGTCGGCGCTGTCGGCCAGGCCCACCGGGGAGGTCACGAGGCCGCCGAGACCTGGCCCCGGCTTCTGGCGAGTGAGCACCTTGCGAAGCGTGTCCCCGGAGGCTTCCGGCAGGGTCGCCGTCCAGGTCGTCCGGCCCGACAGGGCGAGCTCCAGCGCCTCGCTGATGAGGGGCTCCGGGGCGCCCGCCTCAAGGGCGCGCCCGATCGCCCGGGCCAGGCCCGGATTCTCCACCGGTGAGGCGCAGGCCGCAGGGTCGCCCTCGCACCTTGAGACGGCGTCCAGGACACCCTGCAGGGCCGCCGAGGCCTTGAGGGCGGCGGATTGGGCGAGACGCTCGCCCCTCAACGCAGCGGCAAGGGCCTCGAGATGGGACTCGAGGGCGGGATCCTGGGCGTCCAGGACCTCTGGCGCGGCGCCGCCGGGATGGCCGATGGCGACGGAGGCGTTGAGCATCAGGATCGCCAGGCGGTCCTGGAAACCGGCGTCCATCCCGCGGGCGCCGGACCGTCCACGGCCGCGGAGATGGGCGGCGATGTCGGAGGCCATCGTTGCGATCGCGGCGCCAAGGTCGTCGGCGCCGTCAAGGGCGTCGATCCAGGCCTCGGTCTGGGCGTCCGTCCAGCCCACCGGCGCAATGACCTCTGCACACCGGTCCCGGAGTTCAACCTGTCGGGGCTCAAGAACGGGCGGGGTCTGCATGAAATCGGCCTCCAGTCGCGGGAGGTTAGGGCGGGTGAGGGGACGCGGCAACAGATGTTGCGGTCACGGGGGCGGGCATCCACAAGATGTTGGGGGCGTCTCGTCGCTGGACGCTGGAGGCCGCCCCGCCTATAGTCCGGCCGCGTTGAACCTGAGCGGACCTGGACAGGCGTGCTGAAAGCGATCTTCACCTGGTGGAACGGCGCCACGATCGGCGCCGGTTTTCATATCAAGCGCCGCGGCGCCCTCGTCGGCCAGGACGACTATGGCAACCGGTATTACGAGGCGCGGGATGCTCGCGACTCCTACGACGGTCGTCGCCGGCGCTGGGTGATCTACAAGGGCTATCCCGACGCCTCCAAGGTGCCCGCCGAGTGGCATGGCTGGCTCCACTACACCTTTGACGAGCCGCCGACCGTCGCGCCCCTGACCCGCCGGTCCTGGGAGAAGGACCACCTGCCGAACCTGACCGGCACCGTCCACGCCTGGCGGCCCAAGGGCTCCATCACGCGCGGCGGAGAGCGCGCCCGGGCCGCTGGCGACTACGAGGCCTGGCGGCCTGAATAGGATGGCGGGGCGTCCGCACATCCGGGTCTTCGCCGCCCTCCTGGTGAGTGGCGCCGCTGTCCTGGGGCCAGCCGGCCTGGCTCCCGCGCAGCAGGCTCCTGCGCCTCCGGGTCCGGCATCTTCTTCCGACCCAGGGCCCGAAGCCGTTGGACCTGTAGCTCCCGTCATCGAGGAGGAGGCGCCCCCTGCGGTTGTCGAGGCGCCGCCGCCGGCCGTGACCCCGCCCGTTCCCGCCTCCCAGGTGGCCCCCGCCGAGCCGCCCGAGCGCCAGGTCGCAGAACGTCCCGTCGAGAGCGTGAAGAAGCGTGAGCGGTTCGATGTCGCTGTCCTCCAGGCGGTGGACAAGGTGACCGCCGAGACGATCCGCTTCGAGGCGCCCGTCGGCCAGCCGGTTCGCTACAAATCCCTGATCCTGACGGTCCGGGCCTGCGAGCGGACCGCCGCTGACGAGCCCGCCGAGGACTCCATCGCCTACCTCACCGTCGACTCCCAGCCCAAGGTCCAGGCCGGGAGGCCGGCGCCGGACGGAAGGCAGGTCTTCAGGGGCTGGATCTACGCTTCGTCGCCGGGGCTCAATGGTCCCGAGCATCCGGTCTATGACGCCTGGCTGATCACCTGCAGGACCTCTGCGCCGCTCAGGACCGCGGCGGGGGCGCCGATGACGCCCTCGACCTCAAGCGCTCCGGCCAGCCGCTCCAGGTAGACCGCCCGGGGGATCTCCTCCGCCCCGAGGCTCGCCAGGTGTTCCGTGATGAACTGGGCGTCCAGCAACTGGAATCCGCCAAGGACCAGGTGCGCCGCCAGGTGCGCCAGGGCGACTTTCGAAGCGTCGGTCTCCACCGAGAACATGCTCTCGCCGAAGAAGGCGCCCCGGAGGCTGACCCCGAACAGCCCTCCCGCCAGCCGCCCCTCCCGCCAGGCTTCCACCGAATGGGCCGAGCCCGCGGCGTGCATTTCCAGGTACATCCTGCGAAGGGGAGGATTGATCCAGGCCCCGGGGCGGTCCGGCGCCGCGCAGGCGTCCAGGACCCGGGGGAAGGCGGTGTTGACCCGGACTTCGAACCGGTCCTGTCGCACGGTGCGCTGGAGCCGCCGGGGCAGCTTCAGTCCCTTGAGGGGAAAGACCCCCCGGTAGTCGGGCTCCACCAGGAAGACCGCCGGATCGTCGGCTGCCTGAGCCATGGGAAAGACGCCGCGGGCGTAGAAGTCCAGCGCGGGATGGCGGCGCGGAGGACGGCTCACCGGGCCTCCGACTGATCCTTCAGCCAGCGCTCAAGCCAGTGGATGGTGTAATCGCCCATCAGGAAGTCCGGCTGGAGCAGCAGGTCTTGGAAGAGGGGAATGGTGGTCTCGACCCCGCTCACCACCATCTCGCCCAGGCAGCGGCTGAGACGGGCGATGCACTCCTCGCGGTCCCGGCCGTGGACGATCAGCTTGCCAATGAGGCTGTCGTAGTAGGGCGGGATGGCGTAGCCGGCGTAGATGGCGCTGTCGAGGCGAACGCCCAGGCCGCCCGGGGCGTGGAAGTCCGAGATCAGGCCGGGCGAGGGGGTGAAGGTCCTCGGGTTCTCGGCGTTGATCCGGCATTCGATGGCGTGGCCCTCGAAGACGATGTCCTTCTGCGAGAACGACAGGGGCAGGCCGGCGGCGATGCGGATCTGTTCGCGGACCAGGTCGATTCCGGTGATGGCTTCGGTGACCGGATGCTCGACCTGCAGGCGGGTGTTCATCTCGATGAAGAAGAACTCGCCGTTCTCGTACAGGAACTCGATGGTGCCCACGCCGAGATACCCAATCCGGCGGATGGCCTCGACGACCACCTTTCCGATCTTCGCCCGCGCGGCGGCGTCGATGACCGGCGAGGGGGCCTCTTCCAGCACCTTCTGGTGGCGACGCTGGAGGGAGCAGTCGCGCTCGCCCAGGTGGCAGACATTGCCGAATCGGTCGGCGATCACCTGCAGCTCGATGTGGCGGGGGCCCTGGAGGTAGCGCTCCATGTAGATGGCGTCGTCGCCGAAGGCCGCCTTGGCCTCGGCCCGGGCGGTGGACACGGCCTCGGCGAGGTCGTCCTCGGTGCGGGCCACCTTCATGCCCCGTCCGCCGCCGCCGGCGGCGGCCTTGATCAGCACCGGGAACCCGATCTCCCGGGCGGCTGCGAAGGCCTCCTCCTCGGTCGTCACGGCGCCGTCAGAGCCCGGGACCACCGGAATGCCGGCGTCCTTCACCGCCTGCTTGGCGGTGATCTTGTCGCCCATCATGGTGATGTGCTCGGGCAGGGGACCGATGAAGGTGAAGCCGTGGGCGTTCACGATCTCGGCGAAGCGGGCGTTCTCGGAGAGGAAACCATACCCAGGGTGGATGGCCTGGGCGCCGGTGATCTCGGCCGCCGCAATGATGGAGGGGATGTTGAGATAGCTCTTCGCCGCCGAGGCCGGGCCGATGCAGACGCTCTCGTCGGCCAGGCGCACCCACATGGCGCCGGCGTCGGCCTCAGAATGAACGGCGACCGTGGCGATGCCCATCTCCTTGCAGGCGCGGTGCACCCGCAGGGCGATCTCACCCCGGTTGGCGATCAGGATCTTGTCGAACATGGCCTAACCGATGATCGCGAGGGGTTCGCCGAACTCGACGGGCTGGCCGTTGACGGCGAGAATCTCCAGCACCTTCCCGGCCCGCGGGGCGGGGATGGGGTTCATGGTCTTCATGGCCTCGACGATCATCAGGGTCTGCCCCTCGGAGACCGTATCGCCCACCTTCACGAAGGCCGGGGCGTCCGGCTGGGGCTGCAGGTAGACTGTTCCGACCATGGGCGACTTCACGGCGTCTCCCGCTGCGACGGCGGGGGCGGCCGCGGCGGCGTGGGTCTCGGCGGCCGGCGCTGCGGCGACCGGTGCGGGCAGGGGGGCGGCGACGGCGACAGGCGCTGCGGCGGTGAGGGTGCGCGCCACCCGGATCCGGAGTCCGTCGTGCTCGACCTCGATCTCGGAGAGTCCCGTATCGTTCAGGATGCCGGCCAGGCGGCGGACAAGACGTGCATCGATCTGTTCGGCGGGAGCCTTCGGACTGGACGGCATTTGGGGATCCTGTGCTTCGTCGTCTCGGCGACCGCGAGGGGCGGGCGTCCTGACCTTCTATCGAACCGGAGCCGGCGCGAACACGGGGAGCGCCCCCGACCCGGACACAACGGCGTGATGCCGAAGGCCGGTCCCCGCCGACTGACCTACGGAC
>JBJOJL010000054.1:0-15459 GCA_046046615.1 Pseudomonadota bacterium
AAGATGAGCGAAGCTGAAGCCAAGCCCGCCGGCCGCGCCATCCCGGCGCCGGCGGTCACCGTCGAGAGCAAGCCCTTCTGGGACGCCGCCGCCGAGGGCCGGTTCCTGATCAAGCGCTGCACCGCCTGCGGCAAGGCGCACTGGTACCCCCGCGCCATCTGCCCCTTCTGCGCCTCGGACGACACGGTCTGGGAAGAGAGCCCCGGCGAGGGCGAGATCTACACCTTCTCCATCATGCGGCGATCGCCCACGGGTCCCTACGTGATCGGCTACGTCACCCTCGACGAGGGCCCGGCGGTGCTGACCAACTTCGTGGACTGCGACCCGGACAGCCTGAAGATCGGCCAGAGGGTCAAGGTGCGCTTCCAGCCCACCGAAGGCGGCCCCCCGGCCCCGGTCTTCCGGCCGGCGTAGAGCGCCCATTGCTCCCCCAAGGGGGAGCTCCGACCGAAGGTCGGCGAGGAGGTCAGCTGAGATGCCGTAGACCCCCTCCGGCCCGCTGCGCGGTCCACCTCCCCCTGGGGGGAGGAATTGGGGAGTCATTGCTCCCCCAAGGGGGAGCTGTCAGCGAAGCTGACTGAGCGGGTCAGCGGCCTTGCCTTTTCCTGTTCAGCGTCTGTTAACCAAAACCCTGGCCTAAGGGGCGATAGTCTTCAGGCTCAGGCAAAGGATGGCCGACATGCGCAAGATCCTCATCCTCGCGGCCGCCGCGGCGACCCTCGCCGTGGCCGGCTGCAACACCATCGCGGGCGTCGGCAAGGACGTCCAGGCCGCCGGCAGCGCCGTCACCAAGACGGCGGACGAGGCCAAGGAAGGCGTCAAGAAGTAACCCCTTACGGGAGCTCTTCGCCACTGAGATCGCCCGGCCGCCCTTCGGGGCCGCCGGGCTTTTTCATGCCCGGGCCTCGGCCGCCAGCTGCTCCAGCAGGGCTTCGGCCTCCTGGGGCGACTTCAACCTGTGCTTGCGGACACCCGCCCACCTCGGGTCCGCGAAACGCTCCGCGCGCTTGGCGTTCGCCCGGGTGCGGTGGCGCAGGGTGAACCAGACCGGGTGGTCCTTGCCGAACCAGCGGGTGAAGTGCTCCCGATTGCCCGTGCCTTCCCACAGCTCGCGCCCGGTGACCGCCCGGTTCACGGTGCGCCTCAACAGGCGCGGCATGCTGACCGAGAGGGGATAGTCCAGCCAGATGACGTCGGTGGCCCGGCTCCAGATGAGGTCCTGGCAGACGGTGTAGTTGCCGTCGGTGACCCATTTCTCGCCCCGGGTGGCGGCCTCGACCCGGTCGACAAAGGCCTGCGGGTCCTCGCCATGCAGGTCGCGCCAACCCGGCAGCCAGTTCAGGGCGTCCAGCTCCACCCGCTCCAGGCCGAACCGCGCCGCCAGACCCGCCGCCAGGGTCGACTTTCCCGCCCCGGAAACCCCCATGACGGAGATGCGCATCAGGGCTTTTCCAGTCCCAGCTCCGCCCAGACCTCGTCAGTGTGCTCGCCCAGTCGGGGCGGGTGCCGGCGGATGTTGCTGGGCGAGCCGGTGAACTTCACCGGCGGCTTCATGGCGAGATAGGGCCCGGCGTGCGGGTGCTCGTGGCGCTCGAAGAAGCCCACGGCGGACAGGTGCGGGTCGTCGGGCAGGTCGTCCAGCCGGGCGGTGCGCACCACCGGGATGGACAGGGGCTTCAGGAGGTCCAGCCATTCCTGGGTGGTCTTGGTCTTGGTCACTTCGCCCACAAGGCCATAGAGCTCCTGGATGTGCTTGCCGCGGGTGGCGTAGTCGGAAAAGCGCGGGTCCTTGCCGAAGCTGTCCGCCATGCCGGCGGCGGCGAAGAACTGGTCCCACTGCTTGTCGGTGTAGGGCAACAGGCCGATGTGCCCGTCCTTGGTCTCGTAGGGGCGGCGGTTGGGATTGGCCACGCGCTGGTAGGCCCACTGGCCGATGGGCGGGTCGAAGGCGTGGTCGTAGAGGTGCTCGACCAGGGTGAAGCTGGTCATGCACTCCAGCATGGGCACCTCGATGAACTGGCCCTCGCCGGTGCGCTCGCGGTGCAGGAGGCCGGCGGTGATGGCCTGGCTCATGAACAGGCCGGAGACCTTGTCGGCCACCAGGGTGGGCAGGATGCGCGGCGTCGGGTTGCCGTCCGTGCGGGGCAGGAGGTCCGCCAGGCCCGAGGCCGACTGGATCAGGTCGTCATAGGCCGGCTCGCCGGCATAGGGCCCTTCCGAGCCGTAGCCCGCCGCATGGACATAGACCACGTCGGGCCGCAGGGCGCGGACGTCCTCGTAGGCCAGGCCCAGCCGCTTCAGGCCCTCGTAGCGGATAGAGGTGGCGAAGACCTCGCAGGAAGCGATCAGGGCCTCCATCAGGGGCCGGGTCGCCGGGTCCTTCATGTCCACCACCACCGAGCGCTTGTTGCGGTTGATGGTCAGGAAGATGGGGCCCAGGTCCCGGGGCGCGCCCTCGGGCACATGGCCGGCCCAGCGCATGATGTCGCCGCCGTCGCCCCGGCCCGAGCCCGGGTCCTCGATCTTGATCACCTCGGCGCCCTGGTCGCCCAGGATCTGGGTGGCGTAGGAGCCGAAGACCACGCTGGTCAGGTCGAGTATGCGGATTCCCGCCAGGGGGCCGGTGGCCGTCGTCGCAAGTTCCCGGGTTTCCGCCACGTCGTGTCTCCCCTTGGCCGTTTCCGTCGTTATGATCCCCCCAGCGGAGGGCGCAAGCCGCCAGGAGGCCGTCTCATGGACTTTCAGCTTTCCGAAGAGCACCGCATGCTCAAGGACCTGGCCGAGCGCTTCGTGCGCGAGGAGCTTATCCCCCTTGAAGGCGCCGTGCTCGCGCGGGACGCGGCGGGGCAGGGGATCTGGCTCTCGCCCGAGGAGCGCGCCCGCATTGACGAGGTCTCGCAGAAGCTGGGCCTGTGGGGCCTGGACGCGCCGGAGGATGTCGGCGGCTTCGACCTGCCCCAGGTGGCCCTGATCGGCGTCAACGAGGCCATGGGCTCGACCATCACGCCCTACACCCTGCCGCCGGACTCGCCGAACCTGCGCATGCTGATGGCCACGGTGAATGAGCGCCAGCGCGAGGCCTACCTGGCCCCCTACGCAGCCGGAAAGACCATCAGCGCCATTGGCATCTCCGAGCCCGGCGCCGGCGCCGATCCGGCGGGCATGATCACCCGGGCGGTCCGCGACGGGGACGACTGGATCCTCAACGGCCGGAAGATCTGGACCAGCCGGGCCGAGCAGGCCGACTTCACCATCGTCATGGCCGTCACCGACAAGGAGAAGGGCTCGCGCGGCGGCATGAGCGCCTTCCTGGTCGACCGCGATGCGCCCGGCTTCAACATCCTGCGCCGCATCCCGATGCTGGCCGGCGCCTTCACCTACGAGATCGCCCTCGACGACGTCCGCGTGCCGGGCTGGAAGCTGCTGGGCGTCGAGGGGCAGGGCTTCGCCCCCATGCAGGTGCGCCTCGGCACCCGGCGCATCGAGATGGCCGCCTGGTGCATCGGCCTGGCCCAGCGGGCGCTGGACATGATGATCCAGTACGCGCCCCAGCGCGTGACCTTCGGCCAACCCCTGTCCCAGCGCCAGGCCGTCCAGTGGTGGGCCGCCGACGCCGCGACCAAGATCCACGCCGCCAGGCTGATGACCTATCACTGCGCCTGGAAGCTGGATCAGGGACAGGACGTGAAGAACGAGATCTCTATGATCAAGGTCTTCGCCACCGAGATGGCCTGGGAGGTCCTGGACAATGTCATGCAGTGCTTCGGCGCCATGGGCATGACCAAGGAACTGCCCCTGCACCTGATGGCGGCCAGCATCCGCAACATGCGAATCTACGACGGGCCTTCCGAAGTCCACCGCATGGTGGTCGCCCGCAACCTCCTGGGAGTGAAGAGATGACCACCACGACCGAGCGCCCCGAAATCACCGTCGAGAAGACCGGCCACATCGCCGTGGTCACCCTCGACCGGCCGCCGAACAACCACGTCTCCGTGCCCCTGATGCGCGACTTGGCCGACCTGCTCGAGAAGATCGACGGCGACGATACGGTCCGCGCCGTGGTCCTGGCCTCCGCGGGCAAGGCCTTCTGCGCCGGCGCCGACCTCGTGGCCCCCGACGGCATCGGCGGCTCGGGCATGAACGGGATCAACGACCTTTACACCCAGGCCGTGCGCCTCTTCTCGGTGGAGACCCCGATCGTCGCCGCCGTCCAGGGCGCCGCGGTGGGCGCGGGCCTCGGCCTGGCCCTGGTGGCGGACTTCCGCGTCGCCTCGCCCGAGGCCCGCTTCACCGCCAACTTCGTCAAGCTGGGCTTCCACCCGGGCTTCGGCCTGACCCACACCCTGCCCCGCCTGATCGGCGAGCAGAGGGCGGCCCTGATGTTCCTGACCGGCCGCCGGGTGAAGCCTGAAGAGGCCCTGGCCTGGGGCCTGGTGGACGAAGTGGTCCCTGGCCCCGAGCTGCTGGAGGCCGCCAAGGCCCTGGCCGCCGAGATCGCCGAGAACGCCCCCCTCGCCGTGGTCGCCACCCGCAAGACCCTGCGCGCCGGCCTCGCCGCCGCCGTCCGGGCCCAGACCGACCACGAGCACGGACAGCAGACCATCCTGCGCGCCACCGAAGACTTCGCCGAGGGCGTCCGCGCCGTCGCCGAACGCCGGCCGGGGAACTTCAAGGGGCGCTAGCCCCGCCACCGCCCAATTCCTCCCCCCAGGGGGAGGTGGACCGCGCAGCGGGCCGGAGGGGGTCAGCTGAAGCGCCGACGACCCCCTCAGTCAGCTTCGCTGACAGCTCCCCCTTGGGGGAGAAATTCGCGCTGATAATTCCTCCCCCCAGGGGGAGGTGGACCGCGTCAGCGGGCCGGAGGGGGTCAACGGCGGTTCAGCAGATCCCCTCACCGATCTTCGGCCGGAGCTCCCCCTCGGGGGAGCAATTACCGCCTCATTCCGCCCCCAAAGGGGGAGGTGGCCCGGGGCAAGGCCCCGGGACGGAGGGGGTCTACGGAGACGTCCGGATGACCCGGGATCAGCGCAGGCCGACGGCCGGGCGCTTCAGGGCCCGGGCCGCGCCCACCAGGGCGGCGTAGGGGTGCTGGATCAGGATGGTCGGGATCTCGGCCATGTAGTGGCTCATCCGGCCTTTGGCCTCGAAGCGGCGGCGGAACTCGCCGCCGGTCAGCCGGTCGGCCATGCGCGGGGCCAGGCCGCCCGAGATGTAGACCCCGCCCCGGGCGCCATAGGTCAGGGCCAGGTCGCCGGCGACGGACCCGAGGATGGCGCAGAAGCGGTCCAGGGTCTCGTTGGCCAGGGCGTCGCCCTTGCCCGCTGCGGTCGTCACCGCCGCCTCGTCCGCCAGGGTCGGCGCGACGCCGCGGATCTCCGCCAGGGCGGAATAGAGGTTGAAGAGGCCGGGACCCGAGAGAATCCGCTCGATGGACGTCCGCCCGAAGCGGGCGCTGAGGATACGGTCGACCTCGATCTCAATGTCGTCAGTCGGGGCGAAGGCCGCATGACCACCCTCGCCGGCCACCTCCACGTCGCCCCTTTCCGACCGGGCCAGACCTGCGACGCCGAAGCCGGTGCCGGCGCCCAGCACCACCAGGGGGGCGAAGTCCGCGCCCCGGACATCCGGCCCGATCCGCTTCAGGGTCTCGGCGGGCAGGAGCGGCGCGGCCAGGGCCTGGGCGGCGAAGTCATTGATCAGCCGGACGGATTCGAACTCGAAGGCGACGAAGAGTTCGCCCTCGGACGCTCGCCAGCTGTTGTTGGTGAACTGGATCTCGCCATCGACGACCGGACCCGCCACCGCCAGGACAGCCCGTCCCGGACGCTTCCGGCCGAGGGTCTTCTCCAGGTAGGTGGCGATCACCTCCGTCAGGGAGGGATAGTCCCGCTCGTCGTAGGTGACGGGGTGGCGGATGTGCCCTTCCTCATCGACCAGGGCCAGGCGCGCATGGGTGCCGCCGATGTCGCCGACGAGGCCGTTGTAAACATTCTTCAAGGTCTTGCCCTCCGGCGCTGGGGCCGTGCGGCGCCGGCAATAGCCCAAACCCGGGCGGCTTGCACGATCTCGTTTGCCGGGGGGATCCGGGGCGGCCTCAGCGCCTGAGGGGCGCGTGGGCGATGCGCAGGATATTGGCCGCCCCGGGCGACCCCATGGGCAGGCCGGCGAGGATCAGGACCCGGTGCCCGGGCGGGCAGAGGCCCGCCGCCAGGGCCTCGTCCACGGCCACCCGCGCCAGGTCTTCCGGATCGGTCAGGGTCTCGACCACCCGCGCCTCGACCCCCCAGGCCAGGGCAAGTCGCCGGGCGGTGGCCAGGCGGGTGGTCAGGGCCAGGGTCGGCTGGAGCGGCCGCTCCCGCGACAGGCGCAGGGCGGTCTGGCCGGTGGTGGTGAAGGCCGCGAGGCAGCCCGTTGAGGCGGAGTCGGCGGCCCGGCGGGCGGCGGCGACCAGCGCGTCGGCGTCGGCGTCCTCCACCGGGTATTCGGCGGCCATCAGCTCGGGCCAGCGCGGGTCGCGCTCCACCCGGGACAGGATGCGGTCCATCATGGTCACCGCCTCCAGGGGATATTCGCCGGCGGCGGTCTCGGCCGAAAGCATGACGGCGTCGGCGCCCTCGTAGACGGCGGCGGCCACGTCGGAGGCCTCGGCCCGGGTGGGCGTCGGCGAGTGGATCATGGACTCCAGCATCTGGGTGGCCACGATGACCGGGATGCCCCGGGTGCGGGCGGCGCGCACCAGGGTCTTCTGGACCACCGGCACGTCCTCGGGCGCCAGCTCCACCCCCAGGTCGCCCCGGGCCACCATCACCGCCTCGGACAGGTCCAGGATCTCGTCCAGGGCCTCCAGGGCGGCGGGCTTCTCGATCTTGGCCAGGACCCCGGCCCGGCCCAGGACGATCTGCCTCAGCTCCGCCATGTCGGCGGCGCGCTGGACGAAGGACAGGGCCACCCAGTCCACCCCCTGGGCCAGGGCGAAGTCCAGGTCGATCCGATCCTTCTCGGTCAGGGCGGGGATGGGGATGGCCAGGCCCGGCAGGTTCAGGCCCTTGTGGTCCGACAGGGCCTCGCCCCCGATCACCTCGGTCTCGGCGAAGTCCTCGCCATGGCGCACCACCTTCAGCCGGACCTTGCCGTCATCCAGCAGCACATCCGCATCGACCTTGAGGGCCGCGAAGACTTCGGGGTGCGGCACGCAGACCCGCCGGGCATCCCCGGGGGTGGGATCCCGGTCCAGCCGGAAGGCCTGGCCGCGCGTCAGCTCGACCCGCCGGTCCTTGAACTCGCCCAGCCGGATCTTGGGACCCTGCAGGTCGGCCAGCACGGCCAGCGGCCGCCCCACCTCAGCCTCGGCGGCCCGGACCCGGGCGATCGCCGTCGCATGGTCGGCGTGCTCGCCATGGCTGAAATTGACCCGGAAGACGTCCGCCCCGGCCCGCGCCAGGGCGACGATCTGCTCCGGCTTGCGGCTCGCCGGTCCCAGGGTGGCGACAATGCGGGCTCTGCGGGCGCGAATCATGGAGGGGTCCTGCACTCTCTGGCCCCCATCCTTAACCCTAAACTTTGAAACGGATTTAACGTCGCCCCGAATTCCTCCACCCAGGGGGAGGTGGGCCGCGCAGCGGGCCGGAGGGGGTCTGCTGAGGCGTCTTTGCAGGTAACGCCTCCCTGCGAATGCGCTGGGCTTTACCGAACTCCGAGCCCCGGCAAGCGGGTGCGGTCCTGGAAGTCCAGGCGGCCGGACTGGAAGCCGCTCCTCAGGCCGCTCTCGCGCCCGAATTCCAGGAGGGTGTCCGCCGAGCGGGAATAGGCGGGCCAGGCCTGGCCGCCGGGGCAATCCGGGCGTCCGGTCTTCGCGAAGGTCGCCCAGCAGC
Source organism: Pseudomonadota bacterium (assembly GCA_046046615.1). Classification (GTDB taxonomy): domain Bacteria; phylum Pseudomonadota; class Alphaproteobacteria; order Caulobacterales; family Caulobacteraceae; genus Phenylobacterium. Next base: position 7,872 of record JBJOJL010000054.1, read on the forward strand.
CGTTCATCAGGACGGCCATGGCCCGGTCCTCTTCCGACACCGCCGACATGGGTGTCCGCCGGCCCCAGTACTGGAAGACGTACTGGATCTCGGCGGCGTGGGCGGCGCGGTCGGTGAAGGGCCGGAAGCGGGTTCCCACATAGGAGAAGTGGTAGAGCCAGGCCGGGGCGCCCGAGGCCGCCTGCCGGGCGATCCAGCGCGCCGGCGCGCCCATCAGGCTGTCGGTGAAGGCGGCGCGGGCCAGGGCCTCGTCGCCCCGGGCGGCCTCGGCGGGATAGGCCTCACGGACGCCGGGGGTAAGGCTGTCGGCCATCTCCGGTCGCCAGGGACCCATCAGGGAATCCTCGCCGGAGTTCCAGCCAATGACCAGAGGCACGTCGGCGGCCCGGCCGGCGGCGAAGGCCTGTGTGGGGGTTTCCTTCAGCAGGCGTCCGTCCGGGATCGGGCCGAAGCTTCCGCCGACGCCCTTCACCAGGTCCTCCGCCGGCAGGGCCCGCAGGTCGGCGGCGGAGGCCTTGGCGTGGCCCAGGGCCGCCAGGGCCTTCTCCCCGGCCTCGGCCCTGGCGGCCAGGGTCGTCGGCGGGAACCAGCCGCCGCCCGACTGGACGATGGCGCGGGCGTAGAGGCCCTTGGCCGACGGCGTCGCCAGGAGGGAAAGGGTGCTCATGCCGCCGGCGCTCTCGCCGAACACCGTCACCTGACGGGGGTCGCCCCCAAAGGCTGAGATGTTGCGCTTCACCCACTGCAGGGCGGCGACCTGGTCCATCAGGCCGTAGTTGGCGAGGGGCTCATTCGGCCGGGCGCCGGCGGTCAGGGCGGGGTGGGCGAAATAGCCCAGCGGCCCCAGCCGGTAGTTGATCGTCACCACCACGATCCCCTGCCGGGCGAAGGCCGAGCCGTCGTAGATCCAGCCGGCGCCCTCCCGGTGGCTGCCGCCATGGATCCAGACCATGACCGGCGCCTTCCGGGCCTTCGCCGGCGCGAAGACGTTGAGCTGCAGGCAGTCCTCGCTCATCGGCCCGTTGGCGCCGCCGCCGTTCGGGGTCCCGTCGGCGTTCATCTTCTGGACGCAGGAGGGACCGTTCTTCGTCGCGTCGCGCTCGGCTTTCCAGGCGGCGGCCCGGGCCGGCGGCGCCCAGCGGCGCTCGCCCACGGGCGGGGCGGCGTAGGGGATGGCGCGCCAGACGCCCACGCCGTCCTTCGCCTCTCCCCCCAGGACGCCCGTCTCGACCTTCACCCGGGCGGGTTCGGCCGCGGCGACCCCGGCCAACAGAGGAAGGGCGAGGGCGGCGGCCCGGGCGAGCATCTTGAGCATGGCGTGTCTCCCTGTCGCCCCGACTTCGCCGCAGGGGCGGACGGGCGTCAAGTTCCGGGGTTCAATGGAAGTCCCGGCTGGCCACCAGGCGTCCGCCGCCGGCGGGCGGGGCTTCGCCGGGTTCGTCCGTCCTCAGGGCGGCGGCCAGGAAGGACAGGTCGGTGACCCGCTCGGCCACCAGGTGGACGATCTGGCCGGCCACCTGCAGCCGGCCCTCCACCAGCACCAGGCCTGAGCGCATGACCGCCGGGCGATGGGCCTCGAAGACGTCCTTCCAGACGATGATGTTGGCCGCGCCGGTCTCGTCCTCCAGGGTCATGAAGACCACGCCCTTGGCCGTCCCGGGCCTCTGGCGCACCAGGACTAGGCCCGCCACGGCGGTGCGCCGACCGTCGCGCATCCGCCCCAGCTCCGCCGCCGGCTTCGCGCCCCGCGCCGCCAGCTCGCCGCGCAGGAAGGCGCAGGGGTGGGCCTTCAGGGACAGGCGCAGGGTCCGGTAGTCCTCGGCGGTCTCGCGGGCGGCGGTCATGACCGGCAGGGCGGCCTCGGGCTCGGGCAGGTCGGCCCCGGCCGCCAGGGGCGCGTCCCGGTCCGCCCGGGCGGCGCCGGCCAGGCCCTTCACCGCCCATAGGGCCTGGCGCCGGCTCAGCCCCAAACCTGCGAAGGCGTCCGCTTCGGCCAGCAGCTCCATCCCCCGGCCGCTCACCTCCCGGGCGAAGTCGCCGACGGCGCGGGCGCCCCGGTCGCGGGCCTGGACCAGGCGGGCGGCGTCCTCCCGGGCCAGGCCCCGGACCTGGCGCAGGCCCAGCCGCACCGCCCTCAGCCGCCGGCCGGGAACCGGCTCCAGGGTGCAGTCCCAGTCGCTGGCCAAAACGTCGGCGGGGCGCACCTCCACCCCGTGCGCCTGGGCGTCCCGCACCAGCTGGGCCGGCTGGTAGAAGCCCATGGGCTGGGAGTTGATCAGGGCCGCGCAGAAGGCGTCGGGCCAGCGCCACTTCACCCAGGCCGAGGCGTAGACCAGGAGGGCGAAGCTGATGGCGTGGCTCTCGGGGAAGCCGTAGGAGCCGAACCCCTCGATCTGGCGGAAGCAGCGTTCGGCGAAGTCCGGATCGTAGCCCCGCCCGGTCATGCCCTCCAGGAAGCGGCGGCGGTACTCGCTGACGCTTCCCAGGTTGCGGAAGGTGGCCATGGCCCGGCGCAGGCCGTCGGCGTCGTTCTCGCTGAACCGCGCCGCCTCGATGGCCAGGCGCATGGCCTGTTCCTGGAACAGGGGCACCCCCAGGGTCTTGCCCAGCACCCGGTGCAGCTCGTCCGGCGGGCCGTGTTCCGGCGCGGGGGCGGGGAACTCCACCGGGTCGGTCCCGTCGCGCCGGCGCAGGTAGGGGTGGACCATGTCGCCCTGGATGGGGCCGGGCCGGACGATCGCCACCTCGATGACCAGGTCGTAGAACCGCCGGGGCTTCAGGCGCGGCAGCATGGACATCTGCGCCCGGCTCTCCACCTGGAAGACGCCCACGGAATCGGCCCGGCACAGCATGTCGTAGACCTGCGGGACCTCCTGGGGGACCTGGGCGATATCGGTCAGCCGGGTCCCGTCGGCCCGGGGCGGGATCATCTCGAAGCTCTTGCGCAGGGCGCTCAGCATGCCCAGGGCCAGGATATCCACCTTCATCAGGCCCAGGGCGTCGATGTCGTCCTTGTCCCACTCGATGAAGGTGCGGTCGGGCATGGCGGCGTTGCCGATGGGAACCATCTCGTCCAGCCGCCCCCGGGTCAGGACATAGCCGCCCACGTGCTGCGACAGGTGCCGGGGAAAGCCCAGCAGTTCACCGGCCAGGGCCGTGGCGCGGCGGATCTCCGGGGCGTCCGGGTCCAGGCCCGCCTGGCGGATGTAGGGGTCCGGGCTCATGCCGCTCCAGGGGCCCCAGACCGTGCCGGCCAGGGCGGCGGTGACGTCCTCGGTCAGGCCCAGGGCCTTGCCCACCTGGCGGATGGCCATGCGCGGCCGGAAGTGGATCACCGTGGCGGCGATGGCCGCCCGCTCCCGGCCATAGCGCCGGAACAGGTACTGCATGACCTCCTCGCGCCGCTCGTGCTCGAAGTCGACGTCGATGTCCGGGGGCTCGCCCCGGGCCTCGGAGATGAAGCGCGAGAAGAGGAGGTCCTGGTCCTTCTTGGTGGGGTCGACGGCGGTGATCCCCAGGCAGAAGCAGACCACGGAGTTGGCCGCCGACCCGCGCCCCTGGCAGAGGATGCCCTGTTCCCGCGCCCAGCGGACAATGTCGTGGACGGTCAGGAAGTAGTTGGGAAAGCCCAGCTTCTCGATCAGGCCCAGCTCGTGCTCCAGGGTCCGCCGCTCGCGCTCGCCCAGCCCGCCCTCGAAGCGCCAGGCCGCCCCCTCCCAGGTCAGGTCGCGCAGGTGCTGCATGGGGCTCTTGCCCGGCGGGACGGGCTCGTCGGGGTATTCGTAGCGCAGTTCCGACAGGTCGAAGCCGACCCGGCCGGCGATCTCCAGGCTCTGCTCGACGGCGCCGGGGAAGCGGGTGAACAGGCGGGCCATTTCGGCGGGGGACTTCAGGCGGCGCTCGGCGTTGGCTTCCAGCCTCAGGCCGGCCTCATGGATGGTGCAGCCCTCGCGGATGCAGGTCAGGATGTCCTGCAGGGGCCGCCGGCGGACGTCGTGGTAGAGCACCTCGCCCACCGCGACCAGGGGCGCGCCCGCCGCCGCCCCCAGGGCCTCCAGCCGGGCCAGTTCGGCCAGGTCGCGGGGGCCGTAGCGGCGCACCCCGCCCAGCCAGACCGCCCCCCGCCGGGCCCGGGCCAGGGCCTCCAGCCGCCGGGGGAAGTCCGCGCCGGCGGGGTCCCCGGGCGGCGGCGGCAGGACGATGCCCAGCAGGCCCTCGGCATGGTCCAGGAAGTCGCCGAGGGCGAGGTCGCACCCGCCCTTGCGCGCCCGCCGCTTGCCCAGGGTCAACAGGCGGGTCAGCCGCCCCCATGCGGCCCGGTCCTGCGGATAGCAGACCAGGTCCGGCGTCCCGTCGGCGAAGGCCAGCCGCGCGCCCGCCAGCACGCGCGGCCCCGCCTCCAGCTTCCGCCCCGCCGCCCAGGCCCGCACCACGCCGGCCACGCTGTTGCGGTCGGCGATCCCCAGGGCCTCCAGCCCCAGGGCGGCGGCGGTCTGCACCAGCTCCTCTGGATGCGAGGCGGCCCGCAGGAAGGAGAAGTTGCTGGCCGCCGCCAGCTCGGCGTAGCGGCTCATCCGAACAGGCCGTGCAGCCACCAGCGCACCGGCCGGTCATGGTCGTGCAGTCCCGAGCGGAAGACCCAGAAGCGCGCGCCGTCCTGATCCTCGACCCGGTAATAGTCGCGCACCTGGTCGGTCCGGACCGCCTCGATCCCGCTCCGCCACCACTCCGCGCCGATGCGCTCGGGGCCCTCGGCCAGGCGGATGCGGTGCACGCGCCGGCGCCAGCGGAACTGCCGGGGCGGCTCGTCGGGGGTCAGGGCGATCACCGCCTCCAGGACCTCGGGGCGGGGCAGGAGGCGTAAGGGGCGGGGCCGCCAGGCGGGCCAGCCCGCGGCGGGGCCGTCTCTGGCGGGACCGGCGGGCGCCCCCAGGGCGGCGGTCCGGCGTACCGAGCGTTCAGGGACATGGCTGGCCCGGGGCCGGCTGCGCCAGACCCGCCCGGGGCCCAGCCGGGCGTTCAGTCGGTCGATCAGGGGCGCCAGGGCCTCGGGCCCCTCGATGGGCTCCAGCAGGCTGGCCAGATCGGCCTGGCCCGGGGACAGGGCCTCGACCTCCGCCGCCTGCAGGCTGACCGCCTCGATCCCGAAGCCGGGGTCCAGGGTCTCCAGCCGGGGCAGGAAGAGGCGGGCGATGCGGTCCGGGTCCCGGGCCGGGCGGGACAGGCCCAGCTCCAGGCCTACGGGGGCGCCGTCCACCCGGTGGAAGTCCAGGCGCAGGCGGCGGGCCCCGCGCCCGGCCGTCTCCAGCCGCGCGCAGAGGCGCAGGGCGACATCCCGGCACAGGCGGGCCAGGTCGTCCGGCGCGCTCACCGGCTCGGCCAGGTCCAGGCGGGCGAACCAGGGGGTGGGCGGCCGGCGGAAGGCCAGGGCCTCGGGCGCCCGGCCCAGGGCCTGGTCCAGGCGCAGCAGGACCCCGGCGCCGAAGCGCCTGGCCAGGGGGCCGCGGGGCAGGGCGGCCAGCTGGCCGATCCGCCTCAGGCCCAGCCGGGACAGCTGAGCCGCCGCCGGCGGCGCCAGCCGCAGGGCTGACAGGGGCAGGCCGGCCAGTTCGGGCGCCAGGACGCCGGCTTGCGTCCACGCCGCGCCCGCCGCCAGGACCTGCAGCCCCGCCTCCGCCGCGGGGCTCCGCGCCAGGGCCCAGGCCGCCCCGGCCGTGTCGGCGACGGCGATCCGGGCGGTCAGGCCGTCCCTGGCCAGGCGCGCGGCCAGGTCGGCGGCCATCTCCGCCTCGCCGCCCCACAGGTGGGCGACCCCGCCGATGTCCAGGAACAGGCCGTCCGGCGGGTCGGGGGCGACGGCGGGGGAAAAGCGCACGCACCAGTCGGCCAGGGCCTCCAGGGCCCGGGCGTCGGCTTCCGGCTCGGCCTCGGCCAGGACCAGGTCAGGCCGCAGGGCCTGGGCGTCGGTCACCCTCTGGCCGGGAAAGAGGCCCATGGCGGCGGCCTGCGGGCTGACGGCGGTCAGCACCCGCAGTCCGCGGTCCGGTCCGACCAGGGCGAAGGGCTCAACCTGCGGCGCTGAGGGCCGCCGGCGCCGCCAGGTCTCGATCGCCCAGTTCGGCGACCAGACGCAGAGGATGCGCGACATCCGCTTCTCCCTCGTCTCCGCGTGCGCCGGCCTCCACGCTCCAGGCGCCGGTCCGGCCGCCCCGGCCGCGGGCCAGGCGCAGGCGCCAGCGGGGCGGTCCCAGGCCGAAGCCCCCCGGACCCGGCGCGCTGGCCGCCGGCGACACCCGCCAGCAGGTGGCCGCCGCCGTGCCGCCCGACGTCCCCGCCGCCGCTCCGCCGAAGGGCCGCCGCAGGATCACCAGCCCCGTGCCGCCCCGCGCCTCGCAGGCCAGCTGCAGGCGCCGGCCGGCGGTCAGGTCCACGGCGCCGACCTCGGCCAGCACCACCCCGACGCCGGGAGAGGCCAGGGCGTCCTCGGCGACGGCCAGGGCCTCGGCCTCGTCCCGGGCGCAGACCCCCACCAGCCGGTCCGCCGGCAGGCCCAGCTCCGCCAGGCCGGGGGGGAAGAGGTCGTCGCGGCGCAGGATCCAGACGGCCGAGCGGCCGCGCTGGTCCGGGCGGGCCAGCAGGGCGGCGGCGAGCCTGGCGGCGAAGGCGGCGGGGGCGGCGCAGGTCTCGGCCTCGGCCCCCTCGCCGCCGATCTCGTGCCACTGGCCCAGGGCCAGGCCCCCGCCCAGGGCGGAATCCAGGCGCGGATCGCCCAGGGACAGCCGTCCCCGCGCCGGCCCCGCCACCCGCTCCAGCCGCCGGATGTCCGCCCGCAGCGCCGCCAGCCTGTTCCGCCTGTCCCCGTCCATGCCCGACCTCGTGTTCGCTTTTTGTTCTAGTCCAGGCGAACGGGGAGTCAATGGACTCCAGGAAGCGTTCCGGGGTTCAGCTCCCGGCGAGTTGTCGGGCCAGGCGGCGGGGGGCGACGGCCAGGTGGCTCTGCCGCATCCAGGCCTTCAGGGTCTCCATCTCGGCCAGGACGTCGTCCCCTGGCCCGAACCGGGCGGTGACCCAGTTGTTGCGCTTGTGCCAGCCGCGGCTCTCCTGGACGAAGGGCAGGTCCGCGACCATCTCCGCAGAGATGGGCAGCTTCACCGTCAGGATCAGTTCGTCCGGGTGCTCGTCCCGCCCGCCGAACCAGGCGAAGCCCTTGCCCGCCACCCGAAGGTAACGGAAGGGGTCGGCGTCCCGGCGCGGCGGGGCCAGGTCCGTTTCCGGCAGGGAGAGACCATAGGCCAGGAGCTCGGCCTCGGCCTGGCGGCAGGGGGTCAGGGGTGCGCTCACACCCCATCCTCCCTCCGTCCGCAGGCGGGGGTCAACGGCATCTCAGCTGACCCCCTCCGGCCCGCTGCGCGGTCCACCTCCCCCTGGGGGGAGGAATTACAGCGCCAAATTGCTCCCCCAAGGGGGAGCTCCGACCGAAGGTCGGTGAGCAACCATGTTCAAGCAGGCTGGGTTTTGACCCAGGGCTGGCCTCTCTGGAGGACGAGGTTGGCGGCTTCGATGAGCTTACGCATGACGGCGACGATGG
>JBJOJL010000055.1:0-15246 GCA_046046615.1 Pseudomonadota bacterium
AAAAAGCTCGGGGGTCATCGGCCCTTCCGCCGGCTGTCCGCCTGGTGTTGGTGCGCCAGGCGGACGTCCCGGAAGACGAACCAAACTAGCAGCCTTCCAACAGACAAGGGGGTCAACGGCGGTACATGGGGGACTTACGCCCCCTCCGCCCAGGCGCGGATCAGCTGGTGAGCGATGGCCATGCCCCCGGGGGCGAAGCTGCCCTTGATTTCGCCGGCCAGCAGGGCCCGGGCTTCCGCGCGGGTGTACCAGCGCACCTCGGACAGCTCCGTCTGGTCAGGACGGGCGTCGTCGCTCTCGACCTCGGCGATCAGGCCGATCATCAGCGAGTTGGGGAAGGGCCAGGGCTGGGTGGAGTGGTAGGTCACCGAGGTCGTCCTCAGTCCCGCCTCCTCGTAGAGCTCGCGGGCGCAGGCCTCCTCGATGCTCTCTCCGGGCTCGAGGAAGCCGGCGAGGGCTGAGAACATGCCCGGGGGCCAGATCTCCTGGCGGCCCAGCATGCAGCGGTCGCCATGGACGGCCAGCATGATGACCACCGGGTCCGTGCGGGGGAAATGCTCGGCGTTGCAGGAGGGGCACTCCCGCTTCCAGCCGCCCTCGGCCGGGTGGGTGGCCTCGCCGCAGACCGAGCAGCGGCGGTGCTTGCGCCGCCACTCGAAGACCCCCTTGGCGGTGCCGACAATGGCGATCTCGCCGGAGGGCAGACTGGCCGCCAGGGCCCGGGCATCCTCGAACCGGCCCATCCCCTGCAGGGGCCCATCGGTAGGATCGGCGGGGCCTTCGAGGTCGACGGCGAAGACCGCCGTGTCCTGCCAGAGCCCCATGAACAGCAGGCGCTCGGGACCGCCGGAGAGGTCCTCGACAAGGCGGGAGGGCAGGTAGGCGATCTGCATCCCGCCCGAGCCGGAACGCTCCACCAGGGCCTTGCCGTTCCACAGGACCATGCCCAGGGACTGGTCGGAGGCGAGGCGCTCCGCCAGCCAGGCGGCGTCCTTGCGGCGGTCGCTGGCGCGGTCGAGGGGATTGCCGGCGAAGGTGTTCTGGAAGGCGTTCAGAGGCATGAGTCGTCTTTTAGCCCACAGGCGGGGTTCTGCACACGCTTGCATGCGCGCCGCTGGACCGCGATATAGGGGGCGGAGATCGGCGACGGGCGGACGCCTCGCCAACCCGGTCAGGTCCGGAAGGAAGCAGCCGTAACGAGTCCCGTTCCGGGTCGTTGTCCGGTCTCCACCCAGCCCAAATGGCGACCATGGCCGACGAAGACCTCACGCCCGAACCCGATGCGCCGGAGCGTGATCCCGACACCGCGGACATGTTCGGCGAGCCCGCGTCCGCGCCCGCCCCTGCGCCGGCGCCAGCGGCGGCCGCGAGCCCGACCGGCGCCGCCTACACCGTCATCGCCCGCAAGTACCGGCCGCGCACCTTCGAGGACCTCTACGGCCAGGAGGCCATGGTCCGCACCCTGCGCAACGCCTTCGCCGCCGGGCGGATCGCCCACGCCTTCATGCTCACCGGCGTGCGCGGGGTGGGCAAGACCACCACGGCCCGGCTGCTGGCCCGGGCCCTGAACTACCAGACCGACGCCGTCGACGCCCCCAGCCTGGACCTCTCCGCCGAGGGGCGGCACTGCCGGGCCATCATCGAGGGCCGGCACATGGACGTGCTGGAGCTGGACGCCGCCAGCCGGACCGGCGTGGGCGACATGCGCGACCTTCTCGACGGGGTGCGCTACGCCCCGGTGGAGGCCCGCTACAAGGTCTACATCATCGACGAAGTGCACATGCTCTCGACGGGGGCCTTCAACGCCCTCCTGAAGACCCTGGAGGAGCCCCCGCCGCACGCCAAGTTCATCTTCGCCACCACCGAAATCCGCAAGGTGCCGGTGACCATCCTGTCCCGCTGCCAGAGGTTCGACCTGCGCCGGGTGGAGCCCGCCGACCTCATCAGCAACCTGCAGATGATCCTCGAGGCCGAAGGGGTGCGGGTGGAGGCCGAGGGCCTGACCCTCATCGCCCGGGCAGCCGAAGGCTCGGTCCGCGACGCCCAGTCGCTGCTGGACCAGGCCATCGTCCAGGCCGAGCCCGGCCAGACCGTCCCCGCCGCCCTGATCCGCGACATGCTGGGCCTCGCCGACCGGGCCGGGACCCTGGACCTGTTCGAGTTCATCCTGAAGGGCGACCCCGGCGGCGCCGTCAGCGCCTTCCGCCAGCTCTACGCCCTGGGCGCCGATCCCGCCCAGGTCGTGCTCGACCTCATGGAGCACGTGCACGGCGCCTCGGTGGCCCGGGCCGTCGGCCCCCAGGCCCTGGCCCTGCCCAAGGACCAGTCGGCCCGCCTCGCCTCGGCCGGCGCGGCGGTGTCGGCGCCCATCCTGGCCCGCCTCTGGCAGATGCTGCTGCGGGCCCACGAGGAGGTGGGACGGGCGCCGGACCCGGCGGCGGCCACGGACATGGCCCTGATCCGCCTGGCGCACGCCGCCGACCTTCCGGGGCCGGAAGAGGCCCTGAAGCTCCTGCGCAGCGGCGAGACGCCGACAGGCGGCCCCATGGGCGGAGGCGGCGGTTCGTCGGGCGGCGGGTCCGTCCAGGGCGGCGCGGCGCGGGCCCTGGCCTCCCAGGCGTCCCCCCAGTCCGTCCCCCAGGCCGAAGCGCGCCAGGCGCCCACCCTCCAGACCTTCGAGGACCTGGTCGCCCTGATCGACGCTGAGCGGGACATCGCCCTCAAGCTGGATGTCGAACGCTTCGTCCGGCCCGTCAGCTTCCGCCCCGGCGTCCTCGAGTTCGAGCCCGCGCCGGGCGCCCCAGCCAACCTCGCCCAGCGCCTGGTGGGCCGCCTCAAGGCCTGGACCGGCCAACCCTGGCTGGTGGCGGCCCAGGGCGGCGGCGGGGCGGAAAGCCTCTGGGAGCGCCAGACCCGCGAGGCCCGCGAGACCCGCGCCGAGATCGCGCAGGACCCCTTCGTCCTGTCGGTTCTCGAGGCCTTTCCAGGCGCAGAGGTCGTGCAGATCCGCAACCTGCCCCCGCCCGAGCCCGCCCTGGTCGACGACCTGGGCGAAGAGGCCGGCGAAGACTAGCCCCCGCCGCCTGACGGGGGACAGTCGGCGATTTCGGGAACAAGCCGCAGTCGCTGTCCGCCCACCTCGACCTCCTGGACCGTAACACGGGGCGGCGTGACGCGGATCTCGCCCGCCCGGAAACGGCTGTCGTCCACGAAGCAGGGGGCTCTCAGTTCGCCCATCAGGCGCCAACCCGAATCCTCCCGGATCCAGGCGAGAACGGAAATGCCCCTCTTCAGCAGGACCTCGGCGGAGCCGTCGCCGGTGATGTCCAGGCTCACGGCCATGCAGTCCGCGTCCGGGATGCAGTTCACCGTCGCCGGACTGGCGAGGAAGTCTGCGGGGATCGGCGCCGTCCCGACGGGCGTAACCACCGGAGGCGCCAGCCTCAGGTCGTACCGGGACTTGGCGGCCAGGGCCTCCGAGGCCCGGACCCGTATCTGGGCGTCGCGCGGACTGGCCCCGGGTCGGGATGCAAGCTCCCGAAGGGCTGCGCGACCGGGCTCGCCGGCGTCGAACCTCAGCAGCGCGAAGTCGAAGCGATCCAGCGCGACCTTCCCCGTATCCAGGCGTCGCATCTGGTCCATGACCGACAGGCGGTCCGGGTCCCCAACGGGGCTCAGGGTGAAGAGCGAGGCCACGAGGGCCGCCAGCACGCCGGTGAGGTTGGCCTTGCCAAAGGCCTCGATCCAGCCGCGCCGGGAGAGGGCCGCCAGGGCGTGGCCGCCGGCGAAGACCGCCAGGGTCGCAACGCAGGCCAGGGCCCGGACCCGGTCCGGCGTCAGGCCGTGCTGGCCGATCCGCAGGAAGATGCCGATAGCGGCGATGACCACCAGGGGAACCATGAGCACGCCGGCGAGGCGCGCCGCCCACTGCAGGACCCGCGGGATCTTTGCGGGGTTCGTCGCGTCCTGGACGGCGGCGTTGGACAGGACGATCAGGCCCACGCAGGCGGCCATCAGCAGGGCCGCCGCAGAGCCCGTGTCCCAGAGAGGCTTCAGTCCCGTGAAGGGAAGGGTCGCCAGGAAGGCGGCGACCAGGAAGGTCATCAGCGGCAGGAGCCAGGCCAGGAGACCCAGGCCCAGGGCCCGGGCGCCTTCGGCGAGGTCCGCACGGGTCGCGGTGAAGTGGACGCCAAGACCGAAGGCCAGGCCGGCCGCCGGCCAAAGCACGCCGGGACGAAAGAGAAATTCGCCCACCTGCTTCAGGCCGACCATCTCGAACAGCGAGGCCGCAAGGCCGCAAAGGAGGATCATGGCGCCGACAAGGGCGGCGGAGAGGACCACCCGGAAGCCGTCGGTCCAGGCGATGGTGAAGTGGCGCGGCCAGGCGTTCCCCATTCCGGCGCCTTCCCGGGCGCGGACCAGGACGTGACCGATCGCGAGGACGAGGCATGTGAGGAAAAGTGCGCCGCCCTCCGGGATCGGCGGGGTGTCGCTGTCGCCCAACCAGCTGGTGCGGCCGATCCCCCCGAGGACGCAGACGCCCGCCGCCGCCGCCGTCCAAAGGGCCAGGGTCCGGGCCCGCAGGGCGGCGTAGCCGCCGAGGAGCACCACCGGCAGGGTCAGGGCGGCCAAGGCCAGCATGCCGCGAAGGACCTTCACGCCTTCGCCCATCCCCTGGACCTGCGGCGTCCAGCGGATCATCGCCCAGACAGCCAGGCCGCCCGCCAGGCCCAGGGCCGCCCGGACCGCAAGGTCCATGGGGATCGCGTCCCGGCTCGAGGCGTTTCGCGGACGTGAAGATGGGCGGCGGGTCATGTGCGATCCTGGTCCGGTCAGGGCTTGGACAGAATCACCCCCGGAGGTGCACCCTGCAAACGGATTCCGACAAAAAGGAGGCCGGGGCCTTGGCCGCATCCGCCGGACCCGAGATCGAACGCCTGATCAGCCTCCTGTCCCGCCTGCCGGGGCTGGGGCCCCGGTCCGCGCGCCGCGCCGCCCTGGCCCTGCTCAAGCGGCGGGAACAGCTCATGACCCCCCTGGCCGAGGCCATGGCGGACGCCGCGGCCAAGGTCCGGGCGTGCAGCGCCTGCGGCGCCCTGGACACCCGTGACCCCTGCACGGTCTGCTCGGACGGCGCGCGGGACGCCGGACTCATCTGCGTGGTCGAGGAGGCCGGCGCCCTCTGGGCCCTGGAGCGCGCTGGGGCCTTCCGCGGCCGCTACCATGTCCTGGGCGGACTGCTCTCGGCCCTCGACGGCGTCGGGCCGGACGACCTGCGCATCGCAGGCCTGCTCGCCCGGGTCGCCGCCGGGGGCGTGCGCGAGGTCATCCTCGCCCTGCCGGCCACGGTCGACGGCCAGACCACCGCCCACTACCTGGCCGAGCGGCTTTCAGGGAGCGGCGCAGAGGTCACCCTCCTGGCCCGGGGCGTGCCCGTGGGCGGCGAGCTCGACTGGCTGGACGACGGCACCCTGACCCAGGCCCTGCGCGCGCGCCGCCCCGCCTGACCGCGCCCGGTGACAGGACGACGATTCCGACCTAGGAACACTTCATGAACTCCGAACTCCTCATCGCCCTCCTGGGCTTTGCCGTCGCCCTCGTCGCCGTCATCTGGGCCGTGCTCGAGCGGGGCCGGGCGGACCGGGCGGAGGCGCGGGTCGCCGATCTCCAGGCCACGGCCGCCCGGGTCCAGGTCATCGAGGAGATGGCCGCCCGCAACGCCGAGCTGCTGCAGGCCGAGGCCGCCGGCGCCATCGCCGAGCAGCTCATCGCCCGGGCCAATGAAAGCTTCGAACTGCGCGAGAAGATCGCCGAGGAGAAGATCGCCGGCCAGCTCAAGCCCGTGGCGGACACCCTCAAGGCCTTCCGCGAACAGGTCGAGGGCCTCGAGAAGGCCCGCGCCCAGGAAACTGGCGGCCTGCGCGAGCAGATCGAGGGCCTCCTCAAGGCCTCCAACGCCGCCCGTGACGAGACCCAGAAGCTCACCGCCGCCCTGCGCCGGGGCGTCGGCGTCCAGGGCCGATGGGGCGAGCAGACCCTGGTCAACGTGCTGGAGATGGCTGGCCTGCAGAACCGCTTCGACTTCCTCGAACAGGTCACCCTGAGCAATGGCGAGCGTCGCCAGCGCCCCGACGTCATCGTGCGCATGCCCGGCGGGGGCGAGCTGGTGATCGACGCCAAGGTCTCCATCGGCGCCTTCCTCGACGCCCAGGAGGCGGGCGACGAGGCCCAGCGCGAGGCCGCCCTGGCGCGCCACGCCGACAGCGTCCGCAGCCACATGCGCACCCTGGCCTCCCGGGGCTACCAGGACGAGCTGGGCGGCAGCGCCGACTTCGTGGCCATGTTCATCCCCGGCGACAGCTTCCTGGTCGCCGCCCTCGACCGCCAGCCCGACCTCCTGAACGAGGCCATGGCCCAGAAGGTCGTCGTGGTGACCCCCACCACCCTCTTCGCCCTGTGCAAGGCCGTGGCCTACGGCTGGCGGGTGGAGGACCAGGCCCGGGGCGCCGCCGAGATCGCCAAGGTGGCGCGCGAGCTCTACAAGCGCCTGTCCGACATGGGCGGCCATGTGGCCGGGGTCGGCAAGGCCCTGACCCAGGCGGTGGAGAAGTACAACCAGGTGGTCGGCTCCCTCGAGAGCCGGGTCCTGCCCCAGGCCCGCCGCTTCGAGGCCCTGGGCGTCGACCATGAGGGCAAGCCCATGCCCGAGCTCTCCCACGTCGAGACCGGTGTCCGGCCCCTCGCGCGCCTGGAGCCCAAGGGGGACGACAGCGCGGCTTGACGCTGCCCGGCCCCATCCCTAACTGGCGAGACCATGGCCCTCCTCGACATCCTCACCGTCCCCAACCCCGTCCTGAAGCAGGTCTCAACCCCCGTCGAGCGGGTGGACGACGACCTGCGCCGGCTCATGGACGACATGCTGGAGACCATGTACGCGGCCCCCGGCATCGGCCTGGCCGCCATCCAGGTGGGGGTTCCCAAGCAGGTCATCGTCATGGACCTCGCCCGCCAGGGCGAGCCGCCCCAGCCGCGCTACTTCGTCAATCCTGAGATCCTCTGGGCCTCGGAGGACACCGCCCCCTACGAGGAGGGCTGCCTGTCCGTGCCCGAGGTCTACGACGAGGTCGACCGACCGGCCCGGGTGAAGCTGCGGTACCTCGACTATCACGGCAAGGAAGTGGTCGAGGACGCCGACGGCCTGTTCGCCGTCTGCATCCAGCACGAGATGGACCATCTCAAGGGCGTCCTCTTCATCGACCACCTGTCGCGGCTGAAGCGCGAACGGGCCGTGGCGCGGGTGCGCAAGCTGGCCCGCACGGGCTGATCCCGCCCCTTCCGGTTCCCTCCCCGGCTCCGGAGGGGTAAACCCCGCCCATGCGCCTCGCCTTCCTTGGGACCCCCGATATCGCCGCCACCTGCCTCGCCGCCGTGGTGGAGGCCGGACATGAGATCGCGGCGGTCTACGCCCAGCCCCCGGCGCCCCGCGGACGCGGCCAGGCGCTCCGCCCCTCGCCGGTGCAAGCCCTGGCGGACACCCTGGGCCTGCCCGTCCGCACTCCCGCCTCGATGCGCGACCCGGCCGAGGTCGAGGCCTTCCGCGCCCTCGGCCTCGACGCCGCCGTGGTGGTCGCCTACGGCCAGATCCTGCCCCGCGAGGTGCTGGAGGCGCCGCGCCTTGGCGCCTTCAACCTGCACGCCTCCCTCCTGCCCCGCTGGCGCGGCGCGGCCCCCATCCAGCGGGCCATCATGGCGGGCGACGCTGAGACCGGGGTCCAGGTCATGCGCATGACCGAGGGCCTGGACGAGGGCCCCATCCTCTCCACCGCCCGCCTGGCCATCGCGCCGGACGAGACCGCCGGCGCCCTGCATGACCGGATGGCCGAAGCCGGCGCCGCCCTGCTGGTCGCGACCCTGGCCGACATCGCCGCCGGCCGCGCCG
The DNA here is from genome assembly GCA_046046615.1 of Pseudomonadota bacterium. Taxonomy (GTDB): domain Bacteria; phylum Pseudomonadota; class Alphaproteobacteria; order Caulobacterales; family Caulobacteraceae; genus Phenylobacterium. The sequence goes on from JBJOJL010000055.1 coordinate 7,940, forward strand.
TCGAGACCCCCCAGGCCGACGAGGGCGCCACCTACGCGAAGAAGATCAGCGCCCGCACCGCCCGGCTGCGCTGGACCCGCCCCGCCGCCGAGCTGGACTGCAAGATCCGCGGCCTCTCGCCCTTCCCGGGGGCCTGGTTCGAGGCGCCCGGTCCCCGGGGTCCCGTCCGGGTCAAGGCCCTGCTCAGCCGGGCCGAGTCGGGCGAAGGCGCACCGGGGGAGGTCCTGGACGAGGCCCTGCTGGTGGCGACGGGCGAGGGCGCGGTGCGCCTGCTTCGCCTCCAGCGCGAGGGCCGGGGTCCCCAGGACGCCGCTGACTTCCTGCGCGGCCTGCCCCTGCCCGCCGGGACCCGGCTGGCCTGATGCCCCGCTACCGCCTGACCCTCGAATACGACGGCGGCCCCTACAAGGGCTTCCAGGCCCAGGGCGACCTGCCCACGGTCCAGGGGGCGGTGGAGCGGGCGGTCCTGGCCTTCTCCGGCGAGTCCGTCCGGCTTCAGGCCGCCGGCCGCACCGACACGGGCGTCCATGCGACGGGCCAGGTGGTGCACGTGGACCTGACCCGGGACTGGCCGGCCCTGACCGTGCGCAACGCCCTCAACGCCCACCTGGTCGAGGAGGCCGTGGTCATCCTCGATGCAGAGGTCGCCCCGGAGGGCTGGCACGCCCGGTTCTCGGCCACCGAACGGCGCTATCTCTACCGCATCCTCAACCGCCCGGCGCCTCCGGCGCTGGACCGGGGCCAGGTCTGGCACGTCAAGGCGCCGCTGGACGCCGAGGCCATGCACGCCGCCGCCCAGGTCCTGGTGGGCCACCACGACTTCACCACCTTCCGCGACCTGGCCTGCCAGGCGAAGTCGCCGGTCAAGACCCTGGACCGGGCCGAGGTCAGCCGCAGGGGCGAGGAGGTCTGGCTGTCCTGGACCTCGCGCTCCTTCCTGCACCGGCAGGTGCGGTCGATGACCGGCACCCTGGCGGAGGTGGGGGTCGGGCGCTGGACGGCGCAGGACGTGAAGGCCGCCCTGGAGGCGCGCGACCGCCGGGCCTGCGGCCCCGTGGCGCCGGCGGCGGGCCTTGTCCTGACCGGCGTGTCCTACGCCGACGGCGGCGCGGCGAAGTAGCGGCGGATCAGGGTCTCGTAGACAGCCTGGAGGCGGCGGATCTCCTCCACCGGCGCGCGCTCGTCCACGGCGTGCATGGTCCGGCCCACCAGGCCCAGCTCCACCACCGGGCAGAGGGCGCGGATGAACCGCGCGTCGGACGTGCCCCCCGTGGTGGACAGGTCCGGCCTCTGTCCCGACACCGCCTCCACCGCGCCCGCCACCAACTCGGTGAAGGGGCCCTGCTCGGTCAGGAAGGCCTCGCCGCTGATCGCCGGGGTCAGGGTGATGGTCCCGGGGAAGCCCTCGGCGGCGCGGTCGGCCTCGGCCTGGATCCAGGCGGCCAGGTCCGCCCCCCGGTGGGCGGGGTTGAAGCGGATGTTCAGCCGCGCCGTCGCGACGGCGGGGATCAGGTTGGTGGTGGGATTGCCCACGTCCACCGTGGTGACCTCCAGGTTCGACGGCTGGAAGTCGGCGTATCCCTCGTCCAGCACCCGCGCCTGCAGGGCGGCCAGCAGGCGGATCAGGACCGGGACCGGGTTGGCCGCCCGGTGCGGATAGGCCACGTGGCCCTGGACCCCCTCGACCCTGATGCCGACATTAATGGAACCCCGGCGGCCGATCTTGACCATGTCGCCGAAGCTCTCGGCGCTGGTGGGCTCGCCGACGATGCAGTGGTCGATGATCTCGCCCTCGGCCATCAGGGTCTCGACCACCCGCTTGGTGCCGTCGAGGGCCACCCCTTCCTCATCGCCGGTGATCAGGAAGGACAGGGAGCCCTTCACCGCGCCCTCGGCCAGGGCCGCGGCGGCGGCGGCGGCGAAGGCGGCGATGGCGCTCTTCATGTCCACGGCGCCCCGGCCGATCAGCACCCCGTCGACGATGTCGGCGGCGAAGGCCTCGCGGCTCCAGGCCCCGGCGTCGCCCACCGGCACCACGTCGGTGTGGCCGGCGAAGCAGAGGTTGGGCCGGGCCGGCCCAATCCGGGCGTAGAGGTTCTCGATCTCGCCGAACCGCATCCGGCGGCAGGTGAAGCCAAGGCCCGCCAGGACCTGCTCCACCACGTCCATGGCCCCGGCGTCGGCGGGGGTGACGGAGGGCCGGCGGATCAGCTCGCGGGTCAGTTCGACGGCGTCGATCGCGGCCATGGGCCTAGTCCCTCAGGAGCTCGTTGATGGAGGTCTTGGCCCGGGTCCGGGCGTCCACCGTCTTCATGATCACGGCGCAGTAGGTGCCGGGCAGGCCCTCGTGCGGACTCGGCCGGCTGCCGGACATGACCACCGAATAGGGCGGCACTTCGCCGGTGAAGATCTCGCCCGTGCGCCGGTCGATGATGGGGGTGGTGGAGGTCAGGTAGACGCCCATGGACAGGACGCTGCCCTCGCGGACGATCACGCCCTCGGCCACCTCGGACCGGGCGCCGATGAAGCAGTTGTCCTCGATGATGGTCGGGTTGGCCTGCAGGGGCTCCAGCACGCCGCCGATGCCCGCCCCGCCCGACAGGTGCACGTTCTTGCCGATCTGGGCGCAGGACCCGACGGTGGCCCAGGTGTCGACCATGGTCCCCTCGTCCACGAAGGCGCCGATGTTCACGAAGGAGGGCATCAGCACCACGTTGCGGGCGATGAAGGCGCCCTTGCGCACCACGCAGCCGGGCACGGCGCGGAAGCCCGCGGCCTCGAAGCGGGCGGCCTCCCAGCCCTCGAACTTGGTGTCCACCTTGTCCCAGTAGGGGCCCGGGCCGGGCGCGTGATGGACCCGGTTGGGGTTCAGGCGGAAGGACAGGAGGATGGCCTGCTTGACCCACTGGTGGGTCGTCCAGGCGCCGTCCTCGCCCCGGGTCGCCACCCGCAGGTCGCCGCTGTCGAGCAAGCGAAGGGTCTCGTCCACGGCGGTGCGCACGGGGCCGGTGGTGGCGGTGGAGACCCCGTCGCGGGCCTCCCAGGCGGCTTCGATCTCGGTGCGGAGGTCGGCGTAGGTCAGGCTCATCAGGCGGTCTCCCGGAGGCGGGCGTGATTGAGGAAGGGCGTAAGATGCGACGTTCGGTGATGGACGAAGGGCGCCTCGGAGGCCTGGGCGCGGGGGCCCACCAGGACGGTGGTCATGCCCAGGTCGTGGGCCGGCTTCAGGTTGCGCTCGGAGTCCTCGAAGAAGGCGGTGGAGGCGGGGTTGAGGCCATGGCCCTCGATCATCCGCAGGAAGCCCAGGGGGTCGGGCTTGGGCGCGAAGCCGAAGGAATGGATGTGGAAGACCTCATCGAACAGGTGGGACAACCCAAGGTGGTTCAGCACCCGCTCCGCGTGGAAGTCATCGGCGTTGGTGAAGATCAGCCGACGGCCGGGAAGGCGGGCCAGGGCCACCAGCAACTCCGGATCATGCGCCAGGGCGTCCAGGCTCAGGTCGTGGAACAGGGCGTGGAACTCCGCCGGCTCCACCCCGTGATGCCGCATCAGCCCGCCCAGGGTCAGGCCGTGCTCGGCCAGGTATTTCTTCTGCAGGGCGAAGGCCGCGTCCCGCTCCAGCCCCGTCACCTTCATGACGAAGGCGGTCATGCGGCTCTCGACCTGCCGCATGAACCCGGACTCCTCCGGGTAGAGGGTGTTGTCCAGGTCGAACAGCCAGGTGTCGATGTGGCTGAGGTCCGGGCTCATCGGGTGATGAGGGTTCCCGACCCGTGCTCGGTGAACAGCTCGACCAGCATGGCGTGCGGCCGGCGGCCGTCCAGGATGACCACGGCCTCCACCCCGGCCTCGACCGCGGCGATGGCCGTCTCCAGCTTGGGGATCATGCCGCCCGAGGCCACGCCCGAGGCGATGGCCCCCCGGGCCTCGTCCACCGACATCTGGCGGATCAGCTCGCCGTCGGCGCCCAGGACCCCGGCCACGTCGGTGAGCAGCAGCATCCGCTTGGCCGACAGCGCCCCGGCCAGGGCGCCGGCCACGGTGTCGGCGTTGATGTTGTAGGTCTGGCCGTCCTCGGACACGCCGATGGGGGCGACCACGGGGATGTAGTCGTGCTCGGCCGAGATCAGGCCCTGGATCAGCTGGGGGTCGATCCGGGTCGGTTCGCCGACAAAGCCCAGGTCCACCACCTGCTCGATCTGGCTGTCGGGGTCCTTGCGGGTCCGGGTCGCCTTCTCCACCGTGATCAGCCGGGCGTCCTTGCCCGACAGGCCCACCCCGCGCACGTCCGCCTCGGCGCCCGCCAGGGTGATCCAGTTGGCGATCTCCTTGTTGATGGCGCCGGACAGGACCATCTCGGCCACCTCCATGGTGGCCTGGTCGGTCACCCGCAGGCCGTCCACGAAGGTCGACTTCACCCCCGCCTTGTCCAGCATGCGCGAGATCTGCGGGCCGCCGCCGTGGACCACCACGGGATGCAGGCCCAGGAGCTTGAGCAGGACCGCGTCGGCGGCGAACAGGCGCGCCGTCTCCTCCTGGCCCATGGCGTGGCCGCCGTACTTGATGACCACGGTCTCGCGATCGTACTGCTGGATGAAGGGCAGGGCCTCGGCCAGGGTGCGGGCGGTGGCCCAGCCCTGCTCCTCGGCGCCTTCGCGGGTGGCTGACATATCGCTCAAGTCCCGGACCTCCTGCACGCGTCGCGCGCTCCGATACCGGACCCCGGCCCCTGTGTCACCCGCCGGGCGTTGTCGCAGACGCCTCAGGGGGCGCTGTCGGGGGCGCCCCTGGGGCCGGGGAGCGTGCTAGATGTCAGCGTCCCTGCCAGCCGGAGTCCGCCATGCGACGCCTCGCCTCCCTCGCCGCCGCCCTCACCCTCGCGGCGCCCGCCGCCCAGGCGGCCACCGTCGCGGTCACCGCGGACCGCCTGATCGACGTGGCCACCGGCGCCCGCATCGAGCGGCCCCAGGTCATCATCACCGACGGCCGGATCACCCGGGTCGGCCGCCAGGGCGACGCCGTCCCGGCGGGCGCCGAGCAGGTCGACCTGCCGGGCGTGACCCTGACGCCGGGCCTGATCGACATGCACGTGCACATCACCTCCTCTCCCCTCTATGGCGGCTACAACAGCCTGCTCTTCACCGACTCCTTCTGGACGGCGGTCGGCGTCGCCCATGCGAAGTCCACCCTGGAGGCCGGCTTCACCACCATCCGCAATGTCGGATCCGAGGGGTATGGCGACGTCGGCCTGAAGCAGGCCATCGACGAGGGCTTCGTGCCCGGACCGCGCATCGTGCCGGCGGCCTACGCCATCGGCGCCACGGGCGGGCACTGCGACTCCACCTTCTTCCCGCCGTCCATGAATGAGCAGAGCCCGGCGGTGACCGACAGCCCGGACGAGGCCCGGCGCATGGTCCGCAAGATGCGCAAGTACGGCGCCGAGGTGATCAAGATCTGCGCCACCGGCGGGGTCTTCTCCCGGGGGTCCTCTCCCGGCGCCCAGCAGATGACCCTGGCCGAGATGCAGGCCGTGGTGGAGGAGGCGCACGCAGGCGGCATGAAGGTGGCCGCCCACGCCCACGGCGCCTCGGGCATCCGCCAGGCCCTCGAGGCCGGCGTCGACACCATCGAGCATGTCAGCCTGGTGGATGACGAGGGCATCCGCCTGGCGGTCCGCAAGGGCGCCTGGTTCGCCATGGACATCTACAACACCGACTACACCCAGGCCGAGGGCGCCAAGAACGGCGTGCTCGAGGAGAACCTCCAGAAAGACCGGGACGTCGGCCTCATCCAGCGCCAGAACTTCCAGAAGGCCCTCAAGGCCGGCGTGAAGATGGTCTACGCCACGGACGCCGGCGTCTATCCGCACGGCGACAACGCGAAACAGTTCGCGGTCATGGTCCAGTGGGGCGCCACGCCCCTCCAGGCCCTCCAGTCCGCCACGATCAACGCCGCGGAGGCTCTCGGGCAGGCGGGCCAGGTCGGCCAGGTCAGGGCCGGGGCCTGGGGCGACCTGGTCGGGTTCAAGGGCGACCCCCTCGCGGACGTGAAGGTGCTGGAAAAGCCGGTCTTCGTCATGAAGGGCGGCGAGACGGTCCGCCGGCCCTAGGGCGCCCCTCCCGGGAGGGCGCCCGGATCAGGACGTCGGGGGCCTGTTCAAGCGCCGTTGACCCCCTCCCCGACCTTCGGCCGGAGCTCCCCCTTGGGGGAGCAATGGCTCTCTAATTCCTCCCCCCAGGGGGAGGTGGCGCGCGAATGCGCGCCGGAGGGGGCCTGCTGAATCACCGCTGCCCCCCCTCAATCGGCTTCGCTGACAGCGGAGCGCGCCCTGAAGCCGGTCAGATCGACCGGGCCACGACCTCCTTCATGATCTCGGAGGTGCCGCCGTAGATCCGCTGGACCCGGGCGTCGCGCCAGAGGCGGGCGATCGGGTATTCGTTCATGTAGCCGGCGCCGCCGTGCAGCTGGAGGGCCGCGTCGCAGACCTCCCACTGCAGCTCGGTGTGGAAGAGCTTGGCGGCCGAGGCCTCGGCGGCGGTCAGCTCGCCCTTCAGGTGGCGGGCCGTGCACCAGTCCAGGTGCGCCCACCCGGCCTGCAGCTTGGCCTTCAGGTTGGCCAGGGTGAAGCGGGTGTTCTGGAAGTCGAAGACGGTCTGGCGGAAGGCCTTGCGGTCCTTGGTGAACTTGACCGCCTCGTCAAAGGCCCTCTGGGCGCCCGCCTGGCCGGAGATGGCGATCTGCAGCCGCTCCTGTGGCAGCTGGGTCATCAGGTAGACGAAGCCCTGGTTCTCCTGGCCCAGCAGGTTGCCGGCGGGGACGCGCACGTCCTCGAAGAAGAGCTCGGAGGTGTCCTGCGCGGTCATGCCCATCTTGTCGAGCACGCGGCCGACGCGATAACCCTTCAGGCCCTCGGTCTCGACCATCAGGATCGACAGTCCGCGGCTGCGGTCGTTCACGTCCGTCCGCACCACCAGCATCAGGATCGTGGCGATCGAGCCGTTGGTGATGAAGATCTTGGAGCCGTTCACCACGTACTCGTCGCCCTCGCGGACGGCGCGGGTGCGGATGCCCTTGAGGTCGGAACCGGCGCCCGGCTCCGTCATGGCGATCGCGCCCACCAGTTCGCCCCGCGCCATGCGCGGCAGCCAGCGCTGCTTCTGCTCGTCCGTGCCGTAGTTGAGCACGTAGTGCGCCGCGATGCTGTGCACGCCCTGGCCGAAGCCGGAGATGCCGCGCCGCGCGAGTTCCTCGTAGAGCACGGACTCGTGGCGGAAGTCGCCGTCGCCGCCGCCGTACTGCGCGGGGAC
>JBJOJL010000056.1:0-15130 GCA_046046615.1 Pseudomonadota bacterium
GTGCGGGACGCGCAGCCCCGCCGTCCGACAGCTGCGCCAGCCGGGGACTCCCATGAAGACCGTCGTCAAATCCGCCATCGCCGCCGTCGCGCTCAGTGTTATTTCGACCAGCGCGGCCCTGGCGGCCCAAGACTGCTGCTGCAAAGACAAGGACGGCAAGATGGCCTGCTGCGACAAGAAGGCTCCGGCGCCTGCAGCCCCGCAGACGCCGAACGCGCCTGAGGCGCCGCATCAGCACTGACTCTGCTCGGCGCGGCCCGCCGCGGCCGCGCCCGTCCTTTGAGGCCTGTTCCAATGCTCTCCCGCCGCCTTCTGCTCGCCGCCGCCGCCGGTCTCGCCGCCACAGCGTCAGCTGTTGCCGCGCCGACGCCGCTCACCGTCTACAAGACGGCGTCCTGCGGTTGCTGCAGAGGCTGGATCACCACCATGAGCCGGGCGGGATATGCGCCGAAGACCGTGGTGGTCGAGGATGTCAGCCCGATCGGCCGCAAGCACGGCGTTCCGTTCGAGCTGTCTTCCTGCCACCTGGCCACGATCGGTGGCTATGTCGTGGTCGGCCATGTTCCACCGGCCGACGTCGCCCGGCTGTTGAAGGAACGCCCGAAGGCGCTGGGCATCACCGTTCCCGGGATGCCGATCGGCTCACCGGGCATGGAGACCCGGGACGGTCGCAAGGAAGCCTTCAACACGCTCCTGCTGCTTCCCGGGGGTAAAACCCGCCTGTTTGCGCGTCACGCTTAGGCGTTCACATGGCCGCCGGCGGCGCGAGCGTGCCGAACCATGCGACCAGCGCCAGCACACCGAAGCCCAGCGCGGTTTCGAGGATGACGCTTCGACGCAAGTGGGCGAGGGCCGCACCCTCGCTGTCTTGAGTCCCGAGGCCGCGTCCGAGCGCTGGCGTCAGCTGGAAGCGGTTTGCCGCCGCAAGCCCGAGCATGACCACAAACAGGACCAGCTTGAGCGACAGGAGCCGGCCGTAGGCCGTGGTCCAGAGGCCGTTGAGATGATCGAGCCCGACCAGGAACCAGCCGTTGATCGCACCGGTGGCGAGGAGCACGGCCACCACAGCTGTGCCGACCCCGGAGAAGCCGTGTAGAGCGCGGTGGAGGGCCCCCGTCGCTGCTGGAGGTGGGGTGGGCGTACGAAGCAACAGCAGAAAGGCGACGAGCGCGCCGATCCACACCGCCGTAGCCCAGGCGTGGAGGATGTCAGAGACGAGATGAAGGGACGCGCCGACCCCTTCTGTGGCCGCGCCGTGACCCATCCAGGCCAAGCTTGCTGTGGCGATCGCGCCAAGCGTGGCCGCCACGATCCAGGTGGTGCGAGAGGGCTTGAGGACGAGGATCAGCAGCACCGCCAGCCCCGCAGCCGCGGCGCGGATTGTGGCCGCCTTGCCGAGATCCATGCCGGTGGCGACGGCGCTCAGGGTCTCGGGCTTCAACCCTTCGGAAAAGGAGCCACTGAGGATGCTGGCCTGCCCGAGGATGGACAACAGAGCCGTCGCAGCCAGGAGCGTTCCGGCGCAAGCGAGAAGTCGGCTGGCCCATGGCGCCTCGGCCGCGGATCCATCTCCTCGCCCCGGCAGTGCGTAGACGAAAAAGAGCGATGATCCCATCAGGACCATCGCTCCCAGATATTGCGCCAGCCTGAGGACGATGACCGCAGGCTCAAGCACGATCAGCCAACCTTGAAGGCGACTTCGCCGGACATCTTGTGGCCGTCCGCCGTCGCCGCCGTCCAGACAACCTTGTAGGCGCCGGCGCTCAGCGCCGCCGTGGGCGCGCCCGTGAGGCTCTTGCCGTCCTTGGAGACGGTGGTCTTCACAGCGACCTTCATCCCACCGTGCTCGGGCATGACCACTTCGAACTTGGAAAAGGCCGGCACCAGCTTCTCGCTGAACGTCAGGGTGATGGTCTTCGGCGCGGCGACCGTGGCGTTAGCGGCCGGGTTCGACGACACGAGTTTCGCATGGGCGGCGGCTTGCGAGGCCACGAGAAGGGTCGCCGCAGCGACCGCGACACCGAGGTGATGACGGATCATGGTGGATATCCCGACTGAAGTGTTCAAAGGGATATACGCACCCGGCACATGAACCCCTCATGATCGGGCCTGCCGCCGGCGGTGGCTTGCCGGCGGCAGGTGGGATCAGCCGCCGAGCTTCGACTGCAGTTCGGCGATCTCTTTCGTCTGCATGTCGATGGTCTTCTGCGCCATCCGCCGGATCTCAGGGTCCTTCGCGTCCTGCAGGACCCGTTTCGACATGTCGATGCTGCCCTGGTGGTGTTCGATCATCTTACTCGCCCAGATCTGGTCCGCATCGGCGCCGGTCGCCGCCATCATCTTCTGGCTCATGGTCGCTTCCATCTCGGCGAACGGATTGGCTTGGCCGCCCTACTCGCCGGCGTGCGCCTGAACCCATTTGTCGAGCTCGGCCAGGTCCTTGGTCTGCATGTCCATGGTCTTCTGGGCCATGTCGTGCATCGGCCCGTTGGGAGACTGGTTGAGCAGCGCCCGCGACATGTCGATACCGCCCTGGTGGTGAGCGATCATCTTCATCGCCCAGGTGCTTTCGACGGTGGAGCCGACCGCTGCAGCCATCTTCTGCTTCATGTCCGTCTCGATCGGCATGAAGGCCGCCGCGGGCCCGCTGGCCGGGATCGCCGCATCGGCGCTCGCGGGTGAGGCCGCCGACTCTGCCGCAGTCGCGGCCGGCGCCTCGGTGCTCTCGTTGTTCTTGTTGCACCCGGCGAGACCCAGGATGGCGATCGCTGCGCCCGTCATGAGCCAGGTTGGTGCAGTTCCATTGTTCGTCAGCATGGGCGTTCCCTTTGTTCCCGTCGCGGCAACGCCTACAGCGCAGCCAGCGTTCCGGATTTACAAGAGCAGGAACCAAGTACGACGGCAGACTCTCCCGTGATGGGAAAGTTATGCGGAGGTGTTGCCGCCTCTTCGTCTTTCGATCTTCTGCGACATTGGCCTTCTCTCTACCCGACGGCCCGGTGGATTTATCCATCCATCGCGGGCCCGCGACTGCCCAATTCGTTGCGTGAGCGCGAACTCCTCCGTACTTGCAGCAACCTTGGGCGCTCTCGACAGCCGTTCTCGGTCGCGTCCCGCCGGGCGCCTGACCTCCTCGTCTCGGCGTCGGCGACAGTGGAGACGATCTCAGTGACCGCACCCGGCTGTCTAAGGGGGAAAGCCTTCCCCTGCGGCTGAGCGGCAAGCCGTCTCCGCCGACCCCTTCGAGCAGGGGCTGCGCCCCCGCAACGCCCCCTGCAAGGTGAGCGGCCGGCGGGCGTGCGCGGTCCCGCCGCGTGCCGCGGCTCCTACGGGTCCGCCCCTGCGGGCGCGCTTCGCGCGCCGGCGGCCGCTCGACGGCGCGTCCCGCCGTGCAGCGCCTGACGGCGCGCAGGCTCCTTGCAGCCTTCTCTCTTGATGGGCCGCCTGCGGCGGCCGTGGCTTAGGGCTCCGCCCTCGGCGCGCTTCGCAGCGGCTTCCGCCCAGCTTCGGTCCCTCGCTTGGGCGGCAAGAGGGCAGGGCCCGCAGGCCCTGCAGCTGGTTCCCCGCGAAGCCGCCCCGCCGCTTGCACACCCGGTCTCGCCGACGGGCAAGGCTGCAGGCGCGGCGTGCGCCTGCAACCTGCCCCAAGGAGCAAACCCATGAACGCCCAGGCTGTGATCGAGTCCGGTACGATGCTCGACATCCCCCTCAACAAGCTCAAGAAGTCGCCGAAGAACGCCCGCAAGACGCCGCACGGGGAGGCGGCCATCGAAGCGCTGGCTGCGTCCATCGCCGCCAAGGGCCTCTTGCAGTCCCCTGTGGTGGAGCCGGAAACCGGCGAGGACGGGGAGCCCACCGGCTTCTACCTGGTGACCATCGGGGAGGGGCGGCGGCTGGCGCTGCTCTTACGCGCCAAGCGCAAGGAAATTCGCAAGTCCGAGCCGGTGCGCTGCGTGGTGGACACCGCCAACGACCCGCACGAGATCAGTCTCGACGAGAACGTCACCCGCACCGACATGCACCCGGCCGACCAGTTCGAGGCCTTCAAGCGGCTCAGCGAGGAGCGCGGCTTGAGCGCCGAGGACATCGGCGCCCGGTTCGGGGTGTCGGCCCATGTGGTCCGGCAGCGTCTGCGCCTGGGCGCCGTCTCGCCCAAGCTGATGGCGATCTATCGCGAGGACGGCCTGACGCTGGACCAGTTGATGGCCTTCGCGGTCAGCGAAGACCATGAGCGGCAGGAGCAGGTCTACGAGCAGCTGTCCTGGAACCGCTCGGCGGCCTTGATCAGCCGGGCCATGACCGAGGCCAAGGTTCCGGCGAGCGACCGGCGCGCGGTGTTCGTCGGCGTGGACGCCTATGCCGAGGCGGGCGGCAAGACCCTGCGGGATCTGTTCACCGAGGACGGCGGCGGTTGGCTGGAAGATGCCGCGCTGCTGGATCGGCTGGCGGGCGAGAAGCTGGAGGCCATGGCGACCGGGGTGCGCGAGCGGGAAGGCTGGAAGTGGGCCACAGCCTGCCTGGACTACCCGCACGGCCATGGCTGGCGGCGGGTCTATCCAAAGCCGGTAGAGCGGACTGAGGACGAGGCGGCGCAGATCGCGGCCCTCTCGGAGGAATACGACGCCCTGGTCAGCCAATGGGACGCGGTGGAGGACCTGCCGCCCGAGGTCGAGGCCCGCTTCAAGGCGATCGATGCGGTGCTGGACGCCTTCGGCGACGGGACTGCCTACGACCCCGAAGAGGTCGCGCGCGGCGGGGTCTTCGTGGTTCTCGGCCACGACGGTCAGGCGCGCATCGAGCGCGGCCTGATCCGGCCCGAAGACGAAGCGCCGGCGCCCACCGCCGAAGCGGAGGCGGACGGGGAGGGGGCGATCCCCGCCGAAGCGAGACCGGATGCCGGAGCCTCGGAGGACGAGCCGGAGGACGAGGGCTTGGCGCCGCTCTCCGAGCGGCTGGTTCTGGACCTCACGGCCCACAAGACCATCGGCCTACGCGAGGCCCTGGCGTCCGATCCGACGCTGGCGCTCACCGCCCTGGTCCATGCCCTGGCGCTCAAGACCTTCTACCCGCCCTACGAGCAGGCCTCCTGTGTGGAGGTGAAGCTGGTGTCGGCCTATCTCGACGGCCATGCGCCGGGTGTCAGCGAGAGCCCCGCCGGGCGGCGGATCGCAGAGCGACATGAGGCATGGGCGCAGCGCTTGCCGCGCGAGAGCGCCGAGGCCTGGGGCGTCGTGGCGGGCCTGGACGGCGGCGAGCTGCTCGACCTTCTGGCCCACTGCGTCAGCCTGGGCGTCAACGCCGTGCGCAACCCCATGGACCGCAAGCCGGGCGCCTGGGCGCACGCCGAGGTGCTGGCGCAGGCGGCGGGGCTCGACATGACCCGCACCTGGGCGCCCACGGTGTCGAGCTATCTCGGGCGGATCACCAAGCCGCGCATCCTCGAAGCGGTGCGCGAAGCGGCGGGCGAAGACGCCGCCGAGCGGATTTCCGGGCTCAAGAAGACCGAAATGGCCCAAGCCGCCGAGCCGCTGATCGCCGGGACCGGCTGGCTGCCGCCCCTGCTGCGGACGGCGCAGCTTGAAGCCGCGCCCGAGGCCGTGCCCATGGCCGCCGAGTAGCCGGCGATACGACCCTTGAGGCCCACGCGGGTTCGCCCGCGTGGGCCTTGTCGTGCCCGGTCAGGCGTTGTCGGTGTCGCGGCCGTCCGGCTCCTTGGCGACCCCCTTGAACGGGGTTCCGTCATCCTTCACGGACATCAGTTGCCCCGTGCGCTCGTCGCGCTTCTGCCAATGGCCGTCCGGACGCTGGAACTGCGTCCGCCCCGTCACCGCACCCCGCCGATACCCGTCACCTGTGTTCTTCGCCATGCTGGCCTCCATCAGAACCTAAGGTGAACGTGGGAACGGCCAAGCTCGCGTTCAATACAGCCAAGCTGGCCAAGTTGTCGCAGGTCAGGACCGGCCCGAGGCCAGGGCGGAAGCGAGGTCAGGGTCGTAGCCAGCGCTATCGTCCTGGGCGTCGAGGAGGGCCACTTCGGCGTCCGGGTGCCAAGTCACCGTTTCCAGGTCGGCCGGCGCACCGGCGGGGATCTCCGCAGGCTTTCCGAACAGGTGCACCAGCAGGCTGTCCATGCCCGCGCGCATGGCCCAGCCCCAGCGCGGATGACCCGGACCCGCCTCGCGGTTGATCGCCGCCGACAGGCCAAGGTGCAGCACCTCATAGCCGCCGCTGGGGTGGCGCCGGGCGAAGGCGAAGAGGCCCGCGGTTCGCACGAACCGGCCATCGTGGTGGCCGAGCGCCATGAATGGCACGCCGCCGATGAAGATGTCGCCCATGGCTGTCCTCCAGGCGGGAACATAGGCAGAACATTGCCTGTCTGTGGAGTCCCTTCCGGCGCCCGGAGCCAGACCCGCCGGGGTCGGGAAGGTCGCGGGGCGCAGGCGACCAGCTCCTGACCCCAAGCCGCCGCCCACGCGGCCTCCGATGTCTTGATCACGGCCGAGGGGGAGGGGCTTCGCCCCGCCCGACCGGCAACGCCCGCGCGCGACTTCTTTCCCCTGCCGGCCTCGCCGGCATTCCTCGCGAAGCAAACAAGTCGCGCGCCGCCGTCCTACGCTGCGCTTCGGGCCTAGATCCACCCCACGCGCGCAGCGCGCGGGGACCCCGGAGGCTGCCGGCCCGGGACGCCCCTCGGCTCCGGATCGCCATCGAGGCCGCGATGGGCGCGGCCCGGAGACGACAGGAGACTTCCCATGGCCACCATCGGCACCTTCCATAAGCAGGCGGACGGCAGCTACGCCGGCGCCATCAAGACCCTCAGCCTCAACGTCAAGGCCGCCCAGTTCCGGGCCTCGGAGACGGACAACGAGAAGGGCCCGGACTTCCGCATCTTCGCCGGCCAGACCGAGTTCGGCGCGGCCTGGAAGAAGACCTCCCGCGAGAACCGGGACTACCTCTCCGTCAAGCTCGACGACCCCAGCTTCCCGGCCCCGATCTACGCCTCGCTGGTCGACGCCGACGATGGCTACGCCCTGATCTGGTCGCGCAGCCGCGCCGCCGACTGAGCCACCGCGCCGCCGCCCCGCACCGCCGGGGCGGCGCCCCTTCCTGAACAATCCGAACGCAAAGGAGCCCGCCATGTCGCGCGCGCCCGAACACACTCGCCCCGACCTCTACAGCCGTGTCACCGCCCAAATCATCGAAGACCTGCAGCGCGGCGTTCGACCCTGGACCAAGCCCTGGTCCGCCGAACACCTGGCCGGGCGCATCACCCGGCCGCTCCGCCACTCCGGCCAACCCTACAGCGGCATCAACGTCGTGCTGCTCTGGGCCGACGCCGTCGCCAAGGGCTTCTCGGCGCCCATCTGGATGACCTTCCGCCAGGCCTTGGAGCTCGGCGCCCATGTCCGCAAGGGCGAGCACGGCTCCACGGTCGTCTACGCCAATCGCCTGAAGCGCACCGAAACTGCGGACGACGGCCGCGACGTCGAGCGCGAGATCCCGTTCCTGAAGGCCTACACGGTGTTCAACGTCGAGCAGATCGAAGGCTTGCCGGCGCACTTCCATGCGGTCGCCGAACCGCAGCAGGACCCGCAGGCCCGCATCGCCCACGCCGACGCCTTCTTCGCCGCCACGGGCGCCGAGATCCGGCACGGCGGCGACAGCGCCTACTACGCCCTGCATCCCGATTACGTGCAGCTGCCGCCCTTCGAGACCTTCGTCGATCCGGAGAGCTACTACGCCACCCTGGCGCACGAGTGCACGCACTGGACGCGTCACCCGACACGCCTCGATCGCGACTTCGGCCGCGCGCGCTGGGGCGACGAAGGCTATGCCCGCGAGGAGCTGGTGGCCGAACTCGGCGCCGCCTTTCTCTGCGCCGACCTGGGCCTGGAGTTGCAGCCCCGGGTGGATCACGCCGCCTACATCGACAGCTGGCTGAGCGTTCTGCAGGGCGACAAGCGGTTCATCTTCACCGCAGCCGCCTACGCCCAGCGCGCCGCCGACTTCCTGCACGCGCAGCAGCCGGCGAGCCTCGCCGCCTGAGACGTCACGCCCCGCGCCGGCCGGGCGCGGGGCGCTCTTGCACTGCACGCCGTGCGGCGGCCGACGCGTACACGGCTCGCCACGTTTCCGCCGCCGACTCGCACAACGATTCCCCAGTATACTGGGTGGCTGAAGTGCGGCCGGCGCCGCCGTCTCCTCCTCATGCGGTTGAGGGGAGTCGTAGCGAGGAATCTGCGCCGTCTGCGCCAGGCCAAGGGTCTATCGCAGGAGGAACTCGCCGACCGTGCGGACATCAATCGCAACTACGTCGGCCTGCTCGAACGCGAGGAGCACGCCGCCACCGTCGACATGCTGGAGAAGCTGTCGGAGGTTCTGGAGGTCGAGCCGGGGGCATTTTTCGCCCGCGACTGACGCTTCAACTCTTAGGATATGTCGGCCGCGGCGCACGACGCGTAGGGTCAACTCATGACCCAGGCGGAGCTCCGCGAGCGGGCGCCCGAAGGTGTGCCGCTGACTGCGTATGATCGCGAGATCGCGCCGATCTATCTGCGCCTGCTGGACGCCGACGCCGCCGGGGCCGACTGGCGTGAGGTCTCAAAGATCGTGCTGGGTGTCGACGCCGCCACCGAACCCAAGCGGGCGGAGGTCATGCACGCGAGCCACCTCGCGCGTGCGCGATGGCTGCGCGACGGCGGCTATCGCGAGTTTCTTGGGTCAACCTCAAGCTGAGTTCGCGTTAAGCAACAACTCCGCTTTACGTCCAACCTGCGCGTGTGGATAAATAGTGGGGCTGTGGGGGCGCTTCCTCTGTATCGGGAGAGCGCCTTGAGTGACGAGGACTGGCGTTCAGAAGAACGCTACGCCGGATTGCGCGAGCTTTCCGCGCCGGCCCTCGCCTGGGAGTTCTTGCGTCGTAACGACGACTACCAGGCCGACTTCAAACGTATGAAAGCCGAGGTGGCCTCCGGGGGGACAGGGCGCGCCGGCGACGCGCGCCTGGCCTTCTGGGGGCTGAGCTTTCGCCGCCGATCCAGCACTTCCCGCGCCGGCGCAGCCGGTGTTCTGGCGGCCTGACGCCTATCCGCGGACCGTCGTGCTGGCGCCGGCGCCGTCACTCGAACGCGGTCAACGCAGCATCCGGTTCGAGCCGGAGCGGTGGCCTGGACGGTTCGTCGCGCGCGCCGGTCACGACGGCGTGCATGCGATCCTGCAGACGCGGGACGATGACCACCGGCTTTGGATGCCTGCGGCCCTGGCGCCTGGACAGCCGGTCGCCTGCGTCGTGCCGTTCGGCGCCGATGCAGCCTGCGGAACGGCGGCGGCGTTGCAGCTGTGGCGGCATCTAGCGGGCGGACACTCCGCGCCCCACACCCGGCCCGATCGCAAGCTTCAGCGTTTTCAGCAGAGCCTGCGCGCGCACGATGGGCATCTCGCCGGCGGCAGCTATCGGGAGATCGCCGAGCAGATCTTCGGCGCCGCCAGGCTAGCGGGGGAGAACTGGCGGACCTCGCCGCTGCGTGACGCCGTCATCCGCCTGGTGCGCTCTGGGGGCGCCCTCGTGCGCGGCGATTACAAGCGGCTCCTCCGCAGCAAACACGACGACTAGGGGGTGGCGGAATCGCCGTCCGCAAGTTCGCCATCCCCCCGCGCCCCCGCACTCCGACAAGGTGTCCAGGTCCTCGCTGCGCTCCGCCGCAGCATCCAGGAGAACCCTTGGAGTGTCCGATGATGGCCGAAGCCACCGCCGCCCTGCCGCCGCGCCTGCTGCGCACCCCGGAAGCCGCCCGCTTCCTTGGCCTGTCCGGCCGAACGCTTGAAAAGCACCGCACCTACGGCACCGGGCCGACCTACATGAAGATCGGCGGACGGGTCGTCTACTCGGTCGGCGACCTGCAAACCTGGGCCGCCCGCGGCGTCAAATCCTCCACCGCCGATCCGGGCGTGGATGTCGTCCATCCGGCCCGCCGGGTGACCGAAGACCGTAGCTTCGCCGAGCGCTGAGGGCGGTCGCCATGCTCTCTGCGCTGACCTCCGCCAGCGCGCCGCCAGCGCTGGACCGCGGCCTGACCTGGGTGGAGCTGGTCTGGTACGAGAAACGGATCGAGCGCTGGATCCGCTTCGGTCAGGTGCGCCACGAGCGCATCCTCGACCGCCGCCGGCGCCTCGTCGGCTTCGCACCCGGCGACGTCTTCGCCTTTGTTCGCTGGCAGGCCAACGAGCGCGGCACGGTCGGCTCGAGGCTCGACATCCTGCAAGCGGTCGATCCTGGCGGGCGCTGCTCGACGGTCGCTGGCGTGACGCCGGGCGGCGAGCTGCTGCTGCGCCTGTCCGGCTGGCCCAGCGTGCAAAAGGCGCTCGCCGCCATTGACGCCGTCGAACGGGTGGGCGTCGAACCGACGGCAGCCGCGCCGGACTACTGGCGGCAGGTGCACAACCGGCTAAAGGCGCGCCTGTCCCCCGAGCCCTACACCCTCGCGCGCCACCGGGCCTGGCGGCTCCGTAACGCGGTGGACGCCTGATGGACCGCCGCTCCACCCTCGCTTGGGGGCTGCTCGGCGTGCTCGCCCTTGGCGTCCCGATGGCGGCCCCGCTGGCGCCGCAGCTTGTTTGGAACGCCACGGCCAGCGCGCCAGAAGGGCTCTATCGCCTGCACGCGGATCGTCCGCTCGCGGTCGGCGACTGGGCGGCGCTTCGGGCGTCCCAACCGCTCGCCGGGTGGCTGCACCGTCGCGGCTACCTGCCGGACGGCGTGCTGCTGATCAAGAAGGTCGCGGCGCGCGCGCCGAGCCGAGTCTGCCGCCAAGAGGACGCGATCACGGTCGACGGACGGCTCGTGGCCAGCGCCGCATCCCGTGATCGGGTAGGGCGACTGCTGCCGGTATGGCGCGGCTGCTTCGTCCTCGGCGAGCACGACCTCTTCCTCCTCAACCCCGCCGCCGGTTCGCTCGACAGCCGCTACTTCGGCGCCCTGCCGGACGCCGCCGTGGTCGGTCGGGCCGAGCCTCTTTGGCTGATCCAGGATCCGCGACATGGCCGATGAACGCCAAGAAAGCCCTGCTCCTTTGTTCGATCGAACAAATGACGGCCGCTCCTTCGTCCCGACCAGCTTCCGCAGGGCCGCCGCGCGGACCGGCGGTCCAGGGCGGCCGTCAGGCCGGCGCGCGAGCGCCTTGCCCTGGGCGGCCGGGAGCACGGTGGCACGCTGGCGACTGATAGGGACGAGCGCGCTTTGGCTGGCGGTGCTCCCCGCGCCGCAGGCTGCCGCGCAGGCGGCCCCGCCGCGCACCGAGGTCGGCGGCGCGATCGCCGAGGCGGCGCAGCGCTTCGGCCTTCCGGAGGCCTGGATCCGGGCGGTGATGCGCGTGGAAAGCGCCTTCCAGCCGCGCGCCGTGAGCCATGCCGGCGCCATGGGGCTGATGCAGGTGATGCCGCAGACCTATGGCGAATTGCGCGGTCGCTACGGCCTGGGCGCCGATCCCTTCCATCCGCGCGACAACATCCTCGCCGGCGCGGCCTACCTGCGGGAGATGTACGACCGCTTCGGCGCCCGCGGCTTCCTGGCCGCCTATAACGCGGGCCCAGCGCGCTACCAGCAGCACCTGATCGACGGCCGGCCGCTCCCGCTGGAGACACGCGCCTACGTCGCCAAGCTCACGCCGGTCGTCGGTGGCGCAGAGGTTTCGCCCGCGCAGGCCGTGGTCCTTCCGCCCACTGCGGCGCCGCGGCCGACGCTCTTCGTCGCCGTCAGCGCACGCCACGCAACAGCGGCCGGGACCTCTTCGCCTGAGCCTGCGGCGCTGTTCAGCCCGGCGCAGTCTCCGATCTTCGCGGCGCTGACACCGCGCGGGGAGGGTCGCTGATGGCTGCCTGCCTACCTCGCAGGTTCTCGCAGGTTGTCGCAGGTTCGGCGGCGGCCCCCCGATTGATGGAGCGATGGCAGGATAAAAGCCGCGAGGTGCGGGCGCGGTCGGAGGGGGTAAAGCACAACAAGTTCAACAGCCTCGCGCGAGGTGCGCAAGTTGGGCCTAGGCTGCGGTTTGCGCCAAGTGCTTGCCGCTTCTCACGAAATCGCACCTCGCGCGGCGAGGCGCTTCCATGATCGAGGACGACTTCCAACTGCGCGTCGGCCGCATCCGTTCGCGGCCATCTGGCGGGCCCCGGACCTTCGTGGGCCAGGCGCTCGCGGCGGCCGAACGGGCCGGCGGGCTGGCGCACCGCGCCACCGCGCGGACAGGCGCGTTCGGGCGCGGTCGGGCGGCGAGCCTGGCGGCGCACCGATCCGCGGCTCGGAGCCGCGGCGCCGTCATCAAGGCGAGGGTGGTGCGGCAGGGCGCCGGCCGGGCGCCGCTCGCCACCCACCTCAACTACCTGCAGCGGGAAGGCGTCACCCAGGACGGCGCGGCCGGCCGGCTGTTCGATGCCGACACCGACGCGGCGGACGCGCGCGGCTTCGCCAAGCGCTGCGAGGGCGACCGCCACCACTTCCGCTTCATCGTCTCACCGGACGACGCCGAGCAGCTGTCGGACCTGAAGGCCTTCACCCGCGACCTGATGGAGCAGGCGCAAGCCGATCTCGGAACCCGCCTCGACTGGGTGGCGGTGGACCACTGGAACACCGGACACCCACATCTGCACGTGATCGTCCGCGGCCGCACCGATCAGGGCGCGGACCTGGTGATTTCACCCGACTACATCCGGGAGGGGCTGCGGGCCCGCGCCGGTCATCTGGTCACCCTGGAACTCGGGCCGCGCACGGACGCGGAGCTGCGCCGGCGGATGGACCTGCAGATCGGCGCCGACCGCTGGACGAGCCTGGACCGGGGCTTCGCCCGTCTGGCCGACGAACAGGGCGTGGTGGACCTGCGCCGGGCCGACGGCGCGCGGCCGGACGACCTCCATCAGGCTCGCGTCGCGCGGTTGCGCAAGCTCAAGGGACTCGGTGTCGCCGATGAACTGTCGCCGGGCCGCTGGCGCCTGGCGCCGAATGCCGAAGCGGCCCTGCGCGAGTTGGGTCAGCGGCAGGATGTGATCGCCCGCATGCACCGGGCACTCGCCGACCAGGGCGTGGAGCGCGATCCGGCGCGGTTCGTGGTCGACGGCGGGCCGCCCGAAGGGTTGATCGGGCGGCTGGCCGGCCGCGGCCTGGACGATGAGCTGCGCGGCAGCGGTTACGCCGTCCTGGAAGGTCTCGACGGCCGCACCCACCACGTCCGCCTGGCCGACCTGGATGACGCGAGCGACGCACCCATAGGCAGCCTTGTCGAACTCCGCAGCCGTGAGTGGGAAGGCCGGCGCAGCCGGCTGGTCCTCCAGGTCCGCTCCGACCTGGACTTGGCCGAGCAGGTCCGCGCCGAGGGCGCCACCTGGCTTGACCGGCAGCTGGTGGGGCGCAATCCCGCTGCACTGGGGGAGGGCGGCTTCGCGGACGAGGTGCGGGCGGCGCTTGATGCCCGCACAAACCACCTCGCAGAGGAGGGGCTGGCGCAGCGGAGCGGGCGGCGCGCGGTGTTCGCCCGCGATCTCATCGAGACGCTGCGCCAGCGGGAGCTCGCGACGGCGTCGCGGCGGCTCTCTGGCCAGACGGGCCTGGAAGCGCAGGCGATCGGGGCCGACGGCGTGGTGGCGGGGACCTACCGGCAGCGCGTGACCCTGGCTTCCGGGCGCTTTGCCATGATCGACAACGGGCTGGGCTTCACCCTCGTGCCCTGGCGGCCCGATCTCGAACGTCACCTCGGCCGCCACGTCGAGGGCGTGCTCACTCCCGGCGCCGGCGTCGCCTGGTCCTTCAGCGCCAAGCGCGGGCTCGGCCGATGAGGTGGACGCCGCCATGAACGGCACCAAGGTGATGTGGGGTCAGCTGGCGGCGGTGTTCGCCATCGCCTTGGCCGGCGTCTGGGCGGCGACGCAATGGACAGCCTGGCGGCTGGCCTTTCAGCCGGAGCTCGGACGCCCCTGGTTCGAGCTTGTGGGCTGGCCGGTCTATCCGCCGCCGGCCTTCTTCTGGTGGTGGTTCGCCTTCGACGCCTACGCCCCGAAGATCTTCCTCGAGGGCGCGACGATTGCGGTGACCGGCGGCGGCGTCGCCATCGTCGTGGCCATGGGTCTCTCCATCTGGCGGGCGCGGGAGTCGCGCTCGGTCACCACCTACGGCTCCGCCCGCTGGGCCAAGCCTCGAGAGGTGGCGGCCGCGGGTTTGCTCGGCGAGGACGGCGTGGTCCTCGGCCAGCTCGATGGCGCCTACCTGCGCCACCATGGCCCCGAGCACGTGCTATGCTTTGCGCCAACCCGCAGCGGCAAGGGCGTGGGCCTGGTGGTGCCGTCGCTGCTGACCTGGCCGGGGTCGGTGATCGTCCACGACATCAAGGGCGAGAACTGGCAGCTGACCTCGGCCTGCCGCGCGCGGGTCGGGCGGGTGCTGCTGTTCGATCCCACGAACCCCGGGAGCGCCGCCTACAATCCGCTGCTGGAGGTCCGCCGCGGCGATGCCGAGGTGCGGGACGTCCAGAACGTCGCCGACATCCTGGTGGACCCGGAAGGGGCGCTGGAGCGGCGCTCGCATTGGGAGAAGACCAGCCACAGCCTGCTGGTCGGCGCGATCCTTCACGTGCTCTACGCCGGTCCTGACAAGACCCTGGCTGGCGTGGCCGAGTTCCTGTCGGACCCTCGCCGACCCATCGAGGCGACGCTGCGGGCGATGATGGCGACCCCCCACCTGGGCGACCGGCCCCATCCCGTGGTCGCGTCGGCCGCGCGCGAGCTGCTCAACAAGAGCGAGAACGAGCGCTCCGGCGTGCTCTCCACCGCCATGTCGTTCCTGGGCCTCTACCGGGATCCCGTGGTGGCCAAGGTGACCCGTCGCAGCGACTGGCGCATCGCTGACCTGGTCGACGGCGCACGGCCCGCCAGCCTCTACCTGGTCGTGCCGCCGTCCGACATCAGCCGAACCAAGCCCTTGGTGCGGCTGATCCTCAACCAGATCGGCCGACGTCTGACCGAGGAGCTGAGCGCGAAGGCCTCGCGGCACCGCGTGCTGCTGATGCTCGACGAGTTCCCGGCGCTTGGACGGCTGGATTTCTTCGAGAGCGCGCTCGCCTTCATGGCCGGGTACGGCCTGAAGGCCTTT
>JBJOJL010000057.1:0-14977 GCA_046046615.1 Pseudomonadota bacterium
CGCCCGAGGTGTTCGAGGCCCTGCGCGCCTTCTGGGGCGACGAGGAAATCCTGGAATTCACCTACATCACCACCCTCTACGGCATGCACGCCATCATGACCCGCGCCCTGCGGCTGGAGTTCGACGACCGGAACGATCCCATCACCGAGGTCGCCGCCCCGGAGGGCTTCTCTGCGGCGGACTTCCTGAGCGCGCGCCCGGCGTCGCGTTGAAGGTCTTCCGGGGCGATTGCCCCGGAGGCCGGGCGCCCCTAGACTTGGGACAAGGCCGCCCCAGCCGGCCAGTCCCCAAGGCTTTCCGGGAGGAAGCATGTCCAAGCCCGCCCTCATCGCGCTCGTCCTGGCCCTTGGCGCAGGTCCGGCCCTGGCCGCCCCGCCCTTCAAGGCGCCGCGCAACATGTACGGCCAGCCGGACCTGTCCGGAAACTGGAGCAACGCCTCCCTGACTCCCGAGACCCGGGCCCCCGCCCTGGGGACGCGGGCGACCTACACCGAGGAGGAGGTCCGGAAGCTGGAGGCCCAGGCCGTCAGCGAGGTCGAGCAGGGCAACCAGAGCATCGATCCCGACCTGGGCGCCCCCAAGGTGGGCGGCGAGGTCAAGGCCGGCATCCGCCCGGAATACGCCGCGGCCGGCGGCGCCGTGGGCGGCTACGACCGGGGCTGGCTGGAGCCGGGCTCCACCGTCATGCGGGTGCGGGGCGAGCCGCGCACCTCCTTCCTGACCACCCCGGACGGCCAGCCGCCCAAGCGAAAGGCCGGCGCCCCGGCGCCCGAGCGCTTCAACCCGGCCATGTTCCAGCGGTCGGCGGACAATCCCGAGACCCGGGCCCTCGGCGAGCGTTGCATCCTGTCCTTCGGCCGCAACGCCGGCCCGCCCATGTTCCCGAACGGCTTCTACAACAACAACTACAAGATCGTTCAGGGGCCCGACACGGTCGCCATCATGGTGGAGATGGTCCACGACGTGCGCCTGATCCGCCTGAACGGGACGCACCGCACCGACGGCGTCCGTCCCTGGATGGGCGACTCCATCGGCCGCTGGGACGGCGACACCCTGGTGGTCGAAACCACCAACATCCCCGCCCGCCAGGCCTATCGCGGTTCCTGGCAGAACCTGAAGGTCACCGAGCGCTTCACCCGGGTGGCCAAGGACCGGGTCCACTACGCCTTCCAGGTCGAGGACCCGACCCTGTGGGACGCCCCCTGGGGCGGCGAGTACGAGTTCTCCGCCCTGAACGGCGAGATCTACGAGTACGCCTGCCATGAGGGCAACTACGCCCTGCCGGGCATCCTGGCCGGCGCCCGGGCCGAGGAGGCCGAGGCTGCGGCCAAGGCCGCCGAGGCGGCGAAGGCGGCCGAGGCCGCCAAGGCGTCCGCCAAGCCCGCCAAGGGAGGCTGATCCCGGCGGGGCTTCCGGCCCGGCGGAGATAGCGTTACCGTGACCTCGAAGGGCCGCCGGGGCCCCAGGGGAGACGCAAGATGTCGGACAAGAAGGCGGTCGTGGCGGGCAAGTCGCCGATCCCGGTCGAGGTCGAGGCCGGCAAGGCCTATTTCTGGTGCACCTGCGGCCTGTCCAAGAACCAGCCCTTCTGCGACGGGGCCCACCTGCGCGAGGGCACGGACTTCCTGCCCCAGAAGTGGGAGGCTCCCGAGAGCCGGACCGTCTATTTCTGCGCCTGCAAACAGACCAGCGGCGCCCCGCTCTGCGACGGAACCCACAACCGGCTCTGACCGGCGGCGCACCCCGAGCCATTGCTCCCCCACGGGGAGCTCCCGCCGGAGGCGGGTGGGGGGGCGCTGAGCCGCCGTTGACCCCCTCCGGCCCGCCTTGCGGTCCACCTCCCCCTGGGGGGAGGAATTAGGGAGCGCTCAATTGCTCCCCCAAGGGGGAGCTCCCGCCGGAGGCGGGTGAGGGGGGCAACGGCCTTTCCGTCCCGTCAGAATGCGGACCTGAGTCAGGCCTTGCGGCCGAAACCGAAGATCTGGGCAAGGCTGGCGAGGAGACCGGGCCGGGCGGGTTGGACGGGCGGCTCCAGCAGCTCAAATCCTGCGCCCAGGGCGGGATCCAAGGTGTCCGCAAGACCCCGGAAGCCGGTGACCAGGCCCGCCGCCTCGATCGGGGCGTCGAAGACAAAGTCGACCCGGGGGCCATCCGAATCCTGCTCGTCCTGTTGCCTGCGCAGGTCCGCCAGGATGGGCGCCAGGCCTTCCGGCGGCCGGCCCTCCTCCGAATAGCCCTCGTCGGCATCGGACGTCACCCGCCAGACCACCTTGCCGTCGTCCAGAAGGGCGGCGGAGCAGTGCATGACCACGTCGTCCACATAGAGGTGCAGGATCTCCCGTCCCGCAGCCAGGGGTGCGAGGTCATAGTCCGGATCGAAACGCCGTCCCTGGATGACCAGCACGTACCAGCCGCTTGCGAAGGCCTTGCCGGCATAGATCGCCTCGCTCCAGTCCCCGGTCTGGCCGGAGCGGCCGGCGCCCACCTGTTCCAGAAGCGCGTCGCCCTCAGAGGCCCGTACGGCCAGGCAATTGGCTACGATACCCATGCGTTAACTCCCCTTCCTCTTGGTCTTCGTCGATGACCCTTCCCTCTTCGCCACCGGTCGTGGCGCCGTCATGACGGAATTGGACGCCATTGCGGCGGCCGCGGCGCCCACGTCCTGAGGCAGGAAATGATCCAGCCGAAATCCGTCCGGGTCCATCGAAAACGCCGCCGTCTGGTTCTTGCTGAGGCTAGCGCTGGGCCCGAACTTGGCCTCGACGTAGAGGCCGGACTGGGTCTGGTGATCGGGGATGGTCACCTTCCCGCCGCCGATCGGGACGCGGGGCTTGCCGCCTTCCCGGGGCGCGTCGCCTCGCAGCCTCGAGCGCGCTTCGGACAGGTTTTCGCCCAGCCTGCCCTTGGCGTTGGGTTTCAGCCGGTTCACCCTGGCCGCCACCGCCGGGGCGACGAGGCCGTTGGCGGCGCCGCTGAGAGCCGCCGCCTGAGCAGCCTCATCCAGGGAAACCGGCCGCCCCGCCAGCAGGTCCTGGGCTGCAGAAGTCACAGCGCCGCCGAAGGCGGCCGAGGCCTGGGGCTGGCGGCTGAGCAGCAGCCCGCCCGTCCCCACGCCGCCGCCGATCGCCGCGCCCAGGACGTCCGAGGGGGAGCTGCGGCGCCCAAGGGCGCTGTCCATCGCGATCTGGCCGCCCGCGCCTGTCGCCGCGCCATATCCGGACAGCGCCGCAATCTCCCGCCCCATAAGTCCTGCGGCGCCCTTGAGGCGGGAGACGTCTGACAGGGCCGCGAGGCGTGCGCCGCCAGCCGCGACCCTGCCCAGGGCGAGGGGCGAGGCCGCCGCAAGGCTGATCCCGGTTCCCGCCACCGCCCCGGCTGTCCGGGCGTAGGGATGAAGTCGCCAGTCCTCCGCATCCTGAGCCCGCTCGACGGCCATCTGGCGGTGGTAGCCCTGCAGGAAGTCCTGGCCCTGCAGCAGTCCGCCCGCCGCGGAGAGCCCTGAGCTGACGTGATCCCCGAGCCCGAAGGTCATGGCGTCCGAGGCGCCGCGGGCGCCAGCGGCGAAGCTGGAAGCCAGGGGCTGGAGCTGGGACGGAACTCGGGGCGGGGCCCGGCCAGGCGCCGCAGGTTTCGCCGCCGGCGGGGGCGCGCGCTTCACCGGAATGGCGGACCTTGCGGGCGGGACCGCGGGAGAACGCCGCGCCGGCGCCATCACCCTTGCCCCGGCAAGGGCCACCGCCAGGGGGGTGGTCAGGGGCAGGGCGACTCCCGCCCGGATGGCGCCCTTGTAGATCTCGTGGCCCAGGGCGCGGGCCTGGGGGCTCATCCGTGCGGCGACATCCTCTGTGCGTTGGCGCATCCAGGCGGTGATCTCCTCGCGGGGGTCCGGGCGGCTTCGTGAAGCGGGCTGCGGCATTACAGGTCCTGTTCTGGCTTCGGGGTGGGCGCTTCACCTTCACCCCGGGCCTCCCGGCCTCAAAACAAAAGCGGAACATTTCTCTTCGGGCCCGGCGCCCTGGGCCTGGCCCCTTGCCGCCGTCCCGCCCGGGGGATAGCCCTCTGGCGGTCCTCACCCTCCGGAGTCCCCGTCCCATGCGCGCCCTCATCCTCGCCGCCGCCCTGGCCGCCTCGGCGCTTCCCGCCCTGGCTGCAGACAAGCCCCCGCCGCCGGCTTCGGTCCTGTTCTGGTCGCAGGCGCAGAAGGAGGCGGGTTTTCCGAAGATGGAGGCCCATTTCCCGGTCAGCACGGCGGCGCGGGGCGAGAGGGTGCACGCCCTGCCGCCGGGCGCGCCCCTGTCGGTGACCTCGGTGGGCGGCCAGCCCTTCGACCTTTCGGCCTACATGGCCGCGGAGAAAACCGCCGGCATCCTGGTGCTGCAGGACGGCAAGGTGCGGCTGGAGCGCTATGGCCTGGGCTACGGCCCGGACGGGCGCTGGACCTCCTTTTCGGTGGCCAAGTCGGTGACCTCCACCCTGGTCGGTGCGGCGATGAAGGACGGCTACATCAAGAGCCTGGACGATGCGGTCACCCGCTACATCCCCGATCTTCGCGGCAGCGCCTACGACAAGGTCAGCGTGCGCCAGCTCCTGACCATGACCTCGGGCGTAAAATGGAACGAGGACTACACCGACCCCAACAGCGACGTGGCCCTCCTGTTCTCCACGCCGGCCGATCCGGGCGTGGATTCGACAGTCAGCTACATGCGCAGGCTGCCGCGCGAGGCCGCGCCAGGCGCCAAGTGGGTCTACAAGACCGGCGAGACCAACCTGATCGGTGTTCTGGTCACCTCCGCAACGGGCAAGTCCCTCTCGGCCTACCTCTCCGAGAAGATCTGGAAGCCCTACGGCATGGAGCAGGACGCCCTCTGGATGATCGACGAGCGGGGCCAGGAGGCGGGCGGCTGCTGCCTGTCCATGACCCTGCGCGACTATGGCCGTGTCGGCGAGTTCCTCCGCACCGGCGGGAAGGGCGCGTCGGGGCCCGTCCTGCCCAACGGCTGGATCGCCGACGCGACCCGCCAGCACGCGCCCACGGACGAGCGGTTCGGCTATGGCTATCAGTGGTGGACGGAAGCCGGCGGCGTCTTCAACGGCCTGGGCATTTTCGGCCAGCGCCTGCACGTGGACCCGGCCCGCAAGCTGGTGGTGGTGGTCTCCAGCGCCTGGCCTGAGGCCACCAACCCGGCCCGTTCCGCCCGGCAGGACGCCCTGATCGCCGCCATCGCCGCCCAGTTGGACGCCGAGGCGAAGCCCTGACGGCGCGGCGAGCGCCGAAGACCCCCTTGGGGGAGAACTTGGCTCCCCAATTCCTCCCCCCAGGGGCAGGTGGCGCGCGCAGCGCGTCGGAGGGGGTCAACGGCGGCTCAGCTAACCCCCCTAGAGGGCGGTGATCCTGCCCAGGGCGGCGGCGTAGCCCTCGGTCCGGGCGGTCTCGTGGGCCCGCTGGATCCGGACCACCCCCAGCCCCTCGACGTCCGCGGCGGTGGAGGTCGCCTGGCGCAGCTCGCCCATCCAGGCGTACTCGCCCTGGTCCATGGCCTGCCGGGCGTGGGCGATAGCGCCGTTGGGGTCGCCCGCCCGTCCGCTGCCGAAATAGCCGTAGCCCTCGACCATGCTGTTGCTGGAGTGGGCCGAGAAACCGAGGCGGTAGAGCAGCTTCTCCGAGGCCTTCTCGAGGACTTCGGGGCGGACCGTCAGGAGGAAGGCCTCCTGCTGGCGCACCCAGGGCCGGACCACCGAATTGGTCAGGATGTAGCGCAGACGGTCCGACCGGTTCACAGCCCCGGCGTGCAGGGTGCGGCCGTCCATCAGCATGATCGTCCCGGCGGGGGCCTCCAGGTTCACCGGGCGGGGCAGCTCGCCGTAGGTCTCGCCGTCGCGGCCATTGCTGCGGTGGGAGCCGGGGATGACCAGGGTGCCGCCGTTCACCTCGTCGACGTCCTGGAGGTAGTAGATGGTGTTCACCAGGGCCGGGGCGCCGCCCAGGTCGTAGGGGGCGGGGAAGGACTGGTCCCGGTGCAGGCCCTGGGGGTGGCATCCCGGATACGAGATGTTCGACAGGAAGCTGTAGTGCTGCCAGCCCGGCCCCATGAACCCGTCGAGCAGGCGCTCGACCATGGGGCCGCCCTGGACCGCCTCCGGGTCATGCTCCAGGCAGAGGCGGAACACCTCGCCCTTGTTCACCAGGGACCAGACGTGCTGCTGGGCGGGGCTGAGATAGGCCACGCCGAGGTCCCGCTCGGCGGCGGCCTGGTCCACCACACGCTCGCGGATCCCGGCGCATTGGGCGGCGGACAGGGCGTCGGCGATCAGGCAGTAGCCCCAGGCGTGGAAATCTCGGCGCAGCTGTTCCATGTCGCGGGTCGGCCGGGGGAGGGGAAGGTCGCGCCAGTCCGGATGTTTCCGGGCGACGGTGGTGTCGTAGTACCAGCCCTTGCCCCATTCGAGTTGGGACTTGGCCGTCGGGACCTTGGTCCAGGGATTGTGGCGGGCGATGGAGGCGTAGGGCTCGCCCGAGCGCAGGAAGTCGCGGTAGGGCAGGAAGGCGTCCTGCGAGGCGGCCTCGATGGCCTCCGGTGTAAATTCAACGGGGATCATGGTGCTTCCTCCCGGCCCTCTTGGGCTCTTCGAAGGAATTTGAACAACCGGTTGGCCGATCTGTAAAGGCCCGGATCAGCTGCGCCCGGCCGCGACAGCCAGGGCGACGAGATCGCCGGGATCGGTCCAGGCGCCGGGGCGCGGCCCCAGCTGGGCCTGGACGATCCCGTGCAGGGCGCAGAGGAGGAGATCGGCCCGGGCCCCGGCGTCCTCTCCGTCGAGCCCCTCGCTGAAGAAGGGCGACAAGGCCTCCAGCGGCTCGCGCGGGCCGGTCCGGGGCGGGGCGGCGCCCTCCGGGAAGGCGATGCGGAAGAGAGCGGGCCGCTCCATCCAGTGGGCGACCCAGAGGCGGCAGAGGGTCTCCAGGGCCTGGGGCCGCCGGGGGGACATGCCGCCTAGGGCGTCCACCAGGGCCTCTGCGGCCTCGCCGAGGATGTCGGCCTGCAGGGCCGCCAGGAGGTCGGCGCGGTTGCGGAATCGCTTCTCGACCGACACCCGGGAGACCCCGGCGTCCCGCGCCAGGCGAAGGGTGGAGACGGCGCCCAGGCCCTCCTCCAGGGCGGTGCGGCGGGCGATCGACAGGAGGCGGCCGATGAAGCCGGTCTCGTCCCCGTCGGCCAGGAGGGAGCGCCCCTGCGGCGTTGTCATGCGGCCCTCCCTGCGGCTGTAGGCCGCCGACGCTAGCCTGCGGTGCGCCCGCCGCGCAAATCCTCCTGCCCGCCTGACGCGGCGGCAGGTCTTGCCCCCTCGGGCGGGCGGGGTAAGCTTGCGCCAAATGCGCGCCGTATCCCCGGCGCCGACGGAGACAGGACCATGGCGGATTTCGGCGGCGACGTTGAACTCGAGGCTTTCCGCAAGGAGGCCCGCAGCTGGCTTGAAGCGAATTTCCCGGAGTCCCTGAAGGGCCAGGCCGGTGCGGCCCTGGCCTCGATGGAGGGCCCCGGCCCCGAGGGCGACATGAAGCTCTGGAAGGAGCGCATGGCCGACAAGCGCTGGGGCGCCCCCACCTGGCCGGCGGAATACGGCGGCGGCGGGCTCTCGCCCCAGGAGGCCCGCGTCCTGGCCCAGGAGATGGGCCGCATCGGCGCCTACAACCCGATGGTCTTCGGCATGGGCGTCACCATGATCGGCCCGACCATCCTGGACTACGGCACCGAGGAGCAGAAGAAGACCCACATCCCGCCCATCGTGCGCGGCGAGGTGCGCTGGTGCGTCGGTTACTCCGAGCCCAACGCCGGCTCGGACCTGGCCTCCCTGCAGACGCGGTGCGAGGACAAGGGCGACCACTGGCTGATCAACGGCCAGAAGATCTGGACCTCCGGCGCCCAGTACTCCGACTGGTGCGGCGCCCTGGTCCGCACCGACCCGACGGTGAAGAAGCATGACGGCATCAGCTTCCTGCTGATCAACATGCGCCAGCCGGCCATCGAGACCCGGCCGATCAAGCTGATCGCCGGCGCCTCGCCCTTCTGCGAGACCTTCTTCACCGACGCCGTGGCGCCCAAGGACGCCCTGCTCGGCAAGCTCAACGAGGGCTGGTCGGTGGGCAAGCGCCTGCTGCAGCATGAGCGCGCCAGCCAGACCGGCGTGTCCATGGGCGGCCGTGCGACCCCGCTGGAGGACATCGCCCGCAAGTATGTCGGCGAGGACGGCAAGGGCCGGATCGCCGACTCGGACCTGCGCACCCGGATGATCCGCCACATCATGGACGCCCGGGTCCACAGCCTGACCCTGACCCGCGCGGCGGCCGAGGCCAAGGGCGCCTCGGGCGCCACCAACGCGGCCTCCGTGCTGAAGAACTCGGCCACCAACGTGGCCCAGACCCGGCAGGAGATGGTTCTGGAGATCATGGGCCACCAGGGCCTGGGCTGGGAGGGCGAGGCCTTCACCAGCGCCGAGATCGAGGCCGTGCGCAGCTGGCTTTCGGGCCGGGCCATGTCGATCTACGGCGGCTCGGTGGAGGTGCAGAACAACATCATCTCCAAGCGTATCCTGGGTCTGCCGGACACCACCCAGTCCGCATGATCCGCCGCTCTGCGGCGCTGGCCATGCTGTCGCTGGCGACGGCTGGGGCGGCCCGCGCCGCTCCGGCCTCGCTGTGCCGACCCGCCGAGACGGTGGTGTTCGCCTGCTCCGTCGGCGCGAAGGTCGTCTCGGTATGCGCCGGCCAGGGGCGCGCCGGGGATGCGGTGCAGTACCGCTTCGGCCGGCCCGGCGCCCCGCCGGAACTCAGGCTGCCGGACCCGCCGGGACGTCCCCGCGACGCGGCCTCAGGAGACACCCTGATGTTCTCCGGCGGCGGCGGGGCCTGGCTGCGCTTCGCCAACGGCCCCTACGCCTACACGGTCTACAGCGCTATCGGCCGCTGGGGCCCTGGCGGGACGCCGGCGGAGAAGGCCGGGGTGCTGGTGGAGAAGGCCGGCGGGCGCGTCGCCAACCTGCGCTGCACGGGGGGTGAGGCGGTGCTGGACGCCGGCTGGATGTCGGCCGCCGGGGTGCGCCCGGACGCCCGGGGCTTCGACCTGCCCTGACGGGGCGGCTTTCGCTTGCAGTCGGGGGCGGGGCCGTTCATCCAGAGCGCCATGGACACCGCCCAGGCCCCCCTCCGCGATCCCCGCTACGCCCCCGCCCGCCTCGAGGTTGAGGAGAGACCTGACGGGACCCGGATCCTGTTCAACCCGACGCCGCTGGACGGGCCCTTCCCGACGGTGGCCGGCCCCCTCCTGCACTGGGCCGAGCGGGCGCCCTCCCGGACCTGGCTGGCGGAGCGGTCGGGCGAGGGCTGGCGCGAGGTCAGCTACAGTGAGGCCGCCGCCCGCGTCGCCGTCCTGGCCGGGGGCCTGCGCGAGCGGGGGATCGGCGGGCCCCGCCCCCTGCTGATCCTGGCCCGCAACGGCGTCGACCACGCCCTCGTCAAGTACGCGGCCATGAGCCAGGGCATGCCGGTCGCCCCGGTCTCGCCCCAGTACGGCCTGCCGGGCGCCAACCTCTCGCGGCTGGCCCAGGCGGTGGAGACCCTGAATCCCTCGGCCATCTACACCGAAGACGCCGCCCTGTTCGGCGAGGCCCTGGCGGCGCCCTTCCTGGCCGGCCTGCCGGTGATCGCCGGCCGTAACGCCCGGCCGGGGGACGTCTCCCTGGCCGACCTGGAGCGGGCCTCGCCGGCGGCGCCTTCGGCCCGGCCGGAGGACCACGCCAAGTATCTCCTGACCTCGGGCTCGACGGGGCGTCCCAAGGCGGTGATCAACCTTCAGGAACGCATGGCCGCCAACGCCGCCCAGGTGGCCGCCTGCTTCGACGACCCGGACCCGCCGGTGGTGGTCAACGCCGCGCCCTGGAGCCACAGCCTGGGCGCCAACGCCATCCTGCACATGGTGCTGCACCGGGGCGGGACCCTCTACATCGACGCCGGCCAGCCGGTGGAGGGCCGCTTCGGCGACACGGTGCGGAACCTGCGCCAGGTGGCGCCGACCTATCACAACATGGTCCCGGCGGGCTGGATGATGTTCGCTGGCGAGCTGGAGGCCGACCCGGACCTGGCCCGCACCTTCTTCTCCCGCGTCCGGCTGATGCAGTACGGCGGCGCCAACCTGGGGCAGGAGATCTGCGACCGCATCCAGGCCGTGGCGGTGCGAACGGTGGGCGAGCGGATCAGCTTCTCCTCGGGCTACGGCGCCACCGAGACTGGGCCGACGGCGGCCAATGTCCACTGGCCCAACACCCGCATGGGCCTGATGGGCCTGCCCCTGCCGGGCACGACGGTGAAGCTGGCGCCCCTGGCCGGCAAGCTGGAGTTCCGGGTCAAGGGGCCGCAGGTCACGCCGGGCTATCTGGGCCAGCCCGAGCTGTCGGCGGCCAGCTTCGACGAGGAGGGCTTCTACCGCCTGGGCGATGCGGCCCGCCTGGTGGACCCGGACGATATCCGCAAGGGCCTGGCCTTTGATGGTCGCCTGTCCGAGAACTTCAAGCTCGCCAGCGGGACCTTCGTGAATGTCGGCGAGCTGCGCATCGCCGTGATCGGCGCGGTCGGCGACGCCGTCACCGACGCCATTGTCTGCGGCGAGGGCGAGGCGGGGGTGGGTCTGCTGTTCTATCCGCGGCCCGGCTACCCTCCTGAAGCTGTGGTTGAGGCGGTGCGGGCGGGCGTGTCGGCGCACAACGCCCGGGGCGGCGGCGGCGCGGGCCGGGTGGCCCGGGCCCTGGTCCTGCCCGACGGCCCCGACGCCAACGCCGGCGAGATCACCGACAAGGGCTATATCGCCCAGCCGGTGGCGCGGGCCTTGCGGGCCGCCTTCATCGGGCGGATGTTCGCAGGCGCGCCGGACCCCGGCGTGATGGTTTTCGAGACGGCCTGACGCAATGGGCCAGGACGGGCGGGGAGGCCCAGACCACATGAACGGCGCCGACGCCCTGATGCGCACCCTGGTGGACAACGGCGTGACCGCCTGCTTCGCCAACCCCGGCACCAGCGAGATGCAGTTCGTCAGCGCCCTGGACGGCCAGCCGGCCATGCGCCCGGTCCTGTGCCTGTTCGAGGGCGTGGCGACCGGCGCCGCCGACGGCTATGGCCGCATGGCTGGGACGCCCGCCTGCACCCTGCTGCACTTGGGCCCCGGCTACGGCAACGGCCTGGCCAACCTGCACAACGCCCGCCGGGCCTACACCCCCATCGTCAACGTGGTGGGCGACCACGCCACCTATCACCGCCAGTACGACGCGCCCCTGAACTCGGACATCCCGTCCATCGTCGCCGCCAACTCCCTCTGGGTGAAGTCGGCCGACAGCCCGGACGCCGTGGCCGCCGTGACCGCCGAGGCGATCACCGCCAGCCATGGCCCGCCCGCCGGCCCGGTCAGCCTGATCCTGCCGGCGGACGCCGCCTGGACCGAGACCTCGGTCACCTTCGCTCCCGCCTCACGCCCTGGCCCCAGGGCGCCGGACGGCGAGGCCGTGGAGGCCGTCGCCCGCGCGATCAAGACCGCCAGGGCGCCCGTCGTGCTGATCGGCGGCGGCGCCTGCCTGGCGTCGGGCCTGGTCCAGGCCGCCCGGCTGCAGGCGGCGGGGGTGCGCGTCATGGCCGACACCTTCGTGGCCCGCCAGCCGCGCGGCGCCGGCGTCTTCGCCCCGGCCCGCATGCAGTACTTCGGCGAAGCCGCCCTTGAGGAGCTGGCCGGGACCGACCTGATGGTCTTCGCCGGCACCACCCAGCCGGTGGCCTTCTTCGCCTATCCCGGCCGGCCCAGCGTGCTGGTGCCCGAGGGCTGCGCTGCCCTGTCCCTGGCGGACCGGGCGACGGACGCCGCCGCCGCCCTGGAGGCCCTGGCCGACGTCCTGGGCGCCCCCGCCTCGGGACCGTCCCAGCCCCTGAAGCGCCCGGAGAGCGCCGCCTCGGGGCCCCTGACGCCCCAGGCCTGCGGCGTCGCCGTAGCCCGCCACCTGCCCGAGGGCGCCATCCTGTGCGACGACGCGGTGACCTCCGGGGGCGGCATCGCCGTGCCCTGCATGACGACGGTCCCGCACGAGGTCCTGGCCCTGACCGGCGGCGCCATCGGCATCGGCGGACCCATGGCCATCGGCGCGGCGGTGGCCTGCCCGGACCGCAAGGTGGTGTCCCTGAACGGCGACGGGTCGGCCATGTACACGGTGCAGAGCCTCTGGACGATGGCCCGGGAAAAGCTGGACGTGACCGTGGTGGTCTTCGCCAACCACAGCTACCGCATCCTCAACATCGAGATGAGCCGGACGGGCGCCGGCCAGGCCGGCCCCTCGGCGCGCAAGCTGCTGGACCTGGGCGATCCCAACATCGACTGGGTCTCGCTGGCCCGCGGCCTGGGTGTCGAGGCCGTGCGCTGCGAGACGGGCGAGGCCTTCGAGGCCGCCTTCGCCAGCGCCATGTCCCAGCGCGGCCCGCGCTTCATCGAGGCGGCGATCTGATCTCAGCCTGTCCCGCGCAACGAAAAGGGCCCGCGGGAGCAATCCCGCGGGCCCTCGTCTTTCCGGGGTGAGCCGGTCCTACTTGTTGCCGGGCAGGCTGCAGTCCTTGGAGAAGGCGCAACCCACGGCGTTGATCGGCGTCAGGGGCTCACTCTTGTACTCGAGGACATAGCCCTTGAGGCCGTCGGCGCAGGCGGTCTCGAGGTAGGTGGTCCCGGCGGCGGTCTTGCCGATCACGCGGGTGGCCGAGACCTCGCACTCGTTCTTGCCCATCTTCTTCAGGTCCGCCGTGACGGCCTTGTTCGAGGCCTCAGGCTTCGAGAACGAGCACCGGTAGCCCACGATCGGGGCGCGGGCGCAATCGACCACCTGGGTGGTCTCGGCCTTGGCCGTGAAGATGCCGACGGCGCCGTCAGGACGGTTGCTGCAGGCCATCTCGACCACGTCCTTGCCGGGAGGCGAGGGGAAGGGGGCGTACTTGGAGACCTGGCAGTCGAAGCCGGCCTTCTTGGCGAGGTTCGAGTAGAGGCCGGCCTGGGCGGTCTGGGCCTCCTTGGCGTCCGTCAGGGTGCAGCCGCCGAGCAGGGCCATGGCCTTCTCGCAGGAGGTGGCCTGGGCGAGCTGGCCCTTCTCGACCTTGTAGATGTAGCCCTTGCCGTCCTGGCAGGCCGCTTCGTAGTAGCTGGCGCCGCCCTGGGACATGCCGATGTAGCGGCGGTCCTTGACCACGCAGCCGTTGTTGGCGGCGGCGGCGTACCTGTCGACCACGGCCAGGCGATAGGCGGCGTCGCGCAGGGTGCACTTGATGTTGCCGCCCTCGTTCGCGTCGAACACCAGGCAGTCATTGGCGACCGCGGAGCCATCCGGGTTGGCGGGGGCGTCGACCTGGAGGACATAGCCCGACCCGCCCTGGCACGACACTTCCAGGAAGGTGTTCCTGGCGGTCTGGCCGATGCCGCGGGCGGCGTCAGGCGTGCAGTTCAGGCCCGCCTTGGTGAGCAGGGGCGCCAGGTCGGCGAGCGGGTTGGCGTTGCCAGGCAGCTTGCAGGGCAGGGACGGCGGCTTGCCGTCCGGCTGGGTGGAGTTGGCCTCGATGCAGCTGAAGGCCGTCGGCTTCACGCCG
Source organism: Pseudomonadota bacterium (assembly GCA_046046615.1). Classification (GTDB taxonomy): domain Bacteria; phylum Pseudomonadota; class Alphaproteobacteria; order Caulobacterales; family Caulobacteraceae; genus Phenylobacterium. The sequence goes on from JBJOJL010000057.1 coordinate 13,655, forward strand.
GGAGGGGCCTGGAGGACGAAGCCGACGCCGCGGTCGCAGTCGACCTCATAGAAGCTGGTGGCGGCCTTGGTCTTCGGGTCGACCATCTTGCCGACGAAGCGGGCGTCCGTGACCTGGCAGGCGATGCCGGCCGCCTGGGCGACGGCGGGGGCCTCGGCCATGCCCTGGGTGCGCGCGGCGGCCAGGGCGGCCTCTTCCTTCTTGGAGGCCGAGACGGCGGCGACCGTTCCCAGGGCCAGGGCCAGGGCCGCCGTGGCCAGGCCGATTGCGACGCGTTTCATGGTGCGGTTCCCTCCGGGGATATCTGTTCCCGAGGGTCATAATCCGATGCCGCCCAACACGGCAAGGAGTCATGACCTGCAAACCCCTTCCCACGTCCCTGTGACGGTTTCTGGGCGGCCCCCGAGGGATTTGCGTTTGATCCCCGGCCCTCGAAGGCCGAAACTGGCTCTCAAGGAGTCCCGTTCATGCGCGATGGTTTCGAAGACCCGGTCCTGGAGGCCCACAAGGCGAAGATCACCTATCCCTTTCCGGCGGGGCCGGACCAGGGCGAGGCGGTGGATGTCGCCCCGGGAGTGAAATGGCTGCGCATGCCCCTGGGCGGGTCCCTGGCCTGGATCAATGTCTGGGCGATCCGCGAGGCGGGCGGCTGGGCGATCGTTGATACCGGCCTGGGCGGCCAGGACACGCGCGAGTCCTGGCGCAAGGCCCTGGCCGGCCCCCTGGAGGGCCTGCCCATCACCCGGGTCTTCGTCACGCACATGCACCCCGACCACATCGGCATGTCCGGCTGGATCACCCGCAAGTACGACTGCCGGCTCTGGATCACCCGCCTGGAGTTCCTGATGTGCCGGTCCCTCGCGGCCGACACGGGCCGCGAGGCGCCCGAGGACGCGGTGGTCTTCTACCGGGCGGCCGGCTGGGACGAGGAGGCGCTGGAGGACTACCGCGCCCGCTTCGGCGGCTTCGGCAAGGGCCTGCACGCCCTGCCGGACAGCTTCCACCGCCTGTCCGATGGCGACGTGGTCCGCATCGGCGACCATGACTGGAAAGTGGTGGTCGGCTCGGGTCACTCGCCGGAGCACGCCTGCCTCTGGTGCCCCGACCTGAAGCTGATGATCAGCGGCGACCAGGTCCTGCCCAAGATCACTTCCAACGTCTCGGTCTTCCCGACCGAGCCGGCGGGGGACCCACTGACGGACTGGCTGACCTCCCTGGCCCGGATCCGGACGATCGTCCCGGATGACGTCCTGGTCCTGCCGGCCCACAACGAGCCCTTCCATGGCCTGCACGCCCGGATCGACCACCTGATCGGCGGGCATG
>JBJOJL010000058.1:0-14971 GCA_046046615.1 Pseudomonadota bacterium
CCAGCTCAAAAAGCTCGGGGGTCATCGGCCCTTCCGCCGGCTGTCCGCCTGGTGTTGGTGCGCCAGGCGGACGTCCCGGAAGACGAACCAAACTAGCAGCCTTCCAACAGACAAGGGGGTCAACGGCGGCTCAGCCTTGGATCTAGGGCGCGAGCTTGCGCCTGAAGAAGTCCAGGGTCGCCTCCGTCCGGTGCCTGAGGTGGGCCTGGGTCCAGCCGGCGCGATGGCGGAGGCCCGGATAGACCATGGTCTCGAAGGGGGTCCCGCGCGCCTGCAGGTCGGCCATCACCCTGGTGGCGTTGTCGAAGGTGACATTATCGTCGGCCATGCCGTGGATCAGCAGCAGGCTTCCCGGCTTCAGCCGACCCAGCCGGGCCGTGACCTCCGAGGCGGAATACCCCTCCGGGTTCTCGGAGGGCTTGCCCATGAACCGCTCGGTGTAGTGGGTGTCGTAGAGGGTCCAGTCGGTGGGCGGCGCCCCTGAGACCCCGGCCGCGAAGGGGGTGTCCGGCGCGGTCAGCAGCATCAGGGTCATGTAGCCGCCGTAGGACCAGCCGGTGACGCCGATGCGGGCGGGGTCGACATAGGGCTGGGTCGCGAGCCAGCGGGCGCCGGCGATCTGGTCGTCCACCTCCAGCTGCCCCAGGCGGCGATCGATGGCCGTCTTGAAGGCGGTCGAGCGATTGGGCGTTCCCCGGTTGTCCAGCGAGAACAGGATGAAGCCCGCCTGCAGGTAGAGCTGGTCGGCCGGGTCATGCCAGACCTTGCGCACCTGGGCGCTGCCCGGCCCGCCATAGACCCGGACCACAACCGGATACTTCCGCGACGGATCAAAGCCCGGCGGCGTGCGCATGGACCACCACAGGTCCGTCCCGTCGGCGGCCTTGACGGACCCGAAGGTCGGCGTCCTCAGCCTCTCCCGGTAGGTGGCCAGAGGGTGGGCGTCGTCGAGGGGGTTCTCCTCGATCCACCGCACAAGCCCGCCATCGGCGCGGTAGAGACCCGTCCGGGGCGGGGTGGCGGGGTCTTCGTAGGTCCCGGCGAAGGCTCCGCCGCGGGCCGCGACCTTGACGGTCCACCAGCCGCCGGCGGGCGTCAGGGCGCGGGGGGCGGCGGGCCGCTTCCAGGAGGCCTCGTAGAGCCTCCGCTCCACGGGGGAGTCCCGGTTGGCGGTGAACAGCACCACGCCGCGGTCCTCGTCGATTCCCTGGATGGCGTCGACGGGCCAGTCCCCCCGGGTGACCTGGCGGATCCGTCGGCCATCGGCCCCGTGCAGGTCGATGTGCTTCCAGCCCGACCGTTCCGAGGTCCAAAGGAAGGACCCGTCCTTCAGGGGGTGGAAGTCATCAGTCAGCTCCACCCAGTGCGCGCTGGTCTCGGTGAGCAGGACCCGCGACTTCCCGGTCGCCGGGTCCACGGCCAGGAGGTCCAGCCGCTTCTGGTCCCGGGACTGCCGCTGCACGTACAGGGTCCGGCCATCGCGGGACCAGTCGACCCGGGCCAGGTAGATGTCGGGGTCCGGGCCCAGGTCCACGGGAATCCGGACGCCGTCCGCGACAGACTGGACGAACAGCTCCACCCGGGCGTTCGGGCGGCCCGTCCGGGGATACCTCTGCGGCACGATGACCGCGCCGGCGGCGTTCACGTCGAACCGCTCGACCACGTCGACAGGGGACAGGTCCACCCGGGTCAGGGCGATCCGGGTCTCGTCGGGGCTCCACCAGTAGCCCGTCTGCCGGTCCATTTCCTCCTGGGCGATGAACTCGGGCGTCGCCCAGCTGCGCAGCTCGGTCCCGTCCCGGGTCAGGGCGCGGGCCTCCCCTCCCCCCGCCGGGGCGATCCACAGGTTGTCGCTCCGGACGAAGGAGACGAAGCCGCCCTTGGGCGAGACCCTGGCGTCGATCTCATCCTCCGGCGTCTCGGTCAGTCGGCGGACGGACCCGTCGGCCCGGGTCCAGAGCCAGAGGTCGCCCTCCACCGGCGCCAGGATGAACCGGCCCTCGTCATCCCATTCGTAGGCCACCACGCCCGAGGTCTGCACGCCCTGGCGCTCACGGCGGCTCTTCTCGGCCTCGGACAGGTCGCGGCCGGTGGGAATGAGGGCGGCGGCGTCGATCAGCCTGCGCGGGGCGCCGCCCGCGACCTCGGCCGCCCAAAGGTCGGTCACCCTCGGATTGTCCGGCCGGGCGCGCAGGTAGGTCACCAGGGTCCCGTCCGGCGACAGGGCCACGCCGCGAGCCCGGGGGCCGCTCAGGTCGGGGGCCGCATAGACGCGGTCCAGGGTCAGGTCCGCCGCGGTCGCGGCGCCGGCGCTCAGGGCCAGGGCCGCCAGTCCAGCTGCAAGCTTCATCACACGCTCCTTGGGGGAGCGATCAAGAAAGCCGTTCTACGCGGATGGCAAGGCCCCGGCGCCCCGCCCAGGTCAGATGAGGGCCGACGGCTCCAGGCCCAGCTCCTTCAGCAGGGGCTCGGCATAGTCCACCCGGCCGGTCATGGTCGCCGGATCGGCCTTGGCCAGCTGGTAGACCGCCTCGGCGATGTACTCGATCGGCTGGACCCGGTCCTTGGACTGCTCGTTGATAAGGCCGTGGACAGCCACGCCGGGGGTGTCGACCAGGCCCGGCGAGACGACGTTGACGGCGACCCCGTTCGCCTGGACCTCAGAGGCCAGGCCCGTGGTGAAACGCTCCAGCGCCGCCTTGCACATGCCGTAGACCGTGCCGCCGCGGCCGCCGCGATAGGGCGGCTTGGGGTGGATGCCCGCCGGCGAGGAGATGTTGACGATGGAGCCCGAGCCCCGCTCGATCATCGAGGGCAGGACCAGCTGGGAAAGATGGAAGGGGGCGTAGACCTGCACCTCCATCATCAGCTTGAAGCGCTTCTCGGTGAAGTCGACGACCGGCATGAAGTAGGTGATGGCGGCGTTGTTGACGAGGATGTCGACCGGCCCGAACAGGGCCTCCGTCTCGTCGATCAGCCGCTCGCGATCCGCCGCCAGGGCCAGGTCGGCCTTGATGAAGGCGGCCTCGGCGCCGGCCCGGCGCAAGCGGTCCACCGTGTCATGCAGGGTGCCGGGAAGACGGCTCTCGCCGGACTCCGCCGTGCGGGCCGAGGCCACGATGCGGGCGCCCTCCATGGCCAGGCGGGCGCAGATGGCCTCGCCGATGCCCCGGCTGGCGCCGGTCACGACCGCGACCTTGCCCTTGAGGGTTCCGTTGGGATTGATGACAGGCGAAGACATGGGCGGCCTCCCGGACCTTTTATGGTTCAAGCTATGCCTGAACCCTCGCCCCGGACGACGCCGGAGGCAAGGTCCGCCGCGCCGCCTCAGCCCTTGAGGAGCGCCCGGATCGCCGCCAGCCCTTCTTCGGCCCGGGCCGCGTCCGGAGCGCCGCCCTGGGCGAAGTCCGGACGTCCGCCGGCGCCCTGCCCGCCCAGGGCCTGGACGGCGGCCTTGGCCAGGTCCACGGCGCTGAGACGCTGGGCCGCCGCACCGGTGACGGCCACCGTGACCGCCGCCTTGCCGTCGGCGGTCCCCACCAGGGCGATGACGCCGTCGGGAAGCTGCTTCTTGAACTCCTCGGCGATGGGCCGAAGGTCCTTGCCGCCCACGCCGTCCATGACGCGGGCCAGCAGCTTCACGCCGCCGACCTCCTCGACCTCGCCGCCGCCGGAGCCGCCGCCGCCCATGGCCAGCTGGCGCCGGGCCTCGGCCAGGTCCTTCTCCAGCCTGCGCCTCTGGGCCTCGAGGGCTTCGACCCGGGCGACGACCTCGGCGACCGGGGTGCGGAAGGTCTCCGAGAGGGTGCGGGCGACGGAAGCCTGCTCGATCAGCCAGCGCCGGGCGGGCTCGCCGGTCAGGCCCTCGATGCGGCGCACGCCGGCCGCCACGCCGCTCTCGGACACGATCTTGAACAGGGCGATGTCGCCGGTGCGGTCCACATGGGTGCCGCCGCACAGCTCGACCGAATAGGCGCCCTCGCCTTCCAGGGCCGCGCCCAGGGTCAGGACCCGCACGCTCTCGCCGTACTTCTCGCCGAACAGGGCCACGGCGCCGGCGGCGATGGCCTCGTCCGGGGCCATTTCCTCGGTCCGGGCGGACTGGTTCTGCCGGATGACGGCGTTGACCTCGGCCTCGATGGCCTCGATCTCGGTCGGGGTCAGCGGACCGCCGTGGCTGAAGTCGAAGCGCACCCGCTCGCCGTCCACCATCTGCCCCTTCTGGGCGACGTGGGGGCCCAGGACGCGCTTGAGGGCGGCGTGCAGCAGGTGGGCCGCCGAGTGATTGGCCCGGGTGGTGCGGCGCAGGTCGGCGTCCACCGACAGCCGGACCCGGGCGCCGACCTGAAGTTCACCCTCCAGGACCTCGATTTCATGAACGAAAAGGTCGCCAGCCTGCTTTTGGGTGTCGAGCACCTTGCCGCGCCCGCCCGACCAGGAGGCCTGGCCGACATCGCCCGCCTGACCGCCGCTCTCGGCGTAGAAGGGGGTGCAGTCGAACACGGCGAAGACCGTCTCGCCGGCGCCGGCGGAGGCCGCCTCGTCGCCGCCCTTCACCAGGCTGACCAGCTCGCCCTCGGCCTCGGTCCGGTCGTAGCCCAGGAACTCGGTGGCGCCGAGGCGTTCGCGGATGCCGAACCACTCGGCCGCCGCCGCGGCCTGGCCCGAGCCGGTCCAGGCCTCGCGGGCCATCTCGCGCTGACGCTTCATGGCCTCCTGGAACCCGTCCAGGTCCACGGCCACGCCCCGGGCGCGCAGGGCGTCCTGGGTCAGGTCGAGGGGGAAGCCGTAGGTGTCGTAGAGGCGGAAGGCCACCTCGCCGGGCAGGCGGTCGCCCTCGCCCAGGCCGCCCGACGCCTCCTCCAGGAGGGCCATGCCGCGCCCCAGGGTGCGGCGGAACCGCTCCTCCTCCTGGCGCAGGGTCTCGACGATCATGGGCTCGGCGCGGCGGAGCTCGGGATAGGCCTCGCCCATCTCGGCCACCAGGGTCGGCGCCAGCTGGTGCATCAGGGGCTCCTGCGCGCCCAGCAGGTGGGCGTGGCGCATGGCCCGGCGCATGATGCGGCGCAGGACATAGCCGCGCCCCTCGTTCGAGGGCGAAACGCCGTCGGCGATCAGGAAGCTGGACGAGCGCAGGTGGTCGGCGATGACCCGGTGGGAGGCCGCCTCCCCGCCCGGTCCCACCAGGCCCTGCGAGGCCGAGATCAGGGCGCGGAAGAGGTCGGTGTCGTAGTTGTCGTGCACGCCCTGCAGGACGGCGGCGATGCGCTCCAGGCCCATGCCCGTGTCGATCTGCGGCTTGGGCAGCGAGCGCCGGGTTCCGTCCGCCAGTTGCTCGAACTGCATGAAGACCAGGTTCCAGATCTCCACGAACCGGTCGCCGTCCTCCTCCGGGCTCCCGGGAGGGCCGCCCCAGATGTGCTCGCCGTGGTCATAGAAGATTTCGGAGCACGGGCCGCAGGGACCCGTGTCGCCCATCGACCAGAAGTTGTCGTTGGTGGCGATGCGGATGATCTTGTGGTCCGGCAGGCCGGCAATTCGCTTCCACAGGCCGGCCGCCTCGTCATCGGTGTGGTAGACCGTGACGCACAGCTTCTCGGCCGGGATGCCGAAATTGCGGGTCAGGAGCCCCCAGGCCAGCTCGATGGCTTCTTCCTTGAAATAGTCGCCGAAGGAAAAGTTCCCCAGCATCTCGAAGAAGGTGTGGTGGCGGGCGGTGTAGCCGACATTGTCCAGGTCGTTGTGCTTGCCGCCGGCCCGGACCGACTTCTGGGACGAGGCCGCGCGCAGGGTGGGCGGGGTCTCGGCGCCGATGAAGTAGTTCTTGAAAGGCACCATGCCGGCGTTGACGAACAGGAGCGTCGGGTCGTTCTGCGGCACGAGGGGCGCAGAGGGGATGACCTGGTGGTTGTTTGCCTGGAAGTAGCTCAGGAAGGTCGAGCGGATTTCATTCAGACTGGGCATGGCGCGGCTTCTGGACTGGAGGCGATGCGCAGGCCCCGGTGGGGCCGGTTCCCTGCTGCAGCGCGGAAGCCAGACGGTTTACGGGACTTGGACGGCGACGCCAAGCCGGAGGCCTCGTGCCCCGCCGCAAAGACGTGGGAAACCGGGTCCGGGAAACCGGGCCCTGGGGGCCTGGCTCCCGGCCGGAAAGCGGATCAGCCCGCGTCGTCCTCGGCGGTGGGACCGACCAGGAGTTCTTCCTCGATCACCTCGCGGGCGCCGCGGACCTGGGCCTCGATCTGGCCGGCGATGTCCGGGTTGGCCCGCAGGAACTCGCGGACATTGTCCCGGCCCTGGCCGATGCGCTGGCTGTTCCAGGAGAACCAGGAACCGGACTTCTCGATCACCCCGGCCTTGACGCCCAGGTCGATGATCTCGCCCAGCTTGGAGATGCCCTCGCCGTACATGATGTCGAACTCGACCTCACGGAACGGCGGGGCGACCTTGTTCTTGACCACCTTCACGCGGACATTGTTGCCGATGATCTCGTCCCGGGCCTTGACCGAGCCGGTCCGGCGGATGTCGAGGCGGACGGAGGCGTAGAATTTCAGGGCGTTGCCGCCCGTCGTCGTCTCGGGCGAGCCGTACATGACGCCGATCTTCATCCGGATCTGGTTGATGAAGATGATCATGGTCTTGGCCTTGGAGACCGAGGCCGTGAGCTTGCGCAGGGCCTGGCTCATCAGGCGGGCCTGGAGACCGGGCAGGGAGTCGCCCATCTCGCCCTCGATCTCGGCCCGGGGCGTAAGGGCCGCCACCGAGTCGACCACGATCACGTCGATGGCGTTGGAGCGCACAAGGGTGTCGGTGATCTCCAGGGCCTGCTCGCCCGTGTCGGGCTGGGCGACAAGGAGCTCGTCCAGGTTGACGCCCAGCTTGCGGGCGTAGGCCGGGTCGAGGGCGTGCTCGGCGTCGATGAAGGCGGCGGCGCCGCCGGCCTTCTGGACCTCGGCCACCACGTGCAGGGCCAGGGTGGTCTTGCCCGAGCTTTCAGGGCCGTAGATCTCGATGATCCGCCCCTTGGGCAGGCCGCCGATGCCGAGGGCGATGTCGAGGCCGAGGGAGCCAGTGGACACCGCCTCGACCTCCATGGCCGCCTTGTCCCCGAGCTTCATGACGGCGCCCTTGCCGAAGGCCCGGTCAATCTGGGTCAGCGCCGCCTCAAGGGCCCGCTGCTTCTCACCGTCTTCTTTCACCACGAGCCTCAACGCCGCCTGATTGGTCATGATCCGGGGTCCTTATCCCATGATTCCGCGGCCCGGGGCCGCCCATCGACGCCGTCGCCGATGACCCAAGCGGTACCCGGTTTGTTCTCAGTTCGCAAGATGTTCTCTTTCGCCGCGACCGCCGCCCTGCGACCGCTTTTGACGCCGGGGATTGGGGGCGAAGGCCCTTCCGGAAGGGAAAGGAATTGGAAGCGCCAATTGCTCCCCCAAGGGGGAGCTGCCGTCGAAGCCGCCTGAGGGGGTCAACGGCGGCTCAGCTGACCCCCTCCGGCCCGCTTCGCGGCCCACCTCCCCCTGGGGGGAGGAATTAGAAGCGCCAATTGCTCCCCAAAGGGGGAGCTGCCGGCGAAGCCGGCTGAGGGGGTCAACGGCGGCTCAGCTGACCCCTTCCGGCCCGCTTCGCGGTCCACCTCCCCCTGGGGGGGAATTAGGGAGCCAAGGGGGAGCTCCCGGCCAAACGCGGTCAGGTCCCCGGGCTGTAGTCCGGGCGGCCGCCGAAGGTCATGCCGCCGTCCACCACCAGGTCATGGCAGTTCACGAAATGGCCCTCGTCGCTGGCGAGGTAGAGGGCGGCGGCGGCGATGTCCCGGGGATAGCCGGTCTTCTGGACAGGCGTCGCCTTCGCGATGTTGCGCTCCAGCTTGGCCATGGAGGCCGCCACGTGCGCCTCTTCCATGGTGACGGCGCGCTCCGATCCTCCGAAGAAGATCGGCGTGGCGATGCCGCCGGGCGAGATGCAGTTCACCGTCACGCCCAGCCGGCCCAGCTCCATGCCGGCCAGCTTGGTCGCCTGGGTCACCCCGGCCTTGGCGATGGAGTAGAGGTAGCCCCCGCGGTGCGCCTGAAGCGCCGCCACGGACGAGTTGTTGATGATCGCCCCCCAGCCCTGGGCCGCCATGACCGGCGCGGCGTGCTTCATGCCGTAGAGGGTGCTGGAGAGCAGCAGGCGCATGGCGTCGTCGAACTGGGCCTCGGTGAAGTCCGTGACATTGCCCTGGGTCCCGCCACCGGCGTTGTTGAACAGGATGTCCAGCCGGCCAAAGGCGGCCACGGTGGCGTCGACCGCCGCCTTGATCTCGGACTCCACGCGCACGTCGGCCCGATGGAAGCGGGCGCCCCCGCCCAGGGCCGCGACCATCTGCGCGCCCTTGTCGGCGTTCCGCCCGACGATCATCACCTTCGCGCCCTCGGCGACGAAGAGCTCCACCGTCGCCTCACCGATGCCGCTGGTCCCGCCGGTGATCAGCGCCACCTTGCCGTCAAGCCTGCCCATCCCTGTCTCCTCCGTTTACCTCTTCTGGATTGAATTGCGGGTATGCCGAAGAGGCGCCGCCAGCAAGCCTCCTCTTTCGTCGCCCCGACCCGCGAGCGCGGAATCCAAGGATTCTTGAGTCTCCGGTATGCCTGCGCTAGCCTTTCTCCCAAGACAACCAGGAGGACGGCCATGGCCGACGGATCGGGACTGAACATCGCTTCCCTGAAGGGCCAGGTATCCGAGGGCGAGTGGAAGGCGCGGGTCGAGCTCGCCGCCCTTTACCGGCTGGTGGCCCTGTACGGCTGGGACGACCTGATCGAGACCCACATCTCGGCGCGCGTCCCGGGCCCGGAGCACCACTTCCTTCTGAACCCCTACGGCCTTTTCTGGGACGAGATCACCGCTTCGTCCCTGGTGAAGGTGGATGTGGACGGGAACATCCTGCAGGACACCCCCTACTTCGTGAACTCGGCGGGCTTCACCATCCATTCGGCGGTGCACATGGCGGTGGAGCACGCCAACTACGTCATGCACCTGCACTCGGAGTACGGGGTGGCCGTCTCCGCCCAGGAAGAAGGCCTTCTGCCCCTCAGCCAGTTCGCCCTGACGGTGATCAACAAGGTCGCCTACCACGACTATGAGGGCATCGCCCTGAACCTCGACGAGCGCGAGCGGCTGGTGGCGGACCTGGGCGACAAGCCCCTGATGATCCTGCGCAACCACGGCACCCTGGGCCTGGGCGCCACGGCGGGGGACTGCTTCCGGGCCATGTTCAACCTGGAACAGGCCTGCAAGGTGCAGATCCACGCCCTGTCGGCGGGCCGGGACAAGGTGCTGATCGCCCCCAGGGCGGCGCAGGAGGTGGTGCATGAGCAGACCCGCCGCGGCGTCGGCGGCGCCCTGCCCTGGCCGGGCCTGCTGCGGCGCCTGAACCGGCTGAGCCCCGGCTACGACGCCTGATCCCGGGCGCATCGGGGTGGGCGAAACCGTCGATGTCGTGATCGTGGGCGCGGGGGCCTCAGGCGCCGCCGCGGCCTGGAGCCTGTCCGACACCCGCATGCACATCGTCTGCCTGGAGCAGGGCGACTGGCCAGACCCTTCCCGCTACCCCAGCACGGGACGGGACTGGGAGCTGAGGGCCATGGGCGAGTTCGGCTTCAATCCCAACCGCAGGCGGAACCCGGGCGACTATCCGATCCACGAGGACAATTCGCCGATCAAGGTCGCCAACTTCAACGGCGTCGGCGGCGGGACCGTGCTCTACGCCGGCCACTTCCCTCGGTTCCACCCGTCGGACTTCCGGGTGCGCAGCCTGGACGGGGTGGGTGAGGACTGGCCCATCGACTACGCGACCCTGGAGCCCTTCTACGACCAGAACGACCGGATCATGGGGGTCTCGGGCCTCCGGGGCGACCCGGCCAATCCGCCGCGGCCGGAGCGCATGAAGCCCATCCCCCTCGGCCGGGCCGGCTCGGCGGTGGCGCGGGGCTTCAACGCCTGCGGCTGGCACTGGTGGCCCTCCGACAGCGCCGTGGCGACGGAGTCGCACGAGGGCCGCGCGCCCTGCATCAACCTCGGCCACTGCCTGCACGGCTGCGCCCAGGGCGCCAAGGCCAGCACAGACATCACCTACTGGCCCCTCGCCCGCCGGGCGGGGGTGGAGGTCCGCACCCGTTGCCGCGTGCGCGAGATCACCACCAATGACGAGGGCATGGCCACCGGCGTGGTCTATTACGACGCCGAGGGCCAGGAGCGGTTCCTGGGCGCCGAGGTGGTCATCCTGGCCTGCAACGGGATCGGTACGCCGCGCCTCCTGCTGAACTCGAAGTCGACGCGCTTCCCGGACGGCCTGGCCAACTCCAGCGGCCTGGTCGGCCGGAACCTGATGTTCCACCCCTACGCCTACATCGGCGGGGTGTTCGAGACGGAGCTGGACGGCGGCCGGGGCCCCTCCAACGGCCTCTGGAGCCAGGAGTTTTACGAGACGGACCTGGACCGGGGCTTCGTGCGCGGCTTCACCTTCGAGTTCTCCCGGGGACAGGGCCCGGTCATGACCGCCCTGTCAGGCCTGGGCCGGGGCCGGCTGCCGATGGGCGCGGGCCACCACGACGCCTATCGCCGGCTCCACCAGCGAACCACGGGCATGGTCGCCATCTGCGAGGACCTTCCCGAGCTGCACAACCGGGTCACCCTGGACCCCGAGCTGACGGACGCCCATGGCATTCCCGCGCCGCGGATCGACTACACCCTCAGCGACAACAGCCGGCGCATGCTGGCCTTTGCGGTGGAGCGGGCCACCGAGGTGCTGAAGGCGGCCGGCGCCGTCGAGGTCTACTCGGAATCGCCCCTCGCCGCGGGCGGTTGGCACCTGATGGGCACCGCCCGGATGGGCCGCGACCCGGCGACCTCAGTGGTCAATGAATGGGGCCGCAGCCACGACGTGAAGAACCTCTTCATCATCGACGGCAGCGTCTTCGTGACCTCGGCAGGGGTGAACCCCACCTCGACCATCCAGGCCCTGGCCCTCTACGTCGCCGACGCGATCAAGTCGCGCCTGGCCAACCTGTTCGACTGAGGCCCCGGATGGACGCCGCCCCTCCCCTGACCGATGCGGAGCTGGCCGACCTGAGGGCCATCGCCGGGGCCATGATCCCCGCAAGCGAGGCCCACGGCGTCCCCGGCGCCGACGACGATCAGATCTTTGCGGAGATGCTCCGCCACGCCGAAGGCGCGGACGGGACCTTCAGGACGCTGATCCAGGTCTTGGGCGAGCCCGCCGGGACGCTGGCCCGGGTCGACCGGACCGCGCTGGAGCGACGTCTGGCGGCGCAGGCGGCGCCGGAGACCGCCGCCGTCTACGCCCTGGTGCTGATGCACTATTACAGGGACGACCGGGTCATGGCGGCCCTGGGACTGGAGCCCCGGCCGCCCTTCCCGCTCGGTCACCCGCTGGAAGACGCCGACCCGGCCCTGCTGGACCCGGTCAAGTCCCGCGCGCCCTTCTGGCGGCCCGCCTGACGACGCCAGGCGGAACCCGGCTCAGGCGTTGCGGCTGAAGAGGCCCTTCACCAGGTTCAGGGCGTCGTCGACCACGCTCCCGTCCTTGTTCGTGTCGAGCATGGCCAGCACGTCGCCGAATTGGCCGCCCTGGAGCTGGCCGAGCAGGCTTGTGATCAGGTCGCCGCCGGCGCCGCCGGCATGCCCCTGAAGCGCGGAGACCACGCCCGGGAGAAGCGCCAGGACCTGGGAAACGTCGAGCCCGGAAGCCTCGGCCACGCCGGAAGCGATCTGGGTGACGTCGGCGCCCTGAGAGAGCTGGCCGAGCACGCCGCTCAGGGCCGTCTGGGCCATGGCCGGGTCGATGCCCAGCTTGCCAATGGTCTCGGCGAGCGCGGGGCTCTGGCCGACGGCGGAAATGATGTCGTTGATGTCCATGGGGCGGTCTCCCTCAAGTTGAGGGATTACCATTGCCTCACTTTTCCAACATCCACATGAACAAAATTTGAGGCGGGATAGTAGCCAACACCCCCACGGCGCATGGCGAGGGCCGCATCACGCAGCCGTTCGAGCGGCGCCCCGGGAACCCGGATGTCCATCGCCATGCCCTCCATGTGCAGGCTGCGGGTCGCCACGCCGCTCGACCGGGCGCGGAGGGAGGCGTTCGATGCGGGGGAGCGGTAGCCGGAAATGACCTGGACGGCGTCCGGCCGGCCGAACTGGCCGGCAAGACCGGCGACGAGATCGAGAAGGCCCGGCGCAATGGGGTGGACCTCCCCGGTGCGGTGGTCCCTCAGCACCCTGTCCAGGGCGGACAGGGCGTCGGGCAGGTACCGGCCACCCTCGAAATAGGTGGCGGCCAGCCTCTCGCCGGTATGCAGGTTCAGGACCGAAAGGCTGCGGGGCGCCGAAGCGGCGGCGGCGGAAGCGCCCAGGGCCGGGACGGCCAGTCCCAGGCCAGCGGCCAGGACGCGGCGGCGATCAAGCATGCGCCAGTCTCCTCGTAAGCCCCCGGTGCGCTCTCTGCCCGTCGCCGGCCGGCCTGGCAAGCCGGGCGTCGATCACATTCGCGCAAGCGCCGCCGCGAGCCGGGCGTCCCAGCCATAGACGTCGGGGAGAAATCCGGCCCGGCCGTCCGGCTCGGCCCTTACGGTCCAGTGGACCACGTAGAGGGGCTCCTGGCGGACGAGGGAAATGCGCAGGGTGGCGCCGGCCGCAAGGTCCGCCTGCATCCGGCTTCCGCCCCGGCCCTGGGGGGCGAGAAGAAGGTCTGCGAGGACCAGGGGCGATTCCACCCGCATGCATCCGTGGCTGAGGTGACGCTCGGCGCGGCGGAAGGCGTCGCGCCCGGGGGTGTCATGCAGGTAGACTCCGAAGGGGCTGACCAGGTCGAACTTGACCCGGCCGAGGGCGCTCTTGGGACCCGGCTGCTGCTGCAGCCGGCCCCCGGTCTGGACGAAGCCGTTGCGGGCCAGGTAGCCGGGGTCACGGGCGGCCTTGGGAAGGATCTCCTCCCGGGCGATCCGGTCGGGAACATTCCAGGGCGGATTGAGGACAACGGCGTTGAGCCGCGACTGGAAGATCGGCGAGGGATCCTTCACCGCGCCGGGGATGACCCGGAAGGCGTGGACCACCCGGCCCTCCCGGTAGAGGGCGCCCACGGCCCCGCCTGTGTCGATCTCGAGCCGGTCGGCAGGAAGGGCGCGGGGCATCCACCGCCACCGCTCCATATTGGCCTCGATCTGGCCGAGCCGTTCCTGGACCGGGACGTTCAGCCGGCGAAGGGTGGCGGGCCCGAGCACCCCGTCGTCGTCCAGGCCGTTCCGGGCCTGCCAGCCGGCCAGGGCCTTGCGCAGGGGCGCATCAAAGAGGTCCGGCCGGGGCGGGTCCGGCGGCGCATCGCCCTCGACCGCGAGCCGCCGCCGCAGGGCCTCCACCCCATCGCCGGAGTCTCCGGAGCGGAGGCGAAGGTCCGCCGGCAGGGCCTGCCAGCCGCCCCGGGCGGCGATCTCCCCGTACCGGAGCCGCGCCTTCGCCAGGGCGGCGTAGGCGGGCGAGTCCGGCGACAGCGACCCCGCCCAGGCCTCCAGTCGCCCTTGGGCGCGGGCCTGCAGCATGTCGGCCTCCACCTTGCGGGGCGGGGGGGCAAGGTCCCATAGCGGATCGATTTCGGAGGGACGCAGGGACTGCCCCAGCTCGACGCGGGCCAGCCGCTCGGCGGCGTTCCACAGGGCCACGTCGCCCGCACCCTCGGCGGGCGCGGAGAGGCCCGCGCGGACGAAGGCGCCGACCAGGGCCGAGCGCTCCCCGGCGGTCAGGACGAGGCCCTCGGGCGCCGCCGCCCGGGCCGTCCCCGCGATCCCGACGACGAGGGCCATCGCAGCGACAAGGCGATTGAACTTCATGCCCGAAACTCCCGCGGGCGAAGGCGTCTCCCAAGCCTCGCGAAGTTCGAGCCTAGGCCGCTCCGCCCCCCGGGAGCAATCCCGGGACAAACACCATGCCGGCTCCGCATTCGCCCTTTCCTCTTTCAGTTTGCGGGTGAAGGATGGAGCCGAGATTGGGAGGAGCCCCTGACATGACCCAAGCCCCCGAAGCCCCGCCCTCGGGCGCCCTTCCCGACGACACCGACTGGGCCGCCCTGTCGACCGAGCTGGAGCAGGCCCTCCGCCTGCGCTCCATTCCCTTCGCCATGAAGATGTTCGAGCGGCGCGGCGACATGGAGGCCGTTCCCCGCATCCGCCGCCCCAGCGCCGTCCACACCCTGGACCAGGTGGTGGGCCAGGCCTCGCGCCTGGGATGGACAGTGGGCGTCACCTCGGACGACCTGGTGGGGGCCCAGTGCCGCGCCGTCGTGGGCCTGGGCGGCGCCAAGACCGATGAGTGGCTCTCGGGGCGCCACATGAAGGGGGTCTGGTTCGAGGATGACGCCGGCGCGGCGGCGCACCAGGCGGCCATGCACTGCGTCCCGGACGGTCGCTTCGAGGCCCTGGCCGTGTCTCCCCTGGCCAGCGGGCGCCTGGGCGTGCCCGACATCGCCCTCTTCTACGCCACCCCCGGGGCCATGATGTACTTCATCAACGGCCTGCAGTGGTCCGGCTACAAGCGCTTCGACTGGGGCGTGGTGGGGGAGTCCGCCTGCGCCGACTCCTGGGGACGGGCCCTGACGACCCGAACCCCGAGCCTGTCCATCCCCTGCTTCGCCGAGCGCCGTTACGGCGGCGTCCTGGACGACGAGATGCTGATGGCGACCCCGCCGGAGTACCTGGTCAAGGCCCTGGCCGGCATGAAGGCCCTGGCGCGCAACGGGTTCCGCTATCCGTTCCCGCAGTACGGCGTGCAACAGGACGTCCGCGCCGGCATAGCGGTCAGCTACGGCAAGGACTGAAGGGACGCCTCAGGCGCGCCGGCGAAGGGCCCTGACAGCCAGGCCGCCGAGGGTGGCGGAGAACCCTCCCGCAAGGATGCCCGCCAGGAGCACGCCGGACAG
>JBJOJL010000059.1:0-14818 GCA_046046615.1 Pseudomonadota bacterium
CGACCGGGCGCAAGCATGTCGTGCGAAAGCTCAAGACCTCGCTCGACAACCTCGCCATCGCCAGAGACGGGACGATCTATGTTTCCAACATGGCCGACAACTCGGTCCAGGCCTTCGACCCCGGGACCGGCGGCCTGAAGACCCTGGTGGCCGGACGGCTCGCCGTTCCGGCGGGGCTGAAGATCGAGGGCGACACCGCCTGGGTGGCGGATGTCTTCGCCTTCCGGGAAATCGACCTGAAAACCGGGACGGTCCGGGACATCCACCGGATGCAGGCCTCTGATATCGAGTATCCCTTCGCCGTTGGCCTGGGCCCCAGGCAGGTCCTGCTGACCTCCTGGTTCAGCGGCTCCGTCCAGGTGCTGGACCGGGCGGACTTCAGGACCCTCACCGTCCTTCATGGCTTCAATGCGCCCATGGACGCCCAGTTCCTGCCGGATGGTCGCATTGTCGTCGCCGAGATCGGAAGCGGGACCCTCACTGTGGCGGGCGGGGAGGGCTACAAGGACCGGCGGGCGCTGGCGACCGGCCTTTCCGGACCCGTGCAGCTGGCGGTGGGTCCGGATGGGGCCCTCTATGTCAGCGAGGCGGCCGGGAGCGTCCAGCGGATCGACCTCGCCACCGGCGCGAAGACCCGGGTGGCTGACCAGCTGGCCCTGCCGGAGGGCCTGGCCTTCACGCCCTGGGGAAGCCTTGTCGTGGCGGAGGCGGGCGCCCGCCGGATCACCGAGATCGACCTCGCGAAGGGCGACCGGAAGGTGATCGCGGAAAACCTTCCCATCGGCCTGGCCGCCGGGCCTGGCCTGCCGCCGCCGTATGTCGCCACCGGCGTGGCCGTGCGACCGGATTGATCGGTCTGCTTCACCGCAGACCTGGACAATGGGCTCTACTGCATGCGCCGCGTGGCGCACTAGTTCCAATCACCGGAAGCGTCAGTAGGACTTCCTGTCAGGCCATGTGATGGCGCTCGCCCTGTCTCAACGACCAGGGGGTGGCGCGGGCTCCCAATGGCCTGCAGTTCATTCATTCGAGGGCCGAGGGCATGTTCTTCGTCGAAGACGTCGACCGGTACCGCGAGATCGGGGACTGCTCGCCGGCGAAGTCGGGATCGGGCGCCTCGGGCGATCCGGGTTAGGAATCCGGAGCCCTTCAGGGAGAACAGCGCATGCAGGTGCTTGTCCTGGTCAAGGCGACGGAGGCCAGCGAGGCGGGCGGCCCGCCGGATCCGGCGATGATGGAGGCCATGGGGCGCTTCAACGCCGAGCTTCGCGAGGCGGGGGTGCTGAAGCTGGCGGATGGGCTACAGCCTTCTTCCGCCGGCGCCCGCATCGCCTTCGAAGGCGCGGGCCGGACGGTTTCGCGCGGGCCGTTCACCCCGGGGGAGGACCTGGTCGCCGGCTTCTGGATCTGGGAGGTCAAGGACCTGGACGAGGCCATTTCCTGGGCGCGCCGGTGCCCCAACCCCATGCCCGGGCCCAGCACGATCGAGATCCGGCCCTTCAATGACCGGGGTTGACGCCGTCGGCCGGTAGGCGAGCGGGGGTTTTCGTGAAAACCTCCTGGGAACGATCACGCTTCCTGGAGTTCATTCCACATGCGCCTGAGCCTCGCCGCACTTCTCGCCCTGGCGGTATTCGCGTCGGCTCCTGGAACCCCGATGGCCGCGCCCGCCGTCGCACCGCCGCCTGCCCAGGGGCGGGTCATCGCCTCGGCCGACGGCCTCGATGTCCTGGCCGGGCCCCGTCGCGTGGATGTCGAGAACCGCATCCTGACGGAGCGGCTCGAGGGGCTCCTGCCGAAGCTGATGGCCGAAACCGGCCTGGACATGTGGCTGGTGATCAACCGGGAGTACGCCGAGGATCCCGTCTACTTCACCCTGGTTCCCCAGCCGTCCTTCGCCGCGCGCCGGACGACCATGCTGGTCTTCTTCCGCAAGGCCGACGGGACGGTCGAGCGGCTGTCGGTGAACCGCTATCCTCTGGGCGGACCCTATACCTCGGCCTGGGCCGGAGGCGACCTGGACGCCCAATGGAAGGCCCTGGGCGAGGTCATCGCCAGCCGGGATCCCAAGCGGATAGGGGTGAATGTCTCGCGGGACTGGCCGGTGGCCGACGGCTTGACCTCGGCCCTGCATGAACGCCTGCGCTCGGTGCTGCCGGCGGACTACGCCAGGCGGCTGACCCCGGCCGAGCCCCTGGTCATCCGCTGGCTGGAGACCCGGACGGCCTCGGAGGCCGAGGTCTGGCCGCAGGTTGTGGCCCTGGCGCGGGGGGTGATTTCGGAGGCCTTCAGCGAGCGTGTGATCACGCCCGGGGTCACGACCACCGACGAGGTGGCCTGGTACATCCGGCGCCGGTACGAGTCCCTGGGTCTCCCGGTCTGGTTCCACCCGGACGTCAATCTCCAGAGGCGAGGGGGCCCCTGCACCGAACAGAGCGCCTTCTGCGGTGTGGAAGGGGTGATCCAGCGGGGGGATGTCCTGCATACCGATGTGGGGATCTGCTACCTCAAGCTCTGCACGGACACCCAGGAAATGGGCTATGTCCTGAGGCCCGGAGAGACAGCCCCGCCGGCCGGCCTGCAGGCCGCCCTTGCCGACGGCAACCGCTGGCAGGACCTGCTGACCGCTGAATTCGTGACCGGCCGCACGGGCAATGAGATTCTGGCGCGCGCCCTGGAGGCTTCCCGCAAGGCCGGCCTCCGGGCGAGCGTCTACAGCCATCCCCTCGGCTTCTTCGGTCATGCGCCGGGGCCGACCATCGGCATGTGGGACAACCAGGGCCCGACCCCGGTTCAGGGCGACTGGGCCCTGCGGCCGGACACGGGCTACGCCATCGAGGGCAATATCCGGCGCCAGGTTCCTGAATGGGGCGGTCAGCATGTCCTGATGAAGCTGGAGCAGAGCGCCCTCTTCGACGGGGCCTCGGTGCGGTACCTGGCGGGGCGGCAGACCCAGTGGCACCTGGTCCGCTGAATTCCGCTGCCGCCTAACGAAATGTTTGCCCTGGCCTGATGTCCTGCGCCCGGTTCAACGACGCGCCGGGGGGCGAGCATGCGAGGTCTGGTTTCACTTCAGCGGCTGGGAGGCCTTTTGGCGCTGGTCGCCGGCCTCGCCCTGACCGCCTGCGGCAAGCCGGAAAAGGCGGAGACCGCCAAGGCGCCTGCTGCGGCTCCGAAGCCAGCCGCTGAAACCCCGCTCAGCCAGAGGGCCTGGTCGAACATCACCGGCGGCATCGGCGTCAGCCTGAAGTTCGCCGGGGACGGCGGCGTCCTGGTCGAGTGCGAGACCGGCGGTTACTGCACCGCCTTTCGGGTCGAGGGCGTGAAGTGGGAGGGCCCCGCGGTCACTCTGGATGTCCAGTTCCCCGACAATATCCAGCGCTGGCGGGCGAGGGTGGATGGCGAAGGCGCGCTCCAGATCGACGGCGGCATATGGAAGTCGCAGACCCTGTTCCGCTGCGACGCCGCCCCGAAGATCGAAGTCGCGCCGCCCTATCTCTGTCCGGAGGGCGTCCCGCCGCCGGAGGTGAGGGGATCGGAATTCAAGGGACGCTTCGTCCAGGGTCCGGGATCGCCGATGTGGAGCGGGATCACCGAATGGCCCGCGGGGACCACGGAAATCCTGTGGGGCAGCGAGGGCAATGGCGCAGACCCTTGCAGCCCGGTCCTCGTCCCACCGGCCGACGCGCCGGACGGTTGGTCGCGCTTCTGGACCTGGCGGGTCTACAGCCCCGACGCCCTGACCGAGACCGCCATTCTCCTGAGACTCGTCAAGATGGGCGGCAGGGTGACCTCCGACCTCTCTGTCGTGAGACGGCGTCAGCTCAGCGCCTGGCGCGCCGGCGGCTTCGACCTGGAACGCGTCTTCCTGTCCTATTACCCGACAGCCCCCGGAGGGATTCATTCCTATTTCCGGGCCTACGGCCTTCAGCCCGGGAAGGACGGAAAGCCCGCTGTCTTGAGGACCTATTCGTTCCTCGGCCGGGAAGGAGAGGCCGTCGACAGCCTGGAGCCACTCCGGCGATACCAGGAAAGCTCGCCGATGGAGGTCTCCGAGTACAAGGAGGTGGGAATCCGGGCGACCGAGGATGTCGAAACCGCCTGCTCGCCCAAGGACCTGGGCGTGCTGGGCAACCTCAAGTACCGCATGAAGGATGTTGCGGACGGCAGGGTCGAGTATGGCATGCTCGGATACCTGGTCGCTGACCTCACGAACTCCCATCCCAACTGACGGACGGGTCTGACGCCTACCTGCGGAACCGGGTGGCCAGGATGATGGCGGAGTTTGTCCGCTCCACGCCGGGCATGAGGCCGATCCGGTCGATGGCGGCGTCCAGCTCGGCGACATTGGCCGCCGACGCGATGGCGATCATGTCGTACTCGCCGCTCACGGAATGAAGTTCGCGCACCTGGGGCAGGGCGCGGGCTGCAGCCTCCACAGCCCGGGACTCCCTTGGGGCGACCTTGATCAGGACGTGGGCGCGCACGGCGCCGGCCTCCAGGGCATCCGCCAGGTGAAGGGAATAGCCGCGGATCACGCCGGTCCGTTCCAGCCGCTCCAGCCGGCCCTGAACCGTGGTGCGCGAGCGGCCCACCCGCCGGGCGAGGTCCGCCGTGCTCGTCCGGGCGTTCTCGCGCAGGGCGGCCAGCAGGGCTTGGTCGATCTCATCCAGTTCCATTTTGTCGGTTTCCTTCGGCGAAGCGCCGGAAAATGCCCTGCGAATGAACGGATCGTACCTGTACACTGTCTAGCCTCTCCGGCCCACTGGCAAGACAGAGGGAATCCCGGAGAGTCCAATCATGAAGCGGGTGGCGATTGTCGGCGCGGGCAAGATCGGCGGGGTGATCGCCGACCTCCTGGCGGGGTCGGGCGACTATGAGGTCGAAGTCTTTGACGCCTCGGCTGACAACCTCGAGCGGCTTGCGACGCGGCGCCCGGTGACGCGGCGGCCGATGGACGTGCGGAGCGAGGCCTTCCCCGAGGCCCTGAAGGGCGCTTTCGCCGTCCTTAACGCCGCGCCCTATCACGCCACGACCGCCGTCGCCCGCGCCGCCCGGCAGGCGGGGGTGCACTACCTCGACCTCACCGAGGACGTCGCCAGCACCCGGGAGGTCAAGGCCCTGGCGGAGGGCGCCCCCTGCGCCTTCATCCCCCAGTGCGGCCTGGCGCCCGGCTTCATCAGCATCGTGGCCCACGACCTCGCGGCCCAGTTCGATACCCTGGAGGACGTCCGCCTTCGCGTGGGCGCCCTTCCTCAGTTTCCCAGCAACACCCTGAACTACAACATCACCTGGAGCACGGACGGGGTCATCAACGAGTACTGCGAACCCTGCGAGGCCATTGTGGATGGTCGCCTGCGGGAGACCCAGGCCCTGGAGGAGCGCGAGGAGTTCTCCCTCGACGGCGTGACCTACGAGGCCTTCAACACGTCTGGCGGGCTGGGAACCCTGTGCGAGACCCTCGTCGGTCGGGTGCGCAACCTCAACTACCGGACCATCCGCTATCCGGGCCATGCGGCGATCATGAAGACCCTGCTGCACGACCTGGGCCTGCGCGACCGGCGCGAACTCCTGAAGGAGATCCTGGAGAACGCCGTGCCTTCGACCCTGCAGGACGTGGTGGTCATCTTCGTGACCGTCAGCGGCCGGCGGCACGACGCCCTCGTGCAGGTCAGCTACGCCAACAAGATCTACGCCGCCCCGATCGAAGGCGTAATGCGGAGCGGCATTCAGATCACCACGGCCTCCGCCATCTGCGCGGTCCTGGACATGCTGGCCTCCGGGGACCTTCCCCAGTCCGGCTTCGTGCGTCAGGAACAGATCCCGCTGGCGGCCTTCCTCGCCAACCGCTTTGGCCGCAATTACGCCGCCGCCGAGCCCGGCCTCCTGCCGGGCGCCCGGGTGGCCTGAGGTAACCGATGACCGTGAGCCTGACCTCTCCCCGCCAGGAAGCCCTGGAGATCCTCGCCCGTCTGGGCGTCGACACGTCCGCGGGTTCCGGTGGCGACCTCATCGCGCGCTCGCCAGTGACCGGCGAGGAGATCCTTCGTGTCGCCTCGGTCTCGCCGGAAACGGCGTCCGGACGGATCGGGGCGGCGCACGAGGCTTTCCTCGCCTGGCGGCGCTTGCCCGCGCCGCGCCGCGGGGAGCTCATCCGTCTGTTCGGCGAGGAGCTCAGGGCCGCCAAGGTCGACCTGGGCCGCCTCGTGACCCTGGAGGCCGGAAAGATCCTCTCCGAGGGTCTCGGCGAGGTCCAGGAGATGATCGACATCTGCGACTTCGCCGTCGGCCTCTCCCGGCAGCTTTACGGCCTCACCTTGGCCACGGAGCGTCCGGACCACCGGATGATGGAGACCTGGCACCCCCTGGGGGTGGTCGGGGTGATTTCGGCCTTCAACTTCCCCGTCGCGGTCTGGTCCTGGAATGCGGCCCTGGCTCTTGTCTGCGGCAACGCCGTGGCGTGGAAGCCCTCGGAGAAAACGCCCCTGACCGCACTGGCGGTGCAGGCCCTCTTCGAGCGCGCCGCCGCCCGCTTTGGCCCCGAAGCGCCGGAGGGGCTTTGCGTCCTGCTCCAGGGCGGGTCGGAGGTGGGCGCCGTCCTGGTGGAGGATTCCAGGGTCCCCCTGGTTTCCGCGACGGGCTCCACCGGGATGGGACGCAAGGTGGCGCCGCGACTGGCCGCCCGCTTCGCCCGGGCCCTTCTGGAGCTCGGCGGCAACAACGCCGCCATCCTTTGCCCCAGCGCCGACCTGGAGCTGGCCGTGAGGGCGGTGGCCTTCTCGGCCATGGGTACGGCGGGCCAGAGGTGCACCACCCTGCGCCGGCTTTTCGTTCACGAGACCCGGTACGAGGACGTCCTGGCCCGGCTGAAGTCCGTCTACGCCCAGGTCCGGGTCGGCGATCCCCGGGAGGAGGGCGTCCTGGTCGGGCCCCTGATCGACCCGGAGGCCGGGAAGGCCATGGCCGCGGCCCTCGCCGAGGCCGCCCGGGAGGGGGGTCTTGTCCACGGGGGAGACGCGCTGGCCGGGCCCGGGACCTATGTTCGTCCCGCCCTCGTGGAGATGCCGTCACAGGCCGGGGTGGTCCTGCGCGAGACCTTCGCACCGATCCTCTACGTCATGCGGTACCGGGACCTCGACGAGGCGATCGCGGCGCAGAACGCCGCGCCCCAGGGCCTGTCTTCCTCGATCTTCACCCGGGACCTGCAGGAGGCAGAGCGCTTCCTGTCGGCGGAAGGCTCGGACTGCGGCATCGCCAACGTGAACATCGGGCCCTCGGGCGCGGAGATCGGCGGGGCCTTCGGCGGCGAGAAGGAAACCGGCGGAGGGCGCGAGTCCGGATCTGACAGCTGGAAGGCCTACATGCGCAGGGCCACCAACACGATCAACTACGGCTCGGCCCTGCCCCTGGCCCAGGGGGTGAGCTTCGACGTCTGACCCTCACGCCTCGCCGGCCGGCAAGGGCGCCTGCCGGGTCAGGAGGGTGTTGAGCAGGACCCCGAGTCCGACGGCCGTCGCCGCATAGGGCATGGCTCCCGCATCGCGGAAGAAGAGCCAGGGGACGGCGACGAAAAGCCCCGGAGAGGTCATCTCGACCATGCGGTGGAACTTCATCGGCAGCTTCCGGATGATGCCGAGGGGATAATCCGTGACGACGTTGAGGCCCATCCCAATGAAGAACAGGGCCACCGACCACTGGGTCGCGCCGACATGATGTGTGTAACCCAGGAGCCAGGGTGCGATCAGGATGAAGCCGAGAAGAACGGCGTCCAGGATGGCGTGGGTCCTGAGGGAAATCGGCGCATAGGAGGCGGACATGGGGATACCTCGTTGTTGTCGTGGAAACCCTGTACTCTGCCGGCATCCGGTCTGAATTCGACTTGACTGTCAACGGGGCGCGGAATTCCGATTTGGCCAGGTCCAATGACAATGACGCCCTGATCTTTGACGCGCCGCCTCCACCGGACTCCTCGGGGTGGCGCGTCCGGCTTGACCGGGCGGTCCGGGCCCGGCGTCGGGTTCGCCTTGTCTACCAGGATGCTGCGGGACAGGTCACAGAGCGCCGGGTGCGTCCCCTGGACGTGACTTACGAGGGGCGGGAATGGCGCCTCATCGCCTGGTGCGAGCTGCGCCAGGATTTCCGGGCCTTCAATCTCGACCGGATGGCGTCTGTCCAGGTGCTTCGGAGCGTCTTCCCGGACGAGCCGGGCCGGACCCTGATGGATTACCTCCAGGCGGTCTGATCAGGCCGCGCCCTCGAGGGCCAGGGCGGCCCTGGCGAGAAGCTGGTAGGCGGCGGACCTGCGGTCGACCTGGTTCACCGTGCCGGCGAGGAAGAGCCCGCTTTCAGGACTGTGGAAGATCACGGCGCCCGACAGGCCGGAATGGCCGATCAGGGGCGGCAGCTTGCGGAACCCGGTCATGGCGGACGGCAGCTGGAAGCGCATCATCCCGGTCCCGTACTCCAGCGGGAAGAACATTGGCCGGAAGTCCTGAAGGGCGGCGAGGCGGCTGCGGTCAAAGAGCCGGCCCTCGTAGAAGGCGCGGACGAAGGCCAGGGCCTCTCGCGCGGTCGTCACCACCCCGCCGTCAGCCTGGGTGAAGGCCATGTAGCGCGGGATACGCATCTCAGCCTCCCGGAAGCGGAGGGGGCGGGGTCGGGTATCCGCCGGGTCGGAATAGACCCAGGTGGCCTGGAGCGACAGGGGCTCGGCAATCCGTCGGCGGAAGACGTCTGCGAAGGGTGCGCCCTCGACGGCCTCGATCACCTTGCCGAGGACCTGGTAGTTGGCGTCGGAGTAGACCGCCTTGTCCTGGGCGCCCGGCGGGGCGTGTGCGCCCAGGCGGCGGGTGATGTCCATGGCCTCGGGGAAGGTGAGCGCCCGGTCTCGGCCCTGTGTCAGTTCGGCGAACAGGCCTGTCCGGCTGTTGTCGGGTTCGAAGAAGTCCGGCAGGCCGCTGGTGTGCGCCATGAGTTGGCGAAGGGTGATCGCCCCTGTCCGGTCCTGACCGCCGAAGGTGTTGAGGCCCTGGGTCTCCGGCCCGCTCAGGTAGCGCCGAAAGGGGGCGTCCAGGTCGATCCGGCCGTCCTGGACGCTCTGGAGAAGGAGGGCCGTGACGTAGAGCTTGGTGCTCGAGGCGGCGAAATAGGGGGTGTCGAGGCCGATGTCGCCCCGCGCAGCCTCGAAGGTGCGCTGGTCCCGGGCCCGGTAGGCGGTGAGGGCGGCGCCGGGGTGGTAGGGGCCGTCCGGGAGGAGGCCTGGCAGGCCAGGCTCTGCGGCGGCGCAGGCCGCGGGCGCCAGGAGCAGGGCGGGCGCCGCAAAGAGGCGGCGGCGGGTCACGGCGAATGGGCTGGCGGACATGGACGCTCCCGACGGCGAGGCGAAATATACAATGTAAAGTGATCTTTGCGGGGGCGACTGTCAAGAAGGCCGGCGACGCTCCCGGGCGCTCCCCGGGGGGCCTCGTCGTGCGGGCAGGGGGCTCCGCCCCGACAATAGAGGACGGTTGACCCTGTGCGGCGGCCGCCGGTAACGTGCATATACACTGAATAGGGAACTGGGTTGGAAACCGCCGGCGACCTCCTCGACCCCGTCCACTGCGTCAGCCACGCCCTTCAGAGAACGGCGCGCAGGGTTGCGGCGGTCTATGCCGAGCAATTGAGGGCCTGCGGCCTGAGTCCGGGGCAGTTTCCCTTGCTCCAGACCCTGGCGGCGGCCGGGGGCGCGGCGACCATGTCAGTCCTCGCTGACCGGCTCGGCATGGATCGGACGACCCTCACCCGGAATCTCGGCCCGCTTGAGAAGGCCGGGCTCATCTCCCGGGGGCGCGACCCTGGCGATGGCAGGGTGCGTCGCGTGAAGCTGACCGAAGACGGGCGGGAACGCCTTTCAGAGGGCCGCGTCGCCTGGCGGCGGGCCCAGGCGCTTACCCTTGAGCGCTTCGGCGATGACGCCTGGAGGACCCTGGAAATGGACCTGCGACGCCTGAGGAGGGCCCTGTCATGACCGCCGCTGCAACCGCGTCGCCCCTTTTGTCAGAGCCGCCGTTCCGGCTGATCCTGAGGATGGCCAGCCCGAGCGCACTCGCCTTCCTGGTGCAGGCTGGCGTCTCCATGGCCGAGACGGGTTTCATCGCCCGGCTGGGCCTTGCGCCCCTGGCGGCCATGGCCCTGATGCTTCCAGCGCTGATGCTGATGCAGATGCTGGCGAACGGCGCGATCGGCGGCGCCGTCTCCAGCGCGGTGGCCCGCGCCCTCGGCCGGGGCGACCGGGCCGCCGCCGGCGCCCTGATCTGGCACGCCCTGGCCATCGCCGTCCTGGCGGCTGCTGTTTTCGCCGGCATCTATGCGGCCTTCGGGCGCGCCCTTCTCTCCGCCACTGGCGCGCCCGCCGCCGTGGTCGACCTCGCGCATGGCTACGGCCACGTCCTGTTCCTGGGCCTGGCGCCGATCTGGGTCTCGGCTCTCCTGACCTCGGTGGTCCGGGGCACCGGGGACATGCAGTTCCCCGCCCGGCTCATGATCGCCGGCTCCCTGGTCCAGATCCCGCTCTCCGGCGCCCTGATGCTGGGCGTCTTCGGGCTCCCGGGCCTTGGGCTGCAGGGGTCGGCCATTGCGGTCATCGCCGTGGCGAGCGTCAGTTGCCTGGTGCTCGTCTGGCGGCTTCGCCAGCCAGGCCGGCCGGTCAGGCTCACCCTGGAGGGGCGGAAGCTCAGGCTGGCCTATTTCGCCGACATCCTCCGGGTCGGGGCGCTGGCGGCACTGTCGCCGGTGTCGACCGTTCTGACCGTCGCCCTCCTGAACACCCTGATCGGGCGCTTTGGCGTGGAGACCCTGGCGGGATACGGGATCGTGGCGCGCGTCGAATTCCTGCTCGTGCCCCTGGTCTTCGGGATCGGCGCCGCCCTGACAGCCCTGGTCGGGGTCAACATGGGCGCCGGGCAGGTCGCGCGGGCCGAGCGGATTGGCTGGATCGGCGGGGCGAGCGCAGCGGCCCTGGCCGGAATCGCGGGCCTGGTCCTGGCGGTGGCGCCGGGCCTGTGGACCGGACTGTTCACCCAGGAGCCGACGAGCGTGGCTGCAGGCGCGCTCTACCTGCATATCGTCGGTCCCTTCTTCGCCTTCCAGGGGCTGGGCCTGGCCCTGTACTTCGCCTCCCAGGGGGCCGGCGCGGTGCAGTGGCCCATCGTCGCCACCCTGATGCGCTTCGGCATCTGCGTCGGAGGGGCCTGGCTGGTCATGCGCCAGCCGGAACCCTCCCTGGCGGGTGTCTACGCCTGCATCGCCGCAGGCATGTTGACCTACGGCCTCGTGACCGGCGCGGCCCTTTGGCGCGGGGCCTGGAGACAGGGCTCAGCCTGACTCCCGCCCCGCGACCGGGTTCAGAAGGTCCAGGACAGGGCGGCGCTGAGGGACCGGCCCGGCGCGGGTGCAATATCCTTCAGGAACGAGACGTGTTCCCGGATCTCTGCATCCGTCAGGTTGCGGCCGCGGAGGCTGAGCGTGACGGGCGCGGTGGGAACGGGCCGCCACGCCAGGCTGGCGTTCAGCGCCGTGTAGCCATCCGTCTCCAGCTCGAAGGGCGCGGTGCGGGTCTGGTCGCCCACGTGGCGCACCTCGATCGCCGCGTCGATCGCAGCGGAGGTCCAGGCAAGCTCGCCCGTCACCCCGTAGGCCGGGATGCGCGGGGGCGCGCCAAAGCCGGTATCCCCCCGGACCACGTCCGCAGCGATGCGGGCGCTGAGGATACCAGTCTCGTTGGAGATGAGGTCTTGTTCCGCCTCGACTTCAAGGCCGACAAAGTCGGCGTCTGACTGGCGGTAATGGAAGACAGGCAGGTCGTCCCAGGTTTCGCCGGTCGGCAGCTCCTCGATGAAGCCGTCATAACGGGCCGCCCAGGCATGGGCCTCAATCCTGGAGCCCTCATCCACCCATCTCAGGGTAGCTTCGAGGGAGAGGGCCCGCTCGGAGTCCAGGGTCGGATCGCCCAGTTCCCAGGTCGAGGTGCCTCCGTGCGGTCCGTCGGCAAAGAGTTCGAACTCGGTCGGCGCCCGGCTGGAGTGCGAGAGGGTAAGGGCCAGGAAGAGGGGGGCCGTGGGGCGCCAGAAGAGTCCCGCTGAAGCCGAGACGTTTGTGAAGGCGCGGGTGTCCGGGGTCGCGCCCCAGTCCAGGCCCACATCAACCCCAGGCGAGCTTGTCGGCCGACCCTCGAGGTCAGCCCGAAGTTCGCGAGCATCGATCCGGAGGCCTGCATCCAGTCCGAACTCGCCGAACTCGAACCTTTGCAGGGTGAAGGCTCCGACCTCATTGATCTCCACGGCGGGGATGAAGGCTTCGTCGCCAAGGGCTTCAAAGCTGCGGGTCAGTCCCTGCACGCCGAAGGCGCTCCGACGATTCTCCGCGCCGCGAAGGACGAACTCCAGCCGACCTTCCGTGCCACTCGAGAGGAAGCGCGTGCCGACCTCGCCGGACTCCACCTCGATCTCGGCATGCTCGTAGTCGGCATGTCCCACGGACATGCGGACCTTCTCCAGCAGACCTTCCTCGAAGGGCGCCTCTCCGCGCAGATCCCAACGCGTCTGCTTCATGTGCAGGCGGATGATTTCCGGGTGTTCCTCTTCTTCCGCCTGGACAAAGGGCACGCCATACCCGGTGTCTGTGCGCTTGACCGAAAGACCGAGGAAGGCGCCGGAGTCGGCCACCCTGGATGCCCCGATGCCCCACGAGTCCGCCTCTACGGAGACGTTCCTCTGGCGTGTGTCCGTGGTGGGCGTGAGGCCCGCCGCCGCGGCGAGGCGGTCAGAGACGGGCGGGACGGGGGTGGAGTAATCCCCGGACCGGCGGCTTGCGCCGTCAATCGCAAGAACGAATCCCCCTGCGTTCATCTGCGCCGCGCCCGAGGCCGCGCGACCATTGTCCACGCTGGACCAGCTGAGCGCGCCTCGGCCGTCGATACCGTCCTGCGCACGTTTCGAGGGGATGCGGTCGTCCATGACATTGACCACGCCGCCTATGCCCGAACCGCCGTAGGCAAGGGTCGAGGGCCCCCGCAGGACTTCAATGCGGCTAGCCTGGCCCGCCTCGCTGGGAACGGCGTGGTCAGGTGAGAGGGAGCTGGCGTCGACCATGCCGACTCCGTTCTGCAGCAGCAGGACCCGCGGACCCGCCAGGCCCCGGATGACCGGCCGGCTGGCCCCTGGGCCATAAGCCGTGGACCGAAGCCCCGGCATCCCCGCCAGGAGATCGCCGATCCCCGCCGGAGGAGCCAGGCTCAGCTCGCCCGTGGTGATGACGTTGACGCTGGTGGTGATGCTGTCCAGCGAGATGGCGTAGGGCGCCGCCGTGACCACCAGTTCCGCCACCGTCGTCGCAGGCGCGTCGGCGGCATGGGCCGGGCCGGCCAGGGAGAGGGCGAGGAGGCTGGCGGAGGCCAGCCAGGGCAGGGAGGTCGACATCGGGTGCTCCGGCGATTTCCTCCGGTCTATATGTTATAAAGTAACCGCATTCAATCTTGTAACGCCTTGGGGATTGCGGAACGGGTGGAAGTGGGCATGACTCGCCAATCCCTTCCTGGTTGTTCGCCGGGACCTTTTCAGGAGACACGCCATGGGCATTTTCAGCGCGATCATGGGGAAGATCTTCCCCCCGAAGAACAAGCCGGAGCCCGCCGCCGCGGCCCCGGCCGCTGCGGCGCCTGCTGCGCCTCCGCCGCCTCCGGAACCGGTTGATGTCGAGGCCGTCCTGACCGCCCTGGCCGCGTCGAAGGGCGGCGGCGGAAACTGGCGAACCTCCATTGTCGACCTTCTCAAGATGCTGGACCTGGATTCCAGCCTCGACGCCCGGAAGGAACTGGCGGGCGAACTGGGCGTCAACGCCGGCCCGCACGGCAGCGCCGAGCAGAACATCGCCCTGATCAAGGCCGTCTGGGCGGCCCTGGGGAAGAATGGCGGCGTGGTTCCGGCCAGCCTTCGGGACTGAGTTTTCAAAGAGGCCGGGGTGATCACGGAAACGTGATCGCCCCGGGCTGCATCCGGAACGGCCTCCAAAGGCTCTTGTCCCTATCGGGCCCCGAGCGGTCCGCCACTGACAAGGAGCCAAGACATGGCCGCTGACGTTCTCAAGGTCCTCATCATCTTCGCCTTCATCGGGGCGATCGTCCTGGGCAGCCAGTACTTCCAGATGCGCAAGCGCGCCCGGATCCATGAGACGATCGAGCTCGCCATCCGGCAGGGACAGCCTGCGCCGCAGGAGCTGGTGGAGTTGATCACGCGCCGCGACGCGCCCCCGCCCGGACCCAGTGATCTCAAGTGGGGCCTGATCACCCTGTCCGCGGGGGTCGGGCTCGCCATCTTTGGCCAGGTCATGGGCGCCATCGACCTGGACGCCCGGACGGCCCTCACCGGGACGGCGGCCATCCCGACCTGCATCGGACTTGCGGGACTGCTCATCCATTTCCTGGGTCGCAAGTCGTCCTGATCCCGTGTCCATCCCTTCGTCCGCCGGTCCAGACGGAGCCTCGCAAGAGGCTCCGGACTCCGTCCTCGCCGGTCGCGCCGCGGCAGGCGATACGGAGGCCTTCAGCGTGCTCGTCCGGCGCAGTCTTCCTTCGCTGAGAGGGTTTCTCCGGAGGCTCGGCGCTCCGCCGGATCTGGCGGATGACCTGGCGCAGGACGCCCTGGTGATCGCCTTTGAGCAGATCATCGACTTTCGGGGGCAGGGCGCCTTCATCGCCTGGGTGCGAAGGATCGCCGCGCGGCGGTATCTCAGGGTCGCCCGTGCGCAAGCGCGGCTGGCGCCCCTTGAAACGGCGCCGGAGGCC
>JBJOJL010000060.1:0-14732 GCA_046046615.1 Pseudomonadota bacterium
AAGACCGCCTCGACCTATTCCGCCGTCTTCGACCGCCACGGCTCCGGCCCCGGGCGCGCCGTCATGTGCGGCAATTCGGTCCGGTCCGACATCCTTCCGGCCCTGGAGGCGGGCGCCTTCGCCGCCCACGTCCCTTATCCCATGACCTGGGCCCACGAGCACGCCGACCCACCGCTCGGCCACCCGCGCTTCGCCGAACTGGCCTCGATCCGCGACCTGCCGGCCTGGGTGGCGAGGCTGGGCTAGGGCTGGGCGTCGGCTCCGTTGACCCCTTCCGGCCCGCTTCGCAGTCCACCTACCCCTGGGGGGAGGAATTACGGAGCTATTGCGCCCCCAAGGGGTGAAGGGCGGCGGTTCCTCTCCAGATGTCGATTCGACCTGGACGCCGGCGGCGGGCTATCCTGTGACCGTGCGGTTCGACGAAGCCTTCCTCGACGAGATCAAGTCACGCCTCCGGCCCTCGGACGTCATTGGCCGGACCGTGAAGCTGCAGAAGCGCGGCCGCGAATTCGTCGGCCTGTCGCCCTTCACCAAGGAAAAGACGCCCTCCTTCTACGTCAATGACGACAAGGGCCAGTTCTTCGACTTCTCGTCGGGCAAGACCGGCGACCTGATCGCCTTCCTGCAGGAGAGCGAGCGACTGTCCTTCGTCGAGGCGGTGGAGCGGCTGGCGGCGGAGGCGGGCCTGTCCCTGCCGGCGCCGGACCCGCGCTCGGCCGAGCACGAGAAGAAGCGCCAGGGCCTCTCGGACTGGATGGGCCTGGCCGCCCAGTGGTTCAGCCGGATGCTGTCGGCCCCCCAGGGCGCCGCCGCCAGGGCCTACCTGGAGCGTCGGGGCCTGCCCGCTTCGGACTGGGAGCGCTTTGGCCTGGGCTTCGCGCCAGCGGGGCGCACGGGGCTGAAGGACTACCTCATCGCCAAGGGCGCGCGCCCGGCGGAACTGGTCGAGGCGGGCCTGCTGATCGCGCCCGAGGACGGCGGGGCGCCCTATGACCGGTTCCGCGACCGGATCATCTTTCCCATCGTCGAGGGGCGGGGGCGCATCGTCTCCTTCGGCGGACGGGCCATGGATCCGGAGGCCCGGGCCAAGTACCTGAACGGCCCCGAGACCGAACTCTTCCACAAGGGCCGCACCCTCTACGGCCTGCCCGAGGCCCGGCGCCTGCTGGCCGCCGCCCCGCCCGACGCCGACATGCCCCTGGTGGTGGTGGAGGGCTACATGGACGTGATCGCCTGCCAGAGGGCGGGCGTCGCCGCCGTGGCGCCCTTGGGCACGGCCCTGACCGAGGAGCAGATGGAACTGCTCTGGCGGCGGCATCCCGAGCCGACCCTGTGCTTCGACGGCGACCGAGCGGGGCGGCAGGCGGCCTTCCGCGCCATGGACCGCGCCCTGCCCCTGCTGACCCCCGGCCGCAGTTTCCGGTTCAGCGTGGTGGAGGGGGGCAAGGACCCCGACGATGTCCTGCGCGAGCAGGGCGCCGCGGCCCTCCGGAGCCAGCTGTCCCGCACCACGGGCTTTGCGGAGATGCTGTTCCGGCGGGAGCTGGAGGCCGAGCCCCTGGACACGCCCGAGCGCCGCGCCGGCCTCAAGGCCCGCCTGCGCGCCGCCGCTTCTCGCATCGCCGACAAGGACCTGCAGTCCGCCTATCGCGACGATCTCCTGTCCCGGTTCGAGGCGGCCCTGCCGTCCCGGGCGCCGTCCTCGCAGGGCGGCGACTTCCGGCGGCGGGGCGCCCCCGGCGGGCGGGCCTGGATCGATCCGGCGCCGACGCCCCTGGGCCGCAGCGCCGCCCGGCGCCTGGCCGCCGCCCTCGACCTTCCCGCCGCCGCCCTGATGAAGCGCGCCCTGGAAGATCCGGCCTGCCTGGACGACTGCCTGGAGTCCCCCTTCGCCTCCGCCGGCTTCGGGGAACCCGCCCTGGCCGGATTGGCCAAGGAAATCATCCGGCTGCGTCTGGAGTCTGAACACCTTGACACCCGCGGACTCGCGCGCCATCTGGCGGGTGGAGATTTTGAAGCTCTTCTGACAGACATCGATCGGGCCGCAGCGAAATCGGGCGCGCCCTTCCTGAAACCGGATGTCTCCCTCGAGGACGCAAGATCGCAGTGGTCGCAGGCCTTCGCCCGCCTTTCGAGGTTGGCGGCCCTCGATGAAGCGTTGTCCGCCGCCAAGGGTGACCTTGGCGGGGCCTTGTCCATGGACGCCTTCTCGAGGCTGAAAGGTGAGCGCGACCGGCTGCGGCGACAGATCCGAAACTGGCAGGACGAAACCTGACGAAAGCGCGCCCGCGCTGCACCCTTTCGAGCTTCGGGCCCCCCGCGGGGTCCGGACAGCGGAGACCTTGATGAGCACCACCCCCGCCGAGACCGAAGCCGCCGAGACCCCCTCCAGCGACGGGCCGCTGCTCGATCTCACCGACGCCGGCGTCAAGAAGTTCATCAAGCAGGCCAAGGCCCGCGGCTACGTCACCATGGACGAGCTGAACAAGGTCCTGCCGTCCGAGGAGGTCACCTCCGAGGCGATCGAGGACACCCTGGCCATGCTGTCCGAGATGGGCGTCAACGTGGTCGAGGCCGAGGAAGACGCCGAGGGCGGCGAGGTGGCGGTCCGCGAGGAAACCGCCGTCGTCGAGACCCAGAAGGAAGCCGCCTACGACCGCACGGACGATCCCGTGCGGATGTACCTGCGCGAGATGGGCTCGGTGGAGCTGCTCTCCCGCGAGGGCGAGATCGCCATCGCCAAGCGCATCGAGGCCGGCCGCGACACCATGATCCGGGGCTTGTGCGAGAGCGCCCTGACCTTCGAGGCCATCATGGTCTGGCGCGAGGAGCTGGGCACCGGCCGCATCCTCCTGCGCGAGGTCATCGACCTGGAGCAGACCTACGGCGGGGTCAGCGCCGCCGCCGAGGCCCTGGCCGAGACCGAAGAGCCCGCCGACGACGGCGAGGCCGTCGCCAAGGCCGAGGGCGAGGACGAGGACGACTTCGACGACGGCGCGGGGCCCACCATCAGCGCGATGGAGAGCGAGCTGCGCGAAGGCGTCATGGTCACCCTCGACGCCATCGCCGCCGAGTTCGACGCCTTCCGCGCCCTGCAGGAGAAGCTGGTCGGCAAGCGGCTGAAGGGCGAGGACCTGTCCGAGGCCGACCGCGCCGCCCACTCGGCCGCCAGCGGCGCCATCGTCCAGCACCTCAAGACCCTGAAGCTGAACAACAACCGCATCGAGGCCCTGGTCGAGCAGCTCTACGCCATCAACAAGCGCCTGGTCGGCCTGGAAGGCCGCCTGATGCGCCTGGCCGACAGCTACGGCATCGCCCGCCAGGAATTCCTCAAGGCCTACCTGGGCTCCGAGCTCGACCCGACCTGGTCCGACAAGGTCAAGGCCCTCGGCGTGCGCTGGACCAAGTTCGCCGAGAACGAGGCCAACCAGGTGCTGGCCATCCGCCAGGAGATCGCCTCCCTCGCCACGGAATCCGGCGTGCCGATCGACGAGTACCGGCGCATCGTCCAGACCGTCCAGAAGGGCGAGCGCGAGGCCCGCCAGGCCAAGAAGGAAATGGTCGAGGCCAACCTGCGCCTCGTCATCTCCATCGCCAAGAAGTACACGAACCGCGGCCTGCAATTCCTTGATCTTATTCAGGAAGGCAACATCGGCCTCATGAAGGCCGTGGACAAGTTCGAGTACCGTCGGGGCTACAAGTTCTCCACCTACGCCACCTGGTGGATCCGGCAGGCCATCACCCGCTCCATCGCCGACCAGGCCCGGACCATCCGCATCCCGGTGCACATGATCGAGACGATCAACAAGATCGTCCGCACCTCGCGCCAGATGCTGCACGAGATCGGCCGCGAACCCACGCCCGAGGAACTGGCCGAGAAGCTGGCCATGCCCCTGGAGAAGGTCCGCAAGGTCCTGAAGATCGCCAAGGAGCCCATCAGCCTCGAGACGCCCATCGGCGACGAGGAGGACTCGCACCTGGGCGATTTCATCGAGGACAAGAACGCCGTCCTGCCCATCGATGCGGCCATCCAGTCCAACCTGCGCGAGACCACCACCCGGGTCCTGGCCTCCCTGACCCCCCGCGAGGAGCGGGTCCTGCGGATGCGCTTCGGCATCGGCATGAACACCGACCACACCCTCGAGGAAGTCGGCCAGCAGTTCAGCGTGACCCGCGAGCGGATCCGCCAGATCGAGGCCAAGGCCCTGCGCAAGCTCAAGCACCCCAGCCGCAGCCGCAAGCTGCGCAGCTTCCTGGACAGCTGATGCGCCGTTGACCCCCTCCGACCCGGGGCCTCGCCCCGGGGCCACCTCCCCCTGGGGGGAGGAATTACTGAGCCATTGCTCCCCCAAGGGGGAGCTCCGACCGAAGGTCGGTGAGGGGGTCAGCTGAGGCGCCGTTGACCCCCTCCGGCCCGCTGCGCGGTCCACCTCCCCCTGGGGGGAGGAATTGGAGGGTTTCAGGGCCGGTGGTCAGGTCCAGGCGTAGTTGAAGCTGATGGAGATGCGCGGGGTGCGGGCCCGGTTGGGGGGCACTTCGTGGCGGAGCCAGCTTTCCCAGAGGAAGACCGTTCCCGGCGACGGCGCCAGGGAGACGAAGGTGCGTTCGGCCTCGGGCGCGTCGGTGCGGCGGGGCGGGGCGGCCATCAGGAGGGGCAGGCGCGGGTCCTCCAGCCTCAGGGCCGAGGCGCCGGGCGGTGTGGCCACGTACATCGTTCCCGAGATCACGCTGTGCGGGTGGATGTGGCCGGAATGGCCGGCGCCGGGCTTGAGGATGTTGACCCACAGGCTGTCCATCTTCAGCCGGCCCGCGCCGAGGTCGAGGTGCAGGTCCCGGGCGTAGCCGGCGACCAGCCTGTCCAGGCGCCGCCTGAGGTCGTCGAAGACGCTGGCCCGCCGGGGCAGGTCGTCGAGGGAGGCGTAGGAGGTGTAGCCGCCATAGCCGTTCCTCCGGCACCAGTCGCGCCCGGCGGCGTCCTCGGCTTCGAGCATGCGGCAGGCGGCCTCCAGGTCGGCGAGGAGGGCCTCGAAGCCCTTCTGCCCGGCGAGGCTGGTTTCGCAGATACGGGTGGGGAAGAGGTCGCGGACGGTCATGCCTGACCGCTAGGCCTGCGGCGCGCGCCTGTCAAAACCCGGACGACGCCGGGGTCAGGCGAGGATGTCGAGGACCACGCCCTGCATCTGGTCGGCGGTGCGGATGACGGCGGCGTTGGCGGCGACCCCGGCCTTGGCCAGGTTCATGTCCACGACCTCGCGGACCAGGTCGATGTCGGCGCCCTCGATGCTCATCTTCGAGACCCGCTGGGCGGATTCCGAGAAGCGGTTGGTGGCGGCGATCAGCCCGTACTGGGCGATGGCGATCGGGTTCATGATCCAGCTCTCCGTCGGCGAACACTGGACCCTTCAGCGTAAACAAAAAACCCCCGGAAGACGGTGAACACGGGTTAAGCTTCCCGTCCTGACGCCTGCGCCTGCAAAGGAGCCCGCCCATGCTCGCCGCCCTCTGGCTCGCCGCTTCGGTCACCACGGTCTGCCTGGAGCCCGACGGAAGCCTCAGCCCCGTGATCTGCAAGGCCCCGGTGACCCGCCTCGACGCCCGGCGGGAGGTCTGCGAGTGCCCCACGGGACGGCGGACGGACGCGCCCCTGTGCGCTGCGGGCGAGACCCCGCCGCCGGAAACCCGCGCGTTGAACGCCCATCGCCGCAAGGCCGCCCAGGACGGCAGCCTGGTCGGGGACAGGTTCCGGGACCGGCCCCTTTGCGT
This sequence comes from Pseudomonadota bacterium, assembly GCA_046046615.1. Classification (GTDB taxonomy): domain Bacteria; phylum Pseudomonadota; class Alphaproteobacteria; order Caulobacterales; family Caulobacteraceae; genus Phenylobacterium. Next base: position 5,764 of record JBJOJL010000060.1, read on the forward strand.
GATCCCCACGGCGCCGCCCGCCCGTCGGCCCTGATTTCGCCCCAAAGCCCCTCAGTCTGGGGCGCAGGAGGGAATCCCATGAAATCCGCCATCCCCGCCCTGGCTCTCGGTCTCGTCCTGGCCTTGGCCCCGGTCTTCGCCCGCGCCCAGCCGGCGCCGGCCCTGCCGGAGGATCCCGGCGCCGCCGTCGTCGAGGAGCTCATCGTCCAGGCCAAGGAGCCCGGGCCCGCCTGGTGGGTGGTGAGCGACGGGGATTCCACCGTCTATGTCCTGGGCATGCCGGACGGGGCCTTGCCCAAGGACCTCACCTGGGACCGCCGCTGGCTCGACCGGCGGCTGGCGGGCGCCAACAGCCTGATCCTCGCCGACACCCTGCGCGTGAAGGTCGGGGTCTCGTCCTTCGGTCAGGCGTACAAGCTCTACAAGACCCTCCGGCCCGACCAGCCCCTGGAGACGCGGCTGGAGGAGCCCCTTCGCTCGCAGTTCGTTGCGGCCCGCCAGAAGATCGGGCGTCCGGCGTCGCGCTATTCGGACTGGTCCGTCTTCATGGCCTCGATGATGCTGGTCACGGACGCAGCGCCGGCGGGCTGGCGTGAGCCCCGCGAGGACATCATCAAGGCGGCGCGCAAGGCGCGGGTGAAGCGGGTCGAGGCCCCGGCGGTCGACGCCAGCAGCCTGATCGCGCGCCTCTTCGACTCGATGGACGCCCGGACCGAGACCGCCTGCATGTCCGCCGCGGTCTCGACGGTGGAGAAGGCCCGTCCAAGGGAGGTCGCCCGGGGCTGGGCCGAAGGCGACGTGGCCGCAGCCCTGAGCGGGCCCAGGGATTACGAGGGCTGCCTTCTGCTCCTGAGCGGCGGGGCGCAGATCTGGCGATCCGCGGTTGGGAGCTACTCGGACCTGATCGCCCAGGCCCTGAAGACCCCCGGGCACAGCGTCGCCCTGGTCGACACCACCATGCTGGTCGCCGAGGAGGGCGTGATCCGCCGGCTCGAGGCCCGCGGCCTGACGGTCACGGGCCCCGGCGGGAGCTGATCCGCCTCAGACCAGGGGCGGGCCCTTGCCGAGGGCGGCGTAGGTCTGCTTCTGGAAGATGGGCAGGGCGGCGCGGGCGCCCATGCGCTGGCCGGTGGCCACCTGGCTGGCGGACTCCGGACCCAGCTCCATGGAGTTCTGGATCAGGTAGATCAGGATCATGTCCTCTTCCGGATCGGCCTGCCACCAGGTGCCGAAGGCGCCCGGCCAGCCGAAGGCGCCCGCCGAGCCGGCGCCCATCCAGGCCTGCTTCTCCGGGTCGGTGATGACCGAGACGCCCAGGCCGAAGCCCTGGCCCATCCAGAAGGGGATGCCCATGAAGGGGATCTCGCGCTGCTCCGGCGTCAGCCGGTTCGAGGCCATCAGGTTGAAGGTGTCCTCGCGGATCAGCCGCACGCCGTTCAGCTCGCCCCGGTTCAGCATGAGCCGGGCGAAGGTCAGGTAGTCGTCGACCGTGGAGATCAGGCCGCCGCCCCCCGCGCAGAAGGCCGGCGGATGGTCCTCGTGGACGAAGGAGACGTCCTTGAGGGGCGCGCCTTCCTCGGCCTTGTAGAGCTTGGCCATCCGGTCGCGCTTTTCCGGCGGGCACCAGAAGTCGGTGTCCGTCATGCCGAGGGGCTCGAGGATCCGCGACTTGAGGAAGTCCTGGTAGGTCGTCCCGGCGATGCGCCCGACCAGGAAGCCCAGGACGTCGGTGGCGTGGCTGTAGTGGAACCGCTCGCCGGGGGCGTAGGTCAGGGGCAGGCTCGCGAGGCGCTCCATCCACATGTCCGGCCCGTGCGGGTTGCCCAGGGGCGGGCCCAGCACCTCATGGTAGGCGTGGGCGATGGGGCCCACCGAGGTGAAGCCGTAGGCCAGGCCCGAGCGGTGGGTCAGGAGGTCCTCGACCGTGATGTCGCGGGGGGCGTCGACCACCTCGTCCAGAGGGCCGGTCGCCGACTTCAGCACCTTCATGCCCGAGAATTCCGGCGCCCACTTCGTGATCGGGTCGTCCAGCTTCAGCTTGCCCTCTTCCATCAGCATGAGGGCCAGGACCGAGGTCAGGGGCTTGGTCATGGAGGCGATGCGGAACATCGTGTCCCGGGTCATGGGCTTGTCGCCCGCGATGTCGCGCTTGCCCAGGGTGTTGAGCTGGACGATCTCGCCCTTGCGCCAGGTCAGGGTGACGAAGCCGGAGAGGTCGCCCGCGTCGATCACCCCCTGCAGGGCGCCGGGGATCCGGTTGATGAGGTTCATGTCCATGGTCGTCCTCCCGCCGGGCGTTGCGCCCCGTTCTGCGATTGCGGCCCGTGTTGTCCCGTCCGGCGGCGGGAGCGTCAAGCACGCCGTCGCTTCCGACGGGGAAGGGGGCTAGGATGGGGCCCTCCGGAGGTCCGCCATGTCTGCTCGCCGTCTCGCCCCGCCCCTCGCCCTCATGGCCGGCCTGGCCCTGGCCGCCGGCTGCTCGCCCTCCCTGCCCAAGGGTGTGGACCCGGTCGCCCTCGAGGCGGCCATCGATGACGCCGTAGGCGATCCCAACACCTGCGTCCTGATCGGCCAGGCCCAGACGGGGCGGCTGGTCTGGCGCTACGGCACGCATGGCGTCTGCGGCAAGGTCTGGCCCGCCTGCAACGGGACCGAAGCGCGCACCGTCGAGGGCCTGTTGAAGACGGCGGGCCGCGAGGGCGCCGAGATCTGGGCCTCGTGTCCCTCCAACGCCGACCGCAGCCGCACCGTGGCCTGGGCCGCCGGCCCCGTGCCGGGCCGCGCCGACCTGGTCTTCACCGCCGTGATGGAAGGCGCGAAGACCCCGCCGGGCATCGTCCTCGGCGACAAGCTGCGCGGCGCCCTGAAGCGCGGCGGCCTGTCCCCCGAGGGCTGACGATGACTAACTCCTCCCCTCAGGGGGAGGTGGCCCGCGCAGCGGGCCGGAGGGGGTCAGCCGAGCCGCCGTAGACCCCCTCTGTCAGCTTCGCTGACAGCTCCCCCTTGGGGGAGCAACTAGCTCTGAGTCGTTTCTCCCCCAGTGGGAGGTGGCGCGCGCCAGCGCGTCGGAGGGGGTCAGCCGAGCCGCCGTCCCACCCCCCGCCTCAGTCCCCGCTGAACTTCGGCGGGCGCTTTTCGAAGAAGGCGGCCACGCCCTCGCGGAAGTCGGCGCTGCGGCTGGTCAGGAGATACTGGTCACGGTCCATGAAGGTGGCGGCGTGGTGGTTGGCCTTGTCGAGGGCGTCCACCGCCTCCTTGGTCATGCGCACGGGCAGGGGGGGCAGGGCGGCGACCTTGCCGGCCCAGGCCCGCGCCGCCTCCAGGGCCCCGCCGGCCGGCGCGACCTCCTCGCAGAAGCCCCAGGACAGGCAGTCGGCGGCGTCCACCGCCTCGCCGAACATGACGAACTGCTTGGCCCGCGCCGGCCCCACCAGGGCGTGGATGCGCGGGATGGAGCGCCAGCTCATGTTGATCCCCAGGGGGATTTCCGGCAGCCGCAGATAGGCGCCCTCGCCCATAATGCGGAAGTCGCAGGCCGCTGCGAGGGCGCAGCCGCCGCCGATGCAATAGCCCTCGATGGCGGCGATCGTCACCGCCTCCACCTGCTCCCAGGCCTCGCACATGTCCGGCCCGGCCATCACCGCCTCGCGGGTCTCCAGCAGGGTGGGCCGCCGCCGCTCGCCCTGGGCGGCCAGGTCCGCCCCGGCGCTGAAATACCGGTCGGACCCCGTCAGGATGACCGCGGCGATGTCGGTCCGCCGCCGGATGGCCCGGGCGAACTCGGTCAGCTCGACCATGAGCCCGGTGTTGAGGGCGTTGCGCGCGTCCGGCCGGTTCAGCCGCACGGTGGCGACGGCCCCTTCCAGCCCGGCCGTCAGGAAACGCCAGTCGCGCGCGAAGGGGTCGCTCATCCTACTTCACCATCTCGAAGACGCCGCTGACCGTGATGCTGACGTTCAGCTCGCCGGGCGCCACCGGGGTGGGGGCGGCGTCGGCCATGGGGGCGGCCATGGCGTAGGCCTTCATCATGGGCCGGGGCTGGGGAACGAAGCCGCCTTCGGACAGGGCGGTCAGGCGCACGCCGCTATGGCCGGTGGCCCGGGCGTAGAGGTCGGCCTTGGCGTTCAGGGCCTTCACCGCCGCCTCCCGCGCGGCGTTCTCGGCGGCCAGGGGGTTGGAGAGGCCAAACCCGACCTGGCCGGCCGTGTTGGCCCCCGCGTTCACCGTGGCGTCCAGCACTGGCCCCAGCCGGGCCAGGTCGCGGACCGTCGCCGTCACCTGGTTGGAGGCCTGGTAGCCGCGCAGGGCCGGCGGCTGGCCATTGGGATAGTCGTACATGGGCGAGACCGACAGGCCGCTGGTCTGCACATCGCGGTCGGCTAGGCCGGCCTTCTTCAGGGCGGCAATCACCTTCGTCATCCGTTCAGCGTTGGCACGCAGCGCCTCGCCTGCCGTGGACGCCTCGGTCACCACGCCCAGGGAGATGGAGGCCATGTCCGGGGCCAGCCGGCTGACGCCCTCCGCCGACAGGGTCAGGGTGGCCGGGGCCGGCGCAGACGAATTGGAGACGGTCATGCGCCCCCAGCCTCCACTAGGGGCTTGAGGGTCTTGAGCTCCGGTTGCTTGGGCGGTGCACACAGCCGGAATGCTCAAGGCCATAGTCAGGGCCAGGATGGCGGCGGATGCGGTCTTCATGGGTCGGCGCTCCTTGATGAGGCGGCCAGCCTAGGACGCCCCCGTCCCCGCGCCAAGTCAGCCCGCCGCCCCCTGAACCAGGGGCTGAACCGGTTACGACCCGCTTCCGGCCCGCCGGCCGCCATGCTAACCCGGCGCGGGGGCCTGTAGCTCAATGGTTAGAGCCGACCGCTCATAACGGTCTGGTTGCAGGTTCGAGTCCTGCCGGGCCCACCAGCCTTCGCTCGCTTCATGGGATGCGGCTGGGGCGGACCAGCTGCTGTAGATTCACCCGTCGAATGTGGCCGCAAGGGACGAAAATGCAGGGTAAGCTTTTCAAGTACCGTGGCTTTAACATGTGGACACTTCGGTGCCTCACGGAGGCCGAGGTTTGGTATGCACAGCCTAGCTCATTCAATGACCCACTCGATTGTAGACCATCTATTGAGGTTGATCTAGAGCGCGCGACACTTGAAAAACTCTACTATCGGCTAATGTTACGTAGAATGGAGAAAAATATAGCTTATCAAAAGATCAATTACCTGAGATATCTTTCGAGCGAATACGGCGACTATAAGAGTGATGCCAAAGCGGAGGAGTGTCTCGTCCGTATGTTGGCGCGAGGGATCAAAGACGAGGTCAACGCCGAGATTGGTATGTCAGGCGTGCTGTCCCTTTCGGCCACATGGTCGTCGGCTCGAATGTGGAGCCACTACGCCGACGAACATCGCGGCATCTGCATCGAGTACGACACAACAGAGCAAGATCACCCACAACTCATGCCGGTGAATTATCGTGCGTCGCGTGCAATCAAGACGAGTGATCTTTGGCGGTGGAAGGCGAATGACGAGGCCGACGCGAAGGAACGCGTCCTTCAGACCTATTTCTATTCGAAGTCTAGCGAGTGGAAATATGAGAAAGAATGGCGTGACCGTCGTGATGTGTGCGGTGCTCACAATGTTCCTTTTCGGATTACTGCGATTCACTTCGGCCTGCGTTGCGACAATTCGATTATCACCAGCGTTGTGAAGCTGCTGAATAATCGCCCAGCAATCAAACTCTACAGAGTCCGCCCCAGGGGCGACACGTTCCGGCTCTCCCGATTTCTCCTAGACCGCGACGAGACCGAAGCTGTCGGCGTCAGCGATCCAGTATTCCTGATGTTTAAGGATGTGGCCGTTGGTGAAGTCGATTTCACCGCGGACGAAGTAGCTGCTGAGGACCCGGCGTTGCCTGCTTAGAACCAGGAACTCTAGACCCCCATTGCCTCCGCCCCCCAAACCCCCTTCTATGCCGCCCGACCCGTCCGCGACGGACGGCCATGCACAAGGGGAGAGACCGATGTTCTCGCACATCATGATCGGCACCAATGACCTGGAGAAGGCCAAGACCTTCTACGACGCCCTGCTGGGCACGCTGGGCGTGCCGCCGGCGCGGGTGGATGGGCACCGGATCTTCTACATCACGCCCACGGGCATCTTCTCGGTCTCGCAGCCGATCAATGGCGAGCCGGCCACCTACGCCAACGGCGGCACCATCGGCTTCGCCTGTTCCTCGCCGGCCCAGGCCGACGCCTGGCACGCGGCGGGCGTCGCCGCCGGCGGGACCACCTGCGAGGATCCCCCCGGCGTGCGCGAAGGCGGCTCGGGCAAGCTCTACCTGGCCTACCTGCGCGATCCGGACGGCAACAAGCTGTGCGCCCTGCACCGGATGTGATCTTGGCCTGACAAGGCCTTGAACGGAAACGGGCGGCGTCCTTCCCGGGGCGCCGCCTTTTCATTGGGGCTCTCAGTCAACCCTGCGGCGGGAACCTGTCCAGCAGGGCGGCGGCGCGGGGCGGGTCGGGCGCGGCGGCTTCGCGCACGCCTCTACACCCCCGGGCCGGTCAGGTCGTCAAGCAGTCAAATTGATATCCTTAAATTTTGGGGGGCAGATTAAGGAGTCCATCACGAAAACCCGAGCCAAAATCCAGGACAAAATCCTTCGAATACAACACGACAATCAGGAGTGTCAGGCCAAACAATGAATATCGTGCCCACTTCGGCAGTGAGTTGAACTTAACCCAGAGATTATTTGTTTCTGCGTTCACTTTCATTGCGGATCTCCTATTTGGGAAAACGCACTTAAAATCTATTTCTCGGGCGAATTTTGACCTAGCAGGATTAGGTAGTCTCTCGACGCGCGTAGGAAGAAAACTGCAAGGCAGAGTGAACACCTTCTTCTGGGTTTGCCAAGCGCTCTTTGAGCTCACTGCGAATTGTAGGCCGGCCGCTGACAGGTCAGTCGGCCTGCGTAATGCTCATCCCTGAGAGGCGCTGCCGCCGAGCTGGACTCGAGCCTGGCCCAAGGACGGCCATTCATTACCAAGGGACGCCTTTCGAGAGTTTGGCGTGAAGGGTGGCCCGGTGGTCGTGCAAGTCGACTTTCCCGAGTACTGGCCGTCAGCCCTGCGGCGGGAACCTGTCCAGCAGGGCGGCGGCGCGGGGCGGGCGGGGTAGGAGGACGCCGCCGCAGTTGGGGCAGGCGCCGGCCAGCCCGCCCCTGGCGCAGGCCTCGCAGAAGGTGCACTCGAAGGAGCAGATGAAGGCCCCGGGCCGGTCGGCGGGCAGGGCGGCGGCGCACCGCTCGCAGGCGGACTTCATCCTGAGCATTCAGAGCTCGACCATGTCGAAGTCCGACTTGGGCGTGCCGCACAGGGGGCAGATCCAGTCGGCGGGGATGTCGGCCCAGCGGGTGCCGGGGGCGAGGCCCTCGGGCGGGTCGCCGGCCTCCTCGTCGTAGATGTAGCCGCAGGTGCGGCACTGCCAGGTCTTGAAGGCCTCGGCCACGGGGCGCCCTCCGGCTCAGGTCATCTTGAAGCGGATCGGCACCGACTTGGGGCCGCAGACGAAGTTGGCGACCATGTTGCGGGGCTGGCCGTCCAGCTCCACGCTCTCCAGCCGGGGCAGGAGCTCCTCCCACAGGATGCGCATCTCCATCCGGCCCAGGTGCTGGCCCAAGCAGACATGGGCGCCGTAGCCGAAGGCCACGTGCTTGTTGGGGCTGCGGGTGATGTCGAAGCGGAAGGGGTCGGCGAACTGGGCCTCGTCGCGGTTGCCGGAGGGGTAGCAGAGCATCATCCAGTCGCCCTGGGCGATCTTCTGGCCGGCCAGCTCGGCGTCGGCGGTGGCGGTGCGCATGAAGTGCTTCACAGGGGTGACCCAGCGGATGGACTCCTCCACCAGGCCCGGGATCAGGGACGGATCGGCCTTCACCTTGCGGAACTGGTCGGGGTTCTCGGCCAGGGCCCACAGGGCGCCCGCCGTGGTGGACGAGGTGGTGTCGTGCCCCGCGGTGGCGGCGATGATGTAGTAGCTCATGGCCTCCAGGTGGCCGAGGGGCGCGCCGTTCACCTGGCCGTTGGCGATCACGCTGGCCAGGTCGTCGCGGGGTTCCGCCCGCCGGGCCTCGGTGAGGGCGTTGAAGTACATCATGAAGTCCATGACGACGGACTGGATCGTGTCGACGCCGTTGGCCTGGGCGCCGATTTCCTCGCCGGTCCGGTTCAGGTCGGGATCGGCGCTGCCGAACAGCTCCTGGGTCAGCTTGAGCATGCGCGGCTCGTCCGACTCCGGCACGCCGATCACCTCCATGATGACGTGCAGGGGGTAGAGGAAGGCCACGTCCCGGGCGAAGTCGCAGCGGCCGCCATGTTCGGCCATGCGGTCGATGAAGCCCCGGGCGATCTCGCGGATGCGGTCCTCGAGCTTGCGCAGGTTCTGCGGCATGAACCAGCCCTGGGTCAGGCGCCGGTAGGCCATGTGGTCGGGGTTGTCCATCTGGACCAGGGACCGGACGAGGTGGGGGCTGCCGCCCATCATCTCGCGCACCTTCCGGTCAGCCTCGATGGTGGTCAGGGTCGCCGAGCGGTCGCCGTTGTGGAACAGCTCGTTCTGGCGCTCCACCTCCAGGATGTCGGCGTGGCGGGTCACCACCCAGAAGGGATCGAAGCCTTCGGGCTGGGCCTGGGCCAGGGGCGCCTCGCGGCGGAGATAGGCGAAGGCGTCGTCGATGCGCTTGCCGTCGGCGTAGGCGCGGGGGTCGACGAGGGTCTGGGCGATGTCCTGGGCGATCACGGGGCGGCTCCCTGAATGAGTCCTCAGGCCCGGAGTCGGACCCGGCGGGACCATTTCACCAAGTTCACGGTGGTTCAATAAGGGTCGACCCGGAGGCGCCGTTGACCCCCTCCGGCCCGCTGCGCGCGCCACCTCCCCCTGGGGGGAGGAATGACTGAGCCAATTGCTCCCCCAAGGGGG
>JBJOJL010000061.1:0-14686 GCA_046046615.1 Pseudomonadota bacterium
CGGGGCCGCCGAGCCCCCGCCTGCGCCTGCCCCGACTGCGCCCGCTCAGGCTGCGGCGTCCGGCAAGGGCGGGTATTCCGCCAAGGACATCGAGGTCCTCGAGGGCCTGGAGCCGGTTCGCATGCGGCCGGGCATGTACATCGGCGGCACGGACGAGCGGGCCCTGCACCACCTCTTCGCCGAGGTGCTGGACAACGCCATGGACGAGGCCGTCGCCGGTCACGCCAAGGTCATCGAGGTGCGCCTCGACGCCGACGGCGCCCTGACCGTCCGGGACGACGGCCGGGGCATCCCGGTGGATCCCCACCCCAAGCATCCCGGCAAGTCGGCGCTGGAGGTCATCATGACCGTCCTGCATTCCGGCGGGAAATTTTCGGGCAAGGCCTACGAGACCTCCGGCGGCCTGCACGGCGTGGGCGTCTCGGTGGTCAACGCCCTGTCCGAGCACCTGGAGGTCACCGCCTTCAAGGACGGTTTCGAGTGGCGCCAGACCTTCAGCCGCGGCAAGCCCGTCGGCGGCCTGGAAAAGCTCGGGGCGACCCGGAAGCACGGAACGGTCATCACCTTCCGCCCGGACCCGGTCATTTTCGGCGACTCCGCCGCCTTCAAGCCCGCCCGCCTCTACCGTATGGCCCGCTCGAAGGCCTATCTCTTCGGCGGGGTCGAGATCCGCTGGGCCTGTGATCCGGCCCTGATCCACGACCAGACGCCGCCCGAGGCCGTGCTGCGCTTTCCCAACGGCCTTGCGGACTTCCTGGCCGAGCGCGTCCGCGACGTCGAGACCGTCACCCCGGAACCCTTCACGGGCCGCTTCGAGCGCAGGGGCGAACCCGGCAAGGTCGAGTGGGCCGTGGCCTGGACGGGCGCGGGCTTTGGCGAGGCCGACGGCTTCCTCCAGTCCTACTGCAACACGGTTCCCACTCCCGAGGGCGGGACACACGAGGCCGGCTTCCGCGCCGCCCTGACCCGGGGTCTCAAGGCTTACGCGGAACTGGTCGGCGAGAAGCGCGCAGGCCTCCTGACCGCCGAGGACGTGGTCGCCCAGGCAGGCGGCCTGGTCAGCGTCTTCATCGCCAACCCCGAGTTCCAGGGCCAGACCAAGGAGCGCCTGTCCTCCGCCGAGGCCCAGAAGCTGGTCGAGACCGCCCTGCGCGATCCCTTCGACCACTGGCTCGCCGCCCAGCCCAAGGCGGCCCGGGCCCTGCTGGACTTCGTTATCCAGCGCGCCGAGGAGCGCCTGAAGCGCCGGCGCGAAAAGGAGGTCTCCCGCGCCTCGGCCACCCGCAAGCTGCGCCTGCCCGGCAAGCTGGCGGACTGCTCGAGCCAGGCGTCGGAGGGGTCCGAGATCTTCATCGTCGAGGGCGACAGCGCCGGCGGCTCGGCCAAGCAGGCGCGGGACCGGCGCACCCAGGCCATCCTGCCCCTTCGCGGCAAGATCCTGAACGTCGCCTCGGCCACCACCGACAAGCTGGGACAGAACCGGGAGCTGTCGGACCTCATGCTGGCCCTGGGCGTCCAGGGCGGATCGCGGTTCCGCGAGGAGGACCTCCGCTACGAGCGCGTGGTCATCATGACGGACGCCGACGTCGACGGCGCCCACATCGCCAGCCTGCTGATCACCTTCTTCTACCGGACCATGCCCCAGCTGATCCGGGCCGGCCGGCTCTACCTGGCCCTGCCGCCCCTCTATCGCATGAGCCACGGAGCCAAGGTGGTCTACGCCCGGGACGACGCCCACCGCGAGGCCCTGCTGGCCACCGAATTCAAGGGCAAGAAGCCGGAGGTCGGGCGGTTCAAGGGCCTGGGCGAGATGATGCCGGCCCAGCTGCGCGAGACCACCATGGACCCCGCCCGCCGCATCCTGGCCCGCGTGACCCTCCCCGGCTCCGAGGACGAGGTCGCCGAGCTGGTCGAAGCCCTGATGGGCCGCAAGCCGGAACTGCGCTTCCGGTTCATCCAGGAGAACGCCGAGTTCGCCGCAGCCGACCTTGATCTCTGAGGCCCGCCCCGCCGCGCGCTTGCGCGTTGACTTGGAGCCCCCAGCCCGTATGTTCCGCGGCGCGCGACGACCGACGTCCGCGCCGCCGCGCCGTGCGCGCCCCCGCCCAGCGGGTCGGGCCCGTCGCCCTTTAGGCCAATAATGACCGAATTTGCTGAACTGGGCCTCTCGCCCGAAATCCTGCAGGCCGTCTCCGCGACGGGCTACACCACCGCCACCCCGATCCAGGCCCAGGCCATTCCCGTCGCCCTCACGGGCAAGGATGTCCTCGGCATCGCCCAGACGGGGACCGGCAAGACCGCCGCCTTCACCCTGCCGATGATCGAGCGCCTCTCCCAGGGGCGCAGCCGGGCGCGCATGCCACGGGCCCTGGTCATCGCCCCCACCCGCGAACTCGCCGACCAGGTCTCCGCCTCCTTCGAGCGCTACTCGGCGAACCAGACGCGCAAGCTGTCCTGGGCCCTGCTGATCGGCGGCGTGTCCTTCTCCGACCAGGAGCTCAAGCTGGACCGGGGCGTGGACGTGCTGATCGCCACCCCGGGCCGCCTCCTGGATCACTTCGAGCGCGGCAAGCTGCTCCTCACCGGCGTCCAGATCCTGGTGGTCGACGAGGCCGACCGCATGCTGGACATGGGCTTCATCCCGGACATCGAGCGGATCTTCCGCCTGACGCCGCCCAAGAAGCAGACCCTGTTCTTCTCGGCCACCATGCCGCCCGAGATCACCCGGCTGACCAAGCAGTTCCTGAACGACCCCGTGCGGATCGAGGTGGCCCGTCCGGCCACCACCGCCGAGACCATCGCCCAGCATATCGTGCGCCTGCCCACATCGGACCCCAAGGCCAAGCGCACCGCCCTGCGGATGCTGATCGAGAACGAGGGGATCAAGAACGGCATCGTCTTCTGCAACCGCAAGTCCGAGGTGGATATCGTCGCCAAGAGCCTGCGGACCCACGGCTTCGACGCCGCCGCCATCCATGGCGACCTCGACCAGCAGACCCGGATGCGCACCCTCGACGCCTTCCGGAGCGGCGACCTGAAGCTGCTCTGCGCCTCCGACGTGGCCGCCCGCGGCCTCGACATCCCCGACGTCAGCCACGTCTTCAACTATGACGTCCCGCACCACGCGGACGACTACGTCCACCGGATCGGGCGCACCGGCCGCGCCGGCAAGTCCGGCCGGGCCTTCATGATCGTCACCCCGGCCGACGCCAAGAACATCGACAAGGTCCTCAAGCTGATCGGCAAGGACCCCGAGGAAGTCGTGCTGGAAGGCGTCGATTTCGCCGCCATCAAGGACACGCCCCGGGACGACCGCAGGTCTGGCCGCGGACGCCCCGCGGGACGCGGACGTTCCCGCGACGGCGAGGACCGGCCCCCGCGACCCCGGCGCGAGCGCGAGCCCAGGCCCGAGGCGGAAGAGGCGCCGGTCGCCGCGACGCCCGCAGCAGAGTCGTCCGAGCCTGAACCTGCGCCCCGTTCGCCCCGACGCGAACGCGCCGAACGCCCCCGTCGCACTGAGGCCTCCGAACGTCCGGAGGCCAACGAGCGCCCGGAGCGGGCGCCGAGGCGGAGTGACCGGAGCGTCGAGGCTCCCGAGGACGATCGCCGGGGCGGGAAACCGGTGGTCGGCTTCGGCTCGGAACTCCCCGCCTTCCTCGCGCGCCCCACAACTCCAGGGCGAAAATGAGCCCCACGCCCCTTGAAGCTTGACTCAGGGGCGCGGGAGCGAAAGGGAAACATCAGCCGGCGTCTGAGCCGGCCCATGGGCTTGTTCGGGGCGGGGGTCACGGAAGACGGCGAATGGCGGAGGATATCGACTCCAAGTTCAGGTCGCCTGAGGCCTACGAACTGGCCCGCCTGGCGCTGGAGCAGTTGGAGACCCACCGCGTCTGGCCGACACCGGTCAATTACGAACTCTGGTCGCATGTGATCGCCGAACCCAACGGCCCCTTGGCGCGCGAGCTTGAGCGCCTCATGGTCAGCGGGGAGCCCATCACGGACGACCTGGCCGAACAGTTGGCCCTGACCTACCTGCCCAAGGCCAGGCTCAGCGAGCAGATCCGGGATACGGGCCAGGCCCTTTCCCGCGAGCTGGCGACTGCCGAACTGGCCATCAGGTCGGCTCAGGAATCCAGCGAGACCTTCTCGACCCGTCTGGAGGAAACGTCCCGGACGCTGGAGAAGGATCCCAGCGGTTCGGCCCTCCAGGGCGTCGTCGCAGACCTGTCGGACGCCACCCGGGAGATGCAGGCCCAGAACGCCTCCGTGGAACGCGCCCTCGCCGCCTCCACCTCCGAGGTGGCCATGCTGCGCGAGCAGCTGGAGGAGATCCGCAAGGAGGCTGCGACCGATCCCCTCACCCGCCTGGCCAACCGCCGCGCCTTTGACGAGCGCATCGAGCAGGCGCGCGCCGAGGCGGACGCCAGGGGCGACTTCTTCTGCCTGGTGCTGCTGGACATCGATCACTTCAAGAAGTTCAACGACACCTGGGGTCACCAGACCGGCGACCAGGTCCTTCGCTACGTGGCCAGCGTGATCCGGAAGCGCGCCCTGCCGCCCAGGTTCGCCGCCCGGTTCGGGGGTGAGGAATTCGCGATCATCCTGCCCGGCGAGAACCTCTTCGAGGCCTCTCCCCTGGTGAATTCCATCCTCAAGGACGTCTCCGCCTCCAGCATCCGCCGGCGCTCCACCAACGACAACCTCGGCATCATCACCCTGTCCGCCGGGATTGCGGGCTACCGGGCCGGAGACACCATCCACGAACTGATCGAGCGGGCGGACGCCGCCCTCTACAAGGCCAAGCGCCGGGGGCGGAACCGTCTGGTGGTGGAAGGCGATACCTGACCTTCCCTCGTTCCGAAGGGGCTGGCCTGACGCAGGGGCAGCCGCGCTTTCCTGAGTCCAGAACCATCATCCGGAGGAACGCATGGCCTACGAGAAGATCAAGATTTCGCTGAATGACGGCATCGCCGTCATCTCACTCGCCGACCCGGCCACCATGAACGCGGCCGGCCTCGACACCATGGCCGAACTGCGCGCCGCCTTCGCCGCCTATGCGCGGCCGGACTCGGGCGCCCGCTGCGTGATCCTCACGGGCGAGGGGCGCGGCTTCTGCTCCGGCGCCAACCTCTCCGGCGGCGGAAGCGCGGGCCAGGCCGCGAACCCGGATCCGGACGGCCCGGACTCCGGTGCGGCCCTTGAGACCGTCTACAACCCCTTCATGACCTCGCTCCGGGACTATCCGATCCCCATCGTGACGGCGATCAACGGGGCGGCGGCCGGCGTGGGCTGCTCCCTGGCCCTGATGGGCGACATCATCGTCGCCGGCGAGAGCGCCTACTTCCTGCAGGCCTTCCGTCGCATCGGCCTGGTGCCGGATGGCGGCTCGACCTACCTTCTGCCGCGCCTGATCGGAAAGGCCCGGGCGCTGGAAATGGCGCTGCTGGGCGAGAAGCTCCCGGCCAAGACCGCCCTGGAGTGGGGCCTGGTCAACCGGGTCGTTCCCGACGACCAGCTGATGTCCACCGCCCACGAGATCGCCCGCTCCCTCGCCGACGGACCCTGGGCCCTGGGTTCGATCCGCAAGCTGATCTGGGACAGCCTGGACAACGACTGGCTGCAGCAGCTTCATGCCGAGCGGGTGGCGCAGAAGACAGCGGGCCGGACGTCGGACTTCCGGGAGGGCGTCATGGCCTTCCTCCAGAAGCGCGTCGCGGTCTTCACCCGCAAGTAGACCGGGATCAGGCCTCGGGGGCTGCGGCGGGCTGGATGGTCACGCTTTCGCCGCAGCCGCAGGCGTCCGTCTGGTTCGGATTGCGGAAGACGAACTTCGACGAAAGGCGCGTGACCTCGTAGTCGATGACCGTGCCCAGCAGGAAGAGCACGGCGGAGGGCTCCACCAGGATGGTGACGCCTTGGTCCGTGACGACTTCGTCCAGCGGATCCGCCGCCTCGGCATAGTCCAGGACGTATTCCTGACCCGCGCAGCCGCCGTTCTTCACGCCGACCCGAAGACCCGCGAGGGGCTTCTCGGAGCGGGACATGATTTCGCGCACCCGGTCTGCGGCGGCGGGGGTCAGGGAGACCACCTGGGGCCGGGGCCGGCGCGGCCGGGGAGTCGATGAAAGTGTCTCAGGCGTCATGGGCGCAATATGGGCTCAGAACATGTTCAGTTGAAGCTTGGCCTCGTCGGACATGCGCGACGGGTCCCACGGCGGATCAAAGACCAGGTCGACCTTGATGTTCCGCACCTCGGGAATGGTGCGGATGGCGTCCTCGACCCAGCCCGGCATTTCCCCGGCCACCGGGCATCCGGGCGCAGTGAGCGTCATGTCCACCGCCACGTCCCGGTCGTCGGAGACATCCACCTTGTAGATCAGGCCCAGCTCGTAGATGTCCACCGGGATCTCCGGGTCGAAGACGGTCTTGAAGGCCTCGATCAGCCGGTCGGTCAGGCGGTCGAGTTCAGCCTGGCTCAGGGCGCTGGCGGCGCCCTCGCCGCTCGGTTCGGTGGAGGTGGCGGTCATGAGAAAAAGGTCCGAGTTCGATCAAGGGCTTCGAGGAAGGCGTCGACTTCCTGGTCGGTGTTGTAGAGGGCGAAGGAGGCGCGGACGCTGGAGCTGACCCCCAGCCGGCGCATCAGGGGTTCGGCGCAGTGTGTCCCGGCGCGGACGGCGACGCCGTAACGATCCAGGAGCTGGGCGATGTCGTGGGCGTGCGCGCCCTCGACGGTGAAGCTGAGAACGGCGCCCTTGCCCTCGGCCTCGCCCAGGATCCGGATGCCGTTGACGCCGGACAGGCCCTCGACCGCGCGCCGGTAAAGCGCGGCCTCATGCTCGGCGACGGCCTTACGGTCGAGGCCCGAGAGCCAATCGACCGCCGCGCCCAGGCCCACGGCCTCGATGATGGGCGGCGTACCCGCCTCGAACCTCAGGGGCGGCTCGGCATAGGTGATCCGGTCGAAATCCACCCGGTCGATCATCTCGCCCCCGCCCTGCCAAGGCGGCAGGGCGTCCAGGCGCTCCGCCCGCCCCCACAGGACCCCGATCCCGGTGGGGCCATAGAGCTTGTGCCCGGAGAAGGCGACGAAGTCGGCCCCGAGCTCACGGACGTCGAGGGAGGCGTGCACCACGGACTGGCAGGCGTCGACCACCATGACGGCGCCTGCGGCCCGGGCGAGGTCGGCGATCCGCCGCACCGGGTTCACCGTGCCCAGGACATTGGACATGTGCACCACGGACACCACCCGGGTCTGGGGGGTGATGAGGCGCTCCAGGGCCGCCATGTCCAGGGCCCCGTCCGGCAGGAGGGGAGCGAAGCGCAGGACCACCCCCTGGCGTTCCCTGAGGAAGTGCCAGGGAACGATGTTGGCGTGATGCTCCATCTCGGTCAGGAGCACCTCGTCCCCCGCCGAAAGGCTGCGCCCCAGGCCCGCGGCCACCAGGTTCAGGGCCTCGGTGGCGCCCCGGGTGAAGACGATCTCGGCCTCGTCCGCCCCAATGAAGCCTGCAACCTTTTTCCGCGCGTTTTCATAGAGTTCTGTCGTTTCGTTCGCCAGGGTGTGAAGGCCCCGGTGGACGTTGGCGTAGCTGTTCCGCATCAGGTCCGACATGGCCCCGATCACCGCCTCGGGCTTCTGGGCCGAGGCGGCGCTGTCGAGGTAGACCAGCGGCCGGTCGCCGATCCTGCGGGAGAGGATGGGGAATTCCGGGCGGACCTGATCCGGGTCGAAGGCCATCAGACGCCCGCCTCCAGCCGCGCCGCCAGCCAGGCCCGGAGCCGGTCCGCCGCCTCCGCGGGCGCTTCGACCCGGTCGAGGACCTCGCCCAGGAAGGACGCCGCCAGCAGGCTCCGGGCTTCCGCCTCGGGAAGGCCCCTCTGGCGCATGTAGAACAGGACCTCGTCGTCGAGGGCGCCGACCGTGGCGCCGTGGGCGCAGGCGACGTCGTCGGCATAGATCTCAAGTTCCGGCCGGGCGTCGACTTCGGCCCGGTCCGACAGGATCAGGGCGTTGTGCGCCATGCGCGCATCGGCGCCATCCGCCCCCTCCCGCACGATGATCCGCCCCTGGAAGACCGCCCGGGACTGGTCCTCGGCAATGCCCCGGGTCAGCTGGTCAGTCCGGCCGTCCGGACCCTCGTGCCGCACGCTGGTGGTCAGGTCTGCGTGACGGCGGTCGCGCAGGACATAGGCGCCGTCGAGGCGGACCTGGGCCTCCAGGCCTGGATGGCGCACCCGGGTCTCCAGTCGCTGGCGCCGGGCGCCGGTGGTCAGGAGGGTCTGTGAAAAGGCCGCCCGGGCCGACAGCTGCACGTCCAGCTCGACCACCGCGACGGCGTCCGGGTCCAGGTCGGACAGGACCAGGCGCTCGCAGGCCGCCCCCTCGCCCAGGGACAGGTCGATCCCCAGCAGGGACAGCCCGGCCCCGCCGCCTTCGTGGGACTCCAGGAGGGTCAACCGGCCGCCGCCGTCCACGTCGATCCGAAGGCGCGCGGCGTGCGCTCCGTCCCCGCGGGAGACATGGCGCAGGACCAGGGTCCGGACTTCGCCCGCCGCGATGCGGATTTCCTCGGGGCCCGACCCGTTGGCCACCAGGACGGCCTCGCCCGGCACGCCTTCAAAGGGCCCGGCCCCCAGGCTGGCGGGGTCGAGGGGCTTCGACGGCTCCGGAACGGCCCGCAGCAGGCCGCGCAGGTCCGTCCAGCGCCAGTCCTCGTCCCGCCGGGACGGCAGGCGCGCCGGATCGCGGAGCCGAATGGCCTCGTCGAGGTTCACGCCGCCCTCGCGTACTTGTCGTAGCCTTCGCGCTCCAGCTCGAGGGCCAGTTCCGGGCCGCCGCTCGCCGCGATGCGTCCGTCCGCCAGTACATGCACCCGGTCCGGCCGGATGTAGTCCAGGAGCCTCTGGTAGTGCGTGATGACCAGCATGGACCGGTCAGGGCCGCGCAGGGCGTTGACCCCGTCAGAGACGATCCGAAGGGCATCGATGTCGAGGCCGGAATCCGTCTCATCGAGGATCATGAACCGCGGCGAAAGCAGCGCCATCTGAAGGATTTCCATCCGCTTCTTCTCACCGCCCGAGAAGCCGACGTTCAGTGGCCGCTTGAGCATGTCGAAGTCCATCTTCAGGTCGGCGGCGCAGGCGCGGGCCCGCTTCAGGAAGTCCGGCGCCGACATTTCCGGCTCGCCCCGGGCCTTGCGCTGGGCGTTCAGGGCGGTCCGAATGAAGGTCAGGGCCGGAACCCCGGGGATTTCAAGGGGATACTGGAAAGACAGGAACAGGCCCTTGGCTGCCCGCTCGTCGGCCTCCAGGGACAGGAGGTCCACCCCGTCCAGCTCGGCCGAGCCGCCGGTGATCTCGTAGCCCGGGCGGCCGGTCAGGACGTAGGACAGGGTCGACTTGCCCGCCCCGTTTGGCCCCATGATGGCGTGCACCTCGCCAGAAGGCACCTCTAGGGTCAGGCCCTTCAGGATCTCGCGGTCACCGACCCGGGCGTGGAGGTTGCGAAGGCTCAGCATGAGGGGGACTCGTCGGCAAGGAACTGGGCGAGGATGTCGAGGGCGCCGGCCACCGAAGTCGCGACGGCCTGCTTGCGCGGCGCGGCGGTGGGGGTGGTGGCCGTCCGCTTGTCCGCCGAGGTGACGCTCGCCTCGCCGGCCTCGAAATAGGCCCGGAGCCGGAAGGCCTCATGGTCCAGGGTGACGGCGTAACGGGTGCGGTCCAGCTTCAGGCCGCGTTCGCGCAGGAAGTCCGGGTCCTCGTCCAGGGCGGCGTAGAGGGCGCTGGCTGCGGCGTAGTCGGCCTCCTGCTGGGCCCGCTCCTTCTCCTCGCGGGCCAGGCGCTCGGCTTCGCGCCGGTGCATCTCCAGGTCAAAGGCCTGGCGCAGGGAGAGTCTCTCGGTCACGGTCATTCGGGTCATCCCACGCTGCCTTCAAGGGAAATGGCGACAAGCTTCTGGGCCTCCACGGCGAACTCCATGGGCAGTTCCTGGAGGACGTCGCGGACAAAGCCGTTGACCAGCAGCTGGACGGCCTCCTCCTCGGAGAGCCCCCTCTGGCGGGCGTAGAAGAGCTGGTCCTCGGACAGGCGGGTCGTCGTCGCCTCGTGCTCGAAGGTGCAGGCGCCGTTGCGCGCCTCGATGTAGGGCACGGTGTGGGCCGCGCACGCCTTGCCGATCAGCAGGCTGTCGCACTGGGTGAAGTTGCGTGCGCCCCTCGCCTTGGGGTGGGCCGACACCAGCCCCCGGTAGGTGTTGGAGGACCGGCCGGCGCTGATGCCCTTGGAGATGATGCGCGAGCGGGTTCCCTCGCCCAGGTGGATCATCTTCGTGCCGGTATCGGCCTGCTGGCGGCCATTGGTGATGGCGATGGAGTAGAACTCCCCCACGCTTTCACGGCCCCGCAGGATGCAGGACGGATACTTCCAGGTGATCGCCGACCCGGTCTCGACCTGGGTCCAGGAGACCCGCGAGCGGTCGCCGCGGCAGTCCGCCCGCTTGGTGACGAAGTTGTAGATCCCGCCCTTCCCCGTTTCCGGATCGCCCGGATACCAGTTCTGGACGGTCGAGTACTTGATCTCGGCGTCCTCCAGGGCGACCAGCTCCACCACGGCGGCGTGCAGCTGGTTCTCGTCGCGCATGGGGGCGGTGCAGCCCTCCAGGTAGGAGACGTAGGCCCCCTTGTCGGCGATGATCAGGGTGCGCTCGAACTGCCCGCTGCCGGCGGCGTTGATCCGGAAATAGGTCGACAGCTCCATCGGACAGCGCACGCCCGGCGGCACGTAGACGAAGCTGCCGTCCGAGAAGACCGCCGAGTTCAGGCAGGCGAAGAAGTTGTCGGTCACCGGCACCACCGAGCCCAGGTACTTGCGCACCAGGTCCGGGTGTTCCCGCACGGCCTCGCTCATGGAACAGAAGATGACCCCGGCCTCGGCCAGCTCCTTCTTGAAGGTGGTCACCACGCTGACGGAGTCGAAGACCGCGTCGACCGCATAGCGCGGCGCCCCGGTCACGCCGGCCAGGACCTCCTGCTCGCGAAGGGGAATACCCAGCTTCTCGTAGGTCTTGAGGAGCTCGGGATCGACCTCGTCCAGGCTGGCCGGGCCGGCCTTGGCCCGCGGGGCGGCGTAGTAGGTGGCGTCCTGGTAGTCGATCGGCGGGAAGCTGACCCGGGCCCAGTCCGGCGACTCCATGGCGCTCCAGCGCTCGAAAGCCTCAAGCCGCCATTCCAGCATCCATTCCGGCTCTTCCTTCTTGGCCGAGATGAAGGCCACCGTTTCGCGGTCCAGGCCCTTGGGCGCGAACTCCTGCTCGATCTCGGTGACGAAGCCATGCTCGTACTTCTCGAGCCCGGCGACCTGTTCCACGGTTTCCTTGACGGCGGCCATGCGCTTCTTCTCCTCAGGCCGCAGCCGACGGACGGGACCCGGCGCGCCGGGACTTCAGCTCGATCCAGGCGCTGGCGGCGGCCCGCCAGTCCTCCGGCCGGGTGGACCAGCCGCCGCTGAGGCGGATGGCGCTGCCGGCGAGTTCACCCAGGCTCATGGCCTCCAGCACGCGGCTGGGCCTGACCTTGCCGCTGGAACAGGCGGCCCCGGCGCTCACCCGCACGCCCGCCAGGTCCAGGCCCATGACCTGGATCTCCGAGGGCAGGTCCGGCGCGGCGATGCAGAGCACGTCCGCCAGCCGCGGCGCATCGGCGCCGACCACCCTCGCCCCGGCCTCCGCCAGGACGGCGGCGGCCTCGTCCCGGGCCTGGGGCCCTGCGGGTTCGGCGGACAGGGCGGCGGCGGCGGCGGCGCCGAATCCGGCGGCCCCGATCAGGTTCTGGGTCCCGGCCCGGCGGCCCTGCTCCTGGCCGCCGCCCGGCAGGTCCCGCACGATCCGGCTGCGCGGCCCTGCAACCAGGGCGCCGATGCCCTGGGGGCCGCCAAGCTTATGTGCCGAGAGGGCCAGGGTGTCGGCGCAGTAGAGGTCCAGCCCGACCGGGATGCGCCCCGCCGCCTGGACCGCATCGACGTGAAGCCAGCCGCCCGCCGCCCGCACCCGCTCGCCCGCCTCTCGCACGGGCTGGATGACCCCCGTCTCGTTATTGGCGGCCATCAGGGCCAGGAAGACGGGACCGGCCGACGATGGCCAGGCGTCGAGGGCCGCCTGGAGGGCCTCCAGGTCGATCACGCCGTTCGGCAGGACGGGAAGCTCGACCACCTCCGCCCCGCTGGCCAGGGCCGCTTCGCGGACGCAGTCGTGCTCGATGGCTGAAACCAGCAGGCGCCGTGAGCCCGCCGCCAGGGCGCTCCGGACCGCCAGGACATTGGCCTCGGTGCCGCCGCTGGTGAAGGTGACGGAGGCCGGCTTCGCCCCCGCCAGGGCCGCCACCTGGTCCCGGGCCCGTTCCAGCAGGGCGCGGGCCGCGCGGCCATCCGCGTGGACGGAGCTCGGATTGCCGGCGACGTCGAAGGCGGCCGTCATGGCGGCGCGGGCTTCGGGACGCAGGGGCGAGGTGGCGCAGTGATCGAGATAGACGCCCGGGGCGGTCATGCCGCCCTCCGCCCCGCGCCGACCCGGCCCGTGACTACGTCCTCGAGGGACACCGAGGCCAGCCAGGCCTCGATCTGGCGGCCGGTCTCCTCCCACAGGTCGTGGGTCAGGCAGCGCTCGCCGTTCATCATGCAGCCCGGGGACTTGGCGCCGCAGCGGGTGGCGCGCAGGGGCTCGTCCACGGCCAGGACGATCTCGGCGATGCTGGTGGCGGAGGCTGCACGGGCCAGGCGGTAGCCGCCCCCGGGGCCGCGATGGCTCTGCACCAGGCCCTGCCGGCGCAGGCGCGCAAACAGCTGTTCCAGGTAGGAGAGCGAGATCTCCTGCCGGGTCGCGATGTCAGACAGGGCGACGGCGCGCTCCGCCTGCTCCGCCTGCCGGCGGGCCAGGTCGGCCATGGCCATGACCGCGTATCGTCCCTTGGTGCTCAGTCGCATGTGGCGGACCCCAGAAGGTTCGTCTTTTTTCGAGCCTTGCTGCTGGCCCCTGTGCTAAAGCCGCCGCTTCGCGCGGGGCCGGCCGGGGGCTGGCGACTGCGATCTAGGAAGACCAAGCACGATAGTCAACTATTCGGGCTCCACTTGAGGAGGCGACATGCCAGAGGTGGTTCTGACCGGCGCAGCCGGCCGCATCGAGGGGCGTTACACGGCGGGCAAGATCGAGAATGCGCCGATCGCCCTGATCCTTCACCCGCACCCCCGGGCCGGCGGCCAGATGAACCATCCGGTCGCGGTCCAGCTCTTCCACCTCTTCATGAAGCGGGGCTTCTCCGTCCTGCGGTTCAACTTCCGCGGCGTGGGCCGCAGCCAGGGCGAGTTCGACTCCGGCATCGGCGAGCTGGCGGACGCCGCCACCGCCCTCGACTGGCTCCAGGCCACCAACCCGGCGGCCTCCCAGTGCTGGGTGGCGGGCTTCGACTTCGGCGCCTGGATCGGCATGCAGCTGCTCATGCGGCGGCCTGAAACCGACGGCTTCATCTCGGTCTCGCCGCCGACCAACATGTACGACTTCAGCTTCCTGGCCCCCTGCCCGGCCTCGGGCCTCATGCTGCACGGGGGCGCCGACACCGTGACCCCGCCGCAGGAGGTCGAGAAGGTGGTCTCCAAGCTGCGGACCCAGAAGGGCATCGTCATCGACTACGACGTCGTGGACGGGGCCAGCCACTTCTGGACCGAGCACCTGCCCGAGGTGGAATCCCGGGTCGGCGCCTATCTCGACCGGCGCCTCGCCGAAGGCGACTGACCCCGGAGGCGTCAGGGCCGCGCGATCCGGCCGCCGGTCATCGGGGCCGGGACCCCGGTGGTCCCCGGAAAGGAAATCGGCAGGCCCCGGGCGCACCGGGCGGCGAGGAAGGCGAAGGCCTCGGCCTCCAGGGCGTCTCCGCGCCAGCCGACGCTCTCGGCGTCCGCCACCTTGCAGGACAGGCGCTCGGCCAGGGCGGCCATCAGGGCCGGGTTACGGCGTCCGCCGCCGGTGACGATCAGGCTGGCGGGGTTCAGGTCCACCATCCCGAATCCCCGCGCCACGGCCTCGGCCGTGAAGGCCGTCAGGGTGGCGACGGCGTCCTCCAGCGGCAGGTCATCCACCGCAGCGGGGGAAAAGTCATACCGATCCAGGGACTTGGGCGGCGCGGTATCGAACCAGGAGTGGTCCAGGAGGCGCGCCAGCGCCGGCTGGGAGACCCGGCCGGCGGCGGCCAGTCGGCCATCCCGGTCGAACCGCTCGCCGGTCCTCGCCAGGACGACCTGGTCGATCAGGCCGTTGCCCGGCCCGGTGTCGAAGGCGACCACCCGATCCCCGCCCGCCCAGCAGGTCAGGTTGGCGACGCCGCCGATGTTCAGCACGGCCAGGGGCGCAGGCAGGCCCGAGGCGGCGGCCCGGGCCAGATGATAGACCGGCGCCAGCGGCGCGCCCTCCCCGCCCGCAGCCACGTCGGCGGAGCGGAAGTCGAAGGCCACCGGCACGCCGGCCGCCCGGGCCAGCCACTCGCCATCGCCCAGCTGGAGCGTGCGCCCCGGTCGCCCCGCGACAGGACGTTCATGCAGCACGGTCTGGCCATGCATGCCGACCAGGTCGAGGTCCGCCCAGGCCAGGCCCTCGGATCTCAGGAAAGCCTCGCCCGCCGCCAGATGGGCCTCCGCCACCGCC
>JBJOJL010000062.1:0-14418 GCA_046046615.1 Pseudomonadota bacterium
CATCCGGCGGACCAGGAGGTCCACCACCTGCCGGGCCGAGCCCTCGAGGAAGAGCTGGCCCAGGGTGCGCTCGCGCCAGGCGATCCCCTCGCGGTCCAGCAGGGCGATGAAGTCGGCCGGCGTGTAGCGGCTGATGGCCGAGATGCAGAACCGGGGATTGTCCGACAGGAAGCGGGAGGGATGGACGCCCAGGTTGGTGAAGTTGCACCGACCGCCGCCGGAGATGCGGATCTTCTCGCCGGGCGCCCGGGCGTGGTCCAGCACCAGCACCCGCCGCCCGCGCAGGGCGGCCTCGGCGGCGCACATCATGCCGGCGGCGCCGGCCCCGATCACGACGACGTCGAAACGTTCCACCGGGGCGGCCCGCCGGGTCCGGATCAGTCCTTGGCGCGTTCCTGGTAGGAGCCGTCCTCGGTGAGGATGACCACCCGGGTGCCGGCCGAGATATAGGGCGGCACCATGATCCGCGCGCCGTTGGACAGGATGGCGGGCTTGTAGGACGAGGAGGCCGTCTGGTTCTTCACCGCCGGCTCGGTCTCGGTGATCTCGAAGGTCACCGTCCGGGGCAACTCCAGGGCGATGGGCACGCCCTCGTGGGTGGACAGGGTCACGGTCATGCCGTCCTGCAGCCACTGGGCTGCGTCGCCGACGACGTCCTCCGAGGCCACGACCTGCTCGTAGTTCTCGGGGTTCATGAAGTGGAAGCCTTCACCGTCCTGGTAGAGGAAGGTGTGGGGGCGGTCGTCCACGAAGGCGCGCTCGACCTGCTCGGTGGTGCGCCAGCGTTCGGACACCTTCACGCCGTCGGAAATGCGGCGCATGTTGAGCTGGGTGACCGGGGTGCCCTTGCCGGGATGGATGTTCTCGGCGGTCAGGACGACATAGAGCTTGCCGTCCATGTCGACGACGGCGCCCTTGCGAAGCGAACTTGCGGCGACCTTCACGTGATTGTTCCTCGAGCCTATAGGAGCCGGCGGAAGCGCGGCGATGGCGCGGACCTAACCCATCAGCGCCCGCTTCGCCAGTCACCCTTGCGCGGCGGCCGCCCGCAGAGCCCTTTCCGGAGCCGTCCTTGAGCCCTTCGCCCCCGTCCCCCTCGCCCTGGTGGAGCCCGGACCGCCGGCCCGACCGGCGGCCGCGCCTGGAGGCCAGGGGGCGAATCCGCCGGGCGATCCGCGACTGGTTCGAGGTCCAGGGCTTCACAGAGGTCGAGGCCGCAGCCCTTCAGGTCTCGCCGGGCAATGAAGCCCACCTGCACGCCTTCGAGACCCGGGCCCTGACCCTGGAGGGCGGCGCAGCGCCCCTCTACCTGCACACCTCGCCGGAGTTCGCCTGCAAGAAGCTGCTGGCCTCGGGCGAGACGCGGATCTTCGACTTCGCCCGGGTCTTCCGGAACCGCGAGCGGGGCCCCCTGCACCATCCCGAGTTCACGATGCTGGAGTGGTACCGGGCGGGCGAGGACTGGGAGGTCCTCATGGCCGACTGCGCCGTCCTGCTGGGCCTGGCCGCCGAGGCGGCGGGGACGACGGTCCTGACCTGGCGCGGCCGCACCTGCGATCCCTTCGCCGCGCCCCACAGGCTGACCCTGGCCGAGGCCTTCCGGGACCTTGCCGGCATCGACCTGTTGTCCACCCTCGGGCCGGACGGGACAGGCGAGGCTGGGGCCCTGGCCGGGGCGGCCCAGGCCGCCGGGGTGCGGGTGGCTCACGACGACACCTGGAGCGACGTCTTCAGCCGGGTGCTGGTCGAGCGGATCGAGCCCACCCTGGGCGACGGGCGCCCTACCCTGCTCTGCGAGTACCCTGCGCCCGAGGCGGCCCTCGCCCGGCGCTGCGCCCATGACCCCAGGGTCTCCGAGCGCTTCGAGCTCTATGCCTGCGGGGTCGAGCTGGCCAACGCCTTCGGCGAACTGACCGATCCGGTGGAGCAGAGGCGGCGGCTGGAGGCCGAGATGGACGAGAAGGCCCGCGTCTACGGCGAACGCTATCCCCTGGACGAGGACTTCCTGGCCGCCCTGGCGCACATGCCGGAGGCCTCGGGCGCGGCCCTGGGCTTTGATCGCCTGGTCATGCTGGCCACTGGCGCCCGGACGATCGAGGACGTCCTCTGGACCCCCGTGGCGGAGGCGCCGTGAACAAGGTCCTCCATACGCCTGCGGACCTGGTTTCCGCGGGGCTGGCCCCTGCGGGAGCGACGGCGGACCTCGAAGCCGTGGCCGCCCGCTACGCCATCGCCGTCACCCCGGCTGTCGCCGCCCTGATCGATCCCGTAGATCCCGCAGACCCCATCGGCCTTCAGTACCTGCCCTCCCCGGAGGAGCTGGAACTGGGGCCAGGCGAGCAGGCCGATCCCATCGGCGACGGGGTCCATTCCCCCGTGAAGGGCATTGTCCATCGCTATCCGGACCGCCTGCTCCTGACCGCCACCCACGCCTGCGCCGTCTATTGCCGGTTCTGCTTCCGCCGGGAGGTGGTCGGGCCTGGCGGCGCGGGGGGGCTGACGCCGGCGGAGCTGGACGCCGCCCTCGCCTACATCGCCGGTCATCCCGAGGTCTGGGAGGTGATCCTGACCGGCGGCGATCCGCTGGTGATGTCCCCGCGCCGGATCGAGGACCTCGTCCGGCGGATCGCCAACATTCCGCACGTGAAGATCCTGAGGGTCCACACCCGCCTGCCCGTGGCCGACCCTGAGCGGGTCAGTGAGGCCCTCGTCGAGGCCCTGTCCGGGTCGCGCCTGAGGCTGGCCGTCGGCGTCCACGTCAACCATCCCCGTGAACTGACTCCCGCCGCCGACGCGGCCCTTGCCCGGCTGGCGGCGGCCGGCGCCCTCATGCTCAGCCAGACCGTCCTGCTGAGGGGGGTCAATGACCGGGTGGAGGTCCTGGGCGACCTCATGCGCGCCCTGGTGGAGCGGGGGGTGCGCCCCTACTACCTGCACCACCCCGACCCGGCGCCGGGGACCGCCCGCTTCCGCGTGTCCCTCGCCGAGGGGCAAGCCCTGGTCCGGGGACTGAGGGGCCGCTATTCGGGCCTGTGCCAGCCGACCTATGTCCTCGACATCCCCGGCGGCTTCGGCAAGGTTCCGGCGGGTCCAGCCTGGATCGAGTCCGAGGGCGCGGGCCTGACGGCGACCGATCCTTGGGGCGGGCGCCACCTGGTAGAGGCAGAGGAGCCCGAGGCATGAGCCAACCGCCGCCGATCCGCCCCCTCTCGACCGGGTTCAGCTTCCGGGTGGGCCCCGCGCCTGCGCCGGCCGCCACCCCCGCTGCCGCGCCGCCCGGCCCGCGGCCGCCCCAGGCCGTGCTGGACGCCATCGGGGAACGGCTGGCCGCGGGGGACATGCCGGGCGCCTTCGCCGCCGCCGAGGCGGCCCTGGCCGAGGGCTACGAGCACCCCGCCCTCCTGAACCTGTCCGCCGGCCGCCTCGAGGCCGAGGGCAAGCCGGGCGAGGCCCTGGTCCGCCTGCAACGGGCCCGCCACCTGGCGCCCGGCGATCCTGGGGTGCTGAACGCACTGGGCCTCTGCCTCCTGAACCTGGAGGCCGCCGCCGAGGCCGAGGCGGTGTTCCGCGACCTCATCGCCATTGTGCCTGACTTCCCGCCCGCCCACGCCAACCTGGGTCAGGCCCTGGCGGCGTCGGGGCGGCTGGACCGGGCGGGCGCGGCCTATCGCCGGGCCCTGGAGCTGGATCCGGACCAGATGGCGGCCCTCGCCGGTCTCGCCGGCATCGCGGCGCGGCGCGGGGCCTTCGAGGAGGCGGAGCGCCTGGCGGACAAGGTCCTGGAACGGGCGCCGGACGCCGCCGACGCCCTCATGGCCAAGGCCCGCTCCGAGGCCGACGACGGCCGGCTCGACTCCGCCGAAGCGCGCCTTCGCCGTCTGGTCGCCGACCCGCGCCTGCCAGGACTGGGCACGGCGGACGCCCTGAATCTCCTGGGCGATGTCCTTGATCTCAAGGGAGAAAGGCTGGGCGCCTTCGGCGCCTGGTCCGGCGGCAACGACATCCTGAAGCGGCACTACGCCCACCGCTTCGCCGGGACCGGCGCGGTGGAGCACACCCGGCGGATGGACGGGTGGATCGCCCGCAATCCGGGCCGTCTGCGTCCGCCAACCGCCCCCCTGCCCCCAGGTCCGGCCCGGTCGCACGTCTTCCTCCTGGGTTTTCCAAGGTCCGGCACCACCCTCCTGGAGGCGGCCCTGACCGGCTCGCCGGACGTGGCCGCCCTGGAGGAGCAGGAGGCCCTGGTCGACGGCGTCCGGCGGTACCTGCGCGACCCCACCGACCTGTCGGCCCTGGCGGACGCCGGGCCTGCGGACCTGGCGGCTTTCCGCGACGCCTACTGGAAGCGCGTCCGCGAGGCCGGGCAGGACCCGGACGGCAAGGTCTTCCTTGACCGCTATCCCCTGAACAGCCTGAAGCTCCCGCTGATCCTCCGCCTGTTCCCCGAGGCGACCATCCTGTTCGCCCTGCGCGACCCGCGGGATGTGCTCTTCTCGTGCTGGCGCCGGCGCTTCCAGATGAGCGCGCCCATGTACCACCTCCTCGACCTGAGGAGCGCGGCGGGCTTCTACGACGCGGTCATGACCTTCTCCATGCGCCTGGAGGGCCATTCGGCGACCCCCTGGACCTTCGTGCGGCACGAGTCCCTGCTCGCGGACTTCGAGGGCGTCATGCAGTCGATCTGCATGACGGTCGGGGTGGAGTGGACCGAGGCCATGCGCGACGTGGGCGGGCGGAACGCCGAGCGCGCCATCGCCACCCCCTCTGCGGCCCAACTGGCCGGCGGACTCAGGACGGACGGCGGCGGGGCCTGGCGTCCCTACGCGGACCGGCTGGCCGATCCCCTTGCGACCCTGGCCCCCTGGGTCAAGCGTTTCGGCTATCCCGAGGCCTGATCACCAGGCCCCGACATTGGGCATGGAGGCCCAGGGCTCGGCGGGCGCCAGGGCCGGGCCGGCCTGGAGCAGCTCGATGGAGATGCCGTCGGGCGATCGGACAAAGGCCATGCGGCCGTCACGGGGCGGCCGGCTGATCGTCACGCCGCCCGCCTGGAGGCGTTCGCAGGCGGCGTAGATGTCCTCCACCGCATAGGCCAGGTGACCGAAGTTTCGGCCGCCCTGATAGTCCTCGGGATCCCAGTTGTAGGTCAACTCGACCGTCGGGGCCCGGCGCTCGCGCGCCAGTTCCCGGTCGCCCGGCGCGCAGAGGAAGACCAGGGTGAAGCGCCCCTGGGGGCTCTCGCTGCGCGAGACCTCCTCCAGGCCCAGCAGGTCGCAGTAGAACTTCAGGGATGCGTCGAGGTCCCGGACCCGGACCATGGTGTGCAGGTAGCGCATGAGGTTTCTCCCCTTCTCTTCCCGGCCCCGCAGCGCCCCAAGGGCGGCGGAAAAGTCACGCAGCGAAAGGATTTCCGCACTGCAGCAATCCTATCCGCGAATTCATTTGTCTGGACTCCAAGTTCGCATCATTAGCACCCAGCGCCAACAGGCGCAGCGCCGGGGGGCCGCTGACCCGAACACGGGCGGTCGGCATTCCGCTTCAGTTTCCGGGGATGAGAATGCGACTGACCTCCGCCCACAAGTTCGCCATCGGCATCGTCGTTGTCGTGCTGGTCCTGTTCGCCGCCGGCACCCTGTTCAACAAGGCCAAGGTGAGTCGCGAGCCCGCGCCGAAGAGCCAGGCGACGGGACAGGTCGCGGCCATGACCCCGTCCGTCCAGGTCACGACCACGCCGGAAGGCGTCCACCCCTACAGCGTGCGCGTCCGGGGCCGGACAGAAGCGGCCCGCTCCGTGGTGGTCCGGTCCGAGACCGCCGGCATCGTCGCGGCGACGCCCGCCGTCGAGGGGGCCTATGTGACGCGCGGGACCGTTCTCTGCCGCCTGAACGTCGACGCCCGCGAGGCCGGCCTCGCCCAGGCCCGCGCCGCGGTGCGCTCCCGCGAGCTGACCCGCCAGGCCACAGAGGAACTGTCCGCCAAGGGCTATCGGTCCCAGACCCAGGTCCTGCAGGACCAGGCCAACCTGGACAGCGCCCGGGCGGCCCTGCGCCAGGCCGAGATCGCTCTCGAGCAGACCAACATCCGCGCACCCTTCAACGGCGTGTTTGACCGCCGGGAGGCCGAGGTTGGCACCTATCTGGCCCCCGGCCAGCCCTGCGGCACGATGATCGAGCTGGATCCCCTGCTCATCGTGGCCGACCTGCCCGAGACCGAGGCGGGCAAGTTCCAGGTGGGCGCCGCGGCGGTGGCCACCCTGGTCGGCGGCGAGGTGCTGAACGGCGTCGTGCGTTACGTCGCCCGGGACGCCGATCCGCAGACCCGCACCTACCGGGTCGAGATCGCCGCCCGCAATCCCAAGCTCTCCGCTCGCTCCGGCCTCAGCGCCGACGTCCGGATCAGCGCCGGACAGGGCCCCGCCCACCTGATCCAGGTCTCGAGCCTGGTCCTCGACTCCGCGGGTCGACAGGGCGTGCGCTATGTCGACGAAGGCGGCCTGGTCCGCTTCGCCCCCACCACCCTGATCGAGGAGACGCCCCAGGGCGCCTGGGTCACCGGGCTGCGGGGCGCCGTGCGGATCATCACTGTTGGACAGTCCTATGTCGCCGAGGGCCAGAAGGTCCTCGTGACCGCGGCTCGCTGAGGAGGACCGCCCCATGATCGGAGCCCTGATCGAAGGCGCCATCAAGCGCAGGAAGGTGGTCCTCGGGGTCACGCTGATCGCGTCGATCTTCGGCCTGATCGCCTACAACACCATGCCTCGGGAGGCGAACCCGAACATCGACCTGCCCTTCGTGGCGGTCATCGTCCCCTATCCGGGCGTGAGCCCGGAGGACGCCGAGCGCCTGCTGGTCAAGCCCCTGGAGACCAACCTCCAGTCGATCGAGGGCATCAAGCAGATGAACGCTGTGGCCCGCCAGGGCTCGGCCTTCGTGACCCTCGAATTCGAACCCTCCTTCGACAAGGACCGGGCGCTGCAGGACGTGCGCGCCAAGGTCGACCTGGCGCGGGGCCGCTTCCCGCCCGACGCCGAGGAAGCCATCATCCAGGAGGCCAACTTCACCGACCAGCCGGTGATTGGCATCGTCCTGTCCGGCGCAGCGCCCGAGCGGGAGTTTGTCCGGATTTCCAATTCGCTCCGGGACCGCCTCGAGGCCCTGCCCGGCGTGCTCCAGGCGGAAACCTCCGGCGCCCGCGAGGAGTTCCTCGAGGTCACCGTCGATCCGGTGCGCATGGAGGCCTACAAGGTCACTTCCGGCGAACTGGCCCAGGTCATCGCCCGGAACAACCAGCTGGTCCCGGCCGGCGACCTCCAGACCGGCCAGGGCAAGTTCGCCGTCAAGGTCCCTGGGGTCATCGAGAAGCCCGAGGACATCCTGGCCCTGCCGATCAAGCGCAACGGCGACCGCCTGATCACTGTCGGGGACATCGGCGACGTCCGCCGGACCTTCAAGGATCCGACCTTCATCGCCCGCTACAACGGCGAGCCCGCCTATTCGATCTATGTCTCCAAGCGCGCCGGCGCGAACGTGCTCGACACGGTCAAGGCTGTCCGCAAGACGGTGGAGGCCGAGCAGAAGACCTGGCCCTCGACGGTGAAGGTCGACTACACCTTCGACGAATCCGAGTTCATCGAGCGGACCCTGCTGGTCCTGGAGGGCGGACTGCTGTCCGCGACCCTGCTGGTCATGGTCATCATCGTGGCCAGCCTGGGGGTGCGGCAGGGCCTGATGGTGGGCCTGGCCATTCCTGCATGCTTCGCCATCGCCTTCATGATGCTGAACGCCATCGGCGTGACGCTCAACCAGATGGTGATGTTCGGCCTGGTGCTGGCGGTCGGCATCCTGGTCGACGGCGGCATCGTGGTCGTCGAGTACGCCGAACGAAAGATGGCGGAGGGCCTCAACAAGGTGGAGGCCTTCACCGTCGCCGGCAAGCGCATGTTCTGGCCGGTGCTGAACGGCACCCTGACCACCCTTTGCGCCTTCGTGCCCTTCATGTTCTGGAACTCGATCGCCGGCAAGTTCATGAGCTTCCTGCCGCTGACCCTGTTCTTCGTGCTGGGCGCCTCCATCTTCATCGCCCTGATCTTCACGCCGGCCCTGGGGTCGGTGTTCGCCAAGGAACGCAAGGCGGACGCCGAGGAACTGGCTGAGCTGGAAAAGGCCGAGCGGGGCGACCCGACCCAGATGACCGGCTTCATGGGTTGGTACGCCCGGACCGTGGACTTCCTGTCCCACCACCCGTTCCGGGTGCTGGGAGCGACCTTCCTGATCGTCATCCTGGTCTTCGTCTGGTTCGCCAAGACGCCGCACCGCATCGAGTTCTTCCTCGATGAGGACCCCGAGAGCGTCCAGGTCTACGTCAAGGCCCGGGGTAACCTGAATGCTGAGGCCCAGGACGCGCTGGTGAAGCAGGTCGAGGCCCGCCTCATTGGCATGGAGGGAGTCAAGGCCCTGTTCGTGCGCGCCGGCGGCGGCGGCGGCGGCGGCTTTGGCGGCAGGTTCGGGGCGCCCAACGACACCATCGGGACGATGGAGGTCGAGTTCCTGAAATACGAGGACCGGGTCCGCCTGGGCCTGAAGGGTGCAAAGCTTGCGGAGGAAGTCCGCCGGCGGGTCGTCGGCATTCCCGGGATCGAGACCGAGGTCCGCGAGCCTGAGGGAGGGCCGCCCACCGGCAAGGCCATCCAGGTCGAGATGCGCAGCAACAATCCCGAGGCCCTCAATGCGGCGGCCGAGCTGGTCAAGGCCAAGCTGGCCGCGGACCCGCAGATCATCGAGATGGAGGACAACCGCACCTCGCCCGGCATCGAATGGAACCTGGCCGTCGACCGCGAGGCGGCAGGCCGCTACGGGGTCGATGTCCTGACGGTGGGACAGGCGATCCAGTACACGACGACCGGGGTCCTTGTGGGTCGGTTCCGGCCGAATGACGCCGAGGACGAGCTGGACATCCGGGTGCGCTTTACGCCCGAGGGCCGGAACCTTGACGCGCTTGACTCGCTTAAGATCGGCACGCCCTTCGGGCCCGTTCCCGCCAGTTACTTCGTCGACCGGAAGCCCGCCCAGCAGGTCACCCAAATCCAGCGGCGGGATGGCCAGCGCCTGGTCGTCGTCCAGGCCAATGTGCCCAAGGGCGTTGCGGCCAACCAGAAGATCGCCGAGATCAGGCCCTGGCTTGAGAAGGCGCCGATCGACCCGTCCGTGAAATGGAAGTTCACAGGTGCGGACGAGGAAGGCCGGGCGGCGGTCCTGTTCTTCATCACGGCCATCTTCGCGGCCCTGTTCATGATGATGATCATCCTCCTGTGGCAGTTCAACAGCTTCTGGGGGGTCGCGGTGACGCTGTTCGCCGTTCTTCTTTCGACCGTCGGCGTGCTGTTGGGCGTGGTCATCAACTTCGCCAACACCTTCAACTACATATCGGTGATCATGCTGGGCACGGGCGTGGTGGCCCTGGCCGGCGTGGTGGTGGGCCACAACATCGTCCTCGTGGACAGCTTCTACCAGCTGCGCCGCGCGGGTTATGACGCCCATGAAGCCTCGGTCCGCGCCTCCGCCCAGCGGTTCCGCCCGGTCATGCTGACGACCCTGGTGACGGTGGTGGGCCTCCTGCCTCTGATGTTCCAGCTGCACCCGAACTTCCACAACCTGGTGCTGGAGTATCAGGCGCCGGGGTCCGGCCAGTGGGTCCAGCTCTCGGCGGCCGTGGTCTGGGGCCTTTCGTTCGCGACCCTGCTTACCCTGGTGGTGACCCCTGTCATGCTGGCCATGCCGAAGGTCATGTCCGAGCGGTTCGGGACGGTCTTTGACGCCATCCGGCGGAAGGTGGGGCTGAAGGCGCGTCGGCGGGCCTACGAAGGAAACCGCATCCCGCAGGGCGGCCCCGAGACCCCCTCGCCCACCCCGGCGGAGTAGCCCGGAGGGTCAGGTCTCGCGCGTCTGGCGTCTCCAGAGCGCGGCGTATTCTCCATCCCGGTCGAGCAGGGCGGCGTGGTCGCCCCGCTCGACGATCCGGCCTTCCCTGAGAACCAGGATCTGGTCGGCGTCCACGACGGTGGAGAGGCGGTGGGCGACGACCAGGGTGGTCCGGTTCCGCCTCACGCGGCGCAGGGTTTCCTGGATCGCCGCTTCGGTCGGGCCGTCCAGGGCGGAAGTCGCCTCGTCCAGCACAAGCAGCCGGGGGTCCGCGAGCAGCGCGCGGGCGATCCCCACCCTTTGGCGTTCGCCGCCGGACAGTTTGAGGCCGCGCTCGCCGACCCGGACCGCAAGGCCGCCGGGCGTGGCGCGGATGAAGGCGCCCAGCTCGGCCGCCTCGGCCGCCTCCAGGATCTCGGCCTCAGACGCCCCGGGACGGGCAAAGGCGATGTTGGCCCCAAGGGTGTCGTTGAACAGGGCCACCTCCTGGGGAACCAGGGCCACGGCGCGGCGGAGGTCGGACCGGGCGAGGTCACGCAGGTCCACCCCGTCCAGGGTGACGGCGCCCGAAGCCGGATCGACCAGGCGAAGGGCCAGACGCACCATGGTCGTCTTGCCCGCCCCGGAGGGCCCCACCAGGGCCGTCGTGGTTCCCGGCGGCGCCTCGAAGGTGATGTCCTCCAGCCCCACCGAGCGGGTCCCGTGCCGGAAGGCGACGCCCTCGAAGGCCAGGCGTGCTCCGCGACCGCCCGCCGGCGGCAGGGGGCGCGGCTCGGCAGGGTCGGCCACGTCCGGGACGACCCGGCCGATCTCCACCATCTGCTCCATGTCGATGAACGCCTGGCGGATCTCCCGGTAGTTGAAGCCCAGCATGTTGAGAGGCTGGTAGAGGCCGATGACCAGCAGGACGGCCATGGTCACGTCCCCGAGGCGCATCCGCCCCTCAAGGACCTCAAGACCGGCCAGCAGGACCATCAGGGCGAGGCCGAGATTCAGGACCAGGGCCTGGACGCCGTTGAGCATGGAGAGGGAGGTGTTGGCCCGAACCGCCGCGCGAACGTAAGCCGCCAGGGCGGAGGCATAGGCCCCGACCGTCCGGCGCTCCTGCCCGAAGGCCTTCACCGTCTCGAAGTTCATGAGGGCGTCGACCGAAAGTCCCGCCGCCTGGCCGTCCGCCAGGTTCAGCTCGCGCCGGTGTGACAGCCTCCAGTCCGTGATGCGGAAGGTCAGGACTGCGTAGACGACGATGGTGACGAAGGTGGCCGCAGCAAAGCGCCAGTCGAGGCGCGTGGCCATGACCCCCATGGCGAGGACGAGCTCAAGGGCGGTGGGGCCCAGATTGAAGACCACGCTGCGGATCAGGAAGTCGGTGGAGCGGGAGCCCCGGTCGATGATGCGGGCCAGGGCGCCCGTCTGCTTGCCCTGATGGTAATCGAGGGAAAGCGCCAGCACATGGCCGAAACTCTCCTCGGCGGCCCGCGCCATGGTCGCCTGGGACACCGGGGTGAAGATGACCTCGCGGAGGTTCGGCGCCGTCGCGGCCACCAGCCGAAGGGCGGCGAATCCCAAGGCCAGGAGAACAAAGCCCCCGCCGAGCGCCAGGCCCGCCCCGCCGGGTCGGTGGTCGGCCAGGCGGTTGATGGCCTCGCCCAGCAGCACGGGGGCGGCGACTCCCGCCGCCTTGCCCAGGACGATCAGGACCAGGGCGAGGCCGATCCGCCAGGCCAGGCCCGGCGCCCCGCTGCGAAGCACAAGTCGCCAGAGGTCCCGCATGGATCCCCAGAAATCAAACCGGGCGTCGACCGGCGGGGTCTGGGCTCCGGGACGTGCGCCGTGGTGGAAGGCCATGAGGTGCGGCTCAGGGCAGGATCTGGGTGGTCTGGACCCCGCCGCCGGGGGTCATCCAGTCGATCCGCAGGCCCTGGCCGAGGTCCTCCGCGCGGACAGGTCCGCTCTCGGGGGGCGTCGGCGGCGACAGACGGATCCGGGTCTCGAGGTTCAGCCCTTCGCCGAAGACCCTCAGGCGGCTTTCCCCCATGGGGGCGGGACCATTCAGCCGGATCTCGAACCGGCCTTTTGGATCGGCGCGGCCCTCGCCCGCCCTGCGGCCATCGAGCTGGGCGATCAGGAGCGCGCCAGCGGGGCCCTGGCCGGAGACGAAGGCGCCGCCGCTGCGGTCATAATCGATGACAAGCCCGCGGGGCGGGGCATCGCCCAGCGGCCGCGCCGCGCCGCCGGAACGCAGCAGCCAGCCGCTCCCATCCGCTGCAAGGAAGACATAGCCCTCGGCCTGCGTGGTCCGGCCTCCCAGGGACTGGGACAGGCCAAAGACCCGAGGCGCGCCGGCGCCGGGCGCCGTAAGGCTCCAGCGCCCCTCCTTTGAGGTCGTGGCGAGCTCTCCCCCGCCGGGGCTGGCGAGACGCACCCTCGCCCCCTCCGCCGCCCTGCCCTCGAGACGGGTGGCGCCGGCCTCGGCCGTCACGCGCTCCACGAGGGGAGGCGCAAGATAGGCCGCCTCGTCCTGCCGGGCGGCGCCGGCGACGGGCGGGGTCCCGGAGGGACTGCAGGCGCCTGCGGCGAGCGCCAGGGCCAGGCCCAGGACGCGGCCCGCACGCGGCGTCCGCGCCGTCCTCATCCCTCGGAGACCTGGTCGCGGAAGCCGTTGACGATCGGGTAGCGGCGGTCACGGCCAAAGGCCTTCAGACCGATCTTCACCCCGGGCGCCGCCTGCCGCCGCTTGTACTCCGAGCCGTAAAGCAGCCGTTGGACCCGCTCGACCATCTCTCTTGGGAAGCCCCGGCCGACGATCTCGTCCAGGGAGGCCTCCTCCTCCACCAGGCCGTGCAGGATCGCGTCCAGGTCGGCGTATTCCGGCAGGCTGTCCTGGTCCTTCTGGTCCGCACGCAGTTCGGCGGAGGGCGGCTTGGTGAGGATCCGGTCGGGGATGGGGTCGGCGGCGACGCCAAAGGGATCATGGGCGTTGCGCCAGCGGCAGACCTCGTAGACCTCGGTCTTGTAGAGGTCCTTGAGCACATTGTAGCCGCCGCACATGTCTCCGTAGAGCGTGGCGTAGCCGACCGCCATCTCGCTCTTGTTGCCGGTCGTCAGGAGCATGGCGCCCAGCTTGTTGGACAGGGCCATGAGGGACAGGCCCCGGATCCGCGCCTGGATGTTTTCCTCGGTCAGGTCCGGCGGACGGTTCTCGAACAGGGGGGTCAGCATGTCGGCGAAGGCGTCGACCGCCGGGGAGATGGGGATCTCGTCGAGCCTGACGCCCAGGCGACGGGCGCAGTCCTCGGCGTCCTCCAGGCTCTCCCGGCTGGTGTAGCGCGAAGGCAGCATGAAGCAGCGCACCCGGTCGGGGCCCAGGGCGTCTGCGGCGACCACGGCGGTGATGGCCGAGTCCACGCCGCCCGACAGGCCGAGCAGGACGCCCGGAAAGCCCGACTTGTTCACGTAGTCCCTCAGGCCGACGACCATGGCGTGGTAGATTTCGCCCGCCCCCTCCATCCAGCCGGCCAGGGGGGCGCCCGCCGCCGTCCAGCCCTCCGGGCCCTCGGACCAGCGCATGACGCCGACCGCCTCCTCGAACATGGGCAGGCGCATGACCTCTCGCCCCCGGGCGTCGAGGGCGAAGGAGGCCCCGTCGAAGACCAGCTCGTCCTGGCCGCCCACCTCGTTCAGGTAGATCAGGGGAAGACCCGTCTCGGCCACGCGGGCGCGGGCGACCTCGGTGCGCTCGCGATCCGCCGTGCGGCGATAAGGTGAGCCGTTCGGGGCCACGAGGATCTCGGCGCCCTGGGCGGCGAGGGCCTGGCAGACCCCCGGCGACCAGATGTCCTCGCAGATGGGAACGCCCAGGCGGACGCCCTTCCAGGTGAAGACCGAGGGGCCCTCTCCGGGTTCGAAAACCCGCTTCTCGTCAAAGACGCCGTAGTTGGGCAGGTCGCACTTGAAGGCCACGCCCTGGACGCGCCCCCCGGCGAGGAAGGCCAATCCATTCCGCGGACGGCGACCGGGACCCTCGGCGGGCCAGATCACACCCACCAGGGCGGCGAAGCTGTCGTCGGTCTCCTGGGCCAGGCGTTCGATGGCCGCTTGCCCGGCGCCCCAGAAGGCGGGCTTGAGCGCGAGGTCCTCGGGCGGGTAGCCGTTGATGAAGAGTTCGGGAAAGACCGCCAGGTCGGCGCCGGCGGCGCGCGCCTCGGCCAGCCGGAGGCGCGCTTGGGCCTCGTTGGCGGCGATGGCCCCGACAGTGGGATTGGCCTGGACGGCGGCGATGACGATGGACCGGGTCATGTCCAGACCTTTAGCCCCGACCGCCGCGCCCCGCCAGTCGCCGGACCCGGGGATTCAGCGTCCGGGGCCGACCACGGTGTAGGATGGCAGGGCCCGGACCATATCGAACATGTTGGCCTCGGACACCTTGATCAGGCCGTCTCCCGGGCGATCAAGGTCGAGGATGAGCAGGAAGGCCAGGGTCACCAGCATGAACATGACG
>JBJOJL010000063.1:0-13160 GCA_046046615.1 Pseudomonadota bacterium
CCCTCCTCGCGAAGACCCGCCAGCTGACGCTCAAGCCCCGCCCAGTCCACCAGGGCCGACACCCGGTCCAGGGCAGGAACCCCACTCCGCCGGGCCGCCCCAATCTCCCCAAACCCAAGCTGTCCCGTCGACTTCACAGACATCGAAAGCCCTCCACCACAAAGGTAGGGAATCACGATCCGGGGATTTCGCAACAGTCCCCCTGGGGGGAGGAATTGGATGTCCGCCTCAGGCCTGGCTGGCCCGGGCCTTCATCGAGGCGTCGTAGACCCGGTTCATCCATCCGCCGAGCGCCGCCAGCCAGACCAGGCCTGCGCCGGCCATGGCGGCGTGCAGCCCCCAGAAGGCTGAGGGCGCCATGTGCTCATAGGCCTGGCCCAACCGGCCGACCAGCAGGTTCCCGCCGGTGAAGGACAGGTAGTAGACGCCCAGCAGGCTGGTCGCCAGGCCGGCCGGCCCGACCCGCGTGAACAGGGCCATGATCACCGTGTCCACCCAGGGCAGGGCGGCGTCAGCGAGCATGAAGAAAAGGATCGGCAGGAGGATGTGCACCTTGGCGCCGCCAAAGGCCGCCGCCGAGAGGGCCAGGACCGTGAAGGCGCAGGCGGTGAGGCCGAACCCGACCATCAGGCGGGAGGTCTCGCGCGGCTCGCGCCCGCCGCGGGCCTGCCAGGCCCAGATCTTCACGGCCAGGGCGGTGGCCAGGATGGTCAGTATGCCGTCGAGGGTGGAGAACCAGGTGACCGGAACCTCGAAGCCGCCGATCTGCCGGTCGACATGCTCGCGGGCCCAGACCGGGAAGATGTTGAAGGCCTGGTTGTAGGCGCCGATGTTGAGCATGGAGCCCACGAGGACCAGGAGAAGGGCCGCGACGACCATCCCCTGCGCCGGGCCGGGAGCCGAAGCCGCCGTCGCGGTTGCCGCGGCCGGCTGGACGGGTCTGTGGGCGGGGAAGCGCCTGGCGCCAGACAGGTAGGCCAGCATGGCCAGGGCCATGCCGACGGCGGCTGCGGCCAGGCCCGACGACCAGCTGACCTTTTCGCCCAGGGTCCCGACCACCAGCGGCGTGATGAAGCCGCCGATGTTCACGGCGATCAGGAAGAGGCCGAAGGCTCGCGTCCGGCGCGGGTCCTCCGGGCCATACAGGGCGCCGACCTGGCCGAGCAGGTTCGATTTCACAAGGCCCCCGCCCACCACCATCAGGGCCATGCCGATCAGGAAGGTCGGCTCGAAGACCAGGAGGGCGTACCCGAGGGTCTGGATCGGAAGCCCCGCCACGATGCAGGCGCGCGTCCCCAGCCAGCGGTCGCCGATCAGGCCGCCGATCAGGGGCGTGGCGTAGAAGATCCCGGTAACGAGGCCAAAGGTCGCCGAGGCCAGCTCCAGGGGGCTGGTCGCTCCGAACACGGCTTCCATCATCCGGCTGAAGGGGCCGAATCCGATCACCCCCTCGGCCGTCCCCGGCAGGAACAAGTGGGTCGACATGTAGAGGGTCAGGATCGAGATCAGGCCATAGTAGGCAAAGGCCAGGCCGATCTCGGTGGCGAAGATGTGCCCGAAGGCGAGGGGGTGGCCGAAGAAGGCCCTGTCCGACGGGTCCGGCCCGGGGGGCGAGCCTGCGGCGGGCGGGAGCGTTTCGGCGAGTTCCATGCTGCGGGATTGCGCCTGCGCCTCTGCACGGTCAAGGCCGCTCCGAGCGCCGGCATTCAACAGCAGCGGGATTTGCTCTAGGGTCGCGCCGCCGTCGCAGGGAGCGCCCGATCATGAGCCAGTTCGACTTCGACCTCTTCGTCATCGGGGCGGGATCCGGCGGCGTCCGGGCTGGACGGCTGGCCGCCGCCTCCGGCGCCCGTGTGGCTGTGGCCGAGGAATACCGGGTCGGCGGCACCTGCGTGATCCGCGGCTGCGTGCCCAAGAAGTTCATGGTCTACGCCTCTGAGTTCCCACACTACGCCCACATCGCCGAGGGCTATGGCTGGTCCGCCTCGGAGGCGACCTTCGACTGGACCCGCTTCAGGGAGGCCAAGGACCGCGAGATCGCCCGTCTCTCCGGTCTCTATGTGGCGAACCTGACCCGCTCGGGCGCCGAGATCCTGGAGGGGCGGGCGGTGCTGACGGGCCCCAACAGCCTGGAGGTCGAGGGGCGCGGCGCGGTGACCGCCGAGCGTATCCTGGTGGCCACGGGCGGCCGGCCCTGGAAGCCTGATGACCTGCCGGGCTCGGACCTGGCCATGACTTCCGAGGAGGCCTTCGACCTGCCCGCCCTGCCCGAGCGCATGGTCATTGTCGGCGGCGGCTTCATCGCCGTGGAATTCGCGGGCATTTTCAACGGTCTGGGAGTCGATGTGACCCTGGTCTATCGCGGCGACCAGGTCCTGCGCGGCTTCGATGAGGACATCCGCGCCCACGTGGCGGCGGAAATCCAGAGGCGGGGCGTCAAGCTCATCCTCGGGGCGCATCCCACGGAGATTTCCGGGCATCCGGGGAGCCTGCAGTGCCGACTCTCAGACGGCCAGGTGCTGCCGGCCGGCCAGGTCATGCTGGCGACCGGCCGCCGGCCCCACACACATGGGCTCGGCCTGGAGACTGCAGGCGTGGAGACCGGCACGAACGGCGAGATTCGGGTGGACGCCTGGTCGAAGACCTCCGTCCCCAGCATCTGGGCCGTCGGCGATGTCACGGACCGGATCAACCTGACCCCCGTCGCGATCCGTGAGGGCGCCGCCTTCGCCCGAACGGAGTTCTATGGCCAGCCGACCCGCTTCGACCATGAGGCGGTGGCCTCCGCGGTCTTCAGCCAGCCGCCGGTCGGCACGGTGGGCCTGACCGAAGCCGAGGCCCGCGCCGCCTACGCCGACGTCGACATCTACCGGTCCCGCTTCCGGCCGATGAAGGAGACCTTCTACGGCGGCCAGGAGCAGGCCCTGGTCAAGCTGGTGGTGGACGCCGGCAGCCAGCGGGTGCTGGGCTGCCACGTGGTCGGCCCGGACGCCCCCGAGATCATCCAGATGGCCACCGTCCCGCTCAAGCTGGGCGTGACCAAGGCCCAATGGGACTCCGCCTGCGCCGTCCATCCCACCCTGGCCGAGGAACTCGTCACCCTGAGCGAGCCCGTCGCCCGGTCTCCGGCCTGAACTTGCCCGGATCGACGACATCGCCTGGCCGCTGGACGGCCGGGGTGATCGCAGGCCTGCTGCTCCTGACGCCCCTGCTCGGCTGGGCCGGCGCCCTGGGCTTTGCGCCGGCTGTCGCCCTAGCGGGCCTGCTGACCCTTCCATCCGTCCGCGTCCGCGTCGAGGACCGGGCCCTGTTGCTGGCGCTCTTCACCGCCCTGGTCTGGGCTTGCGCCTCTCTCTTCTGGAGTCCCTGGCGGGCCGCCGACCTCGAGGGGCAGACCGGGCTGAAGCTGGTCTTCATGCTGGCCCTCTACGGCGCCGCCGTCAGCGCCGCCCGGGCAGTACCTGAGGCGCGACTTCCCGGTCTCCTGAAGCTCATGGCCGGGACCACCGGCCTTCTCGCCCTTCTCCTCCTGGCCGAGGCGGCCACCGGGGCGGCGGGCTACAAGGCCCTCCTGGGATTGCTGGGCGAGACCGTGCGGCCGGACTACGCCATCAAGAACGTGGCGCAGGGGCTCTACGTCCTGAGCCTCCTGGCGCCGCCCGCCGTCGCTGCGGTCTCCGGGCGGCTGAGGTGGGGGCTGGCCCTGCTCCTCGGGGCCGGGATCACCCTCCCGTCCCTGGCCTTCGGTTACGATGCGCCCTTCCTGGCCCTGGCCTGCGCCCTCGCGGCCGCGGGCCTGGTCCTGGCCTTCCCTGTCCGCGGACCCCGGGGACTCGCCGGCTTGAGCGCGGCGGCCTTCCTACTGGCCCCAGCGATCGCCAAGGCCGCCTTCGTCCTCGGCCTGGACGCCCGCCTTGCCCCCTATCTCTCGGAATCCTGGATCCAGCGGATCGGCTACTGGCGCAAGGCGGTGGACTGGATCCAGGCCCGCCCCCTTCCGGGGTGGGGGCTGGACGCCAGCCGGGCCTTCGGACCGGGCATCAAGCTGCACCCCCACGATGCGGCCCTGCAGGTCTGGATGGAACTGGGCCTGATCGGCGCCGTGGCCGCGGCCATCGTCTGGGCGTCGATCTTCTCGGGCCTCTCGCGGCCGCGCCGGACCCCCGCCGCCGCCGCCGCCGCCGCAACCGCCACGGCCTACCTGGCCTTCGGGGCGGTCAGTTTCGGGGTCTGGCAGGAGTGGTGGCTGGCCCTAGGGGCCCTGTCCGCCCTGGCCTGCATCCTGGTCCTGCGCGCCCGGCCTATCGACGTTTGACGCTGTTCCGGCTAGAAACCCGCGCCCGCAAAGGCGGGCGTGGAGTTGAAAGATGAGCCCTTCCTGGAGCCCTTCCACCTGGCGGTCCCGTCCCGGCAAGCACATGCCGGAGGATTATCCGGACGCTGAGGCCCTTTCCTCGGTCGAGCAGACCCTGCGCGGGATGCCGCCCCTGGTGTTCGCCGGCGAGGCCCGGCGGCTGAAGTCCCTGCTGGCGGACGTCGAGGCCGGCCGCGCCTTCCTGCTTCAGGGCGGCGACTGCGCCGAGAGCTTCAAGGAGTTCCATGCGGACAACATCCGCGACACCTTCCGCCTCATCCTCCAGATGGCGGTGGTCCTGACCTTTGCGGGCGGAAAGCCCGTGGTGAAGGTGGGCCGCATGGCTGGCCAGTTCGCCAAGCCGCGATCCTCTCCGACCGAGACCGTCGGCGACGTGACCCTGCCGTCCTACCGCGGCGACAACATCAACGGCATGGACTTTGACGCGGCCGCCCGGACGCCCGATCCCCAGCGTCTGTTGCAGGCCTACGCCCAGTCGGCCTCGACCCTGAACCTGCTGCGCGCCTTCGCCGGCGGCGGTTATGCGGACCTGCACAACATCCACCGCTGGACCCTGGGCTTCGTGGATGACAGCCCCCAGGGCGCCCGCTATCGCGCCCTCTCGGAAAAGATCTCCGAGGCCCTGGCCTTCATGGCCGCCATCGGCGTGACGCCGGAGACCCATCCCGACCTGCACCGGGTGGAGTTCTTCACCTCGCACGAGGCCCTCCTGCTGGGCTTCGAAGAGGCCATGACCCGCGTCGATTCCACCACCGGCGACTGGTACGACACCTCCGCCCACCTCCTTTGGATCGGTGAGCGCACCCGCCAGCCCGACGGCGCCCACGTGGAGTTCTTCCGCGGCATCCGGAACCCGATCGGCATGAAGGTCGGCCCGACCCTAGAGGCGGACGAACTCCTGCGACTGATCGAGATCCTGAACCCGCAGAATGAGCCCGGCCGCCTGACCCTCTACGGTCGTTTCGGCCACGACAAGATCGCGGGCCGTCTGCCCGGCCTGCTCAAGGCCACCCGCGCCGCAGGCGCCCGGGTCGTCTGGGCCATCGATCCCATGCATGGCAACACCCTGACGGCGGCCACGGGCTACAAGACCCGGCCCTTCGACCGCATCCTGTCCGAGGTGAAGAGCTTCGTGGAAATCTGCCGGGCCGAGGGCGTCCATCCCGGCGGCGTCCACCTGGAGATGACCGGGCAGAACGTCACCGAGTGCCTGGGCGGCGCCCGGGCTCTGTCCGAGGGCGATCTCGCGGACCGTTACCACACCCACTGCGACCCCCGCCTCAACGGCGAGCAGGCCCTGGAACTGGCCTTCCTCGTGGCGGAGAAGCTGAAGGAAGAGCGCCTGGCCGAGGCGTTGAAGCAGGCGGTCTGACCGCCTGGCCTCAGAGCAGGTGCTCGATGGGCGCCAGGGACAGGACCTTCAGCCAGGCCCGGTTCAGGATGTTGAGGCCCGGTTCGCGCGGGAGTGCGACTTCGGCGCCCTGGCTGCGGTCGATCCAGACCAGCCCGCGGTCTGCGGCCTTGACCTCGTAGGCGGCCGTCGCCAGGCCGGTCTCGAAGAAGGTCCTTATGGCTTCGGCGGCCGGAGGGGTCTGAAGGATCAGGCCCATTTCGGTGTTCAACTCCACAGAGCGGGGGTCGAAGTTGAACGAACCCACGAAGACCCTCTGGTCATCGACGGCGAAGGTCTTGGCGTGGAGGGTCGAGCGCGACCGGACGGCGCCGAACTCCAGGTCGGGCTCCTCCACGGGCAGGGCGGTCGGCTTGAACTCAAAGAGGCGGACGCCGCCCCGGGTCAGTTCCCGGCGATACTTCGAGTAGGCGGCGTGCACGGGCGTTGAATTGGTGGCCCGGGCGGAGTTGGTCAGGATCCGGACATCCACACCCCGGGCCTGGAGGGCGACGAGCTCATCCACCCATCCGCCGCTGGGGATGAAGTAGGGCGAAATGATGTAGAGCGACCGGCCTGGCGTGCTGATCTCGCGCCGGATCTGCTCGCGGATGGGATCCAGGGCGGGCGCGTCCTGCCGGTCCCGGCTGATCTTGGAAGGCGGGTCTGACAGCACCTCTGCTGCAGCGGACTGCAGGGGCGCCGGCGCCACATCGGCGGCGGCGGGACAGGCCGGCGCTCGCTCGGGGAAGGGGTCCCTGTGGGTGCGCGGCGTCTTCGCCAGGGGCGCGACCTGGTCCAGCGGGAGCGACACCGTCGCATCCCAGTAGGTGTCGAAGACCTTGCGCAGGTCCGCCAAGGCGCCTCCCTCGACAATCACGTCGAGGT
Source organism: Pseudomonadota bacterium (assembly GCA_046046615.1). Classification (GTDB taxonomy): domain Bacteria; phylum Pseudomonadota; class Alphaproteobacteria; order Caulobacterales; family Caulobacteraceae; genus Phenylobacterium. Next base: position 6,654 of record JBJOJL010000063.1, read on the forward strand.
CGGCGAAGGCGAAGGCCCCGGACCGGAAATAGACATCGCCGATGTTCCGGCCCCCGACGATCGCCGTCGTGTCGTCGACGATGAAGGACTTGTTGTGCATCCGACGGTTCAGCCGGCGGAAATCGACCAGGTAATCGACCCGACGTCCCAGCCCCTGGCGTCGGGACGGGTTCACGTAGCGGATCTCGACGCCAGGCATCCGCCGGAGCGCGTCGAGCCGGTTCTTGGCCTCGTGTGAGCCATAGTCATCCAGGAGCAGGCGGATCGCCACGCCGCGGATGGCCGCAGCCTCGAGCTCGCGCACCAGTCCGGAGCCCGTGATGTCCGGCGTCAGGATGTAGGTCTGGATGTCGATCCGCTCGCGGGCCGAGCGGATCAGGCCGATCCGGCTGCAATAGGACTCTTCGTTGGAGGACAGGGCGACGAAGCGCGTGTCCGCCGCCAGAACCGGGGTCTCCGCCCGGGCGAGGGCGTTCGCGAAGAAGCTGAGCAGGACGCCCAGGGCCAGTCCGGGGAGAGTTCCGCCGCGTCCAAAGCGTCCTGAAGCCACCTTCCGCTCCCTGCGGTTGAATCTGTTGCGGAACCTAGCAGGAAGTCCGGGGCTTCGGCATCCCTTGGGTCCAAGCGGCCTTGACCTGTCGCGCGGGTCCCGGCTCATGGCGCCATGCTGTCCGTCATCACAAGCGCCGGGGAGGCGAGCGGCGAACTCGCGGGTCTCCTCTCCGACCTGGTCCCCGCCGCCGTCACCGGACTTGTCCGGGATGTCCTCGTGCTGGAGCCCCCCGCGGAGGACCCGGAGCTTTTCGCCCTCTGCGAGGCGGCGGGCGCCCGCCGGATCCGCGGCGGCCTGGGCGTCGCCGTCCGCGAGGCGAGGAGCGACCTGATCCTGCTGGCGACCCCGCGCCTGCGCCTGGACGCCTTCGCCCTGGACCGTCTGGGCCGGGAACTCGCCGCCGCAGGGGGCCTGCCGCGGGGCCTCGCCCTGACGACGCCGGCGCCTCCCGGCCTTGGATTCCTGTCGCCGCCCCTGGGCCTCGTGACCCCACGCAGCCGCCTCGTGGCGCTTCCCGCCGGCATCAGTCCCCAGGCTGCAATCTCGCGGGCCTCCCGGGGCGCCGCCCGGCTTCGCGTCGCAGGCTGACCTCAGGGCCGGGCCGGGCGGTTCAGCCTCTCGGCGAACAGCTTCAGGTCCGACCAGGCCATGGCCTTGGCGGTCGGCTGGCGCATGAGGAAGGCGGGGTGGAAGGTCGGCAGGGCGGGGAGTTCAAGGTCGCCATCAGCCGTCCGCCACTCGAACCAGCGGCCATGCAGCTTTGTGATGCCCTCGGTCTGTTCCAGCAGGCAACGGGTGGCCGGCGCGCCCACCAGAAGGAGCATCCGCGGCCGCACCAACCGGATGGCCTGCTCGACGAAGGGGCGGCAAACGACCTGTTCCTCGGGCGACGGGGTCCGGTTCCCCGGCGGTCGCCAGAAGACGGTGTTGGTGATGAAGGCCCGGTCGGCCAGGCCGATGGCCTCCAGCATCCGGTCCAGCATCTTGCCGGCCTTGCCCACGAAGGGCTGACCGAGCCGGTCCTCTTCGGCCCCCGGGGCCTCCCCGACCACGACCACCGGCGCATCCGCCGGGCCGCGGGAGAAGACGGAGCGGCTCGCTGCGCCCTCGAAGCGGATGGGGCAGCCTTCGAAGGCCTCGATGGCGGCGGCCAGGGCGTCCAGGTCGGCGCAGGCGGCCGCCGCTTCCCGCGCAGCCTCGACGGCCAGGGGGCGGGGCGCCGCTGGGGCTGATGTGCGCAACGGCGTCGCCGGGGCGGGACGGGGGGCGGCGAGGGGCCTCTGGCCTTCGGCGATTCGATCCGTCGGGATTTCCAGCAAGGCGGCGTCGACGCCGGACTCGGCCCAGAAGGCGAGCAGGCTTTCGGCGACGGCGGGGCCTGACAGGCGGCTCATCTGCGGCGGATTCCCCGGGCTGGCGGCGGGACCGGCGGCTTTCGCCCTTGACCCACCTTGCGTAAGCTATTGATAAGGCCACAAGGGAACAAGGCCGGGCGCGGGGCGACCGGCGCACCGGAGCTTGCAAAATGAGCGAGACCCTCGAGCGCGAGGCGATGGAATACGACGTGGTGATCGTCGGCGCCGGCCCGTCCGGCCTGGCGGCGGCGATCCGCCTCAAGCAGATGGCCGAGGCGGCGGGGTCCGAGATCTCCGTGGCCGTCCTCGAGAAGGGCTCCGAGGTCGGCGCACACATCCTCTCCGGGGCCGTGATCGATCCCAGCGGCATCGCCGAGCTCCTGCCAAACTGGAAGGAACTGGGCGTTCCTCTCGAAACGGCGGTGACCAAGGACAAGTTCCTGATGCTCGGGCCGGCCGGTGAGCTGGACGTCAGCTGGGCGCCCTTCCCGAAGTGGATGCTGAACCACGGCAACTACATCGCCAGCCTTGGCAATGTGTGCCGCTGGCTCGCCCAGCACGCCGAGGGCCTGGGGGTCGAGATCTACCCCGGCATGGCCGCCTCCGAGCTGGTCTTCAACGAGGATGGATCGGTCAAGGGCGTGGTCGCCGGCGTCTTCGGCATCGGCAAGGACGGCCAGCCCGGCCCCGACTACCAGCCGGGTATCGAGCTGCACGCCAGGTACACCCTCATCGGGGAAGGCGTCCGGGGCTCCCTGGCCAAGCAGCTGCAGGCGCGTTTCGACCTGAACAAGGGCCGCGAGCCGCAGAAGTACGGCATCGGCATCAAGGAGCTCTGGAAGGTGCCGGACGCGGCCTTCGAGCCCGGCCTGACCCAGCACACCTTCGGCTGGCCCCTGGACAACCAGACGGGCGGCGGCTCGTTCATGTACCACTTCGGGGACAACTATGTGGCCATCGGCTTCGTGGTGCACCTGAACTACAAGAACCCCTACATCTCGCCCTTCGACGAGTTCCAGCGCTTCAAGACCCACCCGGCGATCCGCCGTTACCTCGAGGGCGGCGAGCGCATCGCCTACGGCGCGCGGGCCATCACCGAGGGCGGCGAGCAGTCCCTGCCCCAGCTCTACTTCCCCGGCGGCGCCCTGCTGGGCTGCTCGGCGGGCATGGTCAACGTCCCGCGGATCAAGGGCTCCCACAACGCGGTCAAGAGCGGCGTCCTGGCGGCCGAGGCGGCCTTCGGCGCCATCCAGGCCGGACGCGGCGGCGACGAGCTGGTCGAGTACGAGACCGCCTACAAGGCCTCTTCCATCGCCAAGGAGCTGCACGCCGTCCGCAACTTCAAGCCGCTGTGGTCGAAGTTCGGGACCATTCCCGGCCTGCTCCTCGGCGGCGCCGACGCCACCCTGGCCCACATGCTGGGGGGCTTCTCCTTCTTCGGAACCCTGAAGCACGGCAAGTCGGACGCCCAGTCCACCGGCCTGGCCAAGGACTACCAGCCGATCGCCTATCCCAAGCCCGACGGCGTCGTGAGCTTCGACAAGCTCTCGTCGGTCTTCCTGGCCTCGACCAACCATGACGAGGCCCAGCCGGCGCACCTGAAGCTGACCGACGCCTCCACGCCGATCAGCGTCAACCTGCCGAAGTACGCCGAGCCCGCCCAGCGCTACTGCCCGGCGGGGGTGTACGAGGTGCTGACGGAGGACGACGGGTCGAACCCGCGGTTCCAGATCAACTTCCAGAACTGCGTCCACTGCAAGACCTGCGACATCAAGGATCCTTCGCAGAACATCACCTGGACGACGCCCCAGGGCGGCGACGGGCCCAACTACCCGAACATGTAGGCGGGCTTGCCGGGGGGAGCGAACAGGTGAACACCCGCTCCATGGCTGGCTGGAAACATCAGGCCCTGCTCCGCGCAGCGGCGCGTCTTGCAACGGCGGGAGCGCTCGTCGCCCTCGCGGCCTGCGCCACCGCGCCTGGCCCCGCGGCCGGGCCGGCGGAGGGATCCGGCGCCTCGCCCTATGGCCAGTTCCTGGCGGGCCGTGCGGCCCTCAACGCCGGGCGCAACGCTGACGCGGCCCGGTACTACAGCGCGGTCCGGGCCCTCGATCCCGACGCCGCTGAAATCGCCGATGAACGCGCCTTCGTCGCCGCCCTCCTGGCCGGGGACGTGACCACGGCTGCGCGGATTGCGCCCACTTCCGAGGCGACCTCTCCGCCAAGCCTTTCGCTCAGTCGCCTGGTCCGGGCCGTCGAGGGCATGTCCACCGGCCGGGTCGGCTCGGTGCGGACCCTTCTGGCCCCTGAAGGCGCAGTCTTCCCGCATCGGTCCGCCATGGCCCTCCTCGCCCCCTGGGCGGCGGCCATGGCCGGCGACAAGGAAGGCGTGCTGGTCCGGCCGCAGTCGCCGGGCGACCGGATTGTCGACGTCTTCGGCCTTCTCGCCCAGGCGCGGCTGTTCGAGCGCGCGGGCCGGTTCGACGAGGCGGAGACCAACTTCAAGGTTCTGGCGGGCGGAGAGTCCCCGGGACAGGCTTCGGTGCTCGCCTACGGCGGATTCCTGGAGCGCCGGAAACGGGGGGCGGAGGCCATCGCCCTCTATGACCGTCTTCTCGCGACCGATCCGCGGAACGCTTCGGTCCGGGCGGCGCGGGAGCGGGCGGCGTCGGGCAAGGCGGAAGCCCAGCCCAGCCTGCGGCAGGGGGCCGCCCAGACCCTGACCCCGATGGGGGCCACCCTGATCGCCGCCGGCCAGGACCAGATGGGGCTGGCCTACCTCCGTCTGGCGCTGAGGCTGGACCCCGGGAATGCGCCGGCATGGCTGCTCGTGGGCGATCTCCTGGAGAGCGATGGCTTGGTCGACGAGGCCCGCGCGGCCTACGCGCGGGTTCCGGCCGACTCCCCCGAGTTCACCGCCGCCCAGGCCAAGCTGGCCTGGAGCCACCAGCGTGCGGGAGACCGCGAAACCGCCCTCAGGCTGGCGCAGCAGGCGGCAGCCGGCGGCGACGTCGAGGCGGCGATCAACCTGTCTGACCTGCTCCGGGCCAACGAGAAGTTCTCGGAATCCGCCGACGCCCTGGATCCCATCATCCGCGGCGCCGCTCCGGACTGGCGGCTCCTCTACGCCCGGGGGGTCTCCCGGGAGCGCGCAGGCCGGTGGCCGGAGGCCGAGGCCGACCTGATGGCCGCCCTGGCGCTCAATCCCAACGAACCGGAACTTCTCAACTATCTCGGCTATTCGTGGATTGACCGGAACGAGAACCTCGACAAGGCCCTCGAAATGGTCCGGCGGGCGGTCAGCCAGAACCCCCGTTCGGGCGCCATGGTCGACAGCCTGGGCTGGGCCTATTTCCGTCTGGGAGATTTCCCCCGGGCGGTGGAGACCCTTGAAAGGGCGGTGGAGCTGGAGCCGGGCGATCCGGAGCTGAACAACCACCTCGGCGACGCCTACTGGCGCATCGGACGCCGGGATGAGGCCGGCTTCCAGTGGAAGCGCGTCCTGACCCTGGACCCGGATCCGAAGATCCGGGCCGAGGCCGAGCGCAAGCTGGTCCAGGGGCTGCCGCCCGTCTCCGCCCCGGTTCCGGCCGCCCGCAAGCCCTGACCGTCCGCATGAGCGCCAGCGCCTTCGCCCCGGCCAAGGTCAATCTCTACCTGCATGTCGGGGCGACGGGCGCGGATGGTTTCCATCCCCTCGAGACCCTGATGGTCTTCGCCGATGTGGGCGACGAGGTCGCTCTGGCGGGGCCGGGGGCGCCCGCCCTGGAGGTCGCCGGAGCCTTTGCGGCCGGCCTTGGGTCGGAGGACGACAACCTTGTGCTCAGGGCGGCTGCCCTGCTGTCCCGGCGGCTGGGCCGCGAAGGCGACCTGCCTGGGCTCCACCTGGAAAAGCGCCTGCCGGTGGCGGCGGGGCTGGGGGGCGGCTCGGCGGACGCGGCGGCGACCCTTCGGCTGCTGAATGAGGCCTGGCGCGGTGGCCTGGACATGCCCCAGCTTGAGGCCCTTGCGGCGGAGTTGGGCTCGGACGTCCCGGCCTGCGTCGCCAGCCGGCCTGTGACGGCGAGGGGGCGGGGGGATGTCCTGGCGCCTGCGCCCGTCCTTCCCGTCCTTCCCGCGGTGCTCGTCAATCCGGGCGTCGCCTGTCCCACCGGGGCCGTCTACCGGGGCTTTGACCGGCATGCGGCTCCCGACAGGCCCGATCCCGCGCCGGACCCCGGGGGCCTTTTGGACGTGGCGGCGACGGTGCGCTGGCTCGAGTCCCTGCGCAATGACCTCGAGGCGCCCGCCCTCGCCGTCGCCCCTGGGATTGGCGATGTGCTGGTGCGCCTGCGTGATGCGCCCGAGACCCTCCTGGCGCGCCTTTCCGGGTCCGGGGCGACCTGCTTCGCACTCTGTACCGACGAGGAGTCGGCGGGGCGCCTGGCTGCGGGCCTGGCCGAGGCGCAGCCCGGCTGGTGGGTTCGCGCCTGCCGGCTGGGCGCACCCCTCGACCCCACAGCCTGAAACGAAAACGGGGACCCCGAGGGGTCCCCGCTCCGCCACGACTGAGGGGAGGATCAGTTGTGGTAGGCGCGCTCTCCGAACTCGGAGATGTCG
>JBJOJL010000064.1:0-13069 GCA_046046615.1 Pseudomonadota bacterium
GATCGTCAGGCAGGGGCTCGGTCTGGAAGACATCGAGCACGGCGTGGGCGGGCCGACCGGCGTCGAGGCCCCGCCGCAGGGCGTCCTCGTCCACCAGACCGCCCCGGCCGATGTTGATCAGGATGGAGCCGGGCTTGAGGGCCGCGAAGAAGGCGTCGTTGCACATGTCCCGGGTCTCGTCCGTCAGGGCGCAGGCCAGGACCACGACGTCGGTGTCGGGAAGGGCCTCGGCAATCCGTGACAGGGGCAGGGTCCGATGCGCCAGGCCCGCGTCCGGACCCCGGCGCACGACGGTCAGGTCCACACCGAAGGCCCGGGCCCTCTGGGCGATCTGTTCGCCGATCGCGCCGTAGCCCACCAGCAGCCAGCGCGTCTGGCTGACCTCCAGGTATTGGGTGCGGCCCCATTCCCGGCGGGCCTGCAGCTCGCGCTGGGCGTCGATGGGCACGATCAGGGACAGGGCGTGGGCCAGGACGTATTCGGCGATCACCACGCCCTGGGCCGAGGACTTGGTGATCCGGACGCCCTTTTCCATGATCCGGCGGAAGACCGGCAGGTCGAGCCCGGCGTTGAAGGTCTGCAGCCAGCGCACCGAGGGGCAGTCCAGGAGGGGGCGCATCAGGGTCGGCAGGAGGCCTGACATGTAGGCCTCCTGGGTGTTCCAGACGATCTCGGGCGCCAGATCGGTCGCCGCCACCTCCGCGCCGTCGGACTGGTAACGCCCGGCCTCGGGGACGGTGACGATCCGGAGCCTCGGCGCCAGATGGGCGATCCGGTCGCGGATGCGCAGGTGGGCGGCTTCGGACATCAGGATCTGGGTCACGCGGGGATCATCCCATCTGGAGGCGGATCTTGAGGACCTGGGCGAGGGTCATGGCCCGCTTGGCCGTCTGTTCCCCCAGGAGCATGTCCTCCCAGCCCTCTTCCGCGGAGAGCCGGAGGCGGTCGTTCTCGAGGCTGAGGGCGGCGTTGCGCAGCACTTCCACGTTCCGCCCGGCCAGGTCGCAGCCCAGGCGGATGGCCGAGCCGAGGGCGCGGGCGCGCACGCGGCGTTCCGGCGACAGCAGGCGGTTGATCACCTCCGGCTCGGGCGGGGTCGGCGCCGAGGCGTGCCGGGAAAACACCACGCTGGCCAGGAAGGCCCGCTCAGGGTGGGTCATGCCGGCGATGGGCGCACGCAGGGCCTTCTCGAAGGCGAGGTCGGCCCGGTGATCCGGATGAAGCCGGGCGCCAAGGTCCGCAAGCCGGCAGGCGGCCGCCAGCAGGATCGGGTCCCGGGTCCCGAAGGCCGGGGGCAGCTGGTCAAAGACCGGCCGGACAAAGGCCTCGAGGGCGGGACCGAGATCGAAGGTCAGGCCGTTCTGGGCCACCAGGGCCTCGCAGCCGCCCACAAGGGGGTCAAGGGCGCGGACCGCCTCGGGCATGGACTCCAGCAGCAGGCCCTCGCGCAGCCCGAAGGCGGAGATCACGACCCTCTGCACCTCCAGGGCCTGGACCACCTCCGAAAGCACGACGGCGGCGTAGGGCAGGGTGTCGAACCGCTTGCGCGAGAGGCCCTGGATACCCTCCAGCGAGGTCCGGGACTGGCGGGCCACGAAACGGCACATGTCCAGCAGGTCGGTCCTCTGGATCTCGTACTGGTGGGCGATATGAAGCGGATAGCCCTCCAGCTCCATGTGCAGGAGGGCGAGATTGCGCCAGGCGCCGCCCACGGCGTGGAACTCCCGGCTGGACAGGCGCGCGGCGTGCGGGCGCAGGGCGCGGGCCGTCACCCGCCGCACCCGGTCCGCATCCATCGGCCGGGGCGCGCCCAGGGCCAGGGGACCCAGAGGCAGGCTCACGCCCTGGCCAGGGTCGTCCAGCCGCACCAGCTCCAGGCTCGACCCGCCAAGGTCGCCGGCGACGCCGCCGGCGTCCGCCTGGCCGGCCAGGACGCCGAAGGCGCCGTAGCGGGCCTCTTCCTCGCCGGAGAGGACCCGGACGGTGATCCCGGTTTCCTCCTCCACGGCGCGCAGGAAGGCGCGACTGTCGCGAGCCTCGCGCACCGCCGCCGTGGCCACCACGAAGGTCTCGCGGCTGCTCCAGCCCTGGAGGAGCACGCGGAACCGCCTGAGGACCGACATGGCGACCTCGACGCCCTCGGGCGACAGGCGCCCCGTGGTCTGCAGGTCGCGTCCCAGGCCCGCCAGGGCCTTCTCATTGTAGACGGTCCAGATGGCCCGGCCTTCCAGCCGGTAGACGACAAGGCGGATCGAGTTCGACCCGATGTCGATCACCGCCGCATGACGCGACTCCGCGGGCGGGGGGCCCGGGGGCGAAGGGGCGCGGCTAGGTGCGAGACGCCACATGATCGATCGCGCCGGGCAGATCCTTCACCTTTTGCCCGCGACCCGAGAGGCTGGGATTGGTCATGAAGTACTCGTGCGCCGAAAAGGCTCCAGGGTGATCCCAGGCGGGGTCCCGGCTATACCCGCCCGAAGCGTCCAGCGTCCAGCTTTGGGCCTCGTCGCGGATGTTCGCCACCAGGATCTGGTCCAGGACCTGCTGGTGGACGGTCGGGGTCTCGATGGGCGCCAGGGCCTCCACCCGCCGGTCGAGGTTCCGGGGCATCCAGTCCGCCGAAGAGATGAAGAGCCTCGCCTGGGCCGAAGGCATTTCCGCCCCATTCGCGAACGCGACGATGCGGGCGTGCTCAAGGAAACGCCCGACGATCGACTTGACCCTGATCCGCTCTGAAAGCCCCGGAACGCCGGGTCGCAGGCAGCAGATGCCCCGCACCACCAGCTGGATGTCCACGCCGGCCTGGCTGGCTTCGTACAGGGCGTCGATGATCTCGGGATCCACCAGGGAGTTGAGCTTGGCCCAGATGGCCGCCGGCTTGCCCGCCCGGGCGTTGTCCGCCTCCTCGGCGATCATCCGGACGAGGTCGGTCTTCATGGTCAGGGGCGAGAAGGACAGCTTCTCCATCCGCTGGGGCCGGGCGTAGCCGGTGATGTAGTTGAACAGGCGGGCGGAATCCCGACCCAAGGCCGGGTCGGAGGTGAAGAGGGACAGGTCCGTGTAAACCCGCGCCGTCTGCGGGTGATAGTTGCCGGTCCCGAAGTGGCAGTAGGTCCGCAGCTGGTCGCCCTCACGGCGCACCACCATCGAGAGCTTGGCGTGGGTCTTATACTCCACGAAGCCGAAGACGACGTGCACCCCGGCGCGCTCCAGGTCCCGGGCCCACTTCAGGTTGGCTTCCTCGTCGAACCGCGCCTTGATCTCGACCAGGGCGGTGACGTTCTTGCCGTTCTCGGCCGCCTCGATCAGGGCCGCGACGATCGGGCTGTCCTGCGAGGTCCGGTAGAGGGTCTGCTTGATGGCCAGGACGTGCGGGTCGCGCGCCGCCTGCCGCAGGAACTGGACCACCACGTCGAAGCTCTCGAAGGGATGGTGGACCAGGATGTCCTTCTCGCGGATCGCTGCAAAGCAATCACCGGCATGGTCGCGGATGCGTTCCGGGAACCGGGGCTCGAAGGCGCGGAACTTCAGCTCCGGCCGGTTCGGCGGGATCAGCTGGGACAGCTCGTCCAGGCCCAGCATGCCCCCGATCCGGATGATGTCCTCGCGTCGGGCGCGGAGGTTGTCGCAGATGAAGACCTGGAGATCCCGCGGCATGGCCGCCTCGATCTCGACCCGGACCACCGAGCCCAGGCGCCTCTGCTTCAGCCGCTCCTCGAATTCCCGGACCAGGTCCTCGGCCTCTTCTTCGATCTCGACGTCGGAGTCGCGGATCAGCCGGAACACCCCCTGGCCCTCGACCTTCGAGCCCGGGAACAGGCGGTCCACGAACAGGGACACCAGGGCCTCGAGGGTGATGAACCGGCGCTCGGCGCGGCGGCGCGTTCCGGCCTGTGGGGGCAGCTCCCAGAAGCGCGCCACCTGGGCCGGGATGGGGACCAGGGCGTAGAGCGACCTGCGCTCCGCCTTCAGGCGGAGCTTGAGGACCAGCGAGAAGGCCAGGTTGGGGATGAAGGGAAAGGGATGGGCCGGATCGATCGCGAGGGGCGTCAGGATCGGGAAGAGCCGGCTCAGGAAGGCCTCTTCCAGGGCCTGGCGGTCAGCGTCGGTCAGGGCCTCGGGCGCCACAAGGGACAGGCCCTGGGTCGACAGCTCGGCGGCGAGGTCGCGCCACTGGGCCTGCTGGTCGGCCATCAGGTCCTCGGCCTCGGCGTTGATCCTCTCCAGCTGCTCCACCGGGGAAAGGCCGTCCTGGCTGACCGTCCGGACCCCTTCGCGGACCTGGGCCTTCAGGCCCGCCACCCGGACCATGTAGAACTCGTCCAGGTTGTGGGCCGAGATGGACAGGAAGCGCAGGCGCTCCAGGAGGGGGTGCCGGGGATTGCGGCTCTCGGCCAGGACCCGCCGGTTGAAGGCCAGCCAGGACAACTCCCGGTTGAAGAAACGCTCCGGCGAACGCATCAGTTCGCGGTCCAGCGGGGCGCCGTTCGGGGTCACAGGGGATTTCGGCTTTGCGGCGAGGGGCATCTGGCTGGGCTCGTTCCCACGATCGGTAGCACTGTCGCCGTCATGGGCCAATCCCGTGACACCTCGAAGTCAGGCGTCAAAAAGGTCAAGATTTTCCGTCTCGTCCCCCAGGATCTCACGGGCGAGGGCGCGACTTACCGGCCGGTGGTCCGGTCCGGAGGCCTCGTGGAGGCGCTCCACCACGTCCCGGGCCGCCGCCACGGACCGGTCGATCCGGCGCACGAGGTAGGGGGCCAGATCGGCGGAGGGCCGGATGCCCCGGGCGCGCAGGAAGTCCTCGATGACCCGGGTCAGGACCGCGTCGTCCATGCCCTCGATCAGCGCCGCCTCCGCCGCCTTCAGGCGCGAGCGCAGGTCGGGAAGCCGGACGGGCCAGGAGGCCGGCGGGGTCCGGGCGGTCATCAGGAGCCCGCCGCTCACCGGCGCCAGGTTGATCAGGTGGAACAGGCCTTCCTCGCAGAAGCCCCGGTCCACGTCTTCCAGGAGGACCGGCCGGTCCCGGGCGCACGCCGTGTCAGGTCGCATCGGGTCCAGCGCCAGCGCCCCGCTGACCGCCGCCCAGTCCTCGGCCATCCGGCTCTTGCCGCAGCCCTCGGGCCCCACAAGCACGAGGCAGCCCCCGGACCAGGCCGGCCAGGCCTCCAGGCGCGCGCGGGCTCCGGCGTTCCCGGGGGAGACGACGAACTCGCCCCGCGCCCGGAAGAGCGGGTCCCAGAAATCGAATAGCGCCTGTCTCATGCCCCCTGGGTGCTAGCCCGGTTCACCCCCGGGGGTCGACGGCTCCGGCGTCCTCCGGCGGGGATGGCCCAAGCCCGCCTGTGGACAGGCTGTGGAGGAGCGATCTCTGGGAGGGGTCCCGGTCGCGGGCGGAGAGCAGGGTCCAGCCTGCGGGGCCCAGGGCCTCCAGGGGCTGGAAGCCGGCCTTGTAGTCCATCTTCCCCGACCCCCGGACCCAATAGCCCAGGTAGACGTAGGGGATGGCCGTCAGCCGGGCCTGGGCCAGGTGGTCCAGGATCATGAAGCGCCCAAGGCTGCGGCGCGGCAGGTCCGGATCATAGAACGAGTAGACCATGGACAGGCCGTCGCCGAGCAGGTCGATGAGGGCGCATCCGACCAGCTCGCCGGGCGCGCCGGCGCCCGAGGGCAGGCGGTATTCGATCAGGTGGGTCCGGACCGGCGTGTCCTCGACCATGGCCACATAGTCCGGCCAGCCCATGTCCGTCATGCCGCCCTCGGCGTGCCGGGCCCGCAGGTAGCGCCCGAGGAGATCGAACTGCTCCACCGTCGCCTCGGCCTCGACCAGGCTCCGCTGCAGGTCGGCGTTGCGGTTCAGGGTCTTCCGGTCGGACCGCGACAGCACGTAGTCGGCGGCGGGGATGCGTACCGAGACGCAGGCGGCGCAGGTCTCGCAGGCGGGCCGGTAGGCGATGTTCTGCGACCGCCGGAAGCCGCTCTGGCTCAGGCTGTCGTTCACCACCGCGCCCTCGGTCATCGGAAGATGGGCGAAGACCTTCCTCTCCAGCCGGTCGGGCAGGTAAGGGCAGGGCGCCGGGGCGGTCAGGTAGAACCGGAGCTGCCGGGTGGGAAAATGCTGCGTCACGCCCCGGACTAGACCCCGAACCGAGCGGCCGGCGCAAGGGCGGTCAGGCCCTGCCGCTCCTAGAAGGCGGGTTCCGGCGGCAGGACGGGCGCCTCGCGCAGCAGGACAATGGCGATCCGCCGGTTGCCGGGCAGGCTGGGATCGTCGGGGTAGAGCGGCTCGGAATTGGCCTTGCCCGAGACCTGGTAGACCCGGTCCTTGTCGATCCCCGCCGCCTGCAGGATCTTGCGCGAGGCGTCCGCCCGGGCCGAAGACAGGGCCCAGTCGCTGTCCACCTCGCCACCCTTCCAGTCCGCCGAGGTGTGGCCGGAGATCGAGATCCGGTTCGGCAGCTGGTTGAGGGTCTTGGTGATCGCCCGCAGCAGCACCCGCGCCCGGTCGTTCGGCACGGACGAGCCCTCAGCGAAGAGGGATCGGCCCTCCTGGTCGACCAGCTGGATCCGCAGGCCCTCCGGCGTCTTGTCGACGATGATGTTCTTCGACAGCTCCGCCAGCTCCGGCATCGACTGCAGCGCCTGCTTCAGGGACTGGGCCGCCGAATCGAACTCGGCCTCCTCGCGCTTCTGCCGGGCCGTCTCGAGGGTGTCGGAGACCGAAGCTGCGGCGTTGGGGCCGTCCTGGGTGTTGCGGGTGTCGGGCGCCATCTGCGCCATGATCGAGGTCGAGCCCGCCGACTTGGCGCCGTTGTCGTCCAGGGCCGTCCCGCCGAGAATGCCGCCGGCCCCGGAATTGGAGTCCGAGACCGTCGCCGGCGCGAAGTATTCGGCGATGCCGCGCTTCTGCTCCGGGCTGGTGGTGTTGATCAGCCACATCAGCAGGAAGAAGGCCATCATGGCCGTGACGAAGTCGGCATAGGCCACCTTCCAGGCGCCGCCATGGTGGCCGCCGCCGGAAACCTTCTTGACCTTCTTGATCAGAATGGGCCGTTCGTCGTTCGCCATGTCGGTTTCCGGGCGTGGGTGACCGGTCAGCTTCTGCGCCGGTAGTGTTAAGATGCGGTTTAGGATGGAGGGCCGGCCATGCGGGTGGCGTTTGTCGGATTGGGCGCCATGGGCTTTCCCATGGCCGGTCACCTGTTGGCGGCGGGCCATGAGGTCCGGGTCGCCAACCGCACCCCCGCCAAGGCCCTCGCCTGGGCCGAACGCTTCGGCGGCCTGGCCTTCGACGACCCGGCGGAGGCCGCCCAAGGCGCCGAATTCGTCGCCCTCTGCGTCGGCAAGGACGAGGACGTGCGCGGCCTGGTCCCCCGCCTCCTGCCGATGATGGCGCCGGGCGCCGTCATCGCCGACCACACCACCACCTCCGCCGTCCTCGCCCGCGACATGGCCGCCCTGGCCGCCGCCTCTGGTCACAGCTTCCTCGACGCCCCCGTCTCCGGCGGCCAGTCCGGCGCCGAGGCGGGCCGCCTGACCATCATGTGCGGCGGCGATCCGACCGCCTTCGCCCGGATCGAGCCGGTCCTGGCGTCTTACGGCCGCGCCATCCGCCTCATGGGAGGCCCCGGCGCCGGCCAACTGACCAAGATGGTCAACCAGATCGCCATCGCCGGCGTCGTCCAGGGCCTGGCCGAGGCGGTGCACTTCACCCGTCGCGCGGGGCTGGACCCGGCCGACGTCCTGGCCGCCATCTCCCAGGGCGCGGCCCAGTCCTGGCAGATGGACAACCGCTGGGCGACGATGGCCGAGGGCAGGTTCGACTTCGGCTTCGCCGTCGACTGGATGCGCAAGGACCTCTCCCTGGTGCTGGACGAGGCCGCCCGCAACGGCGCCCGCCTCGACCTCACCCGCCAGGTCGACGCCTGGTACGCCGAGGTGCAAGGCCTCGGCGGCGCCCGCTGGGACACCTCCAGCCTCGTCGCCCGGCTGGAGCCCCCCCGTTGAGCGTCATCCTCCACACCCCCCGTCTCGTCCTCGACGAGCTCGAGACCGACCGCGACGCCGACTTCATCCTGGCCCTCCTGAACGAGCCCGGCTTCCTCGAGAACATCGGCGACCGGGGCGTGCGCGACCTGGCCGGCGCCCGCGCCTACATCGAAGAGGGCCCCCGCGCCTCCTACGCCGGCTATGGCTATGGCCTGTGGCGCGCGACCGAGCGCGACGGCGGCCGCCCCGTGGGCCTGTGCGGCGTGCTGAAGCGCGACGGCCTGAAGGACCCCGACATCGGCTACGCCTTCCTGGCCAGCGCCTGGGGCCGGGGCTACGCCTCCGAAGCCGCCCGCGCCTGCCTCGACCACGCCCGCCGCCACCTGCGCCTGGGCCGCATCGTCGCCATCACCACCCCGGGCAACACCGCCTCGCAGGCGGTGCTGAGGAAGATTGGGCTTAAGGCAGCGGGGGTGGTGCGGCTGCCCGGGAAGGACGAGGACAGCGCGTATTTTGTGTCGGAGGGGTAGGGGGGTTAGCTCATCGACCGTTCGAGCTTCAATTTCCGGCTTTCCCAGTCCGGTAGCACTCGTTGGAGCAGCTCGAGAAACCTAGGCCCATGATGTGGCTCCGCCATGTGGCAAAGCTCATGGGTAATCACGTAGTCGATAGCGTCGATCGGCGCCTGGACGAGCCGCACATTAAGCAGGAGACGCTTGCGCGGGCTCATTGAACCCCAGCGCTGCCCAACCTTGCGGATAAGCAGTCCGCTTGGCCTGAAGAGCTCTGGGTCCGGAAATCGCTGTAGGTTGAATTCCAAGCGTTCAAGAAACTTGGTGCGAGCCCGCCTTCGATACCAATCTTCCACCAGGTTCCGGGTGACACTAGGGGATCCGGGTTGGGTCGTCTGAATGACGAGGTAGCCGCGCTGAAGCTTGGCTTCCTGTTGGATGTGAGGCTGGATCTTCAGCCGGTATTGCCGGCCCAGGTATCTGAGCGTCTCCCCAGCCACAAACTGCCGTTCCGGCGTTCGTGGAAGGAACTGCTGGAAGTACCGCTGTTGCCGACGAATCCATGCGCCGCGCCGCCGGACCTTAATCACGATCGAGCCGACGCTGGCTTCATGAGGCGCAGCGACGCTGACTGTGGCGTCGGGTTCCACAGCAATCTCTAGCGTTCGCCTGGCACGGCGCACAACAGAGACGGCTATCTGTTGATCGCCATAGTCGACTAGCAAGTGCTCCACACTCATCCGGGGAACCTTGCCCTCGCCAGCGCCATCAGGCGAGCCTCAATCTCGTCGAGATCCTGCACAGATAGCTCGATCCCCATCTGATCCCGAGCAACGTCGAAGAAGTAGTCGTCGATGGCGTTGCGCATGTGGTTCTGGGCCACTTCGTTCGACCAGACATCGACGATGTGGTGAGCCTTGATGATGTCGATAACTGAAATCGCCAGCGACGCTGTCGCCTCTGGCCCAATGTCACCCTGGGGTCCTTTTAGCCTTCCATTTAGAACCCCAAAGAACGCCCGTCCGTCTGGATTTTCTTGAAGGGCGACGGGTACCGGCGTGTCCGTCTCCCTCCTCGCGATACGGCCAGCGAGCGTTGCGACTTGCTGCAGGTACTCCCGTTCCGAGAGGCGCTTCTCGCGATAGCTTAGGATTGTGTCTTCCAGCAGCTCTGAGAACTCCTTGTAGAAGCTGGGGTCCTCTTCCATCTTCTCAGTGATCACTCGCCGAGTTGCACTCGCGATACGGTCCGCCTTGGAGGCGTCGGACACATCGTTCTCATCGACCACAGCCTTAAGCGCGGCGGGATCGTTGATGTTGACCATACTGATGATGGTCTCTGCAGGCATCGCCACCACATGATCGTCCAGCAGCTTCTGGATCTTGGGTTCGAATTCCTTGAGGTCCACGACCTCCTGGTACCGCAATTGCACAGACCGCTTAAGCTCGGAGAATCGCTTCCAGTCGCGTTTCAAAGCGTCAATGTGATCGGCCTGGAATACCTCGAGGAACTTGTCTGAGGACAACGAGATGTGCAGGCACCTGCCGAAGGCGCTCAGCCTGCCGTAAAACTCCTGGCGTACCGCCTCGTCACCGAGAAACTGCTCGAACTGCTCCATGTCCATTTTGTTCTTGATGGACTTGAACAGTTCCCAGACTTGCTCATGCAGCTGGGGGAGCTTGCGAATTTCCTCACGGACATCATGGAGCGCGCCTGCCAGGTCGTCCACGTCATAACCGTCGAAGGCGCTGTAGGTCGTCAGCGCTCTGTCCAGTTCACCAAGCAGGCCTTCGTAGTCGATTATGAAGCCGAATTTCTTCTCACCCTCGTCGCCTTCGTAGAGCCGGTTCACCCTCGCGATTGCCTGAAGGAGGTTGTGTTCTTTCAGTGACTTGCAAACGTAGAGCACTGTGTTCCGGGGAGCGTCGAAGCCTGTCAGAAGTTTCGATACGACGATTAGGATCTCGGGCTCGCCTGAACCCTTGAAGCTATCGATGACCTGGCGATTGTACTCCTCCTCAGTTTTGTACTTCGCCATCATCTGGGCCCAGAACTTCCGCACCAGATCCTTCGATTCCTTGTCGACCTCCTCATTCCCCTCATTGTCGTCTGGGGGAGAGATGATGATTTCGCTTGTCACATGGCCGATCTCGTCCAGCACATCCTTGAAGCGGACAGCCGCAGCTTTTGAGGGCGCGACGAGCTGTGCCTTGAAACCGGTTCCAGACCAATGTTGCCGGAAGTGCTCCGATATATCGAAGGCCTTGGAGCGGATGGTCTGCGCGGTTTTACCCAAGGCGTCCAGGCGAGAGTATTTCTGTTTCAGATCCGCTTTTTGATTGTCGGTGAGGCCCTGGCTGATCTTTTCGAACCAGAGATTGATGACGTTGCCGGTCACCTGCTGGTCGACTATTCGCCCTTCGTAAAGCAAAGGCACGACCGCCTCGTCACCAACGGCCTCGTCGATCGTGTAGCTGTCGATCACGCTTCCGAACGTGGCCAGCGTGTTTCGTTCTTTCTTGAGGAGGGGCGTTCCCGTGAAGCCAATGTAGCAAGCTCTCGGAAGCAGACGGCGCATCTGTGTCGCGAACTGGCTGTAGCCACCATATCGCCCTGTCTGGGTTCGGTGACTTTCATCGACAAGGACGAAGATATTGGGATCGTCATCAACGTACTCGTCGTTTCGCAGGGCCGTATCGAATTTATTAATGATGGTGGTGATGAGCGGCTTGCGTTCGCGGATCAACCTGAGCAGATCCGACCCACTTGTGGCCCGCTCCGGTTCCATATCACAGGACTTGAACGTCCCCTTGATCTGCTTATCGAGGTCATCTCGGTCGGTGACGATGATAATCCTGGGGTTCGGGATCCCCTTCTCCAGCGCCAGGGCGCGCCCAAGCATGACCATGGTTAGCGACTTCCCGGAGCCCTGCGTGTGCCAGATAACGCCGCCCTCGCGGGTGCCGCGAGGATCGAACGCAGCCACCTTCTTCAGGGTCTTGTTGATTGCGATGTACTGCTGGTGACGCGCGATCTTGCGGACTCCGCCCTCAAAAACGGTGAACCGTCGGACAAGATCCAAAAGCCGGTGCGGGCGACACAATGCGTAGAGAGCGCGATCCTGGACAGAGACGGCGATCTCACCCTCGGCCTTCAATGCCTGGAAATATGACTTCGCCGACGCAAAATCGCCGCTGAACACCGCGGCCTCTTCAGTCATCGCAAGGGGTTTGTTGACCGCGGTCGCCAGCCTATCCGGAGGTGGAACTGGGGGTGAAATCAACAGTCCCGCTACTTCTTGGACGACATCAGGGGTCCCGGCGCGATCCCTAGCGTCTCTGGCGCCCTGAAGCTCATCAGTCGCGTCTTCCCTCCACGTTTGCCAGAACTTCTGCGGCGTGCCGACGGTGGCATAGCGTGCCTCGACACGGTTCATCGTCAGCAGAACCTGCGCGAAGTGGAAAAGCTGTGGGATGTTGTCTTCATTCTGGTAGCCAATGAGCTGGCTGCCCGCCTTCTTCAGGCTCTCGGTGGGGCGCTTGTTCTCTATGACGAGGAACGGGATACCGTTCACAAAACCAACAATGTCGCACCGTTTCGTCTGAGTACTTCCAGTACGCTCCACGGCAAACTCTGCCGTGACATGGAAAACGTTGTTCTCCGGGTTCTCCCAGTCGATGAAGCGAAATGAGTAACTCTTGGAGTCACCGTCGATGGTCTTAGTGATCGTCGTGCCCAGCACCAGGCTGTCATAGACATCCTGATTGGTGCCCTTGAGACCCTTCATGCGGTCGGGGGTCGGCTTCAGCCGGCGCATGGCCTCATGCGCGTCGGCGAGGTCGAAGGGATACTCACGGTTCCTGTGCGTAAAGCTGTTAATCCGGAGAAGCTGGTCAACAAGGATGTCATCGAGCACCACGTTACGCGGTCGACCGGCACGGAGGCGCAATGCCTCCGCCTGGGAAAGCGGCGTGAACCCTAATGCCACAAGGAGCTGCAGGGCAGGAATCTGCGATTGGTGCTTCTCGGCGGCATCGAAGGTCATGCTGTTGGCCTGTAGCCATGCCCACGAGCGATGCGACCGAGAATGCCCTTCACAATAATATCGATCTGGGAGTTTTCCCCGTAGTCGGCTGGCGCGACGAATTCCACGCGACCGTCGGAGATCAGCTTATGGATCTTATCAAGATCGCGATCCGTTCTCTTCGAGTCGTAGACGGCAACCGAATGCCCGCCCTTGTGGGTCAGCATCTTCATGGTTGGAATGTCGGTTTCGCCGTCTCCGAGAAAAATCATACGATTAAACGGTATGGGGCGCTCGTCTTCGGGCGTGTAGCCGTTGATGGAATCATTGTCCCAATGGTTGTTGATGCCTTTATTGATCCTGAACAGATACTGGGTCTTGGTTGTATAATTGATGCCGACCCCCGGCCATGCTGCTACGCCCGCATCATAGATAAATTTGGAGGCAAACACTTGGCCGAATGCATCGCGAATTGCGCAGCCCTCAATCATCTCCTGGATGCCTGACGAGACGATGTGGTGCTCGAGCTCCAGCCCACGCTCGG
>JBJOJL010000065.1:0-12770 GCA_046046615.1 Pseudomonadota bacterium
GCCCGGCGCATGGGCGCCCTCCCCGCCCGCCCCGAGGCCCACCAGGCCGTCGACGAGGTGGGAGACAAAGGCGATGTCACCGGCCCCCCGCTTGAGGGGATCCAGCTCCCGCATCTCCGGATAGCCCAGGGCCGCATTCACCTTGTTGAGTTCCCCAAGGAGGCGCCGGGAGCCCTCGGTCGGCGGCATGGCCGGATAGCCTTCCGTGAACTCCAGGCTTGCCCGGGCGCCGGGCAGGCTGTCGCGCACGATCGCATCCATGCGCGCCTTCATGCGGACGGTCTGCTCGTTCGACAGGGTCCGCAGGTCGCCCACCGCCATGGCCTCGCCTGCAATGATGTTGGACTTGCCCGAGGCCTTGCCCCCTGTCCCCGCGGCATTCAGCGAAGCGTCTGACCCGCCCAGGACCAGGCCGACATTGAAGGTGGCGTTGGGCTCGCGGAGCTGCTCCCGGAAAGCGTCCAGGATACGGGCCAGGTCGTAGATCGCCCCGTAGCCCGCCGCCTCCGAGAAGACCCCTGAGGAGTGCCCGGGCTTGGCCTTCACGCGGACGGTCCAGGTGTTGGAGGACCGGCGGGCGATGGAGCCCATGTCGGCGCCGTCCTCCGTCGCCAGGCCCTCGAAGTCGAGGGCGACGTCTGAGTCCTTCGCCGCAGCCAGGAGGTCGCGCCTGGCGATCTCGACCGGACGCCCCACCCGCTCCTCGTCGCCGGTCAGGACGACCGTGATGTCCGCCCGCCTCAGGGTCCCCGCCGCCTTCATGGCGCGCAGGGCGCCGATCATGATGACGATGCCCCCCTTCATGTCGTTCACGCCCGGACCGGTGACCGTGTCGCCGGAGCGGACATAGCCTTTGAAGGGACTGTCAGGCTCGAAGACGGTGTCGAGGTGCCCGATCAGGAGCATGCGGCGACCGCCGCCACCGCCCCTGTGGACCGCGACAAGGTGTCCCGCACGTCCCGCCTCGGCCATGGGGATCCAGCGGACATCGAAGCCGAGGTCCTGGAATTCGCGCGCCACACGACGGCCGACCGCCTCGACGCCGGTCAGGTTCATGGTCCCGGAGTTGATGGCGACAAGCTCTTCCAGCAGGGCAAGCTGGCGGTCCTGTCCCGCATCGATGCTGGAGACCATCCGGCGCTCGCCAGCCGTCAGGCCGGCGGCCGCGGCGGGAAGCGCGAGCAGGAGCGCGCAGAACAGGCCGCTGGCCAGACGCTGGATCATGGAAGGCCTCCCCATCAACGGCCGGGAGATTGGCCCGCCGCCCACCCCCCGCGCAAGCCCGGGCTTGATTGGCGCGACGTCATCCCCCCATTGTGCCGCCAACAACTCTCGGGAGGACGACATGGGTCCCTACAAGCTTCTGATCGACGGCCAGCTGGTGGATGGCGACGCCGTGATGCCGGTGACCAATCCGGCGACCGAGGAGGTGCTGGTCGAGTGCCCGCGCGCCTCGAAGGCCCAGCTGGACCAGGCCGTCGCCGCCGCCAAGCGCGCCTTCCCCGCCTGGGCCGCCACCCCGATGGATGAGCGGCGCAAGGCGCTCCTGGCTATGGCCGACGCCATCCAGGGCGACCTGGAGACCTTGTCACGCACCCTTGTCCAGGAACAGGGCAAGCCCCTGCAGGACGCCATGGGCGAGGTCTTCGGCGCCGCCGCCTTCTTCCGCTACTTCGCCAGCCTGGACCTGCCTGAAAAGGTCATCGAGGACTCCGACGCCCGGAAGGTGATCTCCCGCCGGCGGCCGCTCGGGGTCGTGGGCGCCATCGTGCCCTGGAACTTCCCGATCATCCTGATGGCCTTCAAGGTCCCCGCCGCCCTGCTGGCGGGAAATACGGTGATCCTGAAGCCGGCCGCCACCACGCCGCTGACGACCCTGCGCATCGGCGAGCTTGTGAAGGACATCCTGCCTCCCGGCGTCCTGAACGTGATCTCGGACGCCAACGACCTGGGCGGGGCCATCACCGCCCATCCGGACATCCGGAAGGTCTCCTTCACCGGCTCCACCGAGACGGGCAAGAAGGTGATGGCCGGCGCCGCCGAGGCCCTGAAGCGCGTCACGCTGGAGCTCGGCGGCAATGACGCCGCCATCGTCCTCGACGGGGTCGATCCCAAGGAGGCCGCCCCCAAGATCTTCGGCGCCGCCTTCCAGAACTCCGGACAGGTCTGCATCGCGGTGAAGCGGGCCTATGTTCACGAGAGCATCTACGACGCCATGTGCGACGAGCTGGCCAGGCTGGCGGACGCCGCCGTGGTCGGCGATGGCCTCCAGCAGGGCGTGACGCTCGGACCGCTCCAGAACAAGAGCCAGTTCGAAAAGGTCCTTGGCCTGATCGAGGACGCCAAGACCAAGGGCAAGGTCATCGCCGGCGGCGGCCGGGCCGAGGGCAAGGGCTACTTCATCCGTCCCACGATCGTCCGGGACATCGAGGACGGCGCCCGCCTGGTGGACGAGGAGCAGTTCGGCCCCGTCCTGCCGGTCATCAAGATCAAGGACGGCGAGGACGCCGTGCGCCGGGCCAATGCGTCCGAGTACGGCCTGGGCGGTTCGATCTGGTCCAAGGACCTGGACCGTGCCCTCGACCTGGCTGGCCGCATGGATACGGGCACCGTCTGGATCAACAAGCACGCCGAGCTGGCGCCCAACATCCCGTTCGGCGGCGCCAAGTTCTCGGGCGTTGGCAATGAGCTGGGCGAGGAAGGTCTTGCCGAGTTCACCCAGCAGCACGTCATCAACATGGCCAAGGCCTGATCCGCCGGCACAGGCGGACAGGATGGGAGGACTGCACATGAAGCGTCTCGTCGCCCTCGCGGGGCTGGTCGCGCTCGCCGGGTGTTCGGGCCCCGTCGGGCCTGGAGCCCCGGCGGCGGGCGTCAAGTTCGACACCTCCCTGCCGATGAACGAGTTCATGCTGCATGTGGTCGATCCGGCCGCCCAGGCCTTCTGGCTGGGGGCGGGCGTCGAGTTGACGGAAGCGGGCGAGAAGGACCTGTCGCCGGTGGACGAGGCGGGCTGGGAAGCGCTTGTCACCGCGGCCTCCACCGTCGCCGAGGCGGGGAACGCCCTCCAGCTCCAGGGCCGGCCCCGGGCGCCGGAGGCCGAATGGAACCGCCTCGCCCAGGAGATGACCGCCCGCGCCCTTGATGCGCGCAAGGCGGCGGACGCCCGCGACAAGCAGGCGGTCTTCGACACGGGCGGTCGCCTGTATGAGACCTGCGTGGCCTGCCATGCGAAGTATGTCATCGGGCCGCCGGGGACGGCCAAGCCCCTTCCTGACTTCCCGTCCGACGTTCCTGCGCCCAAATAGCGCCAGCCTCCGCCTGGCGCGCCCGGCAGGACTCGAACCTGCAACCGTCCGCTTAGAAGGCGGATGCTCTATCCGGTTGAGCTACGGGCGCTCCGGTCCCGCGGGCGGCCTCAGTGAGTCCAGGGCTGCTTGCGGTCGGCGGAAAAGTTGTCGGCGTAGGCCTTGAGGATCCGCCTCGGGGCCTTGGGCTCGGTCACCTGGAAGGCCAGGCCATGCTTCTGGGCGTAGGCCACCGCCTCATCCCGGCTCTCGAAGGTCAGGCGGACCTGGGCGCTGGTGTCGTCGGTGAGGGTCCAGCCCATCAGGGGGTCGGGAACCCGCGCAGAGGCCGGCGCGAACTCCAGGACCCAGTCCTTTGCGCGCGCCTTGCCGGACTGCATGGCGGTCTTCGCCGGACGGAAAATGCGCGCGATCATGTCGGTCCCCGTTCTCCATGCCGGCTCTGGTCGGGGCGGCGTGATTCGAACACGCGACCCTCTGCTCCCAAAGCAGATGCGCTACCAGGCTGCGCTACGCCCCGAATGAGCGCCGGCTTACGCTCGCGATAGCCCTCTTCGCGCCAATTCGCAATCAGTCCGCCGGCTTGCGCATCAGCTTGAAGACCCCGCTGGCCCGGACCACGTCGGTCCCCGCCGCATGGGCCCGTCCCTCCACGAAGGCGACGTCCCGGGTCAGTCGGGTCACCCGGCTTTCCCCAAAGACCCACTCGCCGACACGGGCCATGTGCAGGAAGTCCACGGAGAGGTGGATGGTCACGCTGGAGCGTCGGGAGGCGCGCCAGACGGCGGCGGCGAGCAGGCCGTCCATGAAGGAGGTCAGCATGCCGCCATGCACCAGGCCGAGGCCGTTGGCGTGCCGGCGAAGGGCCAGGAAGGCATGCTCGGTCGCCTCGCCCTGGGGGTCGCGGTGAAAGTAGGGTCCATTGTGGGTGGAATACGGCCCCCGTGTCGCCGACAGGATGAAGCCCGGCGGTGGAATGATGGCCTCATCGCCGGCCAGTTCAGCCTCGGTTGCGCGGCTCATGGACGGCTCCGGAAGATCGGGAAGTCGACGCGGTCCCCGGGCTGCAGGCCGATCTGGGCGGCCCGGCCCCCGGCCAGTTCCAGCACGCCCAGTATGGGGCCGCCGGCGGGCCTGGGGGTCTCGTCCAGGGGGCGGGCGTTGCGGATGATCGACCTGACCACGCCATCCCTCCGGATGTAGATGATATCCAGCGGGATCAGGGTGTTTCGCATCCAGAAGGCGGCGTCGGGGCGCTCCCGGACAAAGTCGAACAGCATGCCGCGGTCAGGGGCCAGGCTGCGGCGGCACATCAGGCCCAGCTCGCGTTCGCGATCGGAGTCCGCCACCTCGACCATGAAGCGGAACTCACCCCTCGCCGTGCGGACGGTCAGGGGCCTTAGGGGCTTCAGTTCCGGATTGCCAATACAGGCGGGCGCAGGCGGCTGCTGCGCCGCCTGGGCCGGGAAGGCCGAGGTCGCCAGGGCAAGACCTGCAAGGAAAACGCTGAGAGGCGGGGATCGCATCCCCTGCCCTTATCCCCGGCGCGGCCGGGGCGCCAGTCAGATCAACTGGACCTCTGCGACAACCAGGCCCTTGGGGCCGTTGCCGAAGCGGACCATCAGGTCTTCCCCGGGCTGGAGATCCTCGATGCCGGCCCGGCGCAGGGTCTCGATGTGGACGAAGATGTCCCCGGCTTCCTGCTCGCGGACCACGAAGCCATAGCCCTTTGTGCGATTGAACCACTTCACCTTGGCCCGCTCGAAGGGCCCTTCCGGCGTGGGCGCACGCCCCCCGCCGCCGCCCGGCCGGGGCTGGAAGCCGCCCCTGCCGCCGCGGTCGTAGCTGTCGCGGGAGGAATAGCCGTAACCGCCTGGGTCCCGGTCGCGCCGGAAACCGGCGTCCCGGTCAAAGCCCCGGCCTGCAGAGGGCTGGGCCGTGCTGTCGTCGAAATCGTGGATTTCAGAGACCTGCCAGCCCTTGGGGCGCCGCACCACGGAACACGACAGGGTCGAGCCCTCAGCCGCTGCTTCACGTCCCACCCCGCGAAGCGAGGTCACATGGATCAGCACATCCTTGCGATCTGTAAGTTCAGGCTGATCGGGAACGATGAAGCCGTAACCCTTGCCTTCATCGAACCACTTTACACGACCGCTGATCCGGACCGAGGTCTCCCGATCATCATCAAAACCGTAACCGGACATGGCCCCCTCTCGTCCGACTGGCCCGAGTTCCCGACAGAAACTCCGCAGGGCAAAGTCTTTTCTTGTCTATTACCCGGCGTCAATGGCCGATTTTCGGACGGTTCAACCGGGAATGGAGGAACAGGCGCCAGAGGCGAGCGCAAGGCCCGCTCCAGGAAGGAAGCCGATGTCGGATGTGGGAGGCTCTGCGTGGCAGTCCCTAGGGGAGTCGAACCCCTCTCTCCAGGTTGAAAACCTGGCGTCCTAACCGATAGACGAAGGGACCGCGGACGCGAGAGCGGCGTCTATATCCGCCTTCCCGGAGGCGTGCAAGACACCCTTCCCGGATTTCCCACAGGCCTGCGCCGTCACAGGGCCTCGGCGCGCCGGGGGTCTGCGGCGTCCTCGATCTCGAGCTCGACAGAGGCCTTTCCCTGCCAGTCGTCGGGACGCAGCCGGCCGGCCACGTGCAGGACGCCTCCAGCCAGCAAGGCCTGGCCCAGCGGCGTCTCCTCCGACCTCCAGGCGACGGCCTTCAGGCGTCCCCCGGCCGAGTCCGAGAGCGTCACGCGAACATGCCCGCCACGCATGGGGATGGGCCGCTCGATACGCACGGATGCGGCGGCGAAGACGGGCTCGGGATTGCCGGGACCAAAGGGGGCGAGGCGGTCAAAAGCCTCCAGGAGCCCCCGGTCGGCGCCCCGGGGCGTGATCAGGGCGTCCACCTCCAGGGCGTCGGCCTCGGCGGCGCGGGCCTGGGCGTCGCCAAGCTGTTCCGCCAGGAAGGCGGTGAAGTCGGCGATGCGCTCGGGCCGGATGGACAGGCCGGCGGCCATGGCGTGGCCACCTCCGGACAGGAGGATCCCGGCGTCGAAGGCGGCCTGGACGGCGGCGCCCAGGTTCACGCCGGGCTGCGAGCGGCCGGAGCCCTTGCCAACGCCGGCGCCCGGATCAATGCCGATCACCACGGCGGGCCGCCGGTAACGCTCCCGGAGCCGTCCGGCCACGATGCCGATCACCCCCGGGGGCCAGGCGGGGGCGGCCACCACCAGGACGGGAGCCTCGGCGAGGGACGGATCGGCTTCGATGAGGGCGACGGCCTCGTCGAGGACCCCCTGCTCCACCGCCCGACGCTGTCCGTTCAGCTCGTCCAGCTGTGCGGCCAGGGCCGCAGCCTCTGCAGGATCGTCCGTGGCGAGGAGGCGCGCGCCCAGGTCCGAGCGTCCGATCCGGCCGCCAGCGTTGATCCGGGGTCCCAGCACGAATCCGGCGTGGAAGGTCGTGGCCGCCCCGCTGACCTTTCCGATATCCGCAAGGGCCTTGAGGCCCGGGTTGGCCCAGCGGGACATCACCTTCAGCCCCTGCGCCGTCAGGGCCCGGTTGAAGCCGGTCAGGGCGGTGACGTCGCACACGGCGCCCAGGGCGGCCAGGTCCAGCCACTGGCGAAGGTCGGGTTCCGGCCGGTCTGCGAAGAGCCCGCGCCGGCGCGCCTCGCGGTTGAGGGCCGCCAGCAGGACAAAGGCGACCCCGGCGGCGGCCAGCATGCCCTGTCCGGAATTGTCATCGGGCCGGTTGGGATTGACGAGGGCCAGGGCCGGCGGGACCTCTCCCGGGCGCATGAGGTGGTGGTCGATCACGACCACGTCGAGGCCGATCTCCCGGGCCGCTACGAGGGCGTCCACCGCCGCCGCACCGCAGTCCAGGGTGACGACCAGCTCGGCGCCCTTCGCCTTCAGGGCGCGGAAAATGGACGGGCTGGGGCCGTAGCCCTCTGTCACCCGGTCGGGAATGTAGACCGGGACCTCCCGGCCCATGGCGCGCATCCAGCGCACCAGCTGGGCGGCGCTGGCGGCCCCGTCCACGTCATAATCGGCGAAGACCACCATGGGGCGCTCGCGCACCAGCGCGTCCACAAGGACCTCCGCCGCCCTGTCCATGTCGCGAAACGACGAGGGGTCGGGGAAGAGGGCCTTCAGGGTCGGGTTAAGATAGACCTCGCCGGCGTCTGGTCCGACCCCCCGTGAAGCCAGGGCCCGGGCAAGCGGCTCGCTGAGGCCCAGGGCGGCCTGATGACGGCGGACAAGGTCCTCCGCAGCGGGACGGGCCGCCCAGGCGCGCCCGGTCAGGGATCGGGCCACTCCGAGAAACGGGCCCTCCCCGGCGGACACGGCGGTCAGACCGGTCGCCGCATCCGCACTTCGCGGACGGTGCCCGTGGACGAGCTCATCACCAGGCTGTGGGTCACCACATGGCCGCCCTCGCGGCGGATGCCGTCCAGCAGGGCGCCCTTGGTCACCCCCGTGGCGGCGAAGATGGCGTCGGCCCGGACCATCTCGTGCAGGTCGTACTTCTTGTCGAAGTCGGTGATCCCGACCCGGCGGGCCCGCTCCTTCTCGTCGGCGTTGCGGAAGACCAGGCGGCCCTGGAACTGCCCGCCGACGCACTTGAGCGCCGCGCAGGCCAGCACGCCCTCGGGCGCGCCTCCCTGGCCGACATAGAGGTCAATGCCCGTGGCCGGGTCGGCGGTATGCATCACGCCCGCCACGTCGCCGTCCGTGATCAGGTTGACGCGCGCGCCGACGGACCGGATCGAGGCGATGATCTCGGCGTGGCGGGGCCGGTCGAGAACACAGACCGTGATCTCCTCCGGCGAGACCCCCTTGGCGGCGGCCAGGGCCCGGACATTGTCGGCGGGCGACTTGTCGAGGTCGATCACCCCAGCGGGGTAGCCGGGCCCGCAAGCGATCTTGTCCATGTAGGTGTCCGGGGCGTTCAGCAGGGTCCCCTTGGGCGCCCAGGCCATCACGGCCAGGGCGTTGGCCATGGCCTTTGCCGTCAGGGTCGTGCCCTCAAGCGGGTCGAGGGCGATGTCGATGGCCGCGCCGCCGCGCCCCACCTTCTCGCCGATGTAGAGCATGGGAGCCTCGTCCCGCTCGCCCTCGCCGATCACGATCTCGCCGTCGATGGCGAGCCCGTTGAGCGCCGTGCGCATGGCGTCCACGGCGGCTTGGTCGGCGGCCTTCTCGTCGCCCCGGCCCACCAGGGTGGAGGCGGCGATGGCGGCGATCTCGGTGACGCGGACCGCGTCCAGGACAAGGCCGCTGTCCAGCTGCTCAGTGCTCATCGGGGGTCTCCGGGCCGCGTTGGGCCGTGATTATCGTCGATTCTCAGATGCCTGCGATGTGCAGAAGGCGCGGGGGCTCCAGCACCGCCGGAAGCCGGCCGATCCGGGCCACGGCGGCCTCCAGGACGGCTTCCGCCACGGCGTGGGTGGTCATGACGATGGGCACGCCGGGCGCCTCGCCGGGCGGCTTCTGGAGGAAGCTCTCGATGGAGACCCCGGCCTCGGCCAGCTCTTCCGAGACGGCCGCCAGGACCCCGGGCTCGTCGCGCACCATGACCCGGATGTAGGCCCGGCCTTCGGCGGCGGAGCCGGCCGAGGGCGCGCAGGGCGACAGGCCCGCGGCAGGGCCCTGGAAGACGGGACGGACGGCCCCGGTCATGACGTCGGCGATGTCCGCCGCCACGGCGGCCGCCGTCGGTCCGGCGCCCGCGCCCGGACCCTGGAGGTAGATGCGTCCGATCCGCCCGCCCTCGATGAAGAGGGCGTTGAGGGCGCCGTTCGCCTGGGCGATGGGGTGATCCTTGCGGACCAGGAAGGGCCGGACCCGGACCCTCGCCCCCTCCCCGGCCTTCTCGGCCGAGGCGATCAGCTTGACCCGGTAGCCCAGGTCCCCCGCCAGCCGGATGTCCAGCAGGTCGACCGAGGCGATGCCCTCGACCTCGGCCGCGGCGAAGTTCGGCGCGCCGCCAAAGGCCAGGGCGGCCAGGATGGTGATCTTGTGGGCGGCGTCGAAGCCGCCGACGTCCATGGTGGGGTCGGCCTCGGCGTATCCCAGGCGCTGGGCCTCGGCCAGGACGTCCGCAAAGGCCGAGCCGGAAGCCTCCATCTCGGTCAGGATGTAGTTGCAGGTCCCGTTCAGGATTCCCGACAGGCTGCGGATGTCCTCGCCGACAAGGGCCTCCCGCACCGTCTTGACGGCGGGGACGCCGCCCATGACGGCGGCCTCGAACAGCAGGGGGACGCCCTTCGCTTCGGCCAGTGCGGCGAGTTCCGCCCCGTGTTCGGCGATCAGGGCCTTGTTGGCGGTCACTACGGCCTTGCCGGCTTCAAGCGCAGCCTCGACGGCCGCCTTTGCCGGCCCGTCCGAGCCGCCCACGAGCTCGACGAAGATATCGATGTCGGGGGACTGGGCCAGGGCCACTGGGTCGTCGAACCAGGCCAGGCTGGAGATATCGACGGGCCGCGGACGGGACCGTGAGCGGGCCGAGACCCCGGTGACCACGGCCCGCCCGCCAGCCGGGGCGTAGTCCGGCCGTTCGGCCAGGAAGCCCAGAAGGCCTCCTCCGACTGTGCCCAGGCCCGCGACGCCGACGCGCCAGGTCTTGCGGGCGTCCTTCATGTTCATTGCCCCAGCCCCGAGTTATGCGCCCGCCCGAGGATCTCGTCGGCGTTGGAAAGGAAGCGCCTGACGTTACGGGCCGCCTGCCGGATCCGGTTCTCGTTCTCGACGAGGCCGATGCGGACATATCCCTCGCCGTACTCGCCGAAGGCCACGCCCGGGGCGACCGCGACGCCAGCCTCCTCGATCAGGAGCTTGGAGAACAGCATGGAGCCCGCCTCGCGGAAGGCTTCCGGCAGGGGCGCCCAGGCGAACATCGAGGCCGGCGGGGCCGGAATGTCCCACCCAGCCCGCTTCATGGACTCCACCAGGGTGTCCCGGCGCGACTTGTAGATGGCGCGGATCTCGTCGACGCAGTCCTGGGGGCCGTTCAGCGCTGCCGCTGCGGCGACCTGGATCGGGGTGTAGGCGCCGTAGTCCAGATAGGACTTCACTCGCGCCAGGGCGGCGCAGATCCGGGCGTTGCCCACCACCATGCCGACCCGCCAGCCGGCCATGGCGTAGGTCTTGGACAGCGAGTTCACTTCTACTGCGATGTCCTTGGCCCCCGGGACCTGCAGGACGGACGGCGGCGGATTGTCGTCGAAATAGATTTCGGAATAGGCGATGTCCGACAGCACCAGCATGTCGTGCTTGCGAGCCAGGGCCACGGCTTCCTTGTAGAAGTCCAGGTCCACCCACTGGGCGGTCGGGTTGGAAGGATAGGACAGGATCAGAACGGTCGGCGGCGGCGCGGAGTGCTTCACCGCCCGGCTGATGCCGGAAAGGTAATCCTCGGGGGACAGGGCCGGGACGTGCCGGATAACGCCGCCGGCCATGATGAAGCCGTAGGCGTGGATCGGATAGGCCGGGTTCGGGCAGATGATCACGTCGCCCGGCGCGGTCAGGGCCTGGGCCAGGTTGGCGAAGCCCTCCTTGGACCCCAGGGTGGCGATGACTTCGGTGTCGGGATCCAGCTGCACCCCGAAACGGCGGTCGTAATAGCCGGCCATGGCGCGGCGCAGGCCGATGATCCCCTTGGAGGCGGAATAGCGTCCCGCCTTGGGATCGCGGGCCGTCTCGATCATCTTTTCGACGATGTGCTTCGGCGTCGGCATGTCGGGGTTGCCCATGCCGAAGTCGATGATGTCCACGCCCTCGCCGCGCAGGCGGGCCTTGATGCGGTTGACCTCCTCGAAGACGTAGGGCGGGAGGCGTCGGATACGGTGAAACTCGGGTGTCATGTCTGCTCTGGCCGCGCAGGTCGCGGCGAAATGGGGAGCCTGTCCAGACTTGGCATAGCCTCCGGTCCCGGGGCCGCCAAGCGGTTTGAGAGGATCGCCTCCGCAGGCCCTAGCGAACGGGCGGCGGAGGCGGTGTAGCTCGCTTGCGAACCTCCCGGGCGAAGGCGTCCGCCGAGGCCGTGGCCGAGACGGTCGGCGCCGCAGGACCGGACGCCGCCAGGGCCCCAGCCGCGAAGGCTTCAGTCCCGCGCAGGGTCCATGTCTCTTCCGTGCCGCCTCGGGCCAGGGCCTCGCCCTCGGCGATCACCTCGGCGGCGGCTTCACCCCAGGCGGCCAGGGGGCGCTCGTCGACGGGCAGGTTGGGGATGTCGGAGAACTTGGGATAGCTGCGTGAGGCGCCGGTAAGGGCCTCGACGCCTGAGACGGCGGCCTCGGTTCCCGCCTTCGGCCCAGCCGGAACCGACGCGCAGCCGCCGGCCAGCAGGGCCAGCGCCAGGGGCGCGGCCGCCAGCCTGAAGCCGGGAATCGGAGGGTTCGCCGCAGAGAGCTTCATGATCGCCCCGGTCTTATGTCATGATCGCCTCCTAAGAAAGCCTGAGGTCCCGCCTGGGGCGATGGAGGCCCGACCATGACCGGCAAGGATACGTCCGCTTCGAAGCCCGCCCGCAAGCGACCCGCGGCAGGCGCCAAGTCTGCGAAACCCGCCGCTGCGAAGGCCGCCCCCAAGGCTGAGGCCAAGGTCTCACCGGAGGCGCACGCCCGGCCCGAGGCCGCCTCGGCGGGTCCGGGCGCGACCTTCGGCGCCGGAACGGAGTCCCTCGAGACCCTGGAGCGCCTATCCCGCAACCTCGCCCGGGCGGCCATGACCGCACAGGGAGCCATCGCCGAGGCGGCCCTGAGGCAGGCGGACCGCCCGGCGGGGCTGGACGCAGACCCTTTCCACGTCGGCCCCGCCATGGCCAAGGTCATGTCCAGCCTGGCCAGCCGGCCTGACGCCCTGATGCAGGCCCAGGGCGACCTGTGGCGGCGCTACGCCGAACTCTGGCACTTCGCCGCCCGCCGGGCCATGGGAGAGGCGGGCTCCCCCGTGGCTGCGCCCCCGCGGGGCGACAAGCGCTTCAACGCCCCGGACTGGACGGAAAACCCTGTCTTTGACGTCATCAAGCAGTCCTATCTGATCACGTCGGACTGGCTGAATGGACTGGTGGCGAGGGTCGACGACGTCGATCCCATGACGCGCCGGCGGGTGGAGTTCTTCACCCGGATGCTCACCGACGCCCTCTCGCCCACCAACTTCCTGGCCTCCAATCCCGAGGCCCTGAAGGAGGCCATGACCACTGGCGGCGAAAGCCTGGTGCGCGGCATGGAGAACTTCGCCGCAGACCTCGCCCGCGGCGGGGGCCAGCTGGCCATCAGCCAGACCGACTACGACCAGTTCGAGATCGGCGTGAACGTCGCCACGGCGCCCGGCAAGGTGGTCTTCCAGAACGAGATCATTCAGCTGATCCAGTTCTCGCCTTCCACCGAGACGGTCCACGAGATCCCGCTGGTGATTTTCCCGCCCTGGATCAACAAGTTCTACATCCTCGACCT
>JBJOJL010000066.1:0-12750 GCA_046046615.1 Pseudomonadota bacterium
AATACGCGCCCTCTGGCGGATGAAGAAGGCCCGGATGTCGTCGATGCCGTGGGTCTGGTCGGCGTGGTCGTGGGTCAGCAGCAGGGCGTCGAGCCGCCGGGCGCCGGCCTGGGCCGTCTGCCAGCGCAGGTCCGGCGAGGCGTCGACCAGGACGGTGGTGGCCTGGGCGGGGTCAGGCGCCACCCTTCGCACCAGCATGGAGCAGCGGGTGCGGAAGTTGCGCGGATCGGCGGGATCGCACTCGCCCCAGTCGCCGTCGGCCCTAGGCACGCCGCCGGAGGAGCCGCAGCCCAGGATGGTAAACTCCAGGGTCCCGCTCACGGCCGGGGGATCCGGTCGAAGAGGGCGAAGAAGGCGTCCTCGCAGCGGGCCTCGGCCTCTTCCGGGGTCCAGCCGCGCACCGTGGCGAGGCCGGCCAGGACGGCGGGCAGGAAGGCCGGCTCATTGCGGCGTCCGCGATGCGGGACCGGGGCGAGATAGGGGCAGTCGGTCTCGACGATGATCCGGTCGGCGGGCATGTCGCGGATCACGGCCCGGACGTCCTCGGCGGCCTTGAAGGTGGCGATGCCGGAGACCGAGAACCAGGCGCCCAACGCCGCCGCCCGACGGGCCAGCTCCGCGCCTGATGTGTAGCAGTGCAGGAGCATGCGGAAGGGGGCGCGGGCATGGGCCTCCTCCAGCATCTGGGTCATGAGGTCGTCCGCCTCGCGGGTGTGGACCACCAGGGGCAGGCCGCTCTCCTGCGCCGCTGCGATATGGGCGGCGAAGACCCGGGCCTGGATGTCCCGGGGCGACAGGTCGTAGTGGAAGTCGAGCCCCGTCTCGCCGATGCCCACCACCTTGGGGTCGGCGGCGAGGTCGAGGAGGGTCCGGGGCGAAAGGTCCGGGACGTCCTTGGCCTCATGCGGGTGGACGCCCACCGTACACCAGATGTCCGGCGCCTCGGCGATGGCGCGGTTGGCCGGGAAGGTCGTCAGCCGGTCCGAGATGTTGACCATCAGGGCGATGCCGGCGGCCCGGGCCCGGTCGATCACCTCCTGCCGGTCGGCGTCGAACTGGGGGGCGTGGAGGTTGACGTGGCTGTCGATCAACATGGTTCAGGTCAGGTCAGATCAGGTGCGGGCGGCGGCGCGCAGGTCGGCCAGGGCGGTGAAGAGGGCCTCGGCGCGGTCGAGGTTCAGGGCCTCCACCTCGCGCGGCAGGCGGTCGAGGGTCGACCAGGCCTCGGCCCAGGCGTCGAGGCCGCCGATCCCCTCCTCCGCCCGGCGCAGGACGAGGTCGTGGACCCGGGCGGCCAGGCGCTCGGCCAGGAGGGCGAAGCTGCGGGCGCCCTCCCCGCCCCGGAAGCGGTCGGTCAGGGACAGGGCGAGGGTCCGGTCGAGGTCGGGCAGGCCCTGCAGGAGGGCGCGGGCGGCGTCGTCCATCTCCAGCGCCCCTTCGGAGGCCAGGGCCCAGGCCCGCCCCGGCGCCCCGCCCGACATGCGCGCCAGGCGCAGGGCCTGCTCCGGATCGGCGTCCGTCCGCCGGGCGACGAAGGCGGCGACGACGTCCTCCGGCAGGGGCGCCAGCTTCAGGGTCCGGCAACGGGAGCGGATGGTGCGGATCAGACGGCCCGGGGCGTGGCAGACCAGCAGCAGGACCCCGCGCGGCGGCGGCTCCTCCAGGGTCTTGAGCAGGGCGTTGGCGGCGTTGCGGTTCAGGTCGTCGGCGGCGTCGACAATGGCGACCCGGTAGGGCGCAGACGCGGGAGACTTGGAGAAGAACTCGTTCAGCCGCCGGACCTCCTCCACCAGGATCTCGCGGCGCACCTTGCCCTCGGAGTCGGTGCGGTCGACGACCATCAGGTCCGGGTGGGCGTCCTGGGAGACAAGGCGCGAGACCGGGTCCTGCGGCGCTGCGCCGAGGAGGCCGTGCCGGGGGTCCGGCGCGGCGCCCAGCAGGCGGCGGGCGATGCGGAAGGCCAGGGTCGCCTTGCCCAGCCCGGGCGGGCCGGTGACCAGCCAGGCGTGGTGCAGCCGGCCGCGGGCCCGGGCGTCCTCGAAGGCCGCCTCGGCGGCCTCCTGGCCCACCAGGTCGAAGACGTCCCGGGGATGGGGCGGCGCCTCGCTCACCCGGCGGCGCCCAGGCTGGGAAAGAGGCCGTCCAGCCCCGCCAGCACCCGGGCCTCGACGGCGTCGGGATCGCCCGAGGCGTCGACGATCCGGCAGCGGCCGGGCTCGGCGTGGGCGATGGCCAGGAAGCCCTCGCGCAGGCGGCGGTGGAAATCGAGTCCCTTGGACTCAAAGCGCGCCTCGGCGTCCGGCCGGCCGAGGGCGCGGGCCAGGCCCAGCTCGGGATCGAGGTCGAAGACCAGGGTCCGGACGGGACGCACCTCCTCCAGGATGAAGGTCTCCAGGGCTGAGATCAGGCCGGGATCCGCGCCGCCGGCCGCGCCCTGGTAGGCCCGGGTGGAGTCGGCGAAGCGGTCGCACAGCACCACGGCGCCCCGGTCCAGGGCCGGCCTGAGGGTGCGCTCGATGTGGTCGCGCCGTGAGGCGTACATCAGAAGGGTCTCGGTGACCGGGCTCCAGCGGTCGGCGGACCCGTTCAGCACCAGGTTGCGGATGGCTTCTGCGCCCGGAGAGCCGCCGGGCTCGCGGGTCACCACCACCTCATGGCCAGAGGCCTCGAGGCGCGCGGCCAGGCGCCGGACCTGGGTGGACTTGCCCACCCCTTCCCCGCCCTCGAACGAGATTAAGAGACCGCCGCTCATGGCGCCTGAATGGCCCCTCAGGCGCGCCGCGTCCAGTCCCCAGGACCGGGGTCAGGCCCCCTCGCCCCGCTCGTAGCGCCAGAGGGCGTCGCGGTCGCCCGAGAACCGCCGGGCGGCGACGTAGAAGGCGGGCACAGCCAGCAGGGAGGCGGCGGTCATGACCAGCATCATGTCGGTGATGGGCCGGTCGCGTCCGGCGGCGGCGAAGGCGTCGATCATGAAGCCGCCGATGGTGGTCGACACGCCGAGGCCAACCACGTTGACCCCCATGATGAACAGGGCCACCGCCGTGGCGCGCACCTTGGCCGGCGCCAGTTCCTGGATGGTGGAATAGGCCCCGCCATACATGGCCGCCAGCTGGAAGATGCCCGAGCCGATGCCCAGCCAGAAGATCACCCCGTCATGGTCCGTGAGGCGGTAGAGGAACTGCAGGGGCGCCATGGCGATCAGGATGATCACGATCAGCATGGAGCGGCCCTGGCCCGTCTTCTTCAGCCACCAGTCGCCCAGGGCGCCGCCCAGGATGTTCCCGGCCACGCCGACCGTGGCGTACATCAGGGCCACCTTGAGGAAGAGCGGACCGGTCTCGAGTTTCAGCTCCTCCTTCCACCAGATGGTGTCGAACTGGGCCGCGCCGACCGCCAGGTGCACGCCGATCCCCCCTAGGATGGTGAGCATCAGGGCCGGCGAGCGCTTCAGCGCCGCGCCCAGCTCTGGCAACAGGCCCAGCATGCCCTTCACCGCCTTCAGCGCGCCCTCTCCCGCATGGGGCGACGGCGGCCGGGTCTCGCGGAAGCTGGCCAGCCAGAGGGCCAGGACCAGGCCGATGGCGCCGATCAGCAGGAAGCAGTTCCGCCAGCCGATCACCGGCCCGAGGGAGGCCGCCACCAGGTAGGCCAGGCCCGAGCCCAGGGGCACGCCCGCGTAGTAGAAGCCCGAGGCGAAGCCCAGCTGGCGCGAGGGGAAGCGGTCGGAGATCATCGACAGGGCGGTGGGGGTCAGGGTCGATTCCCCCACACCGATGAGGACCCGCGGGATGGCCAGGGAGACAAAGCCCTTCGCCAGGCCCGAAGCCGCGGTCAGCAGGCTCCAGAGCCCCACCCCGAAGGCGGCGAAGCGCGGCCTGTGAACCGCGTCCGCCAGGAGGCCCATGAAGGGACTGAGGATCCCGTAGAGCAGGGTGAACATGATGCCGGTGAGCAGGCCGAACTGCCCGTTTGACAGGCCGAGGTCCGCCTTGATCTCGGGCCCGAAGGTGGGCAGCAGCTGGCGGTCCAGGATGTTCAGGACGTTCAGCACCATCATGAAGACCAGGAAGGCATAGGCGCTGCGCGTCGCCGTCTCCACGCCATTGCCGGCCGCGCCGCCGGTCTCTGCGCCAGGTCCCATGTCGTCTCCTCCCGGGAGTCTTTGTTATGACTCGCAGAGTGGACGCTTCCGGCCCGAAGTGTCCAGCATCCTTCGCCGCGTCTGGCGGGGCCCGGCGCCCCCTGCTATAGCGCCGGCGCCGGAAGGGTGGCCGAGTGGTTTAAGGCAGCGGTCTTGAAAACCGCCGTAGGTGCAAGCCTACCGTGGGTTCGAATCCCACCCCTTCCGCCAGTCACCCGTCGCGAACCTCACCCACGCCCCTTCGGGCCGAGGTCGACGCCGGTGATGGCTTCGGCCGCGGCGGCGGGGTCGGTCTCGCTCACGTCCAGCAGGTCGAGCCTGTGGCGGATCTCGGCGTGGCGCTCGGCGGTCAGCTTGTAGCCGAGGAAGCAGGCGCCGGCGGCCATCACGAAGATGATCGGGCCGACGATGTAGGCCAGCTCCAGGCCTCGGATCGCCTCGGGCGTGTTCGTGACCCCGGCGCCGACCTTGTACCCCACCAGGGCCAGGACGTTGAAAGTCAGGAAGATGGCGCCGGCCGTGGCCAGCTTCGACGTGGCGGTCAGGCCGGCGTAGATCAGGCCCATCCATTCCCGGCCGCTGTCGAGCCGGAGTTCGTCGGCGATGTCGGCCGCGATGGCCCGCATCATCACCGTGAAGCCGGCCGCCATGGCGCCCACCAGGAACATCAGCACCGAGAAGATCGGGAAGTCCCCCTTGGGCAGGAAGGGCAGGCACATCAGGCCCAGGGAGTAGATCGTGGTCGTCACCAGGAAGGCGATGTGCTTGCTGATCCTGTTCGCGAGCCAGGCGGCGAAGGGCGCGCCTGCGAACCCGGCCGCCACATAGATCAGCAGCAGCAGGTTGGCCGAGGCGGTGTCAAACCCCCGGCTGTCCTTGAAATAGAAGAGGTAGAGCGCGGCCATCCAGCCCGGCCCGAGCGTGACCATGAGGTCAGCGGCCAGCAGCCGGATCACATTGCCCCGGGTGAGCAGCTGGGCGTAGTCCTTGAGCGTGAACTGGGCGGGCCGGTCCTGGGCGATGCGTTCCTGGGAGCTGAAGACCACGAGCGCGCAGGTGACCGCCGTGGCGGCGATGATGAACCAGATCATGGCCTGGACGCCCTCGGCGTCCGAATAGCCCTGCTGGCTCATGACGATCGGGATCAGCAGAACGGCCATGGCGCCGATGACGCCCAGCCCCGTGATGGCCCCGAAGATCCGCGAGCGTTCCCTGTAGGTAGGGGCCAGCCGTCCGGCCCAGGCCAGGTGGGACAGGAGGACGCCGGAATAGCCGAGGTACATCACCAACAGCCACAGGCCCAGGTAGAGGGGCCCGTTCCCGGGGCCCGTCCTCAACAGCATGTAGAAGCCCAGCATCAGCACCGGGGCGCCGAGGGCCATCCAGACCCGGTAGCGGCCGAAGCGGGTCTTGGTGCGGTCCATCGCCAGGCCCATGGCGGTGTCGATCGGGATATCGATAAACCGGACGAGCGCGAAGACCGTGCCGACCAGGGCCAGCGAGAGGCCGAGTTCCGCGGCGAAATAGCGCGGCAGGTGAACCGTGGCCGCGACGCCGAGCGCCCCGATGGGGACAGCCGCGCTGGCGAAGACCAGGGCGCGAAAGAGGGAAATCTGGCCGCCCGCCGGGCCGGACTGGGATTGCGACACCTGAACTGTTCTCCCCTCAAGGTCGCGTCTTCTGACCAGACGCTTCGCGTTGGGAGTTAGGCGCGAGCCGGGCCGCCGCCGCAAGGGGATTCCGAGGGCGCCGGTTCGGAAGGCTCAGGTTCCCGGTGCGAGCAGGTAGCCCGAGAGCGCGCGCACCAGCCGGGAATGCAGCGAGGACGGGGCGGCCCGTCCCTCCCGGGCGTCGGCCTCGACCATGACCCGAGTAATCAGCAGGAGGTCCCGGGCGACTTCCTCCGGGCTCCCGTCGGGCCAGACGGGCAACGCGTCCCGGTGGTCCTCGAGAAACCTCAGGATCGCCCTGACAAGCCGGCCCTCGCTCAGGGCCAGCGCAGATCCGATGGGCAGGCGTTTTTCCTCGTGGTCCAGCGCCGCCGCGTAGACCGGGTCGTGGAACTGCTGTCCGATCGCGAGGTGGGCCAGGCGGCTGAGGCCTTCGACAAGCGGGACCTGGGCGACCGAGGCCACCTCCGCCTCAAGGCCTTCGGCGAGACGCGCCTGCTCCCGCTCGATCAGCGCCGCCACCAGGGCGGCCTTGTTCGGGAAGTACTGGTAGAGCGAGCCGACACTCACGCCCGCGACCTCGGCGACGCGGTTGGTGTTGAAGCCGGCCAGCGACTCGCGGGCCAGAACGCGAGCCGCCGCCGCCAGGATCGCCTCCACGGTGGCGGCGGACCGGGCCTGCTTCGGGGCCTTGCGCGCCTTCAGGTGGGTTTCATCCATGGCGGGGAATGCGAGTTCGTTTCCTGAGTAATTACTCACATAATCTGCAAGCCGTCCCGAGCCAAGGCGGTGCGCCCGGGCGTGGGAAGGGCTCCCTCCCCTCCTCCCCCGGTCGGAAAACCCGGACCCTCGGAGCCCCCTCATGAATGAACCGAAGCCGCCTTTCTCAGCCTTCTATCGGGATGTCTTCCTTCCCGAACATCGTCACCCCCTCAATGTCGCACTGCACATCTTCGGCACGCTGGCCGGCCTGGCCTGGATCGCCGCGATCCTGTCGGCGCCCGGCCTCTGGAAGCTTGCAGTCCTGCTCTTTCCGGTCATCCACGCTGCGCCAGGCCTGATCGGCCATCGCCTGGTGGAACGCAGCGAAACGGTGGGTGACGCCCGCTGGCGCAGGCGCGATTTTCCGGCCTGGCTCTTCATCCTGGCCAACCACCGGCTCACTGCGGAGCGACTGGTGATCGCGCCGGTGGCGGCCCTGGCGCGCGGATTCCGGTAGTCGCCGCCCCGCCATGGGGACGGCCTTCCGACGCCGGCCTGACGCGGCTTCAGGGAGCCATGTTCAGGAAAGACTCTCCCGAACGAACCGGGACCAAGTCGCCCCGCAACCTCAGCCGGCGACGGATTCGGCTGAGCGCCACCGGGGTGATGCGGAGGAAGGAGGCGATCTCCTGCAGTTCCAGACGTTGCGCCAGGTCCGGATCGCGGCGGACGAAGGCCAGGTACCTCGCCTCCGCAGCCAGGCAAAGAAGGTCCTCCTCCCTCTGACGTTTACGTTCGAGGAGCCAGGCCTGAAAGCCGGAGGCGGCCCTTCTCAGGGGGGCGTTCTCCTCCAGCCGGGCGGTAACCCAGGCCAGGCTAATGACGCCGAAGGAACAGTCTTCCAGGGCGAGGGCCCCGAAGGACGGCGCCGGCTCCGAGGCGGAGAGGGGTCCGAAAACCCCCTGATCGACAATGAAGCTCTTGGTCCAGACCTCTCCGCCCGCCAAGGGATAGCAGAGCTTTACGAGCCCGCGGGTCAGAATGCAGACCGGCGCGGAGTCCTGTCCGCGCGCAAAGACCTCGGTTCCCGAGCAAACAGAGCGCGCGCGCCATTCCCCGCTCCGGAGGGCGTCCGCCTCAAGCAGGTCCGCGAAGGCTTTTCCGGGATTGCTGGCCACCACTTAACCTCGGTCAATCGTGACGCCTGGGATCTGTGCCAAGAAGGAGCGGCGATGGAAAGAGAGGGTCATGGACTTTCAAGGACGCACGATCTGCATCACCGGAGCGTCTCGGGGCATCGGCTACGCCCTCTGCGAGGCCTTCGCCCGGCGGGGCGCGGCCTCGATCATTGCGGCGGCCCGCAGCCGAGGCGAGCTCCCCGACAGGATGGGACAGACCCGGATCGCCTTCCTGGAAGTCGACCTGTCGGATCCCGTGGGTTCCTACCGGTTGGCCCAGGCCATCGCTGAGGCGCATGAGGATTGCTCGGTCCTCGTGAATAACGCCGGGGCGCAGGAGATCGTCGACTGCGTCGCCCCGGACTCGGGTGAGGCTGCAGGTCGCATCGCCTGTGAGATCCAGCTGAACTTCATCTCCCCGGTGACCCTTGGGCTGCATCTCATGCCTGTGCTGCTGCGTCATCGCGAGGCCGCCATCTGCAATATCACCTCGGGTCTCGCCCTGGCGCCCAAGCAGTCAGCTCCGGTCTACTGCGCCACGAAGGCGGGTCTCTCCAGCCACACCCGCGCCCTTCGCTACCAGGCGCAGACGAGGGCGCCGAACTTGAAGGTGTTCGAGGCCCTTCCGCCCTTGGTCGACACCGACATGACGCGTGGCAGGGGCGCGGGGAAGCTCAGTCCGGAGGTCTGCGCTGAGCAGATTATCGAGGGCATGCTCCGGAACCGCCCGGTCATCGATGTTGGCAAGACACGCCTGCTCCGCGCCGTTCTCCGCCTCTCGCCCGCCCTCGGCTACAGGATCCTTCGGGAGGGTTGAGCCCAGGCGCGGAGCCGAAATGGGGCCTTTCCGCGTCAGCCTCCTGCAAGACGCCAGGCGCGCTCCCGCAGGGCCGGCCTTGACCTCCGCCCCCCGGAGAGCCCGGGGAACGCCCTGGGAATTCGCCGGGGCGGGATCAGGCTTGACCTTTTTCGTCCTCTTTGCATAATCATGGTTATGCCAAAACGTGTCGATCCCCTGGAACGCCGAAGGGTCATTGCCGACGCCGCCATCACGGCCATAGCCGCGACCGGGCTGGAGGGTGTCAAACTCTCGCGCATCGCCCAGCTTGCGAGGGTGACCACCGGCGCGGTCACGCACTATTTCGAGAGCAAGGACGACGTTCTGCTGGCGGCCCTTGAGCGGGTCGCCGAGCGGCTTTTCGCCCGCGCGAGACAGGGAGAGGCCGGCTCCCCCGCGACGCTGGCGCACTTGTTCGAGACCCTGCCCCTCGATCCGCAGGCCCTCGCCGAATGGAAGGTCTGGCTGGCGTTCTGGGGCCGAGCGGCCTTTGTACCCCGCCTCTCGGCGGTGCATCGGGCTTGTTATGAACAGATCGAGATCGCCCTTGCGGCCTGGGTCGGCGGGGACCGCGAGGTCGCCCGGCTTCGCGCGGCGGCGATCATCGCCGCTGTCGACGGGGTCGGGGTCCGCG
The DNA here is from genome assembly GCA_046046615.1 of Pseudomonadota bacterium. Lineage (GTDB taxonomy): Bacteria > Pseudomonadota > Alphaproteobacteria > Caulobacterales > Caulobacteraceae > Phenylobacterium. The sequence goes on from JBJOJL010000066.1 coordinate 9,164, forward strand.
CGGCGCTCGAACCTGATAGATGGCCGGCCGAACGGCAGCGCCGCCTACTTGAAACCCTGGTCCTTCCCCTCCTCGCCAGTTTCTCACCGGAGCCCCTTCCTCATGACCGTGTCCAGGCCTGAACTCGTCCACCTGCCCGCCGAAGCCTCACCCTCCGAGGTGACCGCACTGCTCCGCCGGGATGGCGCGCTGATCCTCGACGGGGTGATGTCGCCGACACAGCTTGACCGGCTGAAGTCCGAGATCATGCCCTATGTCGAGGCCACGGCGCCGGGGCGGGATGGGTTCACGGGACGCAAGACCACCCGGACCGGAGCGCTGGTTGCCCGGTCGTCCGCCTGCCGGGAACTGGTCATGCACCCCACCCTGATCGGGGCTTGTGAGGACTATCTGCTGCCCTTCGCCGATACCTTCCAACTCCACCTCACCCAGCTCATCCGAATTCAGGACGGCCAGGACAAACAGCCCCTGCACCGGGACCGTCTCGCCTGGGGCGGCTTCCTTCGAGAAGACATCGAGCCGCAGCTCAACACCATCTGGTCGGTCACCGACTTTACGGAGGCCAATGGCGCCACCCAGGTCGTCCCGGGCTCCCACCTCTGGGAGAGCGCCCGCGTTGCTGAGCCGCATGAGGTTGGATACGCCGAGATGAAGGCGGGCTCGGTCCTGGTCTATTCCGGTTCGGTGATCCATGCCGGCGGCGCCAACCGGTCCGGTAACGACCGCATGGGCCTCAACATCACCTACTGCCTGGGCTGGCTGCGCCAGGAGGAGAATCAGTACCTGTCCTGTCCCCCGCCGATCGCCCAGGGCTTCGATCCGGCTCTTCAGCGCATGCTTGGCTACGCCATGGGCAGCTATGCCCTGGGTTACTTCTCCCCGCCTCTTCAGCCGGGCGCCGGCCCTGAGAGCGTATCCCCGGAATGGCTCTTCATCGGCGCCGCCCAAGGGTGGGGTGAAGAGTTCTACGGAAAGGTCGCCGCCCGGACGATCGAGGGCGCCCGCTGACCGCCTTACGCGGCGAAGGCGTCCTCAATCGTCCACGACATTGGAGAAGGTCAGGCGATTGCCGAAGGGATCCCGGACGGTGAAGTCCCGGGTTCCCCAAGGCGTATCCTCCACCTGGGGCCGGGCGTGCGGGTTGTCGCGCGCCCTGAGCTCAGCGCAGAGGGCGTCGACGTCCGTGGTCTCGAACCGGACCGAAGCGCCCGGGCTGGCGTCGCCGTAATGGGCGGAAAGGTGCAGGGCGAGGCCATCCCGGCTGACCGCCAGGTAGAGGGGAGCGCCGGGTTCGAAGCGGTGCTCGAAGTCGACATCGAAGCCAAGGAAGTCGAGGTAGAAGGCCCGCGCCAGGGCTTCATCAAAGATCCGCAGGATGGGGGTGGATCGAAGCAGGGTCATGGATCGGGGCTCCGGGCTGGGGGGCGGCCCCTGAGCCTAGCAGAGCCCCTTGTTCCTCCAAGTGAGCGACGCACCCCGCCTGCGTCCCAAACTTTACGCCATCCTTATCCCGGACCGCCGAGGTCCGGATCGCGCCTTTACGCCGATCGCTTCATCCTGCTTCGGACAGAGTTCCGGAGCTTCACATGTCCAAGTCCCCCGATTCCCGATCCCCTGCGCTGGGCCTCCTGACCCTGGGCGCCCTGGGGGTCGTCTATGGCGACATCGGCACCAGTCCCCTCTACGCTTTCCGCGAGGCCCTCGCGCACGCAGGCGGCGAGATCGGAAGGCCGGAGATTCTGGGGGTCCTGTCCCTGGCGCTCTGGGCGCTGATCCTGGTCGTGACCCTCAAGTACGTGCTGTTCCTGACCCGGATGGACAATAACGGCGAAGGCGGGGTCTTCTCCCTCATGACCCTGGCCAAGACCGCGACGGGCGGGAGATGGCCGCTGGTCATGGGGCTGGGCGCCCTGGGCGCCGCCATGTTCTACGGCGACGCCATCATCACGCCCTCCGTTTCGGTCCTGTCTGCGGTGGAGGGGCTCAAGACGCTGAAGGGCCTGGAGACCATGGAACTCCCGGTCATCCTTCTCGTCACCGTCGGGATACTTACCGCCCTGTTCGCAGTGCAGTCCCGGGGGACGGCGAGGGTCGCCGGCCTGTTCGGTCCGGTTTGCGCCCTCTGGTTCCTGGTCCTGGGCGGGCTCGGGCTCTGGCACATCGGCCAGTTCCCGACAGTGCTCCAGGCCTTCAACCCCACCCTCGGGATCGCATTCCTGCTTTCACACGGGATGGCGGGGTTCCTCGTCCTGGGCGCGGTATTCCTGACGGTGACGGGCGCCGAGGCCCTCATCGCCGACATGGGACACTTTGGCCGGCGCCCGATCCAGCTCGGCTGGTTGGCCCTTGTCTGGCCGGCGCTGTCCCTCAACTACCTTGGTCAGGGTGCGCTCGCCCTGTCCGCCCTGACCGCCGCCGAGACCTCAGGCCAGGCCTTCCGGAATGCAGACTGGTTCTTCCTCATGGCGCCGGAGCCCTGGCGCTTCGCCCTTGTCGTCCTGGCGGCGCTGGCGACAATCATCGCCAGCCAGGCCGTGATCACCGGGGCCTTCTCGCTGACCCACCAGGGCATGTCGCTCGGCCTCCTGCCCAGGATGGCTCACAGGCAAACCTCGGCGTCCCAGATCGGCCAGATCTACATGCCCGGCGTCAACTGGATGCTGTTCGTCGCCGTCATCCTGACGGTCTTCACCTTCCAGACCAGTTCAGCCATGGCGGCGGCCTACGGCATCGCCGTGACCGGCACCATGGTGCTGACCTCCATCCTGGCCTTCATCATCGCCTGGCGAGGCTGGAAATGGCCGCCGGCCCTGGCCGTGATGGTGATCGGTCCCTTCCTGCTCCTCGACCTCGTCTTCTTCGGCGCAAACTCCCTTAGGATCGCCCAGGGCGGATGGCTGCCGGTGACGGTGGCGGTGGTGATCGGCCTGGTGATTGCGACGTGGGTCCGGGGTCGGCAGGTCACCCTGTCCCGAACCGGCGAGAACGGGATCGAGATGCGGGGCCTGGCGAAGACCCTGTCAGAGCGCCCCCCCGTGCGCGTTCCCGGGGTGGCCATCTTCCTGACCCAGGATCCCGGAGTCGCCCCGGCGGCCCTGCTCCACAACCTCAAGCACAACAAGTCGCTTCACCGGAGCAACATCCTCCTGCGGGTCGAGACCCAGGCCAGTCCCTGGGTGTCGCCCTCCGAACGCCTCCGCCTTGAGCGCCTGGACGATAACTTCACCATTGCAAGGCTTCGGTACGGCTACATGGAGAAGATCAACGTTCCCGGCGACCTGGCTCTGGAGAAGGGCCTGCTCTCAGGTCCTGGCGGGGCCTCCTTCTTCGTCGGCCGCAGCGTTTTCCGGTTCTCGTCGAAGCCCCTCCTCCCCCGCTGGATGGGACTGCTCTACATGTTCCTTCACAAGAACGCGTCCGATCCGACCGCCTATTTCTCGATACCGCCGAACATGGTGGTGGAGCTTGGGGGCCAGGTGGAGCTCTGAGATGCCCATGAAGTCGTCCCTTGCCGGATACCTGGAGGCCCTGGCCTGGGTGGCCCTGATCACGGCCGCCGGGGCGCTTGGCCGTCCCCTGATCGGCCT
>JBJOJL010000067.1:0-12717 GCA_046046615.1 Pseudomonadota bacterium
AAGGGCCAGAAAACCTCGCCTCAATGCGCCTCAAGGCACAGGATGGCGCGTATCGCAGAGGTCCCCAAGGGGGAGCTCCCGGCGAAGCCGGGAGAGGGGGTCAACGGCCCCTCAGCTGACCCCCTCCGGCCCGCTTCGCGGTCCACCTCCCCCTGGGGGGCGGAATTCGGAAGCGCTCAATTGCTCCCCCAAGGGGGAGCTGTCAGCGAAGCTGACTGAGGGGGGCAACGGCGCCTCAGCGGCAAGCGTCGAAGGGGTTCCGGCCGGGCCGCCGAAGGGCTAGGACGGAGCCATGAGCAGCGATCCCTGGTCCCCCGCCTTTTCCGCCTCCACGGGCCGCCGCGGTCTGTTCCGCGAGGTGGAGCCCTTCGCCCGGGGCCGCATGGCCACGGAAGGCGTCCACGAGATCTACTACGAGGAATGCGGTCGGCCCGACGGCAAGCCCTGCGTCATCCTGCACGGCGGGCCGGGCGGGGCGATCAACCCCACCATGCGGCGCTTCTTCGACCCGGACCGCTGGCGGATGGTGCTGTTCGACCAGCGCGGCTGCGGCCTCTCCACGCCGAACGCCAGCCTGGAGGAGAACACCACCTGGCGGCTCATCGAGGACATGGAGCGCCTGCGGGTTCAGCTCGGCATCGAGAAATGGACGGTGTTCGGCGGCTCCTGGGGCTCCACCCTCGCGCTGGCCTACGCCCTGACCCACCCGGAGCGGGTCGAGGCCCTGGTCCTGCGCGGCATCTTCACCCTCACCGAGCGCGAGGTGCGCTGGTTCTACCAGGACGGCGCCTCCTACCTCTTTCCCGACGCCTGGGAGCGCTACCTGGCCGCCATCCCGCCCGGGGAGCGCGACGACCTCCTCAACGCCTATCACCGCCGGCTGACGGGAAGCGACGAAGCCGCCAAGGCCGCCGCCGCCACCGCTTGGAGCCAGTGGGAGGGCGACACCATCTCCATCCGGGGCCCTGAGGGCCGGCCGGCCAAGTTCGGCGAGGTGGACTTCGCCATCGCCTTCGCCCGGATCGAGTGCCACTACTTCGTCAACCGGGGCTTCTTCCCCGAGGACGGCTGGATCCTGAAGAACGCCCACAAGCTGGCGGGCATCCCTGGCTGGATCGTCCAGGGCCGCTATGACGTGGTCACCCCCATGGAGACGGCCTGGGCCCTGAAGAAGGCCTGGCCCGGCGTGAACCTGGAAATCGTCTGGGACGCCGGTCACGCCTCCACCGAACCCGGGATCATCGACGCCCTGGTGCGCGCCTCCGAAGCGGCCCTGCGGCTCTGAGGCTCAGAGCCCCTTCAGCCAGGGGATGAGCAGGGCGTTGACCTCGGCGGGGCGCTCCTGCTGGGTCCAGTGACCGCAGCCGTCCAGCACCTCGGCCACCTGCAGGTTGGGGACCTGGGCCCGCATCAGCTCGATCGGGTCAGAGCGCCCCAGCATGTTGAAGGCCAGGTCCCGGTTGCCGGCCATGAAAAAGGCGGGCTGCTCGATCTTCCGGTCCTTGAAGGCCTGCTGCCAGGCGAAGTCCCGGTCATGGTTGCGATAGCGGTTGATCGGCCCGCGCAGGCCCGAGGCTTCGAACTCGGCGGTGTAGTAGTCGAGGTCCGCCGGGGTCATCCAGGCCGGGAAGGGATCGGGGTCGACCAGGCCGTCCAGCAGGTTGGCGTCGGCGGTCTTGTTGTTGGGCCAGGTCCCGTCCGGCGCATCGCCCGAGATGGCGTAGTAGAACTTGCGCAGGAAGTCGCGGACGTTGGCCTCGGCTTCCGCCTCGGCCACGCCCTCCTTCTGGAAGTAGGCCTGGTAGAAGAACTTGTTCCGGGCGGTGAAGACCTCGTTGAAGACGTCCGAGAAGGACCTCTGCCCCACCCCGGTCCAGGGCACGGACAGGGCGCCGACGGCGGAGAACCGGTCCGGCCGCGACAGGGCCGAGTTCCAGACGATGGGCGCGCCCCAGTCATGGCCGAGCAGGATGGCCGGCCGGCCCGGCGACAGGGCGTCGGCGACGCCCACCAGGTCATCGACCATGTGCGGCATGTCGTAGTCGGCGACGGGGTGCGGCTTGTCCGAGCCGCCGTAGCCGCGCACGTCGATGGCGCAGGCGGTGAAGCCGGCCTCGGCCACCGGGCCGATCTGGTGTCGCCAGGAATACCAGCTCTCCGGGAAACCGTGGACCATGATGACCAGGGGTCCCTGCCCCTGCACAACCGCGCGAAGCTTCACCTCGCCGGCGTCGATCGTCGTGAACTCGGTCATCAGGTCCTCCTTCGGGGGCGGCAAGGAGACCCCCAAGGGCCGCCCCTGGCAAGCCCCTCCCGAATTCGTCTCTGGCGTCCGGGGCCCGGCCGCGTCTAGGCTCCCGGCGGGGCTACCGCGGGGGCGGCCCCAAGGTCTGGAGCCCTGAATCCCATGTCAGAGACCCTCGCGCCGCCCCCCGCCCCCACGACGGGCTTTCCCAGCTATCTGTTCACCCAGGGGGCCTGGTTCCTCGCCTTCGGCCTGCAGATGGTCCTCTTCCCCTACCTGGTCCGGGTGGTCCTGCAGGAGAACGAAATCCGCTTCGGCCTCGCGCAGATGTCGATGCAGCTGCCTACCGTCCTCCTGATCCTGCTGGGGGGATATGTGGCCGACCGCGCCGATACCCGACGGATTCTCCTGGCCGGATGCGGCCTGTGCGCCCTCAGCTTCCTGGCCCTCGGCATCTTCGTGGCGGGCGGACACCTCACCTACGCCACCCTGATCGTCTACGCCCTGGGCATCGGGACCATCGGCGCCTTCGTCACCCCCGCCCGGGACGCCCTGCTCAGCCGCGTCGCGCCCGGCAGCGTCCAGCAGGCCGTGGGCATGGCGTCCCTGGCCCAGTTTGGGGGACAGATCCTGGGCATGGCGACGGCGGCGGCGGCGCCCATCGTCGGCCTTCCGGCCCTCCTGTTCGGACAGGCCGCCATGATGGCCGCAGCGGCCGGGGCGGCCACCCGGCTCCGCCCCCGCGACATCGGCCCGCCGCGGATCAGGGAAGGAAGCGTCCTCGGCTTCATCGCGGGCGAGATCAGCGGCGGCTTCCGCGCCGCCGCCGCCTCGCCGGTGATCGCCCCGGTGATGATCTGCGCCGTCGGCATGGGACTTTGCTTCATGGGCGCCTTCGCCGTGCTCCTGCCGCTGATCGTCCAGGGCTATTTCCCCGCGGACCTCGACGCCTCGGCCAGGACCCGGATCGCCGCCGCCCTGGGCGTGTTCAGCCTGACCTTCTGGATCGGCTCGATCCTGTCCGCGACGGTCCTGGTCCGCTTCGGCGACATCCGGCGCAAGGGACGGGTCTATCTCGCCGCCCTCTTCACAGGTTCGGCTGTCCTGGTCCTCTGCAGCCTGCCGATGCCGTTCTGGCTGCTCTGCGGCCTCAACTTCATCTGGGGCCTGGGCGGCGGCGTGGCCATGACCCTCGGCCGGGGACTGGTGCAGAAGCACGCACCACCCGACAAGGTGGCCCGGATCCTCTCGATCTTCACCCTGGGAAACATGGGCGCGGCCCCCGCGGGCGCCGTGCTCTACGGCGTGCTGGCCCACGCCATCGGCCCGCGCGCGGCGATCCTGTTTCCCGGCCTGGGCATGCTGGTGATCGTGGCGGCCGTGGCGCTCCGCTCCCAGCTCTGGAGCCTGGACGACGCCTCTTCCGGCGAGGCGCCGACGGCCTGAGGGATCACTCTTTCGAGGGGGCCCGGGCGCCGAACTGAAGCGGCATCATGAGTCCAACGGCCACGAGGACATTCAGGACGACGTTGCCCCAAACCCCGTGCACCGCCGAGAAGGTCGTATCCACGACAAACCAGCTGCCGAAGGACAGCAGGAGCGCCGATCGCAGGGGGAAGGGCAGGCCCTGCCGCGCATTGACCAGCCAGAGGGTCAGGGTCATCCACCCGATCATCACGGCGCCCAGGACAGCGTTCGTGAAACGGATGTAGCGGCGGGCCTCGTCTGAGAAGTCCGCCGGGGGTGAGAACGACTGATAGTAGACGAGGTAGAAGACCTTCTCCCCCAGCACGGGAGCGAGGATCATCACCGCACCCAGAAGCATCATCAGCACCATCGTCGCTTGAAGAAGCAGGCGGGGCCCTCTGCGGAGCCGGGATCCTGGATCCATGTCCATCACAATGTCTCCCTCTCTTCCTCAAACTCACCTGTATTGAAGACGGTGATCGGCGTGACCGTCTCGTGGAACGCGCGACAAAGAGCCCGCAATCCGGGCGCTGATGCAACGGCGCCGCTTCTAGATCAGCGAGCTCTTCGAGGCGGTCACCTCGGTGTAGCGGTGCACCCGCACCGACTGGACGAGGCCGAAGCCGATCATCACCGTCAGCATGACCGAGCCGCCGTAGGACAGTAGCGGCATGGGCACCCCCACCACCGGCGCCATGCCCATCACCATGGCCCCGTTGATCAGGACATAGAGGGCGAAGGTCGAGGTCACGCCGGCGGCGGTCAGGCGGCCGAAGTGGGAGTGGGCCAGGGACGCGGTGCGCAGGGCCATGAAGATCACGGCGGCGTAGAGGAACAGCACGGCCATGCAGCCGAGGAAGCCGAACTCCTCGGCCAGGGTGGCGAAGATGAAGTCCGTCTGCTTCTCGGGCAGGAAGTTCAGCTGGCTCTGCGAACCCAGGCCATAGCCCTTGCCCAGCAGGCCGCCGGACCCGAGGGCGATCTTGGACTGCAGGATGTGGTAGCCGGTCCCCGATGGATCGCTCTCGGGGTTCATGAAGGTCAGGATCCTCTGTCTCTGGTAGTCGTGGAGGACGAAGAGGATGAAGGGCGGCAGGGCGGCCAGGGCGAGGCCCGCGCCGGCGAAGATGATCTTCCAGGACAGGCCCGCCAGGATCACCACGGTCAGGCCGGTCAGGGCCAGGAGCATGGCGGTGCCCAGGTCCGGCTGGTGGGCCACCAGGAGGGTCGGGGCGCCGATCATGGCCGCCGGGATGAGCAGCCACCAGGACAGCCGGGCGCGCTCCGCCGAAAGGCCGTGGTAGAAGCGGCCCAAGGCCAGGACGAGCCCCAGCTTCATGATCTCCGAAGGCTGGAAGCTGCCCAGGGGCCCGAGGTCCAGCCACCTCTGGGCGCCCAGCCGGACGTCGCCGACCAGCTCCACCGCCACCAGAAGGAGGAGGCTGACGGCGTAGAGGGGATAGGCGATGGCCGCCCAGACCCGCAGGTCGATCACCGCCAGGACGGCCATCAGGGCGAAGGCCACGCCGAAGCGGGTGATGTGGTTGGCGGCCCAGGGCTCCCAGCTTGATCCGGCGATGGAGAACATCATCAGGGCGCCCGCCCCGGCGATCAGGATGAGGGCCAGGCAGAACACCCCATCGATCTGGAGGACCTTGTCGATCAGTCGCCCGCGCTCCGCGCGCGAGGCCAGGCCCGCCAGGGTCATGCCGGACCTCCCTGTCCGCCGGCGCCGCTGTCGGCCACCGAGACCGGCGGCGGCGGCGGGCGCTCGATCCGCCCGCGCAGCTCGGGATCCTTCAGCAGGGCCAGGCGCATCAGGTCCCGGGCGCGAGGCGCCGCCGCCTGGGCGCCGAAGCCCCCGTGCTCGACCAGGACGGCCACCGCGTACCGGGGCGTGTCATGCGGCGCGAAGCCCACGAACCAGGCGTGGTCGCGCAGATGCCAGGGGCCATTGGTGCCGTGGACGCCGCGTCCGCCATTGTAGTTGTAGCCCTGGGCGGTCCCGGTCTTGCCCGCCATGCGGATGTCGCCCAGGCCGATCTGCCCCGTGCGCGCCGCCGTGCCCCGGGTGGTCACCGAGCCCATGGCCTCGCGGACGAAGGCCAGGTGGGCGGGGTCGAAGCCGAGGTCAGGCGCCTCCGATCCCGCGGGCGTCGGCACGCCGCCGATCGAGCGGATCAGGCGCGGGACCAGGGCCTTGCGGCCATTGGCCATGCGCGCGGCGGTCACGCACTGCTGGAGGGCGTTGACGAGGGTGTAGCCCTGACCGATCCCCATGCTGGGGGTCTCGCCCGGGTGCCAGACCGGGTCCCGCTTGAAGGCGCGCTTCTTGTACTCGGTGTCGGGGACGAGGCCCTTCTTCTGGCCGGGGATGCCGATGTCATAGGCCTGGCCCAGGCCAAAGCGCCGGGCGACGTCGGCGATCTTGTCCGGGCCGAGCTGCAGCGAGATGGTGTAGAAATAGGTGTCGCACGAGGTCGCGATGGCGTCGTGCATGTTGGTCCGCCCATGCACCCCGTCGCACCGCCAGCGGCGGTTGCCGAAGTACCAGTAGCCCGGGCACCCGATCGTCATGTTGGGATCGATCCCGTGTTCCAGGGCGGCCACCGCGACCAGGGTCTTGAAGGTGGACCCGGGCGGGTAGGTCGCCGTCAGGGCCTTGTTGAACAGGGGCTTGTGGTCGTACTCGGCCAGGGCCTTGTACTCGGCGCCGCCCAGGCCGCGGACGAACCGGTTGGCGTCAAAGCTGGGCGCCGAGACGAGGGCCAGGATGTCGCCGGACTCGCAGTCCATCAGCACCGCGGCGCCGCTCTCCTCGCCAAAGAGCTCCAGGCCGCGAAGCTGGAGGTCCATGTCCAGGCTCAGCTGGACCTCCTTGCCCGGGGTGGCGGGGATGTCGCCGCCGGGCGCCAGCCTCACCTGTCGCCCGCGGGCGTCGACCTCGACCTTCTGGGCGCCCGGGCGGCCGCGCAGTTCCAGGTCCAGCGACTTCTCCAGCCCCTGGCGTCCGATCCGGAAGCCGGGATGCAGCATGATGGGTTCGGCGTTCGGTCCGGTCTCGGTGATGTCTTCCCGGTTGACCTTGGCCACATAGCCGATGACGTGGGCGAAGGCGCCGCCATGCGGATAGACCCGCACCTCGCCCATGTCGGCGGTCACGCCCGGCAGTTCCGTCGCGCGGATGTTGATCGCCGAGAACTGCTCCCAGGTGATGTCCTCCATGATCGCCACCGGGGTGTTGCGCGGCGCGTTGCCAAGGTCCCTGAGCACGCGCTGCCGGCGCTGGTCGTCCATGGGCACATAGTTGGCCAGGGTGGCGACCATGGACTCGGGGTCCTGGTCTTTCTGGCGGGCGTAGAGGAGGCGGAAGTTCGGCCGGTTGGTGGCCAGGATGGCGCCGTTGCGGTCGGTGATCAGCCCGCGGGGCGGCGGGACGAGGCGGAAGTTGAACTGGTTGGAGGTCGAAAGCTTGGCGTAGCGCGCATTCTCGACCAGCTGGAGATAGGCCAGCCGGCCGGCCAGGGTCGACACCCCCAGGGCGATCGCGCCGCCCAGGAGGAAGGTCCGCCGGTGGAAGACGCTCTGCCGGGCGTTGACGTCGGACAGGATGATCGAGGGCTGGGTCACGGCGGCTACCGGAACCGGACGTCCGCATCGCGGAAGCGCTCGATGAGCTGGCCCGCGACGGGGAAGAGAAGGACGGTCGCCAGCCACTGCAGGCCTGCGGCGAGGAGGGAGGGCGCCGTCCCGGAGACCTTGGCGGTGATCCCCCACCCCACCGCCTGGGCGAGCAGGCAGGCCAGGCCATACCAGGCCCAGAGGACCACGGTCGACTGGCCGGCCAGGATGTTCCGCAGGGCCAGGATGGGAAGGTAGGCCGCCAGGAGGGCGACGGCCCAGAGCCCGGCGGGCCCGCCCCAGAGGCTGTCCAGGGCGAGGCCCCCGAGCAGCAGGGCGAAGGCGGGAGAGGCCGCCGGCCGGATCATGGCCCAGGCGAAGGCGGGAACCATGAGGGTCACCGGCTCCGGCAGGGGGAAGCCCAGGATCCGGACCGGGGCGGCCAGGAGCAGGCTGGCCAGCAGGGCCGCCAGGAGCGGCAGGCCGACCCAGCGCGAGACCCGGAGCGGACGGGCGACGGCGCTCACCGGGCGCCTCCGGCGGGTGTCGCGGTTGCAGGCTTAGGGGTCGGCGCCTTCGGGGCCGGGGGTCTTGCATCGGCGGGCTTCGGGGCGGAGCGGCCCGCTGCGGCGCCGCCGGCCGTCCCGGCCCCAGGCGTGGCCAGGGCCGGGGCCTGCGTCTTTGGAGCCGGCGTGGGCGGAGGCGGAGGCGCGGGGCGGCTGAGGGCCCGCAAGTCCTCAAGCTTCACGAAATCCTCGAACAGCAGGACCCTCACGAAGTCCACGGGGGCGGCGTCGGACGCCAGGCGCACCCGCCAGGCCCCATCCCGGGTCTTGGCCACGCGCCCGACCGTGAGGCCCCGGGGCAGGACCCCTCCATCGCCGGACGTCAGAACAAGATCGCCGTCCCGCACGGCGTCCCGTCCCCTGAGATACGCCAGTTCAGGCGCGCCGCCGCCATCGCCGGTCAGGATGGCCCGGGCGCGGGTCCGCTGGATCATCACCGGTGTCCGGGAGGCGGCGTCGGTCAGCATGAGGACCCGGCTGACCTTGGGCGCCGCCCCGATGACGCGCCCGACCAGGCCGTTCTCGCTCAGCACCGGATGCCCCACCTTCACCCCACGCTCCGACCCTGCGCTGATCAGCCAGGTGTTGGCGTAGGGACCGCGGCTTTCCGTGACGGCCCGCGCGGTGACCATGGGGACCGGCGGATCCACCGCCAGCCCCAGCATGGCCCGGTAGCGGGCGTTCTCGTCCTCGAGGGTCGCGGCCTTGTCGCGCCAGTTGCGGGCGGCGGCCAGCTCGGCCTTCAGGCGGCGGTTCTCGGAGACGGCGAAGAAGTAGTCGCCGATCCCGGCGCCGACGCCCCCCAGCCAGCGGACCGGGGCCGCCACGGCGCCCGTGACCGGGGCCACGACCCCGTCGGAGGCCTTGCGCAGGGCGTTGTAGGCGCCTTCCTGGTAGGTCTGTCGACGGTCGGCCATCAGGAGGGCGAAGGCCACGACCAGGGCGACCACGGCGGCGGCCGCCGCGCCCAGGAGGAGGGGCAGCCTGACCTCGCCGAAGGGATTGTCCCTGAAAGACACGGACCCGACGCTCTCCCGGACCTCCGGCCGGCGGGAGGCCCCTTCCTTGTGCGCTGCCGATCAGCTCCGGCCAGTCAGTCCCAGTCGCGCGATTCCCACCAGTCCCTGGCTCAGGCGCCGCCGTTGTCCATGACGCTCTTCATCCAGGCCGGATGCTCGAGCACCTTGCCGCAGCCCAGGGCCACGCAGGACAGGGGATCGTCGGCCACGGTCACGGGCAGGCCGGTATGGTCGCGGATCTCGACGTCCAGGCCCCGCAGCAGGGCCCCGCCGCCGGTCAGCATGATGCCCTTGTCGGCGATGTCCGAGGCCAGTTCCGGCGGGGTGGACTCCAGGGCCATCTTCACGGCGTCGACGATCTGGGCGACGGGTTCGGCCAGGGCCTCGGCGGCCTGCTTCTCGGCCACCCGGACCTCGCGCGGGACGCCCTGCATCAGGTCGCGGCCCTTGACGTCGATGGCCAGGCCCTCGCCCTCCTCGGGGGCGCGGGCGGTGCCGATTTCCTTCTTGATGCGCTCGGCCGTGGTCTCGCCGATCAGCAGGTTATAGTTCCGGCGCATGTAGGAGATGATGGCGTCGTCCATGGTGTCGCCGCCCACCCGCACCGAGCGCGAGTAGACCACGCCCGACAGGGACAGGACCGCCACCTCGGTGGTGCCGCCGCCGATGTCGACGACCATGGAGCCCGTCGCCTCGTGGATGGGCAGGCCCGCCCCGATGGCCGCAGCCATGGGCTCGTCCATCAGCGCCACCCGGCGCGCGCCGGCGTTCAGGCAGCTGTCCTTGATGGCCCGCCGCTCCACCGCCGTGGCGCCGGACGGCACGCAGACGATGACCTTGGGGTTCACGAAGCCCTTGTGGTTGTGAACCTTGCGGATGAAGTACTTGATCATCTCCTCGGCGACCTCGAAGTCGGCGATCACGCCGTCGCGGAGGGGGCGGATGGCCTCCATGTGGCCGGGGGTCCGGCCCAGCATCTGCTTGGCCTCCAGGCCGACCGCGTAGGTCTCCTTGCGGCCGCCGACGGTGCGCAGGGCCACCACCGAGGGTTCGTTCAGCACGATCCCGCGCCCCTTCATGTAGATCAGGGTGTTGGCGGTGCCGAGGTCGATGGCGATGTCCTTGGTGACAGAGCCGAAGAGGGAGGAAAACATGCAGGTTCCCGGAGGCGGAAGGCGGCGTCGGAGGGGCCTGGCGAAGTTCGGGGTCCGAGGCCTTCGTCGCCTTCGGGGGCGCGCGCCGACGGACCCTGTCCCGACCGGGCGGATCAGATCGTCCTGTGCCCTGCCAATGGGGTGAATTCAAGGCGAATCCGACCCTTGGCGGCTCGCCTTCCTGTGGATTCAGTCCGTCCCCGGCCCGGAGGACCGCTCAACCGGTGCGGACCAGCCGGGTTCGAGGGCCTTCAGGGGGTGCGAGCCCGTGACATGGCCCATGAAGGGCGGCCAGACCTCATAGCCCAGCAGGGCCTGCAGCCGGGGCGAAAGGGCCGCTGCCCGGTCCGGCGGGACGCCCAGGAAGAAGTTCTCCTGGGTCCGCGCCCAGGGCTGGCAGTACTGGTTCGTCACCGCCAGACGCGGGGCCGCGCTGCGGTTGGCGCCGCCCCGGTGGATCAGGTTGCCCTGCAGGACAATGGCCGCCCCCGCCGGCATGACGGCGGGGAGAAGGCCGGGGCCTCCACCGGCGGCGATGGCGGCGGCGGCGGACCCCTCATCCCAGAGGTGCGAGCCGGGCAGGATGTCGGTCGCCCCGTTCTCGGCGGTGAAGGGATCGATGGCGGCGATCAGGGTCAGGCTGACCGCCGGGCGTGGCCGGGGCAGGCGGTAGAAGCTGTCGTCGATGTGCAGGGCCTGGGCCGCTTCGCCGGGATGGATCCGGATCGACTGGCTGGCGGTCAGGAGGTAGCCGGGCAGCAGGAAACGGTCGAGCAGGGCCAGGACGCGCGGGTCCTCGGTCATGCGCTCGAAGACCGCCCCCCTCGCCACCAGGGTGTAGATCCGCTCGGTGGCGTAGCCCTCGAAGGGGTTGCGGCCCCGGTGGGCGCCGGACAGGGCGTCGATCCGCGCCCGGGCCTCGGACAGGTCGTCCGGCGACAGGAAGTCCTCGATGACGGTGAAGCCGTCCTCCGCCAGCCGGCGGGCGTGCGCCTCTGCGTCAAAGCCCGGAATCGTCGCCATCTCCGCCCTCCCCGGCCGGTTGCGGGCCATCCTGCCCCCTCAGGCGAGCGCCGTCACCACCACGCCGAGGGCGGTGGCCGCGCCGGCCGCCAGCTGCCGGGGGGTCAGCCGCTCGCGGAACAGGGTCCGGCCCGCCAGGGCGGCGATGGGCGCCTCGATCACGCCGATGGCCCGGACCGGCCCGGGCGGCGACATGGCCAGGGCCGAGAACCACAGGGCCGAGGCCCCCGCCCCGCAGGCTCCCGCGCCGAGGGACGCGCGCCAGGACGCGAAGACTGCACGGATCGCGGCGGGCCTCAGGATGGCCAGGGCGCCGCCCAGGACGACCGACTGGATGGCCTGGGCGGCCACCACGGACCCGATCCCGGCGAAGACCGGGTGGCGGGGCTCAAGGGCCAGTCCGGCCTGCCGGTAACCGTTCATGGACAGGGCGAAGAAGGCCGCCGCGGCCAGGCCCAGAAGAGCGCCGGGGTCCATCGTCCTGATCCCTTCCCTCGGCCAGGACAGGACCGACAGGCCAACTGTGGTGACGCCCACCCCCGCCCACTGGAGCGGGTGCATGCCGTCGCCAAAGGCGATCCAGCCCAGCACGGCTCCGAACGGCAGGGCCGCCTGCTGCAGGAAGGTGGCGACGGCGAAGCCCGCCCGCTCCATGGCCAGCAGCAGGCAGGCGGTGGCTGCGACCTGGGCGAGACCGCCGCCGCCCACGCTGAGGAAGAACCGCAGGCCGGGCTCCGGCCGGGCGTCCGGCGTGGCCAGGACCGCGATCCCCAGCAGGGCCAGGGAAAAGGGCAGGCCGAACAGGAACCGGACCAGGGTCGCCCCCCAGGGCCCGGCGTCGCCAATCATCCCGCGCTGGAAGGCGTTGCGGGCGACCTGGAGCGGGGCGGCGGCCGCGGCGAGCACGGCCCACAGCATGGATCAGAACCCGCTGGCCAGCCGCGTGGCGGGGGCGGTCTTTTCCCGCCGGGCGATGAGGTTGTTGAGGGCGTTGACGTAGGCCTTGGCCGAGGCGGTCAGGGTGTCGGTGTCCGCCGCCTGGCCGGTGGCGATCCGGCCGTCCTCCTCCAGACGGACCGAGACCTGCGCCTGGGCGTCGGTGCCCTCGGTGACGGCGTGCACCTGGAACAGGCGCAGGTCGCTGTCATGCGGCACCGCCTGGCGGATGGCGTGGAAGACCGCGTCCACGGGACCGTCGCCGGTGGCGGCCGAGACCCGCTCCTCGCCGTCCACGGTCAGGACCAGGTCCGCCGTCTGGGGTCCCTCGGTGCCGGCCACGACCCGCAGGCTCTTGACCTGGATGCGGTCGGCGCCCGAGGCCAGGGCGTCATCGACCAGGGCGACGATGTCGTCGTCGTAGACGTCCTTCTTCTTGTCGGCCAGGTCCTTGAAGCGCTGGAAGGCCTCGTTCAGGGCGTTCTGGCCCAGCTCGTAGCCCAGGGCCTTCAGCTTCTCGCGGAAGGCGTGGCGACCCGAGTGCTTGCCCATGACCAGGTTGGTGCCGCCCTGCCCCACGTCCTCGGGACGCATGATCTCGTAGGTCTCGGCGTTCTTCAGCATCCCGTCCTGGTGGATGCCGCTCTCGTGGGCGAAGGCGTTCTTGCCCACGATGGCCTTGTTGT
>JBJOJL010000068.1:0-12579 GCA_046046615.1 Pseudomonadota bacterium
CCCTACATCGCCTCCAAGCGCCAGCAGGACGCCCGCGACCAGGTCGACTACCAGACGGTCTACGCCCGCCGGGAGGGCTCGGTGGCCGCCCCGACCGCGGGCCTTCATTTTACGCCGGAACTCCTTGATCAGCTTGTAGTTTCAGGCATCCACCTCGCCCGCGTCACCCTGCACGTTGGCGCCGGCACCTTCCTGCCCGTGAAGACCGAGGATGTCTCCCGGCACCGCATGCACGCCGAGTGGGGGGAGATCACGGCGGAGACGGCCGGGCGGATCAACGCCGCCCGCGCCGCCGGGGGAAGGGTGGTCTGCGTCGGCACGACCTCCCTCCGCCTCCTGGAGAGCGCCGCCGATGAGGACGGACGCCTGGAGGCCTGGACCGGAGAGACCGACATCTTCATCACGCCGGGCCGGCGGTTCCGCATCGCCGACGCCCTGATGACCAACTTCCACCTGCCGAAGTCGACCCTCTTCATGCTGGTCAGCGCCCTCTCGGGGCTGGCCGTCATGCAGGCGGCCTACGCCCACGCCATCGCCAAGGGCTACCGCTTCTATTCCTACGGCGACGCCAGCCTGCTCTGGAAGGCCGGATGAGCGCCTTTCCCTTCGACATATCCGCCCGCGACGGCGCCGCCCGCACCGGCGTCCTGAAGACCGCGCGCGGCGACATTCGCACGCCGGCCTTCATGCCCGTGGGGACGGCCGCCACGGTGAAGGCCCTGACGGTGGACCAGGTCCGGTCCACCGGCGCCGACATCATCCTGGGCAACACCTACCACCTGATGCTGAGGCCGGGGCCCGAGCGCCTGGAGCGGCTGGGCGGCCTGCATCGCTTCATGCGCTGGGACGGCCCGATCCTCACGGATTCCGGCGGCTTCCAGGTCATGTCCCTGTCGGGAATTTCGAAGGTGACGGAGGAGGCGGTCACCTTCAAAAGCCACATCGACGGCTCGCGCCATGTCCTGACCCCGGAGCGCTCGATCGAGATCCAGGCCGACCGGCTGGGCGCGGACATCGTCATGCAGTTGGACCAGTGCGTGTCCTGGCCGGCGGAGGAGGGCGCGGCGGCCGCCGCCATGCGCCTGTCCGACCGGTGGGGGCGACGCTCCAAGGCCGCCTTCGGCCACCGCGACCGCCAGGCCCTGTTCGGCATCCAGCAGGGCTCGACCTTCGAGGCCCTTCGCCGGGAGTCCTCCGAGCGCCTGGTCGAGGCCGGGTTCGATGGCTACGCCATCGGCGGTCTCGCGGTGGGCGAGGGCCACGCCGCCATGTGCGAGGTGCTGGACTACGCCCCGGGTTTCCTGCCCCAGGACCGGCCCCGCTACCTGATGGGCGTGGGCAAGCCGGTGGACCTGGTCGAGGCCGTCGCCCGCGGGGTCGACATGTTCGACTGCGTCCTGCCCACCCGCTCCGGGCGGCACGGCCAGGCCTGGACCTGGGAAGGGCCGGTCAACCTGAAGAACGCCCGCTTCGCCGAGGATGACAGTCCCCTGGATGAGTCCCTGGACTGCCCAGCCTCACGAGACTACGCGAAAGCCTACCTGCATCATCTTGTGAAGGCAGAGGAAATCCTCGGTCAGGTCCTGTTGTCCTGGCACAACATCGCCTTCTTCCAGGCCCTGACGGCGGCCATGCGGTCGGCGATCTCCGAAGGGCGGTTCGAGGCCTTCCGCCGGGAGTTCCACGCCCGGCAGGCCGTGCGCAGCGCGGG
The DNA here is from genome assembly GCA_046046615.1 of Pseudomonadota bacterium. GTDB lineage: Bacteria > Pseudomonadota > Alphaproteobacteria > Caulobacterales > Caulobacteraceae > Phenylobacterium. The sequence continues at coordinate 1,712 of JBJOJL010000068.1, forward strand.
CTGAGCCCGGCTATTTCGGGGCGGGCTTGCGCCGGTTGGGCGTGGCCGGCGGCGCGCACTTCAGCTGCTCGCCCAGGCCCTTGAGGTAGGCCCGGCGCACCTCGCCGGCGGCGATGGCGGCCCGCACCCGCTTCTGGTGCTTCTCGGCGCCCGAGATCTTCCGCACCCAGCTCCGGAACGGAATGGAGCCTGCGGCGAAATCGGCGATGGCGTCCAGCGCGGCTTCCCCGCCCATCTCGCCCAGGCTGTCCTCGTCGATCTTCATGTCGTCGAGGTCAGGGCCCAGGGCGCCGTTGAGGGGCAGGAGGAGGGCCGTGATCCGGGCGCAGGTCATGGGATTGGGCCGGGCATAGGGGGCCTTGGCCGCCTCCTGCAGGACCAGGGGAATCTCTTCGCGGACGACGTTGACGTCCTTCAGGGGTGTGGCGAGGGCGGTGCCGAGACCGGCGGTCGTGACTTCCGCCCCTTCCTGGAGGTCGCGGGCGCCCGGCGTTGGGACGTTGGCGCAGGCGCCAAGGGCGAGGGCTGGAACCAGAAGGAAGAGGATCGCGCGCATGGTGCGAGTTTGGCGCCGGCGGGGCGTTCTGGCCAGCCCCTGCGCCAGCCTTGCCCCGGCCCCGCCCGGGCCCTATGGTCCGCGCCGCTTCGTCCGGCGCATCCTGCGCCGCGCGGGGGCCGGTAGCTCAGTGGTAGAGCATCCGACTTTTAATCGGATGGTCCTGGGTTCGAATCCCAGCCGGCCTACCATCCTTCCCTTCCGTTTCCCTCAATAGGTGTGGCTGCTCGGATCGGGCAGGCCCAGGATCCGCTTGGAGATGATGTTGTTCTGCACCTCGGAGGAGCCTCCGGCGATGGTGCTGGACTTGATGCGAAGGTAGATGCGCCCGGCCTCGCGCTCCTCCTCGGTGAAGTCCTCTCCCGCCCAGCCCGAGCCCGCCAGGCCCATGGCCTCGATCATCATCTCGCAGTGATCGGTCATGATCCGCGAGTTGGCGTTCTTCATGATCGAGGTCGCCGCCGACGGGCCGTTGGCGCTCTTCGCCTCCAGGGCCACCCGGCGCAGGGTCAGGGCGTAGGCCCGGGCGTCCATGTCGTGCTGGGTCAGGCGAGTGCGGAAGTCCGGGTCGGCCAGGCGGCCGTCCTCTTCCTGGCCGTAATAGCGGCGGGCCACGTCGCGCAGGTGGCCGGTGTCGAAGCGCGGCCGTCCGTCGCCGCCGCCGGACAAGCCGTTGCGCTCATGCTGGAGCAGGCGCTTGCCCACGGTCCAGCCGCCGTTCAGGGGGCCGACGAGGTTTTCCTTGGGGACCTTCACGTCGGTGAAGAAGGTCTCGCAGAAGGGGGAGGAGCCCGAGATCAGCAGGATGGGCCGGGTCTCCACGCCCGGGGTGCGCATGTCGATCAGGACGAAGGAGATGCCCTCGTGCTTGCGGCTGGCGTCGGTGCGCACCAGGCAGAAGCACCAGTCGGCGTACTGGGCGCCCGAGGTCCAGATCTTCTGGCCGTTGACCAGGAAGTGGTCGCCCTTGTCTTCGGCCCGGGTCTGGAGCGAGGCCAGGTCCGACCCCGCGCCCGGCTCGGAATAGCCCTGGCACCAGCGAAGCTCGCCCCGGACGATGGGGGGAATGTGCCTCTGCTTCTGGGTCTCCGTCCCGTATTCCAGCAGGGTCGGGCCGAACATCATCACCCCCATGCCGCCGATGGGGTTCCAGGCGCCGAGGCGGGCCATCTCCTCGCGCAGGATGCGGGCGTCCGCCGCCGACAGGCCGCCGCCGCCGTAGGCCGCCGGCCAGGTCGGGACACCCCAGCCCTTATCGCCCATACGGGTCTTCCAAATCGCATAGTCGCCCTCAACGGGGACAGGCGCTTCGGAGGCGGCGATGTCATGCCGGTTCTTCAGGGAAGGCGGGAAGTTGGCCTCGAGCCAGGCGCGGGCCTCAGCCCGGAAGGCGGCGTTGTCCTGGGCGCCGAAGTCGGCCATGGCGATCTCCTCCCGTCGCGACGGCCTGCGCGCCGTCCGTTGCGGGCATGAGACGACCGGGGCGGGGCCCTGTCAACGCGCCGGGGGCAGGACGTCCTCGATCGCTTCCAGCCAGTGGCGAAGGGGCGTTTGTGCGTGCTCCGAAAGGTGCATCCAGCAGCCGATGTTGGCCGTGAAGACCGCGTCGGGCGCCTGGGCGGTCAGGGCCGTTACCCGACCCTCGGCCAGGCGGCCGGCCATCTCCGGGTTCAGCAGGGACCAGGCGCCGGCGGAGCCGCAGCACAGGTGGCCGTCGGCGACGGGCAGGGGCTCGTAGCCCAGTCGGCGCAGGAGGGCGGGGATCCGTCCCGCCAGCTTCAGCCCGTGCTGGAGGGAGCAGGGCTCGTGGACCGCGATGCGGGGGCGGGCGGGGGGCGCCGGCGCCTCCAGGGGGAGGGTCTCGAGGACCTCGATGGGGTCGCGCACCCGGTCCGCCAGCCGCCGGGCGAGGTCCCGATAGGCGGGGTCGTCGCGCAGAAGGTCAGGGTAGTCGTGCAGGTAGGCGCCGCATCCTGACGACGTCGCCAGGACCGCCTCGGCGCCGTCCTGCAGGAGGGGGGCCCAGGCGTCCAGGTTGCGTCGGGCCAGCGTCCGGGCCTGCTCACGGGCGTCGAGGTGGCCCGGCACGGCGCCGCAGCACCCCGCCTGGGGCGCCTCCACAAGGCTGATCCCGAACCGGTCGAGGATCCGCGCCGCGGCGGCGTTGAAGTGGGGGGCGGCGCCGGACTGGACGCAGCCGGTCAGGAGGACCATCCGCCGGGCGTGCCGGACAGGGGGGCGAGCGGTGGGGCCAGGAGCGGGCGGGACCTTGTCCTTCAGGGCCCGGGGCATGACCGGCCGCAGGGCCCGGCCCAGGCCGGAGAGGAGGCCGAAGGCCGGCGACAGGGCCAGGGCGCGGATCGCCGCCCGGGTCCGCCTCCCGGCGGCGGGGCGGGGCGCGGCTTCCAGCGCGGCGGCGTGACCGACCTCGAAGAGGCGATGGTACTCGACCCCGGACGGACAGGTGGTCTCGCAGGCCCGGCAGCCCAGGCAGGCGTCGAGGGCCTCGCGGGTCAGGTCGGTGACCGGCTCGCCCTCCAGGGCCTGCTTCATCAGGTAGATGCGGCCCCGGGGCCCCATCAGCTCCTCGCCGGTCAGCTGGTAGGTCGGGCAGGTGGCGTTGCACATGCCGCAGTGGACGCAGGCCCTCAGGGCGGTCTCGGCGACCTGCCGGGCCTCCCCGGCCAGGGCATCGGTCAGGCGGGTGCGCATTCAGACCTCCGGATACATGCGGCCGGGATTGAGGATCCGGTCCGGGTCCAGGGCCGCCTTGATCCGCCGGTGCAGGGCCAGGAGCGGCGGCGCCAGGGGCTGGAAGGCGGGATCGGCGGTCCCCCTTATCCTCTGGATGTGGCCGCCCAGCCGGGCCGCCGCTTCCCAGTCGCCAGGCGACGGCGAGGCCGCCCTCAGCCAGCGCACGCCCCCGGCCTGGTCCCAGGGCAGGGCCTCGAAGCCGTCCGCCGGTCCGGTGCGGGGCAGGGCGATGCGCCAGAGGCCCTCGCCCCCGGCCAGGACCGGATGGGACAGATCGCGGATCGCCGCCCAGCCGGCGGGGTCCGCCGCCTCGCCGCCGATCCTGGCGACGGCGGCCTCGACGCCAGCGCGTCCGCCGGACAGGCGCAGGTGCAGCCTCTCGCCGTCATGGAAGGCGCCGGACAGGGGCAAGGGATGGCGCATCAGTTCGGCCACCTGGCGCCGGGCCTCCTCGCCGGGAAGGTCCAGGGTCACGGCGGCCTCGACGGCGGGCCGGGGAACCACCCGCAGGGAGACGTCCAGGAGGACGCCAAGGGCGCCGTGAGCGCCGGCCATGAGGCGGAAGGCGTCGAAGCCCGCCACATTCTTGAACACCGTCCCGCCGAACCTCAGCACCTCGCCCCGGCCATTCAGGACCCGGACGCCGAGGACATAGTCGCGAAGGGCGCCGGTGAAGGGACGCCGGGGCCCGGAGAGGCCGCAGGCCACCGCCCCGCCCAGGGTTCCCCCCGGACCGAAGCGGGGCGGCTCGAAGGCCAGAATCTGGCCCCGGGTCTCCAGGACGGCCTCGATCTCGGACAGCGGGGTCCCAGCCCGGGCGGTGAGGACCAACTCGGCCGGATCGTAGTCGACAAGGCCGCGGTGGGCGGCGGCGTCCAGCGGATCGCCCGCGACGGGACGGCCTTGGCCCGCGCGCGTCCCTGCTCCCCGGATCTCAAGGGCGCGCCGCTCCGCCGCCGCCGACCGCACTGCGCTGGCCAGGACCTCCGTCAGGTCGGCGTCATGAGCATTCGAAACAGGCAAAGGGCAGGGCTCCTTCGCCAAGGTTGACGTGGCCACCCTGCCTTGTCCAGCCAGACGCGAACTCGCGCCTGCGTTCCAACCAAGGCGTTCCGGCCGGTGAGGCTTGGCCCTTGGGAGACGGCAGGCCCCGCCTTGCGCCGGGTTCAGCGGATCCGGGCGTTCAGGTGTCGGGCGACGGCCTGAGCGGCCTTTCCGCCTTGCCGCCATGCGCCGCCGACTGTGACCGCCAAAGGATCGTCACTGGCGTCCCCTGCGAAGAACAGCCGGTCTTCAACAGGTTGCGAATAGACTCTTCGTGCAGCGAAATGGCCCACGGACTGATGAGGGTATGAGCCCAGCGCGAAGGGATCTCCCAGCCAGTCGGTGGTTGCAGTCGAGCGAACCTGCGCGGAACCGCCAATGACATTCCTGAGCAAACTCAGGGCGAAGGCTTCCATCGCGGCCGGCCCCTCGGCGCCCAATCGACGCGACATGGGGCCGGGGATCAGGGCGGTGATCATCTGCTTATCGGGGGACGCCACAAGTGCATGGTACTGGCCCTGCTGAATATGGCGGTTGGAGAGCGCATACTCAGGCAGGTCGGGCATCGGCCGATCCAGCACCATGGCCACCTTCTCCAACGCACCCATCGGCAGATTACGGATGGCCGCCTGGGTGGTTTCAGGCAGGGCGGGGTCGAAGCGAAGGGCGCCGGACGCCAGGACTCCGGTCGAAACCGTGATGATGGCTTTTCGTGCGCGAATACGTCCGAATGGCCCCTCTGCCGTCACACCGTGACCCTCTGACCAGACCAGTCGCGTCACGGGACTGTTGAGGCGGATGTTCAGCCCGCTTGCGAGACCTGCAACCAGAGAACCCACGCCATTGGCGGGGATAAGGTCCTCTCCGGCTTCAAGATTGTAGTACCCCTTCAGGGAAACCCGATCCGGGTCCTCGCCCATTTCAACGGCGAACACATTCCTGACGACACGCTGCGCCGGGGTCGGATTGGGAAGTGTTGCGCCCAGCGCGCGATCCTTCAGGCGGGCGAACGGCAGCATCTGACCGATCTCAAAGGTCGTCAACGCCTCAAAGGCATCCTTCATTGACAGGTCAGGGCTGGAGAGGCCCTGATCGAAGAGGGCGGTGTTCCGGTAGCTGCTTTCCATCAGGCCCACTCCGGCCTGCTTCGCCAGCGGCACAAGCGGGTTGGTCGCCTTGTTGTGCAGCCAATAAGGCCCGCGATCAAAGGTCCGCCCCAGGGTCTGGGTGTCCGTCCAGGCGCGACCCCCGACCCGGTCACGAGCTTCAAGGACCAGGGCCGACACGCCAGAGGCCTTCAGGATCCGCGCCGCCGAAATCCCGGCGCACCCCGAACCAATAATGACGACGTCTGTATCCGTGACGGTTCCGGCGCGGGCGGCGAAGCCTATTGCCGAGACAGCCAAGCCTCCGATAATCGCGCGACGGTCCAGATGCATCATTTGCGCCTCCGAAATATGAGAATAGTCTCGCTTTTGTAAATATGAGAGAACTCTCGTATTGTCAACCGGCGCTCGTGGAATGAAGGGGAGGGCCATTGATCGTGCCCGGGACTAAGGCCAAGTCGCCGACGCAGGATCGCGGGCAGCGTCGCGTTCAGCTTTTGCTTGATGCGGCGGCGGACCTCATTCTGGTCCATGGCGCCGAGGGTCTCAAAATGGACATGGTCGCCAAGAAGGCGGCCACGTCGCCCGGCTCGCTCTATCAGTTCTTTCCCAACCGGGCGGCGATCTTGGTCGCCCTGATGGAGCGCTTTAGCCAGGAATTGCGGGGTCTGGCGTCGGAGATCGTCCGTCGGCAGCGCGCGGATCCGCCCCCGTCCCTGGTTGAGGCTTCTCGGGCGTTCCTTCAGCCATTCCTCGAATTCTATGCGCGGAATCGAGCCTACGTAATCCTCGCCGAGGCCTCTGATCGCGTCTTCGCGGGGCAGGCCCCTGGCTTCAGCGAGGATGATCATGTCGCCGCGGCGATGGAAGAGGTCCTTCGCCCCTACGTGGAGGTCCAGACGTGGGACCGTCTAGGTATTGTCTGCCGCCTGCTGACGGTGGTTGGGCATTCCTCGATTCAGGCCGCTTACGACCTTGACGAGGAGGACCGGGCCCGTTGGCTGGGAGAACTGGACCGACTGATCCAAAGCTATCTCAAGACGCTGCAGGACACAGGGGCGAATGAGGCCTTGGCGGCTGGGTGAAGCGCCTTCGTGGCGACAGGCGTCCACGCCCAGGAGGGGCCTCATCCTCCCGCCCCTCTCGGGCCGCGCAACCCAAGAACATCGTCAGACGCCCGATTGCGGTCCCTGTACCTTCTGCGTTGAGAGCCGGGCTCGCCGTCCTGTCGGCGTCAGAACCGCTCGAGGTGGGCAAAGGGCAGGGCTCCGTTGTGGACGTGCATGCCGCCGTACTCGGCGCAGCGGGCGAGGGTCGGGATGGCCTTGCCGGGATTGAGCAGGCCCTGCGGGTCGAAGGCGGCCTTCAGGGCGTGGAAGGCGTTCACCTCGGCCTCGCTGAACTGGACGCACATCTGGTTGATCTTCTCGCGTCCGACCCCGTGTTCGCCGGTGATCGAGCCGCCGACCGAGACGCAGAGCTCCAGGATGGCGCCGCCCAGGGCCTCGGCCTTGGCCAGGTCGCCATCGAGGTTGGCGTCGTAGAGGATCAGGGGGTGCAGGTTGCCGTCGCCGGCGTGGAAGACATTGGCGACGCCCAGGCCGTGCACCTCCGCCAGCCTCCCCATCTCCGCCAGGACAAAGGGCAGGGACTTCCGGGGGATGGTCCCATCGATGCAGTAATAGTCGGGCGCGAGCCGCCCCATGGCTGGGAAGGCGCCCTTGCGGCCCGCCCAGAACCGCCGGCGCTCGTCCTCGTCCCGGGCGATGCGGACCTCGGTGGCCCCGGACTCCCGCAGGAGGGCGGAGACCCGCTCGATCTCCTCGGCCACGTCCTCGGCCTGCCCATCGATCTCGCACAGGAGGATGGCGGCGGCGTCCTTGGGGTAGCCTGCCCGGGCGAAGTCCTCGGCCGCCCGCAGGGCCGGGCCGTCCATCATCTCTAGCCCCGCCGGCGTCACCCCCGCGGCCATGATCGCGGCCACGGCCTCCGCCGCCCGGCCAACGTCATCGAAGGCGGCGAGGATGAGGCGGGTGGTCTCGGGCAGGGGCTGGAGGCGCAGGAGCACCTCGGTCACCACCCCCAGCAGGCCCTCCGAGCCCGTGAACAGGGCCATGAGGTCCAGGCCCGCCGCATCCGCCGCCGGTCCACCGAGAGTCAGGACTTCTCCGTCCAGGGTGACGACCTCGACCGACAGGATGTTGTGCACGGTCAGGCCGTACTTGAGGCAGTGCACGCCGCCCGCGTTTTCCGCCACATTGCCGCCGATCGAGCAGGCCAGCTGGGACGACGGGTCGGGGGCGTAGAACAGGCCATGGGGCGCGGCCGCCTCCGAGACGGCCAGGTTGCGCACCCCCGGCTGGACCCGGGCGGTGAGGGCGACGGGGTCGATCTCCAGGATCCTCGAGAACTTGGACATGACCAGCAGGACGCCGCCGGGAAAGGGCAGGGCGCCGCCAGACAGGCCCGTACCGGCGCCGCGGGTCACGACCGGAACCCCAAGGTCCGCGCAGGCCCTCAGGACGGCCTTCACCTGATCGACGGTCTCGGGCAGGACCACGGCGGCCGGAAGCGACCTGTAGGCCGGCAGGCCGTCGCTCTCATAGGCCCTCAGGGCCTCGGTTCCGTCGAGATAGCCGCCGGGGGGCAGGAGGGGCGCCAGCCGGGCGCGCAGCACCTTTCGGTCCACCGGCGGAAATTCTGCATCAAGGCGGGGATCAAACTGGTCGAGCATCTCGGCTTTCCCGGGCGGCGGGTTTACATAGCGCCTGGACCGGGCCGCGCCACAAGGAATGCGCGCCCCAGAGGGAGAGCGACATGGATCTGGGACTGAAGGGCAAGAACGCCATCGTGACGGGCGCCACCCGCGGCATCGGCCGGGCGATCGCCGACCTCCTGGCCGACGAGGGGGTCAACGTCTCTGTCTGCGCGCGCAAGGCGGACGAGGTCGCCGCCACGGTGAGCGCCCTGGAGGCGAAGGGCGTCAAGGCCTTTGGCCAGGTGGTGGACATCGCCGACGGCGCCGCCCTGCAGGGCTTTGTCCGGGCCTCGGCCGAGGCGCTCGGGGGACTGGACATCCTGGTCTCCAACGCCAGCGCGCTTGTCCAGGGCGCCCGGCCCGAGGACTGGAAGGCCATGTTCGAGATCGACATCCTGGGCGCCGTTAACGCCCTCGACGCCGCACGGCCCCACCTTGAGGCCGCCGCGGGCAAGACCGGCGACGCCGCCGTCGTGCTGATTTCCTCCATCTCGGCCGCCGAGGCGGCGGCTCCCTCCGCCTACGGGGCGATGAAGGCGGCCCAGATCCATTTCGCCAAGGGGGTCGCCCGGGAGGGCGCGCCCAAGGGCCTGCGCTGCAACGTGGTATCGCCGGGCACCGTCTTCTTCGAGGGCGGCGTCTGGGGGAACGTCAAGGCGGCCATGCCGGCCTTCTTCGAGCAGATGCTCAAGCGCAACCCGACCGGGCGCATGGCTTCTCCCGAGGAGATCGCCGCCGCCACGGTCTTCCTGTGCAGCCCGCGCTCGGCCTTCACCACCGGCATCAACATGGTGGTCGACGGCGGACTCTCCCAGAGGGCGAATTTCTGAGGCTTTTCAGGTTTTTGCTTGAGTCCTCCGGCGCATCCCGACAGTTTCCCCCACGCGGAGTCCCGCCCGGGGCGGGGCCGCGCCGGGGGGAACTTCATGTACGACTATCTGGAGCTCACGACCGGACGTGAGCGGGAGGCCGTCCAGCAGGCGGTGCGCGCGCTGAAGGCGGCGCCCGTGGCGCCTGTCGCCGTCTTCTCGCCTCTCCTGGGCTATCCTTCCAATACTGTCCTGGCCCTCTTTCCGGCGCTCGAGGGGGATGCGGCCCTGGGGGCGACCCGGGCCGAGGGCGCCGTCTCGGCCCTGAGGACCCGCCTTTCTGCGACCGCCCGCCCGGCGACCGGGGCCAGCCCCCTGGCCGGCGGTGTCTATGTCCACAACTGGTTCAACATCGACGCTACGGCGGTGGACGAGTTCGTCGCCCTTTCGGCGGAGGCCTGGCCGGACTTCGAGACCCGCTTTGACGCCCGCATCTTCGGCCTCTTCCTGGCCGAGGAGTCCGACATCGACCGCAGCCAGGGCGCCCGGCGCCTGCTGCTCATGACCCGCTACCGCGACCTCGGCGAATGGCAGGCCAGTCGCGACCCCACCACCGAGGCCATGAAGATCTTCGCCCGCCGGCGGGAACTGACCCGGGTATCGCTGGCGCGGTCCTGTCTCCTGGTCCCTTGAGAGCCCAGCCCCGGAGCCCCCCAATGATCGAGAAGCAGGTCGACATCTCCACCCGGGACGGGATGACCACCACCTTCGTGGCCCACCCAGACCGGGGCGGTCCCCATCCGGTGATCCTGTTTTTCATGGACGCCCCGGCGATCCGCGAGGAGCTGCGCGACATGGCCCGGCGGCTGGCGAGCGGCGGCTACTATGTGCTCTTGCCCAACCTCTACTACCGGGCCGGGGTGATGGAGATCGGCCCCATCCCGGCGGACCCCGACCATCCGGCCCGCAAGCAGATGTTCCAGCTGATGAACAGCCTGAACATCGACCTTGTGATGTCCGACGCCGAGGGCCTGCTGGCCTACGCGGCCGCTGACCCCGCCGCCGATGACAGCCGGGTGGGATCGGTGGGCTACTGCATGAGCGGCCGCTACGCGGTCAGCCTGGCGGCCCGCCATCCGGAGCGCGTCCTGGCGGCGGCCTCGGTCTACGGGACCCATCTCGTCACCGAGTTCGATGACAGCCCGCACCGCACCGCGCGCCTGGCGCGGGGGGAACTCTACTTCGCCTGCGCGGAGGAGGACGTCTGGGCGCCGCCCGAGACGGTCGCGGCCCTCGCCCAGGCCCTCAGGGCTGATCGGGTCGACGCCGAGGTCGAGACCTATCCCGGCACGAAGCACGGCTTCGCCTTCCCCCAGCGCCCGGTCTACGACAAGAGCGCCGCCGAGCGGCACTGGGAGCGCCTGAACAGCCTCTTCCGGCGCAAGCTGGGCTGAAACACGAGGTTCGGTCGAACCGCCGTTGACCCCGTCACACGGCTTCGCCTGGAGCTCCCCCTTGGGGGAACAATTGGGCTCCGTAATTCCTCCCCCCAGGGGGAGGTGGACCGCGCAGCGGGCCGGAGGGGGTCCACTGAGCCGCCGTTGACCCCCTCACCGACCTTCGGTCGGAGCTCCCCCTTGGGGGAGCAATTGAAGCTGTAATTCCTCCCCCCAGGGGGAGGTGGACCGCGAAGCGGGCCGGAGGGGGTCAACGGAATCGCCGTTAACCCGCAGCCTGATCCTAGAGCCGGCGGGGGATCATCACCTGCATCGACTCGTAGCCCTTCACGAAGGTCGAGAAGACCCGCTTGGGCTCGGACACGACCACGATTTCGGGGAAGC
>JBJOJL010000069.1:0-12116 GCA_046046615.1 Pseudomonadota bacterium
GCGGCCGGGGGCGGCGTGGACCTGGCCCAGGTCGGCATCAACATCACGGGCGGAAGCTGGACCCTTTCGGACCAGGTGGAGAACGCCCTGCTCCTGGGCAACATGGCCTTCAGCCTGACCGGCAACGGCCTCGCCAATGTGCTGACCGGCAATGCGGGGGCGAACACCCTATCCGGCGCCGCCGGGGCCGACACCCTGGTCGGGGGCGCCGGCGATGATGTCTATGTGATCGACAGCCTTTCGGATTCCGTAGTGGAGTCCGCCGGCGCCGGCATTGACCAGGTGCGCGTGGCCGTGGCGAGCGCCGGGGGAACCTATGTCCTCTCCGCCAATGTCGAGAACGCCCTCCTCGTGAACACCGTCGCCTACGACCTGACAGGCAACACCCTCGCCAACGTGCTGATCGGCAACGCCCTGGCCAACCGGATCGACGGCGGCGACGGCGGCGACACCCTGACGGGCGGCGGCGGCGCCGACACCCTGTCGGGGGGCGTCGGCAACGACGTCTACGTCCTCGACGACGCCCTGGACCAGGTGGTCGAGGCGGCGGGCGCGGGCGTGGACACCGTCCAGTTCCTGCTGTCCACCACCGGCGCCACCTTCACCCTCGGGGCGGAGATCGAGAACGGGACCCTCCTGTCCACCGGCCTGGTGAACCTGGCCGGAAACGCCGGCGCCAACCTGCTCACCGGCGGCGGGGGCGCCAACCTCATCACCGGCGGCGCCGGGGCGGACACGATCCTTGGGGGGACAGGCGACGACACCCTTGCGGGCGGGGCTGGCGCGGACCGACTGACCGGCGGATCCAGCTACGACGTCTTCCGGTTCGACGGCCTGCCGGACGCCGGCGTCGACCTCATCACCGACTTCGCCGCCGGGGTGGACAAGATCCATCTCAGCCGGGCGGCCTTCGCCGGCCTGGCGGGCGCCGCGGCAGGGCCCCTGGGCCTCGGCCTCTTCTGGTCAGGCGCAGGAGTCACGGCGGCGCACGACGCGGACGATCGCCTCGTCTACGACACCACGACGGGAACCCTCTATTACGATCCCGACGGCCTGGGCGGCGCTGCAGCCATCGCCCTGGCGACCTTCGGACCGGCCAAGCCCATCCTGACCGCCGGCGACTTCATCCTCGCCACCTGACGGGCAAGGCCCGACGGGACCGCTGCGCCTCAGGGGGCGACGGGAAGGGCGTTGAACTGGCGCAGCGTATCGCGCGTGCTGGTCTGGCCCGTCCAGCCGCCCGTGAAGAGGACGTTGTCGATCTTCCAGCCGTTGTCGTTGACCAGCTTCACGTCGTCGGTCCAGCGGGTCTTGTAGCCCTTGTTGGTGAAGGTCACCGCCACCGAGGCCCGGTCGCCAATCACCCGGGCCGGTCCCATGCGATAGTGGGTGTAGCCCTCGTAGAGGCCGGCGAAGATTTCGCCCTCCAGGATGTTCGGCTTGTCCGTCGGGCTGGGGCCGGCCTTGGTGCGCGCCGCCGATTCCACCTCGTTGGCCTTCGCCTTCTCGACCTCGGCCGAGAGGCCGGGGCTCAGCCGCGCAAGGTCCGCCTTGCGGAAATCGCCCGCATAGTCGCCGTAGAAACCGCGCACCGCCGCCTTGGGCGAGGTGATGCCGTTCGGCCCCGTCTGGCAGGCGGCCAGGGCGAGGAGGCTGGCAGCGGTCAGGGCCAGGCGAACAGTGGGACGGGTCATGGACGGGCTCCGGAAACTGAGGCGCAGAACCTACCAGCGACGGGCCTCGCAGGGTAGGGGCGTTGATCCGGATCAAGGCGCACGTCGGGCTCCGGGAGCCACTCTCGCGCCATGACCGATCCGACCGCCGGCGAAGCGACTGAAGCGCCCCTCGTCACGCCCTTCGAGATGATGGGCGGCGAGGCCGGCGTGCGCCGCCTCGTCGACGCCTTCTACGACCGGATGGACTCCGACCCCGACGCGGAGGGCGTGCGCGGCCTGCACGGTCAGGACCTTTCCGTCTCCCGCGACCGCCTCGCCGACTGGCTCAGCGGCTGGCTGGGCGGCCCCCAGGTCTTCCACCAGCGCCATCCCGGCCGGCCCTGCCTGATGTCGGCCCACCACGCCTTCGACATCGGCCCGCTGGAGACCAGCCAGTGGCTCGCCTGCATGCGCCGCGCCCTCGAGGCCTCCGAGGCCCCCGCGCCCCTCCAGAGGGCCATGCTGCTGGCGTTCGGGCGGATGTCGCAGGGGATGCGGCGGCGCTAGGGGCGATTACTCCAGGTAGAGGTCCTTCAGGCGGGCCAGTTCCTTCGGGCCAACGCCCGCCTCGGCCTGGAGGTAGGCGGCGACAGACCCCCACTTCTGTTCCACCTCATCCAGGGCGAAGGAGAGATAGCTGGCCCCGACACTGTCCCTCAGCGGCTGCGGCGTCAGGTATTTCGGGTCCTTCTGGTACTGGGCGAAGATCGCGGCGCCAGGATTGGCCGCCACGAGCTCAGGCGTCAGTTTCGGCATCTCATACTGCGGGCGCCGGTAGGTGGTGGAGAGGTGATAGTCCTCCATCACCGTTTCGAGTGGCACGCCAAGGGCCCGGAGGATGATGGCTGTGGCGAACCCCGTGCGGTCCTGTCCGGCCGAGCAGTTGTAGACCACCGGCCCCTCGTTCCGGAGCAGGCTGGCGAAGAGAATGCGCATCTGGGGCGCAAGCAGTTCAGGAAAGCCCCGGTAGACGGTCTCCATGTCCGGGACGCCGCTCTTCCGGTCCAGCGACATGGCGCCCATCGAGTAGCCGACGGAGACGTAGGGCACGCCTTCAATCCGCGTCGGCGCAAGAACCCGCTCCTCGCTCGAGCGCAGGTCAACCATTTCAGTGAGGCCCAGGGCCCGGATCTGCTGGAGGTCGGATTCCGAGAGGTCCGGGGTGGCGCCAGACCGGAAGATCTGGCCCCAGCGGACGCTTCGGCCATCCTTGGTGCGATAGCCGCCGATATCCCGGAAATTGGAGCCCTGAGCCAGGGGCAGGACACGCTCTGCGACCCGCACGCCCACGCCATCCGCTGTGTCCACCAGCAGGATGTAGGGGCGGGTGATCAGGTCCGCCCCGATCTCATGGCGTCCATCTGCATCGTCATCCGAGACCAGCGTCATTCGATCCCGCGGCGTATCGGCCCGGTCCGAAACATATACGTCCACTGGTCTGGCGGCTGACCAGCTGACCACCACGGTTTGCGGGGATGTCCGCTCGGCCTTCTCCCCTGCGACGCGCGCCTGGGTCGGACCGACTGCAACGGAGAGAGTCGCAAGGGCGACGAGAAGGAGGGCCCTCAGCATTGTTCCGAACTCCATGAAGTCAGTAGCGGAAGGTCAGGTCGAGGCCGTAGGTCCGGGGTTCATTGAACATGCCGAACGCACCCTGAGCCGCGGCGGCGGCGGCGCTGCGGTAGAACACATACTCGTCGTCGAGCAGGTTTCGAGCCCAAAGGCTGGCCTCGACGCTGACCTTGTCGGTGACCCGGATGTCGCTGAGCGCCACGCGGCCATTCCACACCTGCGACCGGTCGGAGAAGGTGTTCTCTCCGGACGAGCCCCGATAGCCATCGGCCAGATTTGCGTCGAGATGCGCCCGCAGGGTCATGTCGCCGAGGGGGCGGGTGTAGTCGATCGAGGCGCTGAAGGCGTTCTTCGGCGTGTAGACGATGTACACGGCCTGGAGCCGGCCAGCCGCAAAAGGGTTCGCGGCCTGGGGCAGGTGACTGGTCGTGAAGGCGTAGTTCGCCGAGACGGTCAGCCCGGTAAGGGGCGCGACGGCGAGGTCGACCTCCAGGCCTTCGATCCGCCCCTCGCCGGGGGCGTTCACTGTCTCGATCGTCCCGCGGTTGCTGTTGTTCAGGTTCACCGCCGAGAAGTCGATCTGGATGTCTGTGTACCGGGTTGTGAAGGCCGCGACGTTGAGGCGGGCCCGCCGGTCCCAGAACTCACTCTTGACGCCAGCCTCGGTGGTGGCGACTTCCTCGGGCCCGAAGGAACGGTAGCTCACCGACCGGGAGTTGGCTCCGCCCGCCCGATAGGCCGTGCCCCATTTCGCATAGACGCTGGTCGTCTCCGTCAGGTCGAAGAGGGCCGAGACCGAGGGGTCGAAGCGGTCATCCTCAAATTCGAAAGTGAAGGCCGTCACCGCCCCGTTCACCCGGTTCAGTTCGCCATCCTTCTTGTCATGGGTGAACCGCCCGCCAGCCGTCAGGCGCAGCCGGCCGTCGAGCGCAGACGGAATCCAGGTCACCTGGCCGAAGATGGCCGTACTGGTGGCCCGTGCGGTGCTGGCCCGGTCCGGGAAGGGCCAGCGGGCTCCTGCGATCAAGCTTGGCAGGCGCGTCGCCGCTGTGCCGGTGGCGTTCCACTGCAGGGTGTTGGGCGTCCAGGCGTCGTCGTCGCCCTCCTCGTGGTAGTAATAGGCGCCGACGACATAGGTCAGATCTCCCAGGGACCCGAGGGCCTGGATCTCGTGGCTGATCTGGTCCTGCCTGAGCGAGGCAAGACTGTAGCGGGCGAACTGGCCGTTCGGGACGAAGACGCCGGCATGTGCGCCGATCCCGTTGTCATACTGGCTCTGCTTGAGACGCCGGTAGGCCGAGATCGTACGGATCTCCAGATCCTCAACCGGGGACCAGGAGAGGTGCAAGGCCCAGCCCTGGGTCCGGCCTACGCTGTCCTCCTGGGGAACGCCGATGTCCGCAACATCGGCGCGGTCGGGCTGAACCTTCACCAAAGGGGCGAGCGCCGGAGCGGTGGGCGTCTTGGACAGGAGCTGGACGTAGTAGGGCGTCGTCCCGTCATAGGCCTCGTCAAAGTCCAGCCGGGCCTCGAAGTTATCGGTCGGCGACCAGAGGACGCCCACGTGGATGCCGGACCGGTCAATCAGGTTGAAATCCGACTGGCCTTCCATCGGGTTGTCCGTGGTGCCGTCACGCTTGCTGACGACCCCGTCGATCTTCACGGCCAGGTTGTTCCACTCAGGCAGGTCGAGGTGGGTTTCGGCGCTGTAGCCGCCAAAGTTGCGGACGCCGAAGCTCTGTCGAAGACCCAGTTCGCCCGACGGCTTGCGGCTGACGATGCTGACCGCGCCGCCGGTGGAGTTCCGTCCGAACAGGGCCCCCTGGGGCCCCTTCAGGACCTCGATCCGCTCGATGTCGTAGAGCGTCGCGCCCAGTCCCTGGGAGCGCCCCAGGTAGACGCCGTCGATATAGACCCCAACGCCTGCGTCCCGGCTGGGCTGGTTGGCGTCGAACGGAACTATGCCTCGGATCCCCACAGTCAGCGCCGAGGACCGAGAGAAGAAGGGCGCGACACGCAGGGACGGGATCCCTGTCGTAAGGTCCGCAAGGCTCTGGATGCGCCGGTCAGCGAGTTGCTCAGCGCCCAGGACGGAGGCCGCCACAGGCGTCTTCTGGAGGTTGGTCTCCCGCTTCTCTGCGGTGACGATCACCTCCGAGAGCGCGCCCTCGTCGGAGTCTTCCGCCGCGAGCGCGGGAGAGGCGACGGCGGACAGAGCGAGAATAGCGACGCCCGCCAGCAGGTCGGGGCGTCGGGTCGGGAGCAGACGGGAAAGGAACATGGTGGCCTCCAGCAGGCCCCCTGACTGCCCAGCCCCGATGTCACGCCCGTGTCAGTTCGACGTCTTCACCAAGACGTTCCCGCAACGACTCGATGACGAGCCCTCATCCCACCGCCTCCAGCGGGCCCAGGCCCAGGGCCGCGCGGAATGTCTGGTGGTAGTGGTGAAGGGGCGGCTCGTTGCGGCCGAACAGGACCGGGTCGATCCGGCCAGAGGCCAGGTTCCGTTGCATGCCCGCAGCCGCGGCCAGGTCCTCGTTCACCACCACGTCGCCAAAGCCCCGGCGGAAGGCCTCCATGTCCTCGGGGGCCCTGTGGGAACGGTAGTAACTGATCTGCACCGTGCACCGCCCCGGGTCGGTCGCGTGGGGCAGGGACCTCACCACGGCGATCGCGCCCTCGCTGACGTTGATGACCACGTTTGGGAAGAGGAAATAGACCGGGAAGCCCCCGTCGGTGACTCGCCACTCGCCCTTCGGCCGCTTCGCCATCTCGCGGATGGCCTGCTTGCCCAGCACCATCCTGTGGTTGCGCCGCCAGGTGCGGTAGCTCAGCACGTCGCCTTCGAAGGTCTGGGCCAGGGTGTCCCTGTGCAGGCGCTTGAAGTGATAGGTCTCGCCGAAGGTGTCGGTGACCAGCTTCCAGTTCAGCTCCAGGTCCAGCCGGTCCTCCAGGGCGAAGCGGTAGTCGGCGAAGCCGAAGGCGGTGAAGTCGTCCTCCAGGCCTTCCAGCAGGGCCGCGGCGTCGATTACCCCGCCGGCCTGGGGGTGGACGAAGATCATCCCGCAGTGCTCGGCGGCCGGCAGGGGCGCAAGGCCCAGCCGGGCCGTCTGGAGCGGCCCGAACTGCTCGGCCATGGGCACGGCCTTCAGGGCGCCCTGGGTGTCGTAGGCCCAGGCGTGGAAGGGGCAGGAGAAGAGCGCCCTGTCCCCCCGCCGCGCGGTCTCGACGATCGCGCCCCGGTGGCGGCAGGCGTTGACGAAGGCCCGCACCTGGCCGTCGGCGCCGCGCATCACCAGGACCGGAAAGCCCAGGTCCTCGGTCGTCAGGAAGCTTCCGGGCCCGGGCAGGTCCCCCGAGAGGCCGACAAGCTGCGGCTGGGTGTCGAAAAGTTCCCTCCGCTCCAGCGCCAGCCGCTCCGGACAGGTCCAGGTGGACGCCGGACAGGCCAGCACCGCGCCCGCGTCCGCATTCCGCCCCTCGCGGATCTGAGCGAGCAGTTCCTCCAGGACCTCGACTTGGACCTCATGGCGCATGTGGCGCAGCCTCGTTTTGAGAGGTGGGTATCGCCGCATCCTCCGCCGGGGCGCGGGGTGGGTCAATGGATCGCGGAGGCGGGAAATCCTGGTGGATGCGACAGGGATCGAACCTGTGACCCCCTCGGTGTGAACGAGGTGCTCTACCGCTGAGCTACGCATCCGCCGGAAGGGTTGCGGCTATAGCCTGCCCGCCTGCCGGCTGCAAGCGGGCCCCGGCCTCGCGTTCAGGGCTCGGGGCGGAACGCGATCAGGGCGTTGCCGGGCGGCTGGCCGAAGGCGGCGTAGCCGGAGCCCACGAAGACCATGCCGCCGCCGGCGAAGAGGCCGCCGGAGTCCACCGAGCCGCCACGGGCGGGCAGGCCGTTCAGGCTGTCCCGGGGCCCGGCGGTGTCGAGGCTGGCCAGCACCTTGCCGGTGGCGGCCTCGAGCACCCAGAGGCGGCCGTCCAGTCCGGCGGCGATGACGGCGCCGTCCACCACCAGGGGCGGGGCGGAGATGCCGGCCCGCTCGCAGCCAGGGCCGCGGGCCTTGCGGGCCTCGCTGCAGTCGGGAAGGGCCCGCCAGGACCACAGGCGCCTGCCCGTGGCGGCGTCGAGGGCGTGGACCCCCGAGGCGCTGACCGGCTCGGGGACGCCGGGATCGGCGATGGGGGCGAAGACCCGGGTCTCATCGGCGGCGATGCCCCAGTGGACCCCGCCAAGGGCCGTGCCCGGGCCGAACTTGTCGCTCCAGACCTTGCGGCCGGTCTTCAGGTCCAGGGCCCAGACATCGCCGGATTTCTGGCCCGCCAGGACCAGGGCCCTGCCCCCGGCCTGGAAGAGCACGGGGCCGCCGCCGAAGTCGTGGTCCCGCAGGACGCTGTTCCCCTCGAAGAAGAAGCAGTTGGGTCCCGGCTTGCGCCGGCTCTCCCGGCCCGTGGGGCAGGACATGTTCCAGACGTCATTGGCCAGGGCCTGGAAGACCCACTTCTGCCTACCTGTGGCCAGGTCGATGGCGATGATGGAGTCGGAGGTCCCGGTGGCCGGGGGCGAGGTGTTCTCGCCCGTGGAGGCCAGGACCAGGCCGCGCTTGAGGTCGACCGCGGGGGTGGACCAGACCGGCGCGCCGGAGGGGCCCATCATCTCGACGCCGGCGCTGTTCTTCACGCCCAGGGGCTTGGCCTCCGGCGTCGCATGCCAGGTCCAGACCACCTTGCCGGTGGCGGCGTCCACGGCGCTGACGGCCCCATGGGTCGAGCAGCAGGCGAAGGTCGGGCGCATGGCCTGGGCCACGTCCAGGGCCGAGATCGGCACGATGAGCCTTTCGCCGGCGAAGACCGGGGCGCCGGTCAGGACGCCGCCCTTGTCGTGGCGGGGATCGGCGCGCCAGATCAGCTTGCCGGTCGCCGCCTCCCAGGCCTGCAGGTGGCCGCCCTCGTCGCCGCCCACCACGGCCAGGGGGCCGGCCTTGCCCAGGCGGCCCAGGGCCAGGCTGGTGCGGATGCCCGACGGCGGCTTCGCCGCCCACTTGATGCAGCCCGTCCCGGCGTCGAGGGCCAGCAGGGTTCCCGCCTGGCCGGCGGCGTAGAAAAGGGTCGAGCCCAGCAGGACCGGCTGGGAGCGCATGGTCGTGGCGTTGGGGATGGCCAGGGTCCAGGCGGGCTTGAGCCGGGACAGCGAGGCCGTGGTCAGGCCGGATTGGGCGGCGGTCAGGCGGCGGCGGTTGTCGGCGCCGATGCCGAAGCCAGCGGAGGGAATGGGCGCGCTCACGTCCACGGTCCGGCGGTCGGCGGGGCAGCGGGCGGCGTCGACCCAGTCGTCGGAGACCGGCTTGGGCTTGGCGGCCAGGTAGTCGACGACGGCCCGGAGGTCGTCCGGCGAAAGGCTGTCGCCGATCCCCTTCATGACGCCGGTGGTCAGGGCGGCGCGCAGGGTGCGGGCGTCCATCTGTTTCAGGCTGGACACCGGCGCGGCGCGGCTGCCGGGCTCGGGCGTGTTGTGGCAGGCGGCGCAGCTGCGGTCGTAGACGGATTGTCCGGGGTGGATATCGGCGGCCCGGGCCGACCCTGCCGCGGCCAGAAAGCCAAGGACGGCGAGCGCGCACAGGCGCGCGATGATGGATCCCGGCATGGTCATTCCCCCCTGGGCCCCGTCCTGAACGCAGCGGGGCTCGAGGCGACAGGATAGGCCGGGATTCAGGCGGGCGCCAGAAGCTCCAGGCAGGCGGGCGCCAGGTCGTCGAAGTGGTCGATCAGCCGGTCGGGACGGAGCTCCCAGGCCGGGATCTCGGTGTAGCCGAAGCTGACGAGGACCAGGGGCGTTCCCGCCGCCCGCGCCGCCCCGGCGTCGGTGCCGGCGTCGCCCACCATGACGGCCCGGCGGAGATCGCCCCCGGCCGCCTCCACAGCCAGTTGCAGGTGCCGGGGGTCGGGCTTGGGCGCGGGGGCCAGGTCGGCGCCGATCACCGCGTCGAAGTGACGGGCGAGGTCGAGGGCCTCCAGGATGGGCGTGGACAGGCGGGTCAGCTTGTTGGTGCAGACGGCCAGCCGGGCGCCTGCGTCGCGCAGGGCCTCCAGGCTCTCCGGCACGCCGGGGAAGGGCCGGGTCAGGTCGGCGCTATGGGCGTTGTAGTGGGTGATGAAGCGCTCGAAGAGGGCCTCCAGTTCGGCGCCCTCCACGGCCAGGCCCTGGGCCTCGAACCCGCGCTGGATCAGCCGCCGGGCGCCGTGGCCGATCAGGCTGCGACCCTGGTCGAAGGGCAGGGGGGCGATCCCCTCCTCGCCCAGGAGATGGTTCAGGGTTCCGACCAGGTCGGGGGCCGAGTCCACCAGGGTCCCGTCCAGGTCAAAGGCGATGACGGCGCCGGCCAGGGGCTGGGCTGCGGACGGCATGGACGCTCCTGATGCAGGGGGCCTTGGGGCGGGGACTCCGCTGGCGGTTTCGGCTAAAGCCGCCATGATTGCAATCTCGCCTGCGATTCCGGGGTTTCCGCCATGACCGCCCGCGCCGCCGTCATCCTCGCCGCCGGGCAGGGGACCCGGATGAAGTCCCCCATTCCCAAGATGCTGCACAAGGTCGGGGGGCGCACCCTGCTGGACCGGGTCATCGACACCGTCCTGGAGACCGGCTGCGAACGGGTCGTGGTGGTGGTCGGGACCCACAGCCCCGCCGTGCGCCAGCTGGTCGAGGCGCGGCTGGGCGCCGGGGCGGCGGCGGTCCAGGACCCGCCCCTGGGGACGGGCCACGCCGTCCTGGCCGCCGGGCCCGCCCTGTCGGATTTCGACGGCGACGTGATGGTGGTCAATGGCGACTGCCCCCTGCTGGCGCCGGAGGACCTCGATCCCCTGTTCCGCCTGCGGGCCGAGGGGGCGGACCTGGCCCTGCTGGGCTTCGAGCCGGCCGATCCCCTGCTGTACGGGCGCATCCTCTCCGGCCCCGAAGGCGAGGTCCGGCGGATCGTCGAGGCCCGAGACGCCTCGCCGGCGGAGCTGGCGGTGCGGACCTGCTACGCCGGCATGCTCTGCGCCGACCGGGCCCGGCTGTTCGACTGGCTGTCGCGGGTCACCAACGCCAACGCCAAGGGCGAGTACTACCTGACCGACGTGGTCTCCATCGCCGCGGCGGAGGGGCGGAAGGTCCGGGCCCATTACGCCCCCGAGACCGCCGTCATGGGCGCCGACACCCCCGCCCAGCTGGCCCAGGCCGAGGCGGTCTTCCAGCAGCGGCGGCGGACCCACTTCCTGTCCGAGGGGGTGGTCATGCCGGCCCCGGACACCGTGCACTTCTCCTGGGACACGCGGATCGAGCCGGGCGTCCAGGTCGAGCCCTACGTGGTCTTCGCGCCCGGCGTGAGCATCGAGACGGGCGCGGTGATCCGGGCCTTCAGCCACCTGGAGGGGGCCCGGGTCGGACCCGGCGCCCTGATCGGCCCCTACGCCCGCCTGCGCCCCGGCGCGGACATCGGCGAGGAGGTCCACATCGGCAACTTCGTCGAGGTCAAGAAGGTCCGCCTGGACAAGGGCGCCAAGGCCAATCACCTGGCCTACCTGGGCGACGGCACCGTGGGGGCGGGGGCCAACATCGGCGCGGGCACGATCTTCTGCAACTACGACGGCTTCGACAAATACGAGACCCATGTGGGCCCGGGCGCCTTCATCGGCTCGAACACCGCAATCGTCGCGCCGCGGTCCATCGGGGCGGGCGCCATGACGGGCTCGGGCTCGGTCATCGTCCGCGACGTTCCCGACGACGCCCTGGCCGTGGCGCGAGGCGAGCAGAGCCACAAGGCCGGCTGGGCCGCCGCCTTCCGGGCCCGCAAGACCGCCGAGAAGGCGGCCCGCAAGGCGAAGGCCGGCTCATGAGCGCCGAGGACCAGAAGCGCGCCGCAGGCGAGGCCGCCGCCGCCCTCGTCCAGCCCGGCATGGTGGTGGGCCTGGGCACCGGCTCCACCGCCGCCTGGTTCGTGCGCGCCCTGGCCGCCCGCAAGCTGGACATCGTCGGCGTGGCCACGTCCCGGTCCACGGCGACCCTGGCCCAGGAGCTGGGCATCCGGGTGGCCGAGCTCGGCGAGACCGGCCCCATCGACCTGACCGTGGACGGCGCCGACGAGATCGGCCCGGCCCTGTCCCTCATCAAGGGCGGCGGCGCGGCCCTGCTGCGCGAAAAGCTGGTCTGGGAGGCGTCGCGCCGCTGCGTCGTCATCGCCGACGCCGGCAAGCGGGTCGCCCGGCTGGGCGCCTTTCCCCTGCCGGTGGAGGTGGTGGCCTTCGGGCACCGGACCACCCTGGACCGGATCTGCGACGCCCTGTCCGAGTGCGACATCGGCGCGGCGCCCCGGCTGAGGATGAAGGAGGGCGCGCCCGTCCTGACCGACAGCGGCAACGTGATCTACGACATCGCCTGCGGCCGCATCGAGGCCCCGGCGGCCCTCGCGGCGGCGCTCAAGTCGGTGACCGGCGTCGTCGACCACGGCCTCTTCCTGGACCTCGCCGACCTGGCCCTCGTCGCGACGGACGCCGGGGTTGTGGAGATAGAGCCCTAGGCGACGGGGCGGCTGGAGTTGCGCCCCGGCCTGGGCCCGGCGGGGCCGAAAAAACAGGGATTACCGCGCCCCTTGCTCCTCCAAGGGGGAGCTTCGACCGGAGGTCGGTGAAGGGGTCAACGGCCCCTCAGCTGACCCCCTCCGACCCGCTGCGCGGGCCACCTCCCCCTGGGGGGACTTCTGCGATACGCGCCATCCTGTGCCTTGAGGCGCATTGGGGCGAGGTTTTCTGGCCCTTTCGGGGTGTTTTGGGGCGTTTTGGCAGGATCGG
>JBJOJL010000070.1:0-12043 GCA_046046615.1 Pseudomonadota bacterium
GTCCACCTCCCCCTGGGGGGGAGGAATTACAGCGTCCAATTGCTCCCCCGAGGGGGAGCTGCCAGCGTAGCTGGCTGAGGGGGTCAACGGCGGTTCAGAGCAGCTCCACCGCCATGGCCGTGGCCTCGCCGCCGCCGATGCAGAGGCTGGCCAGGCCCCGGCGTCCGCCCCGCGCCTGGAGGGCCGCGACCAGGGTGGCAAGGATCCGCGCGCCGGAGGCGCCGATGGGGTGGCCCAGGGCGCAGGCGCCGCCGTTCACGTTCAGCTTCTCATCCGGGATATCGAGTTCGCGGGCGGCCAGCATGGCCACCACGGCGAAGGCCTCGTTGACCTCGAACAGGTCCACCTGTCCGGCGGTCCAGCCCGCCCGCTCCAGGGCCTTGCGAAGGGCCGGCCCGGGGGCGGTGGCGAAGTCCGCCGGCTCCTGGGCGTGGGCGGCGTGGGCGACGATCCGGGCGACGGGGCTGAGGCCCAGCCGCTCGGCCACGGAGGCCCGGGTCAGGACCAGGGCGGCGGCGCCGTCGGAGATCGAGCTGGCGTTGGCGGCGGTGATGGCGCCGTCCCTGGCGAAGGCCGGCTTCAGGGTCGGGATCCGGGCCGGATCGGCGCGTCCCGGCTGCTCGTCCGCACTGACCGTCTCCGGGCCCTTCCGGCCGGCGATCTCCACCGGGACCATCTCACGGTCGAAGGCCCCCGAGGCCTGGGCGGCCCGGGCGCGCTCAAGCGAGCGGATGGCGTAGGCGTCCATGGCCTCGCGGCTGACCTGGTGGGCCCGGGCGGTCTCCTCGGCGAAGGATCCCATGAGGCGGCCCGGCTCGTAGGCGTCCTCCAGGCCGTCTAGGTACATGGAGTCCGAGATCACATCGTGGCCGATCCGCGCGCCGCCCCGGTGCTTGGCCAGCAGGTAGGGGGCGTTGGTCATGCTTTCCATGCCGCCGGCGACGATGATGTCCGCCGAGCCGGCCGCCAGGGCGTCGTGGGCCAGGATGGCCGCCTGCATGCCCGAGCCGCACATCTTGTTCACCGTGGTCGCCTGGCAGGCCTGGGACAGCCCCGCCCCCAGGGCCGCCTGGCGCGCCGGCGCCTGGCCCAGCCCCCCGGGCAGGACGCAGCCCATGTAGATCTGCTCCACGCTCGAGGGATCGACGCCGGAGCGGGCGACGGCGGCGCGAACGGCGGCGGCGCCCAGGTCGGTGGCCTTGGCGCCGGACAGGACGCCCTGGAAACCGCCCATGGGCGTGCGGGCGTAGGCGGCGATGACGACGGGATCGGAGCTCTGGGTCATGCCGCCTTCTTACAACCGCCGGAGGGACGCGGGAACGCCCCGGTTTGGCTCAGGGCGCAGGGCGCCCCATATTGCCCCCAAGCAGACGGAGAACAGCCATGGGCCTTGGCGAGATCCTGATCACCCTGCTGGCCGGAGTGGGCCAGCTGGTCGGCATCCGGGCGGGGACCGAACAGCCCCCCTACGAGGTCGTGGGCCGCGTCGGAGAGGCTGAGATCCGCCGCTACAAGCCCCAGATTGCGGCGGAGGCCGTGGTCGAGGGACCGGTGGAGACCGCCCGCAACGAGGGGTTCCGCCGGGTGGCGGGCTACATCTTCGGGGACAATACCGCCAAGGCGTCGGTGGCCATGACCGCGCCGGTCGTCCAGGGCCGCGAGGCGGCGGGCGGGTCGCAGTCCATCGCCATGACCGCCCCCGTGGTCCAGGCCCGGGCAGGCCGCAGCGAGTCCATCGCCATGACCTCCCCGGTGGTCCAGCAACCCGCGGGCGCGGAGTCCTGGTCCATCCAGTTCATCATGCCGTCGAAGTACACGATGGAGACCCTGCCCCAGCCCAATGACCCCCGGGTGCGGCTGGTCGAGATCCCCGCCCGCACCTTCGCCGTGGTGAGATTTTCCGGTCTCGGGAGGGCCGAGGCTGTCGCACAGCACGAAAAGGCCCTGGACGCCGCCCTGGCGGGATCGTCCTGGCGAGCGGTGGGCGACCCTGTGACCTGGTACTACGACCCGCCCTGGACCGTGCCCTTCATGCGCCGGAACGAGGTGGCGCGACCGGTGGAGCCTGTCACTTCAGCGCCGATGCAATGAAGCCGCCGCCCAGGATCCGGTCAGGGTCCTCCAGGGCGTAGAGCACGCAGGCCTGGCCGGGCGAGACCCCGTATTCCGGCGCCTCGAAGATCACCCGCGCCTCCCCGGCCTCCAGGCCCAGTCGGGCCGCGACCGGCTCGGCCGTCGAGCGCACCCGCGCCAGCACAAGCCGTCCCTGCGACGCCGCAGCCTCCAGACCGGCCTCGTCTCCCAGCCAGTTGGTCTCCTTCAGGGCGACCGCGCGGGTGGCGAGGGCCTCGCGGGGGCCGACGCGGACCTGCCGGGTCTCGGCGTCAATGCCCACGACGTAGAGCGGGTCGCCCACGGCCACGCTGAGGCCGCGCCTCTGGCCGATGGTGTAGCGCGTCACGCCCTCATGCCGGCCCAGCACCCGGCCATCCAGGTGGACGATGTCCCCGGGCTCTGCGCCCTGCGGCCTAAGGCGGTCGATCACCGTCGTATAGCGGCCCTCGGGCACGAAGCAGATGTCCTGGCTGTCCGGCTTGTCCGCCACGGCCAGGCCCAGCCCAGACGCCAGGGCGCGGACCTCGGCCTTGGGCAGGCCGCCCAGGGGAAAGCGCAGGTAGTCCAGCTGGTCGCGGGTGGTGGCGAAGAGGAAATAGGACTGGTCCCGGGCCGGATCGACGGCGCGCCGCAGCTGGGCGCCGCCGGCCCCCTCCCCCCGCCGGACATAGTGGCCGGTGGCCATGGCCGCCGCGCCCAGGTCCCGGGCGGTGTCGACCAGGTCCCGGAACTTCACCGTCTGGTTGCAGCGGATGCAGGGCACCGGCGTCTCGCCGCGCAGGTAGGCGTCGGCGAAATCGTCGATCACCTGCTGGCGGAAGCGGCTCTCGTAGTCGAGGACGTAGTGCGGAATGCCCAGGGCCTCCGCCGCCGTGCGGGCGTCGTGGATGTCCTGGCCGGCGCAGCAGGCGCCCTTGCGCTGGATGGCGGCGCCGTGGTCGTAGAGCTGCAGGGTCACGCCCACGACCTCGTAGCCGGCCCGGGCCAGCAGGGCGGCGGTGACGGTGGAGTCCACCCCGCCGGACATGGCTGCAAGCACCCGCGCGCCCGCCGGCAGGCCCACGGCCTGGCGGGTCTCCTCGACAAGTCGGTCGGAAAACACGGCTCCGGTCATGGCGACTATCTAGTCCCGCACGGCGCCTTTTGCGAGCGGCCCCCTACTGGAGGATGTTCAGCAGGGAGACATTCTTCAGCGACAGGAAGACCTGGGACGAGGCCTGCACCGCCTGCTGGGCCTGGGTCAGGGCCGTAGCGGCCTTGGCCATGTCAGCGTCCGAGACGTCGCCGATCATGCCGACGACAGTATTCTGACGGGCGGTCAGGCCTCGCTTCACCGCCTCCAGCTGGCCCTGGACCGTCCCGTTACGGGCCGCGGCGGTGGTCAGGTCGCTCTGGACGGTGTCCCACACGGCGATCTGGCTCTGGAGGAAGGTCCGCTGGGCGGCGGTCAGCTTGCCCGTGAAGGGGCCGTTGGCGCCCTCCTCGAAGGCCTGCAGGTCCCGGAAGGCGTTGAACATGGGGACGCCCAGGTCGTCCGCCAGTTGGCCGATCTCGAGCGTGGTGGTCTCGTCCACCCGCACCTTGTCGATGTAGTCGTCATTGTGGAAGGAGTCGGCCACCGCGGTGGGAGACAGCGTCAGGTCCGACAACTGTTTGGCGGAGACAGGCGGGGTGTCCACCTGCCCCCCGGCGAAAAGGTACTTGCCGGCGTGTCGGGTATTCAGCGCCCCTACGGCGTTGGCGAACTGTCCCTTGAGCTCGGTCATCAGGGCGTCGGCCCGGTCGGCGGCGAGGGCGTTGGACAGGGCGTCCCGGGTGGCCTGGGCGGCGCTGGCCGCCTTGTTGAGGGCCAGGTCCTGCATCTCCAGGCGATTGGAGGTGAAGGCGTTCTGCTCCGTGAAGCCCGTAAGGCGGGTGTTCAGGGTCTGCATGGCCGTCAGGACCTGGGCGTTCCGCGAATAGGCCTTCAGGTCCGTGCCGATCTTGCCGGAACTCAGCTGGTCGCTCGCCTCCATCTGCCGCTGCTGGGCGGACATCAGGTTGGCCAGGACGGCGCTGTAGTTTCCGCTGGTGGATACCCGGGTCATTCAGGGCCCTCTCAGATGATGTTCGTCAGGACGTCGAACAGTTCCTTGGCCGCCTGGATCATGCGGGCCGAGGCGTTGAACGCCTG
The DNA here is from genome assembly GCA_046046615.1 of Pseudomonadota bacterium. Taxonomy (GTDB): domain Bacteria; phylum Pseudomonadota; class Alphaproteobacteria; order Caulobacterales; family Caulobacteraceae; genus Phenylobacterium. The sequence continues at coordinate 4,289 of JBJOJL010000070.1, forward strand.
CTGGTAGGTGGTGAGGCGGACGAGTTCCTCGTCGATGTTGACGCCCTCAACCGACTGGCGTCGGGCGGCGACCTCTCCGGACACCGCCTGGGTGGTCAGCCGCCGGCTCTCGGCGGACTCCGCCTGCCGGCCGACCGCCGCGCTGAACTGGGAGGCGTAGTCGCTGAGGGAGACTGTCAGGGCGCCTAGGGACCCGACGGGATCGAAGGCCGTGGGGGATTCCCCCGCCGCCGCCAGGGCCCGGGCGCCGGATCCGTCCCCCGGCCGGACGGCGGGCTGGCCAGCGGCGACCGAGAGGTCCAGGCGCGACAGGGCCAGCTTGTTGGGGTCCTGGACGATCGCCGTGTCGACCGAGAGCCGGTCGGCCCGCGAGCCCCGCTCGATCGTTCCCAGGCCGAACAGGGCGCTGATCGAGGGACCGCCCGCGCCCCGGCTGGTCAGGTCGGAGACCACGGACAAGGCCACCGGCGGGTTGGTGCTGGGCGAGAAGGCCAGCTGGCCTTCGGCGTCGAGGGCGAAGGCGCCGACGAGGCCCACCCCCGTGCTGTTCGCGTTCAGGGCGTTGACCAGGTCCTGCATCGTGGCCGCCGCCGGAACCGCCACCGTGACGTCCCGGATCGGACGTCCGTCCGACTGGGTCAGGCGAAGAGTCAGGGTATCTCCGGCGGTGAAGCCATGCGGGTCCGTGGCCCTTAGCCCGGTCTCGTAGACCGTCTGGCCGGAGCTTCGGACCAGGTCATTGAGGCCGAAGAAGTGCGAGAAGCCCCGCCCGGCCTTCTTTGACGTCCCTTCGTCGAAGGCCAGCCCGTTGGGCGCCGTCGCCTGGAGGGTCAGGGCCCGGTCAGAGAAGGAGGCCGTCCCGAAGGCGCCCAGGGCGGTGTTGAGGCTGGCCAGGAAGGTGGCGGGGGTGAAGGCCGTGGCGGCGCCGCCGTCGACGCTCATGGTCCCGGCGTCGAAATCGATGTCGACCCGGCGCTGGATGACGCCGGAGGCGCTGGTCACCGCAAGGGTCGTGGAGCCCGTGAAGCCCCCGACCGCCGTGGGCAGGTCCAGGCCGGTGTCCCGCCCTTCCAGCAGGGCCCGCGCAGGGGCGGCGCTGGAGGCGTTGTGGGCAGCGTTGAGGCGCTCGGCCGCCCGGGTCGCGAACTCGCCCAGCTGCTCCATCAGGCCCGGCAGGCCGCTATCGCGCAGGTCCATGAGGGCCCGCATCTCGCCGCCGGTCACGGTGATCGGCTGCTCGGCGCCGGTGGGATACTGGACCGCGAGGTATCCGGGCGTGGAGTCGGAAGACCGGTAGACCAGGTTGGCCGGGACATCCCCGACCAGCTCGAAGCCTTCCGACGAGCGGACGGTCACGCCCCCCGCCGACCGTGTGGACACCTGGATGTCGAGGAGGGTCGAGAGCTTCTCGATCAGTCCCGCCTGGACGTTCTCGGCGCCCGTGGCGTCACCCGACCCCACCGAGGCCCGGCTGATGTCCGTGTTCAGGCGTGAGATCTGGGCCAGGAGGTCATTGATGTCCTGGGTGGTGGTGAGGGCCTTGGCGTCCGACGACTCCACCATCTGGCGCAGCTGGTCGTTGATCCGGCTGGTCTGGTTGAAGAAGTCCTGGACCGCCGAGACAGACTGCGTGCGGAGGATCCCCGACGTCGGGTTCTGCGCCGCGGCCTCGAAGGTGGTCCACACCCGGTCGAGCGAGGCGAAATACCCCGTGTCGGAGGTCGGGTCGCCGAACAGGCTCTGGGCGTTGTCCAGCCCGCGGGCGACCAGGTCCCATCGGCTGGCCGTCGAGGTGGCGCTCAGGCCGGCGGAGACCAGGAACTGGTCGACAATGCGGCGGACCCCGCTGATTTCGGTCCCGGCGCCGACCCCGCCGATGATCCGGTGGGTCTGGTCGATCGCCTTCCGGACGTAACCGGGCGTATTGACGTTGGCGATGTTGTCGGAGGCCGTCCGCAGTCCCGCCTGGGCGGCGATGAGGCCAGACGACGCATTGTTCAGCACGGCGGTGAGCGACACGGGAATAATCCCCCTCAACCGGCAACCCTTGCGCAGTCCCGGCGATTTCTGCCGGGCTTTTCAGGTTTCGCCTGCGCGAGGCCTCCGAAAAAATCCTTTCATTTCAACGCGGCGAGTTCTGCAGCCGCTTTGAGACACCTGCAGGGTCGCAAGAGGCGGGCCAGTCGGCCGCGACCGCCCGGGGCGCGCTCCTGGGCAGGCCGGACAGGGCGGCAGGACTCGCCCGCCCCGGCCGGATTGCGCCCGGCAAAAACCGCACCTCGCCCCAGATGCGGCGACGTCGGACTTCCGCCTTTCCTGTTGTTTTTCAAATGCCTGAACGCTCTGTCCAAAGTTGGCGCGAAGGTTGCGACGTGTGAGGCGAAGTCGTGCGGCGCAGCAGGCGCCCCTTCGCCGGAGGGTAACCCGGCCCGGTTGTTCCGCCTTGAGTCTCGACGCCGCCCAGATTCTCGCTCCCCTTGCGCCCGGCCTGACGCCGGCGGCGACCCCATCTGCGGGCGGCGACGCTTCGGGCGGAAGCGATTTCGCCGCCATGCTGGAAAGCCTGGCGGGCATCCTCCAATCCACGCGGGCGCCGGGCGGCCTCATGCCGGCCGCCCCCACGCGCCCCGCTGCGGCGGGCGGCGCCCTCGAAACCTCCGCCGCCCTCGTCCTGGACATCCCGCCCGTGCCCGGTCTCACGCGGGATCGGCTGGGTCTTGGCCTGGCCGCCACCCTCAGGGTCGAGACTGCGCCTGGAACCGCGGACGCCGGCGAGACCGAAGCCGAAGCCGAAGCCCTCCCTCTCGGGAAGGCGCCGTCGTCCGACGGGACCCTTCCGGGCGTCTTCCCGGCCCCCGTCGCCGTGACCGTCCAGGCGTCGCAGTCCCGGGGCTCGGGCGAGGCCGGCGACGAAGCCGACGCTCGAGCCGCCGCAACTCCGAACCTGGCGCCTCGCCGCCAGGAAGCCGATGTCCGGACGAGCGGCCTTCCGGCCGACGCCCTCCCGGCAGACCTTCTCGCGCCGGACCAGCTCCCGGCCCCGTCGCCGGAGGCGGACGCCTTCCTCCGCGCCGTGGCCGAACCTCTTCCCAGCCTCAGCGCGCCCCTGGAAACCCTGGCGACGGAGCCGGCCCGGGCGGCCGCGGCGCCCGTCCTTCCTGCCGCCGGATCCGCCACACCGCCTCCGACGACCCTGGCCCTCGCCCCGGGGGTGCTGGCCGTGACCGGTCGACGCCTGCAGGACCCGGCGGAGGGCGCCGGTCCGGCGGATCGTCCCGCCGTGGCGGACGCGACCCCCCAGGCCCCGCAGGCTTCCCCGCCGCCCGCCGAGGCCTCCCGCCAGGCCGCCCTGCTTGCTGTTCCCGGACGGGAGCCCGAGTCCCGGTCCCAAGAGACCCGTCGCCGCGACGGGGTCGCCGGGCGCACCGAGGCCGCCGCGCCCCGCCCCGAGGGCGCTCCGGCGCCCCTGCAGCCCCTGTCCTCGCCGCCGCTGTCTCAGCCCCAGGGCGCGGGGGGCCGGATCGAGGCCGTCCAGGCCCGCACGGGCGGTGAGGGCCCCAAGCCCGCGGCCGAGAACGGGGATGAACCCGCAGTCCTCGCCCGGGCCGAAGACCTTGCGCCCACCCCCTCCGGCCTGGCGCCTGCGGCGGAGACGCGCAGCAGCGCCCCCGCCGGGGTCGAGGCGGCCCCGCCCCCGCCCCGCGCCGGAGCCGAGACCGTCGCGGCCCTGGCGGCGCAGATGGCCCGACGGCTGGATGACGGGGTCACCCGCTTTGACCTGCAGCTCAATCCTGGCGACCTCGGCCGCGTCGACGTGCGCCTGGAGATCGACGCCGCCGGCGGCATCCGCGCCGCCTTCACCTTCGAGGACGCCTACGCCGCCGGGGAGCTCGGCCGGCGCGCCGACGAACTCCAGAAAAGCCTGGAGAGCGCCGGCTTCAACCTTTCCGGCGGCCTGACCTTCGATGTTTCCGGGGATCGGTCCCAAGGCCGCAATCCCGCCTGGGGCGACTCCCGGGACAGCCGTCCCGCCCCCCCGCCCACCGCCGAGCGTGACGCCGGCCGGGAAGCCCTCGCCGACATCAATGACAGCCTGGCCGGCCGTCGGGCGTCCGCCCGCGCCGGCGTCGACATCAGGATCTGAACCATGGCCGTCACTTCCGCGACCTCGACGCCCGGCGCGACCCAGGACATCGGCGCCCTCGGCAAGGCCCAGCTGGCCAGCAGCTACGACACCTTCCTCAAGCTGCTCACCACCCAGATCCAGAACCAGGACCCGCTGTCGCCCCTGGATTCGAACCAGTTCACCCAGCAGCTGGTCCAGATGACCGGGGTGCAGCAGCAGCTGTACTCCAATGACCTGCTCAAGCAGCTGGTCTCCAACACCGGCACGGGCATGGCCCAGGCGGTGTCGGTGATCGGCCGCGAGGTCACCGCCGACAGCGCCAAGGCCACCCTCACGGGCGGCCAGGCCAAGTGGTCCTACAATCTCGGCCGCGACGCCGCCTCGGTGAAGATCGAGGTCCTCGACTCCAACGGCCGCACGGTGGCGGTCTCGGCGCCGGCCAACCTCAAGGCTGGCGACCAGTCCTTCACCTGGAACGGGACCGACCTCACGGGCCTGAAGCGTCAGGACGGGGGCGAGTACAGCCTCCGGGTCACCCCGATCGACGCCTCCGGCGCCACGGTCACCTCCAAGGTCTTCCAGCGCGGCGTCGTGACCGGCGTCGAGCAGTCGGCGGGCCAGTCCATCCTCTCCATCGGCGGCACCCGGGTGCCCTGGACCGCCGTCACCTCCGTCCGGCAGCCCGCCTAGGCCGCCGCCCCCTCAAGCGCCAACCCCCCGGGAAACAGACACCATGAGCATCAACAGCGCCCTTCTCGCCGGCGTCTCCGGCCTGATCGCCAACTCGGCGTCCCTGGCGGCGATCTCCGACAACATCGCCAACACCAACACCACCGCCTACAAGCGGACCCAGGTCAACTTCGCGAACGTCGTGACCTCGCAGGTGGTCAAGGGCCGGTACTCCGCCGGCGGCGTGGAGGCGGTGACCCGGAACTTCATCGCCAACCAGGGCCTGATCCAGTCCGCCTCCTCGGCGACCGACCTGGCCATCGCCGGCAACGGCTTCTTCGTCGTCACCGACAAGGGGGCCAACCTCACCAACCAGGACTCCCGCTACTTCACCCGCTCGGGCTCCTTCAGCGTCGATTCCGACGGCTACCTGGTGAATGACTCCGGCTACTACCTGCAGGGCTGGCCCTCGGACGACGCCGGGAACATCATCACCGACCCGTCCGACCTGACGCAGATGAACTCCATCAACATCAAGGACCTGGGCGCCCAGGTCCTGCAGACGTCCAACGTCATCATCAACGCCAACCTGGACAAGCGCGGCGTCACCGGCTCCGTGGGCGATGCGACCTATGATGGGACGACGGTCGCCTCCCTGTCGGACTACGCCAACGACCCGACCACCGGGACCAAGCCCGACTTCACCTTCCAGATGAACGTGATCGACTCGGGCGGCGGCACCCGCAGGATGGCCATGGCCTTCCTGAAGGACTCCAGCGCGGCCAACTCCTGGCATGCCGAAATCTATTCGGTCCCCGCTTCCGACGTGGCCGGCGCCGCCCGGCCGGGCCAGATCGCCCAGGGCCTGCTGCGCTTCAACTCGGACGGCTCCTTCGACGAAGCGGGGTCCACCCTGTTCGGCGTCACTGCGGGGGTGGGCAACCCGCCCAACATCGCCCTCGCCGCCTCCTCCGCAGGCGCGGGCCTGAGGTGGGCCGCGGCCCTCGGCATCGAGGCGTCGGACATCGATCTCGACATCACCAAGTTCACCCAGTTCTCGGCCACCTCGACCGTGGCCTCGATCAACCCGAACGGCGCCCCCCTCGGGAACGTGGTCGGCGTGGAGGTCGCGGAAGACGGCAAGGTGTCGGCCATCTTCGACAACAACCTCATCCGCCTGGTGGCCCAGATCGGCCTGGCCACCTTCGCCAACCCCGACGGGCTCGAGGCGGTGGGCGGCAACGCCTACATCCAGTCCACGGAGTCCGGCGAGTATTCGGTGAAGCAGCCGCAACTCGGCGGCGCCGGGAAGATTGAGTCCTCTGCACTGGAGGCCTCCACCGTGGACCTCTCCGCAGAGTTCACCGGCCTCATCACCACGCAAAGAGCCTATTCGGCCTCTTCGAAGATCATCACCACGGCGGATCAGATGCTGGAGGAGTTGATCAATATTAAGCGATAAGTCTTGAAGTTAACGCGATTTAACATCGTCAGACATCTTGACTGTTTCGCTTTAATACATGGGGGAAGCTGTGATTAGCTCTTTATTTACTACGATTTTTCACCGGGCGTTATGCGATGCCCGCCAAGGTGCGTCCAAGACCTGATGGTGGGAAGGGCGTAAAGCCATGTATCAGCAACAACAGCCGCAGCTGCGGACCAACAGCCGGGGAGAGGCCTATGTCATCGGCCCCACCGGCGCCCAGTTGACCATCCGCGACCTGCCGCCGCCGGACACGGGGCGCTGGGTGATCCGCCGCAAGGCCGAGGTGGTGGCCGCCGTCCGCGGCGGGCTCCTCTCCCTCGAGCAGGCCTGCGAGCGGTACTCCCTGACGCAGGAAGAGTTCCAGGCCTGGCAGAAGTCCATCGAGAAGCACGGCATGGCCGGGCTCCGGACCACGCGCCTCCAGCAGTACCGCTGAGTTCCCGCCCTCTAGGGCGACCGAGCGGCCGCATCCCTTCCCCCGGGATGCGGCCGTCTCGCGTTTCAGGCCCCCCAATTCAGGCCTCCAGTTTCAGGCCTCCAGTTTCAGGCCGCCCGGTCTGGCCCATCCCCCAGGCGCCGAACCCGGATCGTGATCCGCTCGCGCTCGCCGGCCCGCCGCTCCACCAGCAGGCGCGCCACCTGGGCGTCGTCGTGGAAGACATAGCCCTTGATGGCGTCCAGCAGGGCCTTGGCCAGGTTGTCCAGGTCCATCCAGGGGGGATCGCCCACATAATCCATGACGATCTCGACGGAGAACTCGCCCCAGGCCGGCCGTCCGCCCCGCCAGGCCTTGCGGAAGAACTCGTAGATCAAGGGCTTGTAGTAGCGGGTCTGGGTGGTCAGGCCGTCGACCACCACTTCGATGGCGCCCTCGTGCTCGCGGGCGCGCACCTTGCCGTGATGGGTCCAGCCCGCGTCCATGGCCATCCTCCGGCGGCGGCCGCCTTGCAGTCTGGCCCGTCTCCGCTAAACCGGGCGCACAATCGACCGGAGGCCCGCCATGAGCAAGACCCGCACTGAAACCGACACCTTCGGCCCCATCGAGGTCGACGCCTCCGTCTATTGGGGCGCCCAGGCCCAGCGCAGCCTCGGCAACTTCAAGATCGGCTGGGAAAAGCAGCCCCGGCCCGTCGTCCGCGCCCTGGGCATCGTCAAGCGCGCCGCCGCCGAGGCCAACATGGAGCTGGGCCGGCTGGACCCGAAGATCGGCCAGGCCATTGTCGCCGCCGCCCAGGAGGTGATCGACGGCAAGCTGGACGACCACTTCCCGCTGGTGGTCTGGCAGACCGGGTCCGGCACCCAGTCGAACATGAACGCCAACGAGGTGATCTCGAACCGCGCCATCGAGATGATGGGCGGGGTCATGGGCTCCAAGAAGCCGGTCCACCCCAACGACCACGTCAACATGAGCCAGTCGTCGAACGACACCTATCCGACGGCCATGCACATCGCCAGCGCCGAGCAGGTGGCCAAG
>JBJOJL010000071.1:0-11948 GCA_046046615.1 Pseudomonadota bacterium
CGTCCTTGGGATTGCAGCCCTGGTGGGGCGGGATGAAGAGGACGGCGTTCACTTCCGGTTGCTTGGCCATGACGAGGGCCGCGAGCTTGCGGGCCTGGGCGGGCTGCAGGTGGTGGAGCTGGGGCTCGTTCGCATAGAGTTCCTGGCCCAGGACGAGGACCTGGGGAAAGGTGATGTCGCGCACGTTGAAGTTGATCAGGTCCTCGACCATCGCCTTCTGGTCGAATTGCATGACCCAGTCGTTCATCAGGAAAAGCATGACAGAGACTCCCAGCAGGTCCTGCTTAGCATTTCGAGGAGAGGTGGGCGGCGCCCGCTAGAGATCACTTAGGTCGGAAGCCCGGGGAAATCCAGAGCCCCGCTCAGTCCTCCTCGACATCCTCGGTCAGAAAGTTCCGGCCCTCCCGGTCTTCGATTTCGACCACCCAGACATCGGGATCGATCCGCCGCGCGCGTTCGACATAGGCGTCCAGCTCTGCCTCGGTTTCCGCCCGGGAGGGGCGCATCCAGACCGTCTCTCCGTCGGCCCGGGTCGCTTCTGCGTAAAGCCGGACGCCCCCGCTCCCCCGGTTGACGACCTTGACCAGGACCGACCCCGCCCTGGCGTCGCCCTTGCGGACGACGACGGCGTGGCCGCCTCCGAGTTCAACCCGCCGGATAAGGGCGGCCACCCAGATGTCCGTGGAGAATTTCAAGCGTCCCGCCGCTGGTCTAGGATGATCCCGGCGGCGACGCCGCCCGGTCCCGGAAGGGAGGTTTCCATGCCCCATCCCCGTGCGCTCATCAATCCCGCGATCCTGGCGGCGCTCCTGGGACTGCTGGCGCCGCCGACGGCGACGGCGGCGAGCGCCCTGGACCTTTACTACGAGCGCAGCCTCATGGCCGAGGCGGGGAGCCTGTGCGGACTCTTCACGCCCCAGGTCCAGTCGGCCCTGGTCTCCGCCCGCGAGCAGGCCCGGGGCGCAGCCCTGCGGTCGGGGGTCGCCAACCGGGACCTGCAGGCCACCGGCGAGCGCGCCCGGTCCCGCGCCCGGTCCGCCGGATGCAACTCGCGCGACATCGCCGTCGCCGCCCAGAGGGTGCGCAGCGGCTTCGAGGGGTATGCCTGGCTGGTCCGGCAGGACTTCCCGGGGGACATCTCCGGCTGGAAGGCTGACCGTTCCGTCAGCTCCCAGAGGCTGTTGTGGCGGCTGACCCAGGACGTCCGCCAGGGGCCCGTCCAGATGCGGTTCGGTATCGTCGGGCGGACCGGGACGGACAGCCTGATGGCGGTGGTGAGCTTTCCCGGCGGCGCATCGCCCGCCTCCGCCCGGATCCTCATGCGGGATCGCCGCCTGACCTCCGGCGCCTACATCGACTCCCGGGGGGAGAGCCTGCGGACCCTGCCCCTGGCCCGACGGATGCCGCGGTCGGGGCCCTTCGAGACCTACGCCGCCGAAGCCCGCTCACCCGCCGGCTCTGACCTTCTGCCGCCGGGCGTCAAGTCCGGCTGGGCCCTTCGCTTCCCCGCCCAGGCTGCGGCGGCCCTCGCCGACCTGGACCCCCGGGAGGCCGTGCTGGTGGAGTTCGTCTTCGCGTCGGGACCGCCCCAGCGACTCTATGTCGAGGTGGGCGATTTTGCGGCCGCGCGGGCCTTCCTTGCGGCCCGGCCCGGCTGACTGCCGACGATCAGGACAGGTCCAGCTCGGGCTGGGTCTGGTCTGCAACCACCACGGGCAGCCGGACTTCGGCCTCGGTTCCCTCCCAGGGCCGGCTTCTGAGGGTCAGGTCGCCGCCATGGAGTCCCGCCAGGGCCTTGACGAGGCTGAGCCCAAGGCCAGATCCGGCGGCCTTCTGCTCTGGGGCGCCGGCCTGTTCAAAGGGCCGTCCCAGGCGCTCCAGGTCCTCGGGCAGAATGCCCCGGCCCGTGTCGGAGACGCCAAGGACAAGGTCGCCGCCCTCGGCCCTCAGGGTCAGGGTGACCCGGCCGCCGGGCGGCGTCGCCTTCACCGCGTTGGACAACAGGTTCAGCGCCATCTGCTTGAGGGCGCGCCGGTCCGCCCGCACCTCGATCCGCTCACGCATGTCCTGCGTAACGAAGGTCACGCCCGCGCGCTCCATCTGTCCGCGGATCAGGCGGATCACGGCGGCGGCCGCCTCCCGGGCGTCGAAGACCTCGGCGTGGAGCTCGAACCGCTCGGCCTCGACCCGCGACATGTCCAGGACATCGCTGATGAGCTCGAGCAGGAGTTCGCCGGACTCGTGGATCAGGTCCGCATATCCCCTGTAGCGCGGGGGCATGGGGCCCAGGACCTCCTCGCGCATGGCGTCTGCAAAGCCCATGATCGCGTTGAGGGGCGTGCGGAGTTCGTGGGAGAGGCTGGCGAGGAACCGCGACTTGCCGGCGCTGCGCGCCTCGGACTCCCGCAGGGCGGCCTCGAGATCCGTCTCAGCAGGCGCCAGGAGGCGAAGATCCATCATCCGGCAGACAATGCCCCCGGCCGACGTCCGCACCAGTTCAAGGACAAGCCATTCCGCGCCGCCGGGCGCCATCGAGGTCCTGAGACGGGCGACTCCGGCGAGATGGGCCTGCTCGAGGGCCCGCTCCAAATCGCCGGGGCCTGCAAGGGGAAGAAGGTCGGCGAGGCGACCCCCGACACGGGGCCGGGGAACCCCCTCCAGGCCCGCCCCCCAGACTGCGACGATGCGCCCTGCGGGCCCCAGCTGGAGAATCTGCCCGGGCAGGGCCGACAGGAGGGCCGTCGCGGAGGACGCTTCCGCAAGCCCGGACGGGTGCTCCGTCGCCTGACGCCGACTCGCTGCCATGGAGGGAGGCTAGCCGCCGCTCCGCCCGCCCGGGAGTCCGACCTGTGAATTCCCGGTGGATAACCCCAAGGGCGCCGCTCGCCCCGCGGGTGGGTCCGGGGTCATTCCCGGTCGGGAAGGCGAAACCGGGTTTCACTTTGGCCAGACGCGCACTAGAGCAGGCGCCGGAGAGAGGCAGCGCCTCCGCACGCGAAACCATCGCCGGGAACCAGGCCCGTGACCGAATCCCCCGCCCTTCAGGCCCGCCTGCAGGACCTTGTCGAGACCTTCGACCTCCTGGGGGACTGGGAGGAACGCTACCGGCATGTCATCGACCTGGGCCGGGAGCTGGCGCCCCTCAGCGACGCCGAGCGGTCTGAGGCGAACCGGGTTCGCGGCTGCGCCAGCCAGGTCTGGCTGGTGACCGAGACCGCCGAGGATGGGAGCCTCGTCTTCCGGGGCGACTCTGACGCCCACATCGTCCGGGGCCTGATCGCCCTTCTCCTGCACCTGGTCTCGGGACTTCAACCCGCCGAGATCGCCGCCTTCGACGCGGCGGCGGCCCTGGATCGTCTTGGCCTGTCCGGCAACCTGTCCTCACAGAGGACCAACGGCCTCGCCGCCATGGCCGAAAGAATCCGCAGGGACGCCAGGGACCGTCTCACGGCCGCCTGACGGCCGCGCCCTCACCGGTCAGGCCGCCCGGATCCCCGAGAGGAAGCCGCCCGAGCGTTCGGCGCCCAGGACCACGTCGTAGCCCAGGATCATGTCGACATCCTCGCCGTTCGCCGCCAGGGGCAGGCGCATCCAGAGGACTGACAGGTGGGGTGCGCCCCGCCAACCGAGGGAGTGGACGCCGATCGCCGGCTGGCGGTCGCTGACGATCGCGCCGAGTTCCCGTCTCCAGTACTCCGCGGCGGCGCCGGCATAGATTTCGGGCAGGGTGCGTCCCGTGATTTCGGCGCCGTAGACCCCGAACAGGCCGGTTCCGGCCAGGCGGATCCGGAAACGGCTGTCGCCGCTGACCTCGGTCAGGCTCAGCATGGGCAGGAAGGTCTTGATCTCGGACGGACGGATGTCGGCCCGGGAAGGTAGCCGCCCTCCCCTCCGCAGACTCGCCCAGTAGGCGTAAAGCGCTTCTTGCGCGCCCTCCACCTGTGTGGACGCGCCCAGTTCCGACACCATCTTCAGAGTCCCCAACAACCCCTTGGATTCATAACGAATCGTTTATCGCCTGATGCGCGAATCGCGGGCAAGCGAAATTTGGTTAACGGGGCGTATTCAACTCTTAGGGGTCACGAAAAAGCCCGGCCGCAGGAGCGGCCGGGCTGCTCGTCCGCCAAGAGGCGGGAATCCGGTTCAGGCCTTGCCGCGACGGCGCGGGGCCTGGCGACCCCCCTGGCCGAGACCCATCTGCTTGGCCAGGTCCGAACGGGCCTTGGCGTAGTTGGGCGCAACCATGGGATAGTCCTTCGGCAGGCCCCACTTGGCCCGATATTCCTCGGGGCTCATGTTGTACTTGGTGCGCAGGTGCCGCTTGAGCGACTTGAACTTGCGCCCGTCCTCAAGGCAGATGATGAAGTCCGGCGTAATGGAGCGACGAACCGGAACCGCCGGGTCGCGCGGGGCGACTTCGACAGGTTCAGCCGCGCCGCTGACGCCGGCAAGCGCCCGGTGGACACTCTGGATCAGGGACGGAAGCTCAGCAGCGGAGATGGTGTTGTTGCCGACGTAGGCAGAGACAATGTCCGCCGTCATCTCGATGACTTCACTTTTTTCGTCCATTACAGGATCCTGTCTTTCAAAATTGAGAAAAAAGATGCGGCGCGCCGCGGATGAGGCGCTCATAACGACACGACTCTAGCAAAGCAAGGCTTAACGACCGAAATTGTCGGGATTAGGGCCATGTCTTCGCTTTGTGACTGAATTCACAGCAACGAACAGACTGGAAGGCCCCCCGGCTGAACAACCGGGGGGCTCCGGACTCAGCGGAACTTGGGCGCGCTCCACTGGTCCCAGATGTCCGGGAGGTCCGTGGACACCTTGTCAGGGTACTGCGGCGGGCGCTTTTCAAGGAAGGACATGACGCCTTCCTTGGCGTCGGCCATGGCGCCGCGGGCCTGGATGCCCCGGCTGTCGGCCATGTGGGCTTCCATCGGGTGGCTGGCCCCCGCCATCCGCCAGATGAGCTGGCGGGTCAGGGCGATGGAGACCGGCGCCGTATTGTCCGCGATCTCACGGGCCAGGGCGCGGGCGGCGGGCAGAAGATCCTCCGGGGCGTGCAGCGAGCGGACGAGGCCCCGATCATGGGCCTCCTGCGCCGGGAAGACGCGACCCGAATAGCACCACTCCAGGGCGGTCTGGACGCCGACCAGGCGCGGCAGGAACCAGGACGAGCAGGCCTCGGGATTGATCCCCCGCCGGGAAAAGACAAAGCCGTAACGCGCGTCGGTTGAGGCCATGCGGATGTCCATGGCCAGCTGCATGGTCACGCCCACCCCGACGGCGGCGCCGTTCACCGCCGCGATCACCGGCTTGAGGCTGTCATAGATGCGCAGGGTCAGGAGACCGCCGCCATCCCGCTGGACCCCCTCGACGGTCCGGGCCTCCTTCTCCTGGCCGCCCCGGGTCGAATAGTCGAAGGTGGCGCCGCCGGCGGACAGATCGGCGCCGGCGCAGAACGCCCGTCCGGCCCCCGTCACGATCACCACCCGGACGCTGTCGTCGGCGTCGGTCTGGTCGAAGGCGGCGATCATCTCCTGCATCATCTGCGTGTTGAACGCGTTCAGCTTGTCCGGCCGGTTCAGGGTCAGGGTGGCGATGCCGTCCTCGACTTCCAGTCGGATCGTCTCGAAGTTTGACATGGTCGTTTTGTCTCCGTGGCGTTTCCGGCGCATCGGTCGGCCTTGACGGACCTTCCGTCAAGACCTGCATATGCGGTCGAAAGCCGGAGCGCCGGCGGCCCGCAACCGGGCGACGACCGAGGAGGATGACCATGCACCCCGCAACCCACGCCGGGACCCAGCCGGACCGCGCCGCCTACATCATGGGCGCCACGGGGGAGACCGTCACCTACCGCGAACTGGACGACCGCTCGAACCAGGGCGCCCAGCTCTTCCGGTCCCTGGGGCTGAAGACAGGCGACGTCATCGCCCTGATGCTGGACAACCATCCGCGCTATTTCGAGATCGCATGGGCCGCCCAGCGCTCGGGCCTCTATTTCACCTGCATCTCGTCCAAGCTGTCCGCCGGCGAGATCGAGTACATCATGGGCGACTGCGAGGCGAAGGTGCTGATCACCTCGGCCGGCGTCGGTCCCGTGATTGACGAGCTTCCGGCCCTCATCCCTGGGGTGAAGCTCTACATGGTGGGCGAGCCCCGGGCGCCCTACGAGAGCTTCGAGGCGGCCCGCGCCGCCATGCCCGCCGAACCCATCGCCGACCAGACCGCCGGCGCCGACATGCTTTATTCGTCGGGGACCACCGGCCGGCCCAAGGGCATCAAGCCGCCGCTCACCGGCGCGGCCATCGACGAGCCGAACTCCCTGGCCATGATGGCCCAGGGCCTGTTCGGCTTCCGGCCCGACAGCATCTACATCTCGCCGGCCCCGCTCTATCACGCAGCGCCCCTGCGCTGGTGCATGGCCGTCCAGAGGATGGGCGGCACCGTGGTGGTCATGGAGAAGTTTGATCCCGAGACCGCCCTCGCCCTGATCGAGCGTTACCGGATCGACGTCGGCCAGTGGGTGCCGACTCACTTCGTGCGCATGCTCAAGCTGCCGGCCGAGGTGCGCGCGAAGTACGACGTCTCGTCGATCCGCTCGGCGGTCCACGCCGCCGCCCCCTGCCCCATCCCGGTCAAGGAACAGATGATCGAGTGGTGGGGCAAGGTGGTCCACGAGTACTACGCCGGCTCCGAGGGCAACGGCTTCTGCTATGTCGGGCCCGAGGACTGGCTCGCCCACAAGGGCACGGTTGGTCGCTCGGTCATGGGAGAGGTCAAGATCGTCGGCGAGGACGGCGAGGAGGTTCCGCCCCGGACCGAAGGCACGGTCTATTTCGCCGGCGGCGCACCGCTCGCCTATCACAACGCCCCGGACAAGGTCGCCGAGAACACCAACAGGCACGGCTGGACCACCCTGGGCGATGTGGGCTGGGTCGACGAGGAGGGCTTCCTCTACCTCACCGACCGCAAGAGCTTCATGATCATCTCCGGCGGGGTGAACATCTATCCGCAGGAGCTCGAGAACCTGCTGATCACCCACCCCAAGATCACCGACGCCGCCGTGGTCGGGGCGCCGCACGAGGAGATGGGCGAGCAGGTCGCCGCGGTCATCCAGCCCGCCGACTGGGCCGACGCCAACGACGCCTTCCGCGCCGAGATCGCCGAGTTCTGCCGCGCGAACATCAGCCACGTGAAGTGCCCGCGGATCATCGACTTCATGGAGGAGCTCCCCCGGCACCCGACGGGCAAGCTCTACAAGCGCCTGATCCGCGACGCCTACTGGGGCAAGGAAGGCTCGAAGATCGTCTGATCTCGGGAGGGGGGCGCGGCAAGGCCGTTACCCCCTCGCCGACCTTCGGCCGGAGATCCCCCTTGGGGGAGCAATGGACTCCCTAATTCCTCCCCCCAGGGGGAGGTGGCGAGCGCAGCGCGGCGGAGGGAGCCAACCGAACCGCCGTTAACCCCCTCAGTCAGCTTCGCTGACAGCTCCCCCTTGGGGGAGCAATGGTCGTTCTAATTCCTCCCCCCAGGGGATTATTGCGAAATGGGGTAAAACGAGAACGATATTCCCGATCTGAATCCGTTACGTTCAGCTTGTGAATCCGATCCGTTCCGCCGTGTTCCGAATATTGCAACGGTCCCCCCAGGGGGAGGTGGCGCGCGCAGCGCGGCGGAGGGGGTCAGCCGAGGGGCCGCCTCGCGCCTAGTATGCCCGGCCGATCAGGATTTCCTCCACGCCTGGCCGCCCGGTGAAGAGGCAGGGGCCGAGGGTGGCCGGCTGGTCCATGGGGGCGTTGCGCAGGGTCAGGCGCAGGGCCTTCAGCTTCTGCTCGAGGGCCTCAAGCTCCTCGCCGGTGGGACGGGCCCAGGGCGCGCGGACCCAGCCGCGGAAGGCGGTCGCCTCCTCGTCATCCGCCGCCGCCGCCCCGAAAAAGGCGGCCATCTCGTCGAAGGTGGCGATGTCCGTGCGGATGTTGGCCTGAAGCCGGGCCTTGGCCTCGTCGTAGAGCCCCCGCTGGATCTCCGCGAGCAGGGCCGGCAAGCCGGCGAGGAAGTCCTCGCGGCTCAGGGACTGGCTGGCCACCCTGTCGCCATCGCGCAGGCGGTCCCGGCGCATGAAGCTGATGGTCCCGCCCGCCACGTCGCGGGGGCCCAGCTCGATGATCACGGGGGCGCCGCGGCGCACCCAGTTCCAGCGCTTCTCGGCGGACTTCTGCGCCTTGGTGTCGAGCAGGGCGCGGACCGGCTCGCCCAGGGCGATCACCTGGCCCATGGCCTTCACGAGGGCCTCGCCCGCCGCCAGGACCTCGGCGTCCTCGGGCTTGTCGCGCAGCATGGGCACGATCACCACCTGGCGGGGAGCGATGGCGGGCGGCAGGCGCAGGCCGTCATCGTCGCCGTGAGTCATGATCACCCCGCCGATCAGGCGCGTGGAGACCCCCCAGCTGGTGGTGTGGCAATGCACCAGTTCGCCGGCGGCGTTCTGGAAGCGGATGTTCTGGGCCTCGGCGAAATGGGTGCCCAGGTCGTGCGAGGTTCCCGCCTGCAGGGCCTTGCCGTCCTGCATCATGGCTTCGATGGAATAGGTCTTGTCGGCCCCGGGAAAACGCTCGTTCTCGGGTTTCTCACCTGCGATCACGGGCATGGCCAGAACGGTCTCCGAGAACTCGCGGTAGACCTCCAGCATCTTCAGGGTCTCTTCCCGGCCCTCCTCGGCGGTGGCGTGGGCCGTGTGGCCCTCCTGCCAGAGGAATTCGGAGGTGCGCAGGAACAGGCGCGTCCGCATCTCCCAGCGCACGACATTGGCCCACTGGTTGATCAGGACGGGCAGGTCCCGGTGGCTCTTGATCCAGCGGGAGAAGGCGTCGCCGATGATGGTCTCGGAGGTCGGCCGGACAATCAAGGGCTCCTCCAGCCGCGCGTCCGGGTCGGGCGCCAGCTTGCCGTCGACCTGCTTCAGCCGGTGGTGGGTGACCACCGCCATCTCCTTGGCGAAACCGTCGACGTGCTCGGCCTCCTTGGCGAAGAAGGACAGGGGGATGAAGAGGGGGAAGTAGCAGTTCTCGTGGCCGGTCTCCTTGATCCGCCGGTCGAGGGTCTGCTGGATGCGTTCCCAGACGCCGTAGCCCCACGGCTTGATGATCATCGCCCCGCGGGTCGGCGAGACCTCGGCCAGGTCAGCCTCGCGGACGATGGCCTGGTACCAGTCGGGGAAGGTGGACGTCGTGCCGGTCATGCGGCTGACGCTGAGCGCGCGTTGCATCTGGGGGCTCCTGCAGGGCGACCTTCCTTAAGGCGGACCGGGCCTGCGGGCAAAGCCCGCTTGCGCGGTCGGCGGCGGATGCTATCGCTAGCGGCGCGATTGCAACAATTTGAGGGAGCGCGACATGAACCCCGTGGAAATCAAGGACCTGCCCGGTCTCGTCGGCCAGGAAGTGGGCGTCTCGGACTGGGTGGAGATCAGCCAGGAGCGGGTCAACCAGTTCGCCGAGGCCACCGGCGACCACCAGTGGATCCACGTGGACGTCGAGCGCGCCACCCGCGAGATGGGCGGCCCGATCGCCCACGGCTACCTGACCCTGTCGCTCATCCCCTTCCTCGGCGCCGGCATGCTGCCCGTGAAGGGCGTCAGCCGCGGCATCAACTACGGCTCCGACAAGGTCCGCTTCATCAACATGGTCCGGGTCGGCAAGCGCGTGCGCATGCGCCAGAAGCTGATCGGGGTCGAGCCCAAGGCCGGCGGCGTGCAGATCCGCAATGAATGCACGATCGAGATCGAGGGCGAGTCCAAGCCCGCCTGCGTGGCCGAGACCATGTCGATCCTCTACGCGGGCTGAGGCCCGTCCGCCGGGGCGGCGCCTGCGTCGCCCCGGCCCTTTCCAGAGCGGGATGCGCGCCATGAACCGCAGAGACTGGCTCGCCGGGGCCGCCGCCCTGGCCTTCGCCGCCCCCTCGACCGCGGCGCCCCGGAGTACACGCCCCATGACCGCCCCGGTCCCGCCCGTCCCCCGCCGAGACCCCGTCACGATCACCCAGCTGGGCCGGACCCGGACGGATGAATACGCCTGGATGAAGGACCCGGACTGGCAGAAGGTCCTGCGCGACCCGTCGGTCCTCAAGCCGGAAATCCGCCAGTACCTTGAGGCCGAGAACGCCTACATGCGCGCGGTCCTGGCGCCGACCGAGCCGCTCCAGGAGACCCTGTTCCAGGAGATGAAGGGCCGGATCCGCGAGGATGACGCCTCCGCGCCCGAGCCCGACGGTCCCTTCGCCTACGCCACCCGCTACGCCGCCGGCGCCCAGCACCCCCTGCATGTCCGCCGCCCCCGGGCGGGGGGGGCGGAGGAGATCCTCCTGGACGAGGAGGCCGAGGCCAAGGGCAAGGCCTTCTACAGCGTCGGAGCGGCGGGCCATTCGCCCGATCACCGACTTTACGCCTGGGCGGTCGATGAGCAGGGCTCGGAAGTCTACCGCATCCGCATCCGCGACCTGGCGACCGGGAAGGTCCTTCCCTCGCCCGTGGAGAGCTCGACCGGCGACTTCACCTTCTCCCCCGACAGCGCCTGGCTGTTCTGGACCTGGCGCGACGACAACGGCCGGCCGGCGCGGATCTATCGCCGTCCCGTGCGCGGGACCGCCGCGGACGACGTCCTCGTCTACAGCGAGCGCGACGAGGGCTTCTTCATCGGGGTCCGCCGCAGCGCCTCGGATCGCTACATCTTCATTTCCTGCGGCAACCAGGAGACCAGCGAGGTCCTGCTGATCCCGGCCGACCAGCCCACCACCGCGCCGGTTCCCCTGGAGCCCCGGCGGGAGGGCGTGCTCTACGACCTCGAGCACTGGAACGACCAGTTCGTGATCCGCACCAATGCGGACGGGGCTGTCGATTTCAAGCTGGTGACGGCGCCCGAAGCCACGCCGGGCCGCACTGCCTGGCGTGAGATGGTCCCCCACCGGCCCGGAGTGCTGGTCGAGGGCGTCCTGGCCTTCAAGCGCTGGCTGGTGCGGCTGGAAAAGGCCGACGCCCTCAACCGGATCGTCATCCGCAGTCCCCGGGGCGAGGAGCACGCCGTCGCCTTCGACGAACCGGCCTTCGCCCTCGATCTCGACCCGGGGCTCGAGTACGACACCGACGTCCTGCGCTTCGTCTACAACTCCATGACCACCCCCCGCAGCTGGGTGGACTACGACATGGCGGCCCGCACCCGGACCGTGGTGAAGACCCAGGACATCCCCTCCGGCCACGATCCCTCTCGCTATGAGACGCGTCGGCTGAACGCCCGCGCCGCGGACGGAACCGAGGTTCCGGTCTTCGTCCTGATGCGGAAGGGCCAGAAGCTGGACGGCTCGGCGCCCCTCTTCCTCTACGGCTACGGCAGCTACGGCATCAGCCAGGAGGCCAGCTTCTCCATCCGCGCCCTCAGCCTTGTGGACCGGGGCTGGATCTGGGCCCGGGCCTGCGTGCGCGGCGGGTCAGAGAAGGGCTGGGGCTGGTTCCTTGACGGGCGCCGCGAGCGCAAGATGAACACCTTCACGGACTTCATCGCCTGCGCCGAGCACCTCCACCGCCAGGGCTACGGCGCGCCGGCCAACACCGTGGCCTGCGGGGGGTCGGCGGGCGGGCTCCTGATGGGCGCCGTCGCCAACCTGAGGCCGGACCTCTTCGCCGGGATCATCGCCGCCGTCCCCTTCGTGGACGCCCTCAACACCATGAGCGACGCCTCCCTGCCCCTGACGCCGCCGGAGTGGCCGGAGTGGGGCGATCCCCTGACCGATCCGGCCGCCTACGACCGGATCGCCGCCTACAGCCCCTATGACAACATCGCAGCGCGACCCTACCCGGCCATCCTGGCGACGGGGGGCCTGTCCGACCCCCGCGTCACCTACTGGGAACCCGCCAAGTGGGTGGCGCGCCTGCGTCCGGCCTCCACGAGCGGCCG